>JAFGDS010000067.1 GCA_016931995.1 Pirellulales bacterium
GTGGTGATCGTTGCCGCGCCAAAAAACCGCTACTATCCATTCAATCGGTAACTTCGGCAATTTCGATAGTCTTGCTTGAACAAGATGTACTATGGGTCGCCAGCACGCTGCGAGGGATGGGTAAGGTGGCGAAGTCCGTGACGATCCAGGGATGGCCTGGCCCAGCAGCCTCAAAATTGATGGCCAAGGATGAATTGGCCGCCGTGGCCTTCGGATGCGTCGTGCCAGATTGGCAACAGATGGGCTGCCGCTAAGAGTCACCGGCTCGACCTGTCTCGACCCCCACGACCGCCACGTCGGCTCGGTGCTTGGAACTGCTCCTGATCTGCCGTTGGCTGTTACGCCGGCGGCCGAGTTGTCATTGGAGCGGGCACCCCTTGAAGTGGGGAAACACGGCCGTCTATACTATTCGGACCGTTTGTGCCGATTCTGACGACACTTCAAGAGTCTCGCCGCGTCATAGGACCGTCCCAGAGAGGCTCGAATACTCTCTCCAAAAGAATTAGTGCCAAAACGCGAAAGAGGATTCCGAAAGAAAATGGCGAGAAGTTCGATCGTCCGCACATTCGTGGTCTTGCGCGCGTCCCGTGAAGCAGACTTGTTTCCTATTCTTCATCTCCCTCCGGGCACTTGGACCATGGGAGCACGTCCTCTTGTAACACGGCGTCGTGAGACGTGCCCGTCAATTGACGTCCTTGGACAAAGAGATTCGCCGCGGTGTCTTCGCCGGAAAGTCCCTCTCGTTTGACAACGGGGAGAAAAAGGGGATAAGTCCAAATATTTGCGTATCCTTGGTCTAGTACGCGTCCCATTAATTGGACTTATCCTCTTTTCTCTTTATCCTCTTTTCTCTTCCTCCGCGTCTCCGCGCGAGATGAAGGACATCGGACAATTCTCGCGCGGAGACGCGGAGGCGCAGAGATGGGTTCTGGATCGGACTGTGTTCAAACGCGCAACGGCAGGTGAAACAATAGCCGCGCCAGACGCTACCGCTGGCTTCTCCAACATTCAGTCACGTTAATCATCCGCCCAGACATAGCCTAGCCTACCGTTTCACCCAAACCGCCCGTCGGTCAACCGGACGGTGCGGTGGGCGGCGGACGCAATGGTGGGGTCGTGGGTGACCATGACCACGGTGAGCTTCTGCTCGGCGTTGAGTCGGTGAAGCACGTCCAGAATGCCCTGGCCGGTCTCGTGGTCCAGGTTGCCGGTGGGCTCGTCGGCCAGGAGGAGATCGGGCCGGTGGACCAGGGCGCGGGCAATGGCCGTCCGCTGCATCTCGCCGCCGGAGAGCTCGCGGGGCTTGTGTTTGAGACGATGGCTCAGGCCGACTAGGTCCAACAGCTCGACCGCGCGATGGCGATACTGCCGTCGCCGCGCGAGGTAGCCCAGCGTGGATTGGCCGATCATCATGGGCACGAGGACGTTTTCGAGCATGGTAAGCTCGGGCAGGAGGTGGTAGAACTGAAAGATCATGCCGAAGCGACGGTTGCGCAGGGCGTCGCGCTGGCGGCCGGGCAGGTTGTCGATGCGGCGTCCCTCGAAGCGGATCTCGCCGGCGTCGGGGGCGTCGAGCGTGCCCAACAAGTGCAGCAGCGTGCTCTTGCCCGAGCCGCTTTGCCCGACGATGGCCAGGAACTCGCCCCGGGCAACCGTCATATCGACGCCGCGCAAGACGGGGATCGTGAACGGCCCCTTCCAGAAGCTCTTGGCCAGACCCATCACGTCCAGGACGGCGCCGTGGTAGTGCGGCGCGTCGACGCGCCGGACGGGATCGGCCCGGAACGCTTGGTCCAGCAGCGTCTTGGCTTCCGGGACCGGCGCGGCGGCCGCGGCGGGTTTTTCGACGGCAACGTGGGGTCGGTGCGCGGCGCCGGACGCGTGGGCGGAGTCGAGCACGTGGAATGAGCCGTCCGGAACGGCCGTCGGCCGCGGCGGCTTCGGCGGGGCCGGCGTGCGGCGGCGGGGCTTCGGCCGGGCGGGCTTGGGCGGCTCGACGGCCTTCGGCGGCTCCTCGGCCAGCGAGCCCAGCACGCTTTGCATCTCGTGGACTTCGAGTTTCGGTCCGCCGTCCAGCGGCGGCCCGCCCCGCACGCGCGGAAAGAAGTGCGCCCGCGGATCGCGCGGTCGAGGCGACGAGCCCTCGCCGAGCATTTCCGAAAGGTCGTTATTCATACCGCAGTGCCTCCACCGGATGCAACAGCGCCGCGCGGAGCGCCGGCAGGATGCTGGCCAACACGGCGATTCCCATCGCCCCGAAGACGATCCAGCCCACCGTCCAGGGATCGACGATGGTGGGAATCTTGTAGAAGTAATAGATCGATGGGTCGAACACCGGCTGGCCGGTGATCCGCCCGAGCACGTCGGCGATGGGGTTGATGTTGTGCGTGAACCAGAGCCCCAGAATCAACCCCGCCACCGAGCCCACCAATCCCAGCGACAATCCGTAGCCCAGGAAGATGCCCATGATGCCCGAGCGCGACGCGCCGAGCGACTTGAGGATGCCGATGTCGCGGGTTTTTTCGACGACGATCATGAGGAAGATGGCCAGGATGCCAAACCCGGCCACGGCGATGATGAGAAACAACAGCACGTTGAGAATGGCCGTCTCCATCTGGACGGCGGCCAGAAGCGGCCCCTGCTTGTCGCGCCAGGTGGACACCATGTACGCCGAGGGCGACAGGGCCGCGCGGAGCCGGTCGCGTACGTCCTCCCCGTTGGCCCCGGGCCGCAGCTTGATCTGGATCGCGTTGACGTTGCGCACGTCGGTCGTCGGGTCGATCATCGCGCGCAGCTCCTGGAGCTTGCGGATGGGCACGAAGACGAACTGGGCGTCGTACTCGCTCATCTTGCTCTCGTAGACGTCCACCACGGTGAAGTTGTCGGAGATGATCTTCGGCGGCGTGCCGGTGTTCGGGAACGTGAGCTTCACGTCGTCGCCCGGTCGGATGAGGAAGCGGTCCACGCCGTCGTGGTCGCGGAAGCTGCAAAGGGCGATGCCCAATACCGCGCCGGCGTGCTGCTTTTTGGCTGGATCGAACTCGTCCTGCTCGGCCGCGGCCGCCGAGGCAAAGGGATCGGCCGGATGCGCCGGCGACGGATAGGACGGCGTCGGGGCGACGGGCGATTCGGTGGGCAGCGCCACGGGCGGAAACGCCGCGGGCGGCTCGGGACCTTCGCGCAAGAGGTTCGTGCGGCCGGGCGTCGGAAGTTGCGGAGTCTGGGACATGGCGGGTTCCGGCGGCGACGGCCGCGGGGCTGGCGGCTCGGCGCGGAAGACGATCTCCGTGGCCGACACCGGCGTCACCTCCGGCGGAGGCGGCAGCGGGAACGCGCTCCCGCCAGGCGAATGGGATGCCGGACGCACCGGCCGCAGCTCGGCCGGACGCAAAAACGCCTGCTCCTCGGCCATCCGCCGGCGGTAGCCCCAGCCCGCGTCGCGCATGTCCTCGCGCACGGGCGCCTCGGGGCCGGACTGGTGATCCCGCGCGTCGTAGCCACCCGGGCGCAGCTCGAAGCTCATCTTCTGGCGATTGGCCGGGTGTTGCAGGTATTTGCCGAAATCGCTCACCTGGCTCTGCGTCGCCTCGTCGATGCCGATGAGCTGCACCTGCCGCATGGTCCATTCGCCGCGATACTGGAAGCTCAGCATGGCCGGCACGACGACCGTGGGCGTCATCGCCTCGATCGAATCGCCGGCCACCTCGCGGAAGAGCTTCATGTGCGCCTCGGGATCGGGAAACCCGCTCAGGCTTCGCGGCTCGACCACGACGTCCGAGATAATGCCCTTCAGACGATCGCGCATCTCGGTGGTGAAGCCGGACATCACGCTGTTGACCACGATCATCGTCGCCACGCCGAGCGTGACGCTGATGATCGAGGCCAGCGCGATGTAGCGCGTGCGCAGGTAGCGCAAACAAAGGAGCATCTTATACATCGTTCACTCCGCTTCGGGACGCAACAGCGGAAACAGGATGACCTCGCGGATCGTGGGCGAATTGGTCAAGAGCATCACGAGCCGGTCGATCCCCACCCCCAGCCCACCGGCTGGCGGCATGCCGTGACGCAAGGCCCGGAGAAAATCGCGGTCCATCCGGGCCATCGAGTCCTCGGCCGCCAGCCCGTCGAGCTGGCGGTTGAACAGGGCCTCTTGCAGATCTGGATCGTTCAGCTCCGTATAGGCGTTGGCCACTTCCATTCCCGCCACGAACAACTCGAACCGCTCGGCCACGTTCGGATCGCCGGCCTTGCGCTTCGTGAGCGGGCAAATGCTGGCCGGGTAGTCGCAAACGAACACGGGGCCAGTCAATGCGCTTTCCACCTTGGCCTCGAACACGTCGTTTTTCACCACGTCGATGTGTTTCCCCCGCGTGACGAATCCCAATTCGTCGCCCAGCGCGCGGACCGCCGGCTCGTCGTCGGGCGACGCGCCCGCGTGCTGCTCGAACAGCTCGTTGTACGTCTTTCGCTCGAACGGCGGGGTGAAGTCGATTTGGGTCTCGCCCCAGGGCAGCACGAGCGACTCGCCCGTGGCGCGGATCGCGTCGGCGAGAATCTTCTCGGTCAGATCCATCATCGTGCGGTAGTCGCCGTAGGCCTGGTAGGCCTCGAGCATCGTGAACTCGGGATTGTGCCGAGGGCTGATGCCTTCGTTGCGGTAAACGCGGCCCAGTTCGTACACCCGCTCGATCCCGCCGACCAGAAGCCGCTTCAGGTGCAGCTCCAGCGCGATGCGGAGATAGAGGTCGATGTCCAGGGCGTTGTGGTGCGTGACGAACGGTCGGGCGGCCGCCCCGCCGGCGATTGCGTGCAGCGTCGGCCCTTCCACCTCGACGAACCCTTGGCCGGCCAGGGTGGCGCGGATGGATTGAACGATCTTCGTCCGCGCCAGCGCGCGTTCGAGCGCCCCCTCGGTGTGGATGAGATCGAGATACCGCATCCGCTGGCGGAGTTCCGGATCGCGCAGGCCCTTGTGCTTGGCCGGCGGCGGTTCGAGCGACTTGGCGAGGAAATGGAGCTTCTCGGCGAAGACGGTCAACTCGCCGGTCTTGGTTCGCTTGAGCTCGCCGTCCACGCCCACCAGATCGCCCAGGTCGAAGCACTGGGCCAGCTCCCAACCGTCGTTGCCCACCTGGCTCTTGCCGACGAAGATCTGGATCTGCCCGGTCCAATCGCGGATGTCCAGAAAGATGAGCTTGCCCTTGCGGCGTTGCAGGACGATCCGTCCCGCGGCGCGGACGGTGGGCCCGTGCTGCTCGGGCGATTGGCCGGTCGCGCAGTCGCCCACCGGCTCGACGACGATCTTGCCTTCGCGGGCGCGGATCTGCCCGATGGGCGCGTGGCCGTCGAAACGACCGCCCCAGGGATCGACGCCCAGCTCGATGAGCCGCTGGAGCTTCTCGCGTCGCGAGGCTTCGAGCATCGCCCCGCCGCCGAGGGGTTCTTCATTAGGTGGATTCGTCATGGCCAGCCGGTTCCCGAACGCCAGCGCGAGAAGGGCAAGAAAACCGCGACATTGTAGTGAAACCAAGAAGGGGGTCAATGTCAGATTGGACCTGGACGGTTAGCCTACACCCCCCCGCAGGAGACTCCGCGGACAGTGGCGCAACAGGGCCGTGACCACCGATCTTCCCTCTCCCGCCTCGCGGGAGAGCGGCTGGGGGTGAGGGGTTCCAGATTGCTAATAAAACACGAATATCCTGGTGCATAACCTCACACTCACCCTCTCCCAGGGGAAGATGGAACGGTGGGCCGTGCCGGGACGAACACACCTGGTATACTGGCGTCATGAGTTCCGACACCACGCAACCCCTCGAAGGCGACGACCGACGCCGGTCGCAAGAGATCAGCCGGGAAAGCCGCCGGCCGCCGCTGGCGCTGCCCGGCTACGAGCCGCAGAGGCTCTTGGGCATGGGAGCCTTTGGCGAGGTCTGGGTGGCCGTCGAGCGAAACACGGGCCGCCGGGTCGCCATTAAGTTCTATACCCATCGAGGGGGGCTCGACTGGTCGCTCTTGGCCCGCGAGGTCGAAAAGCTCTCCTTCCTCTTCGCCGATCGCTACGCGGTGCAGCTTCTGGCCGTGGGCTGGGACGCGGAGCCGCCGTATTACGTCATGGAGTATCTCGAGCGCGGGTCGCTCGCCGCGCGGCTCCAGCAGGGCCCGCTGCCCGTGGCCGAGGCGGTCGCCCTCTTCCGAAGCGTGGCCGTGGGCCTGGTCCACGCCCACGACCAGGGCGTGTTGCACTGCGATTTGAAGCCGGCCAACATACTTTTGGATCGCGATGGGCAGCCGCGACTTGCCGATTTTGGGCAGTCGCGGCTATCGACCGAGCAGGCGCCCGCGCTGGGCACGCTCTTCTACATGGCCCCGGAGCAGGCCAAGCTGACCGAGGCGCCGCAGGCCCGCTGGGACGTGTACGCGCTGGGCGCGGTTCTCTATTGCATGTTGACGGGCGAGCCGCCGCATCGCACGCCGGAAAACGTGGAAAAGCTGGAGCGGACCGAAGACCTCGACAAGCGCCTGAGCTTGTACCGGCGGATGATCCGCAAGTCGCCCGCGCCGTCGCGTCATCGGGAGATCCGCGGCGTGGATCGCGCGCTGGCCGAGATCATCGACCGCTGCCTGGCCGCGGAGCCGGAGGATCGCTATCCCGACGTGCAGGCCGTGCTGGCCGCGCTGGACGCCCGCGAGTCGCGCCGCGCCCGCCGGCCGGCGCTCCTTCTCGGCGCGATCGGGCCGGCCATCCTGTTGGCCGTGGCCGCGTGGTTCGCCTGGCAGGGCTTCAGCACGGCCGTCCGCCGGACGGATCAGGAGCTTACGCGCCGAGCATATCAGACCAATCGTTTTCTGGCGAGCAACCTGGCCGAGTTGGCCGGCAACGAACTGGGCCGCCGGTGGCGCGCGGTGGGCCAACTTGCCCAATCCAGCGAACTCCGCGAGGCCTTGGCGGCGGCAACGGGTCCGACGAGCGAAGCCGCCTCGCTTCTGGATGAATTGAGCGACCCGACGCGGCCGGAACGCGAGCTTGAGCCGATGCGCCGGGATTATCGCGAGCAGGATCCTTCGCGAGCAACCTTGCAGCGATTGTTCGATCGGCTTACGAAGCAAGCGGCCCGACAACACGGCGTCGTCGAGTCGGCCGGCTGGTTCCTGAACGATGCCCGCGGAATTCAGGTTGCCCGCAATCCGCGGCAGCCGATCATCGGGCGGAACTACGCCTGGCGGAGTTATTTCAGCGGTCTGGCGGACGACCTGCTCCCGTCGCAACGCCCCGCGCCGGGCCAACACGTCGGGCGGGTGCGCCTCTCGGCCGTGTATCAGAGCCAGGCCACGCGGCGTTGGATCGCGGCCATCTCCGCGCCCATTCTGGGCGAGGGACCCGAGCCGGAGTTTCTGGGCGTTGTGGCCATGATGGTCGAACTGGACCGGTTCTCCAACTTTGAAGGCGACGATCCCGAACAGTTCGCCGCGCTGGTGGACTGGCGCGCCGGCCGCAACCAGGGATTGATCCTGCAGCACCCCCGGCTCGACGAACTCCTAAGCTCCCACGACAACCTACCCGAGATCGAGTTGCGAAAGTACCGCGTCGTGCTGACCCGAGCCGCGGACGGCGGGGGGCGGCTGGTGCGGTACCGCGATCCCTTGAGCGACGTGCCCCTGGACCAGCAGCGCTGGCTGGCCGAGATGGCGCCCGTGCCGATCGCGGGAGAGACAGTCAATCCGGAGGACTGCCTGGCCGTCGTGGTCCAAGAGGCCTATCAGGGTTCGATCGGCCAGACGCTGGTGCGGCTCAAGGCGAGTCTCGTGCGCCGCGGCTTCCTCGCTCTTTTGGTCATTGCGGCCGTCATGGCCGGATTGTGGACGCTGGCGCTTCGCATGTTTCGCGAAGCGGGCCATCTGCCCCGCGTTCTCGCCGCGGCGGACGCCCCGGATCCCAGCGCCCCATCCAGCCGGACCCCCGGCTCCGGCGACACCTGATCCGGCGCCCCTCCGTCGGCAAGGTCGGCACAATCGTTTCAACGCGACGGCGCCGTCGCGGGCTATATATGTAGAGACTTTCGCAAAACCAAAATGAGTCCATCGGTCATCCTGAACGAAGGTCATCCTGAGTGAAGCGAAGGATCTCCTTGGCTTTCAAGCAGTTCAGATGCTTCGCTCGGCATGACAGGTTCAAATTGGCTTTGGGATAGTCTCTTGGAAGGGCACGCGTGGCCGCAATCCCGCACATGGGAGCAACCTGGAACGCATGATCCGTCGAATCGCGTTGGGCGTGGTGGCGGCGGCCCTGGCGCTGGGCCTGCTGCTGGCGAGTCAATGGCGCAGCCGGCCGCTGGTGGTCTCCGGGTTCATCGAGACCGACGAGATCCGGCTTGGCTCGCGCATCGGTGGGCGCGTGGCGCGCGTGGACGTCGAGGAGGGCGACCGGGTGAAGGCGGGCCAAACGCTCGTCGAACTCGAACCCTACGATCTTGCCGAACGCGAGGCCGCCGCCGCCGCCGCGCTGGCCGCCAAGAAAGCGGAATACGCCAAGCTCACCGCTGGCTACCGCCCGCAGGAGATCGCTCAGGCCGAGGCCCGGTACGACAGGATGAAGGCCGAACACGACAAGCTCGTCGCCGGCCCGCGCCCGCAGGAGAAGGACGCCGCCCGCGACCGGCTTCAGGCCGCCCAGGCCGAAATGCAGTTTGCCGAGTGGTCGTACGATCGGGCGAAGGACCTCTTCGAGCGCAGCGCGATTGCCAAGGAGGAGCTGGACCGCCGTTCCGAGCAATTGCGGATCGCCCGAAGCCTCCAGGGCGTGCGGCGCAACGAGCTGGCGCTGTTGGAGGAAGGGACGCGGGCGGAAGACCTGGCGGCGGCCGCGGCCGCGGTGAAAGAGGCCCACGCCGCAAGCGAATTGGCGAAGGCCGGATTCCGCAAGGAAGACGTCGCCCTGGCCAAGGCCGCGATGGAGGCCGCCGCGGCCGAACTCGCGGCCATCGGCCGCCAGCGCGAGGAGCTTGCGATCGTGGCCCCGTTGAACGGATTCGTCGATTCGCTCGACCTGCGGCCGGGCGACCTGGCCGCGCCGAGCGCGCCGGTCATGTCCATGCTGAATCCGAAGCGGCTCTGGGTTCGGGCCTATCTGCCCGAGAATCTCTCGGTGCCGCTGGGCACGAAGGTCCGCGTGACCGTGGACGCGTTTCCCGACGAGTCCTTTGAAGCGGAAGTGACGTTTGTCTCGCGCCAGGCCGAATTCACGCCCAACAACGTGCAAACGCCGGAGGAGCGATCCAAGCAGGTCTTCCGCATCAAGGTCGTGCTGCTCGAGGGACTCGATCGGCTTCGGCCCGGCATGGCCGCCGACGTCTGGTTGCCCCCGTCCGAGGCCGCGCCATGAACGGCCCGGCCATCGACGTTCGCCAACTGTCGCGGCGATTCCACGAACTGACGGCCGTGGACCGCGTCTCGTTCGACGTCCAGCGCGCGGCCATCTTCGGCCTGTTGGGACCCAACGGCAGCGGCAAGTCCACGATCATCCGGATGCTCTGCGGCGTGTTGGCGCCCTCGGGCGGAGACGCCTCCGTGCTGGGCCTGGACGTCCGCACGCAATCGGAACGGATCAAGCGCCGCATCGGCTACATGTCGCAGGCGTTCAGCCTGTACGGCGACCTGTCCGTGCGGGAGAACCTCGACTTCTACGGGCGGATCTACAATCTGCCGCGGCAGCGCCTGATCGATCGGCGCGACGCCGTGTTGGATCTCACCTCGCTGGGCGGACGCGTCGCGCAGTTGGCCGGCACGCTCTCCGGCGGCTGGAAGCAGCGGCTCGCCCTGGCCTGCGCGCTCATCCACGAGCCGGAAGTGGTTTTCCTCGACGAACCCACCGCCGGCATCGACCCCGTCGCCCGGCGGCAGCTTTGGGACCTGCTCTTCAAGCTGTCGGGCCAGGGCGTGACGCTGTTCGTCACCACGCACTACATGGACGAGGCCGAGCGGTGCAGCGACGTCGGCTATATCTACCAATCCCGTCTCCTTCTGCTGGGCAAACCCGCCAGCCTGCGACGCTTGCCGGAAGTCACGCCCCCCGGCACGCGGCGCTGGGAGCTGGTCGTGCCGCGCCCGGTCGAGCGGCTCATGGCCCTGGAAACGGACGAGGACGTGCGGGACGCCACGCTCTTCGGCCACGCCATCCACGTGCTGGTGGACGACGACGTGCGGCCCGACGATCTCGTGGCGCGTCTGGACGTTCCCCGCGAGGAAGCAAGCGTCCGCCCGATCGAGCCAACGCTCGAGGACGTGTTCGTCTCGCTTACCCGCGCGGCCGACGCGCGGCACGAGGCCGGAGCGAACGATCCATCGCCGCTCCGCACGGACGACAACGAGCCACGCCGCGAGCCGGACGACGCGGCCGGTGCGCCGGGCGTCACGACCACGCCGGGCTCGCCACGCGAAAAACCCACCCCGGCCGCGCCGCCCGACGCCCCGCGCCCGATGCGCCGCCGCCGCACGACCGACGGATTCGCCGCGATCTGCCTGAAAGAGTTCTCCCACATCCGCCGCCAGCCGGCAACGCTGTTCTTCCTGTTGGTCGTGCCCATCATCCAAACCATCATCTTCGGTTACGCCATCAATACGCAGATCGACAACATCCCCACGGTGGTCCTCGACCTCGACGGCCGAGGCAATGCGCGCCGGCTGGTCGAGGCGTTCGTCAATACGCGGAAATTCGCCGTCGTCGAACGCGTGCGCGACGAGGATTCGTTTCGCCGGGCGATGACGTCGGGCCGGGCGAAGGTGGGGATCAAGATCCCGCCCAACTACTCCGACCGCCTCGTCCGCGCCGAACAAGTCCAGGTGCAGGTGCTCATCGACGGCAGCGATTCCCAGGTGGCCACCACGGCGCTGAACGCGGCAAGCCTGCTGGGACTGAACATGTCGATCCAAATGGCCAAACGCAAGGCCGACTCGCTTCAGATCGGCGTGGCGCGCAACGCGGCCGGTCGGGCCGCGCTGCCCGTCGAGGTCCGCCCCCGGCTGCTCTACAACCCCGACCTGGATAGCTCCCATTTCTTCGTGCCCGGATTGGTGGGACTCATCCTCCAACTCGTTACGCTCTTCCTTACGTCGTTCGCCATCGTCCGCGAGCGGGAGCTGGGTACGCTCGAACAGTTGTTCGTCACGCCGGTGGGACGCGCCGGCCTCATGCTGGGCAAGCTGCTCCCATACGCGGTGCTGGGCGTGCTGGAAACGCTGCTCGTCCTGAACGTGATGGTCTTCATCTTCGGCGTGCCCATCGCCGGCGACGTCTTTTTGCTATTGGCCCTGGCAACCCTCTTCTTGGTCTGCTCGCTGGGTCTTGGGTTGCTCGTGTCCACGCTGGCCAAGACGCAGGTGGCGGCGCTCTTGTTCGCGTTCATGGTGATGCTGCCCTCGGTGCTCCTCTCCGGATTCATGTTCCCCCGGTCGGAGATGCCCACGGCCATCTACGTGTTGACCTTTGCCATCCCGGTGACCTATTTCCTCGAGATCCTCCGGGGGATCGTGCTCCGCGGCGCGGGCCTGGTCGATCTGACCGCGCCGCTGGTGGGTCTTTCGATCTGCTGCGTGCTGATCGTGGCCCTGAGCATCGCGCGATTCCGCAAGCAGTTGTCGTAGCGGCCCCTCGTCCCCGGTACCTCCGCTTCCCAAGCGTCGGCAAAGGTTCTATACTGGGCAAGGACTGCGTTCGAGACGCCCGGAGTCACCTGGCGCTCGTTAAGGTCATATCTCACAAGTGTTTTGGAAAATGAGCGACGATAAGAAGCGGAGCCATTGGGACGATTTGGCGGCCGGCTTGGGGGCAACCCCCCCGCCGGCCGAGCCACCGAGGACGACCCCGGAGAAGACGGAACCGGCCACGTCGGGACCCCAGCCCCAGGAGTCCCATCGGGCGACCGAGCCTGGTCAACGGGCTGTCCCGTCGCGGCGGCCAGCCGCCAAACGGGCGGCATCGGCCTGGAACGATCTGGCCTCGCAATTGGGCGTCGCCGTGCCGGACCTGCCGGCGCGTCCCAAGGAGCCGCCGCCGGCGCCGGACGTTGCCCCGCCGACGCCGGTCGAAGCTCCCGCGAAGGACACGGCGGAACCCCGCGCCGCGACGGACGATGCATCACCCCGGACTCCGGGCGACGCGCGGGATGCGGCAAGGGAGGCCAAACCCGCCAAGAAGCGGCGGCGCCGCCGGTCCCGCGCGCCAGGCGCTCGGCCCGCCGCGGTGGAGGAAGCTCCTTTGGCGGACGACGCTCCCGTGGTCGAGACCGTCAACGACGCCGAGCGGGACGACGAGGGCGGATCGTCGCCGGCCGAAGCGGAGGGCGCCGACGAGCCATCGACCGGTCGGACCAAGCGGCGCCGGCGTCGTCGACCTGGGCGGAAGAAGGCCGCGGGCGACGCCGCGGCCGGGCCGGAACCGATCGAGTCAACGGAACGGACCGAGGCCGGCTCGGGCAAGGCCGCCGCGCCCGAGGATCGCCCGGCCGAGGACGACCTGGACGATGCCGACGACTTCGACGAAGCCCGCCCTCGCGGGACGAAGAAGCTTCCGCCGTCGCATCGCGGGCTGCCAAGCTGGGACGAGACGATCGGCGTGGTCATCGCGGCGAACATGGAAGCCCGCGCCAAACGCCCGGCCGTCGGCGGTTCCGCGCATCCGCGAGGCGGAAACCGCCGTCGCAATGGACGGGACAAATCCGGTCCCAGCCGCGCCAAGTCGAACTGACCTGCCAGAAGAGAGCCGACGGCGCCGAGTGAAAGACTGATGGCAAGCGCGCGGGAAATCGTCGTCACCGGCCTGGGCGTCGTCAGTCCGATCGGGATTGGCCTCGACGCGTTTTGGAATGCTCTCGGCGAGCGGCGCAGCGGCGTCCATCGGCTCGGCGTGTTCGACGGCAGCGACCTACCCAACCCGATCGGCGCGGACGTCGCCGATTTCGACCCCAAGCAGTACGTCCGTCCTCGCAAGAGCCTCAAGGTGATGAGTCGCGACATCCAGCTTGGCTTCGCGGCTGCCGACATGGCCTGTCGCGAGTCGCGTCTGGACGCGCATTCGGTGGATCCGGACCGGCTGGGTATCGTCTTCGGCGCGGACATGATCGCCTGCGATCTGAACGAGCTGCGCGACGCTTTCGCCGGTTGCATGCGCGAGGGCGAGTTCGATTTCCAGCGATGGGGCGACTCGGCCATGACCGAGATGTACCCGCTGTGGATGCTCAAGTACCTACCCAACATGCCCGCCTGCCACGTCGGCATTGCCCAGGACGCCCGCGGGCCGAACAACTCGCTCACCATGGGCGAGGTCTCCAGTTTGGCGGCGCTGGCCGAGGCGAGCCGGGTGATCGAGCGGGGGCAGGCGGACGTGATGATCGCCGGCGGAACCGGCTGCCGCGTGCACCCGACGATCTGGGCTTATCGCCGCGCCTATCCGCTCTCCCATCGCCTGGACGATCCGACCCGCGCGATGCGGCCGTTCGACGCGGATCGCGACGGGATGGTCCACGGCGAGGGCGCCGCGGCCGTGGTGCTCGAGTCGCGCCACCACGCCGAGGCCCGCGGGGCCCCAATCCTCGCCCGGCTGCTGGGCTTCGCCGCCCGCTACGAGCCGCAGCCCGGCGGACGCGAGCCCGATGGGCAAGCCGTGCGCAACGCCATCGCCGAGACCCTGCGCCAAACCGGCGTCCGCCCGGAGGAAATCGACCACGTGAACGCCGACGGCCTCGGCACGCCGGTTGACGACCGGCTCGAAGCCCACGCCATCCGCGACGTGCTGGGCGACGTGCCGGTCACCGCCCCCAAGAGCTATTTTGGCAATCTGGGCGCGGGCACGGGGGCGGTCGAGATGGCGGTCTCGCTCTTGGCCTTCGACAGGGGCGAGGTCCCACCCACCTTGAACTACGACCGGCCCGACCCCGACTGCCCCGTCAACGTGATCCACGGCGATTTCAAGCGGCGTACCAAAACCTACGCGATCGTGCTGAGCCACTCCCGGATCGTCCAGTCCATCGCCGTGATGTTGGGCGCGCCGTAGTCGTTCGCACACACGTGAATCGATGGGTGCCATGTCCACGCTTGCGTGGACATGCGGTGCATCGGATTTACATGTCCACGCAAGCGTGGACATGGCACCCGACACGCCGTAGTGGTGTCTTGCATGACGACCGACTTCGCAACTTGGGCTCAAGGGATTCGCCGGCTCGCGGGGGCGTTGGACGCCCTGGGGCCGATCGCGGCGGGGCTCGGGGTCGAGCCCATGGCCGGCCGCGACTGGCACGAGCTGTTGGTCCGCAAGCTCCTGCCGCAGCTTGAAGGCCGGCCGCTTCTCGTGGTGGCCGTGGTCGGCGGAACGAACATCGGCAAGTCGGTCTTGTTCAACCACCTGACCGGCGAGGAGGCCAGCGCGGCCAGTCCCCTGGCGGCCGGCACGCGCCACCCCGTGTGCCTCGTGCCCCGCGACGCCGCCGAGCCCGAAGTGTTGGCCCGCCTGTTCGAGGGCTTCGCGCTGCGCCCGTGGCGCTCGGCCGACGATCCGCTGGAAGACTCGCCGGAGCACCGCCTCTTCTGGCGGGTGGGCAAGAACGTGCCCGAGCGGCTGCTGCTTCTGGACACGCCCGACATCGACTCCGACGCGCAGGTCAACTGGCAGCGTGCCCGCGTGATCCGCCAGGTGGCCGACGTCCTGGTGGCCGTGCTCACGCAGCAGAAGTACAACGACGCGGCGGTGAAGCGGTTTTTTCGCGAGGCGGCCCGGGCCGATAAGCCGATCGTCGTGGTCTTCAACCAGTGCGATCTGACGGCGGATCGGCCGTTTTGGCCGCAGTGGTTGGCCACGTTCGCCAGCGAGACGGACGCGCGGCCCGAGCTGGCGTACGTCGTGCCGCTGGATCGCCGGGCGGCCGACGAGGAACGATTGCCGTTTTTCCGCGTGGGGCCCGACGGCCGGCTGCCGCCCGAGCCGACCGACGGCCTGCGCGACGAGTTGGGCTCGCTGGCGTTCGACGCGATCAAGATCCGCACGCTCCGCGGGGCCCTGGCCCAGGTGATCGACCCGCGCGACGGGGTGGGCGGCTATCTGGCCGCGGTCCGCGCGGCGTCCGATCAGTTCGCCGCGGCGGCTCGCGCCCTTTCGGCCACGGAGATGGTCCGCGTCCAGTGGCCGACGCTTCCGGCCGCCGTGCTGGTGGACGAGATCCGCGCGTGGTGGGACGCCGGCCGGGCCGAGTGGTCGCGAAAGATCCACGGCTTCTACCGCCGGTTGGGCCAGGGCGTGACGTGGCCGGTCCGCGCGGCCATGGCCGGCCTTGCCCCCGACCGACCCGATCCGATCGCGTCGCTCCGCCGGCAGGAGCGCGCGGCCATCGTTTTGGCGGTCGAAAAGGTGCTCGACGAATTGGATCGGCTCTCGCAGGTGGGCAACGAAACGCTCCGGCCGCGGCTGTTGACGCTGCTCTCCGGCGATGCCCGGCAGACGCTCTTGGCCAAGGTCGAGCTCGCCCACGAGAGCCTGGCGACCGTGGACGACGACTACCGGGCCGTGGTGCGGGCGGAATTGGACGCCTGGCGCGAGGCCAACCCCCGGGCGGTTCGGTTTTTACAGTCGCTCGATCACGCGGCGGCGCTGGCTCGGCCGGCCATCACCGTGGGCCTGGCCGTCAGCGGCTGGGTCGTGGCGGGCGATCTGGTGGGCCAGGCGGCCGTGCAGGCGGCTGGCCATACCGTTTCGGAGCTGGCCGCGGAAGCCGCCATCGCGGGCGGGATCGCCGGCGGCGGCGAGGCCCTGGTGAGCACCACCAGCGAAGGCGTCCGCCAGGCCGCCGGCCGGCTCTTCTCCCGCCTCCAATCCCGCTACGCCCAACGCCGCGCCCAATGGCTCGCCGCCTGGCTCGAAGGCGAACTATTAGGCAACCTCCTCGCCGAACTCCGCGCCGGCGCCGAAACGCCGCAGAGCGAAGCCTTTCAGGCCGTCGAGGCCGCGGTCGAGGCGCTGCGCCGGCACGATTGACTCACCCCAGGGGATTCGCTCCGTCCAGATCAAGACCTCCGCCGCGTGAACAGGAGTATTCCCATGCAACGCTCGTCTGCGGCCTTGTGCATCGCGCTTTTCGCGTGGGTCAACGCGGCGCCGGCTGACGAGAAGACAGCCGTGCGCCCCAACGTGGTCATCCTCTACGCCGACGACCTGGGCTACGGCGACGCGCGGTGCTACAATCCGGATCGGGGCAGGATCCCGACGCCCCACATCGACCGGCTGGCGTCGCAAGGCATCCGCTTCACCGACGCGCACTCGAGCTCCGCGGTGTGCTCGCCCTCGCGGTATGCGCTCTTGACCGGGCGGTATCACTGGCGGACTCGCCTGCAATCGGGCATTGTCGGCAAGTGGGGTAAGCCCCTGATCGCCCCCGACCGGCTCACGCTGCCCGAGATGCTCCGGCGAAGCGGCTATCGCACCGCGTGCATCGGCAAATGGCATCTCGGCTGGGATTGGCCCATCGCGGCCGAGGACCAGCCGTTGCTGCTGCCCGAATCGCCGCCGGACGCCGTGGCCAGCGCCGAGCATCGCGCGGCGTGGCGGCGCGTTTTCTCCCAACCGATCGGCGGCGGGCCGACCGCGCGCGGCTTCCAACACTACTTCGGGACCGACGTGCCCAACTGGCCGCCGTTTTGCTTCATCGAAGACGATCGGACGGTGGGGATTCCGTCGACGTTCCTGCAGCCGCGGCTCTTCGCGAAGAACATGGCCAGCGTCGAGGGGCCGGCGTTGGAAAACTGGACTCTCGAACCGATTCTGCCCGAGCTGACCGATCGGGCGGTGCGGTTCATTCGCGACGCGTCGAGCAATCCCGAACAACCCTATTTTCTCTACGTGCCGCTCACGTCGCCCCATACGCCGCTGGCCGTGAACGAGCCGTGGCGAGGCAAAAGCGGCCTGAACAGCTACGCCGACTTCGTGATGGAAACCGACGCGACGGTGGGACGCGTGCTGGCCGCAATCGACCAGAGCGGCGCCGCGGAGCGGACGATCGTGCTATTCAGCAGCGATAACGGCTGCGCCCCGTACATCGGGGTGGACGAACTCGAAAAGCAGGGCCACTTCCCGAGCGGTCCGCTGCGGGGCTACAAATCGGACGCCTGGGAAGGCGGGCATCGCGTTCCCTTCATCGTGCGATGGCCGGGAGTCATTGAGCCGGGACGCGTCTGCGACCGACTCGTTCACCAGGCGGACGTCATGGCGACGATCGCCGAGGTCATCGGAAAGCCGCTGCCCGCAAACGCCGGCGAGGATAGCTATAGCCTGCTGCCGCTCGTGAAGGGCGAGGATCGCGACGTTCGCGAAACGTCCGTCAGTCAATCGATCAACGGGCTCCTGGCCGTGCGCCGCGGTCCGTGGAAGCTGCTTTTTGGCCCCGGCTCGGGCGGTTGGACGAAAGGCGGAGACGCCCAGCCCGCCCAGCTCTACAACCTCGATGACGATTTGGCGGAAGCCCACAATCTGTGGGCCGACCGGCCGGACGTCGTGGCCGAGCTCAACGAGCTGATGAAACGCCTGGTGCATGACGGACGCAGCACGCCGGGTCCCGTGCAAGCCAACGACGCGCCCGTGCGGTGGAAGCCGGTGGAGTAATCAGCCTCTCTTCTTTCGCCTGCGCATCGCCTTCCAGACGCCGCGGGCGTAGCGCCGCTTCAGTCGCACAAGTTGGTGCTGGCGGACGTCGAGCGTGCGGTGGCCGCCGCGGGGCGCGCGGACAAATACGAAGGGCAGGCAGATCGCCTTGACCTTCAAGGGCGTGCCGCCGTCCTGGCCGAGCCACCGGACCCGGACCGGCTCATCGGCGGCCACGGCCGGCAGCTCCCCCTGCCACAGGAACGACGGCAGCTCCGTGGTCTCGCTCAGGATGCCCACGAAGTCCCCCGGGCGGAGATCCTCCGGCGCGAGCGTCCGCGCGACGTGGGTTGTGCGGTTCGTGGTGGACAGCGTTTTCATCGGTCGGTCTCGTGCAAGACGCCCCATCCGTGGAATCGTGGGGTTTCTCCGCGATCAGGGGCAAAGACGCAAGCGGGCGGCCACTGGGCAAGACACCCAGGAAGAGGAATTCCACCGTGCCACCGCTTGGTCGGCCAACGATCGGACACCGATCATCCCGACAAGGTTCGCAGGCAGCCCCCCGGGGGAAATGGGCGTCGCGTGCCCCTGCCGGCTTGTCCAGTGGTGTTGGACAGGGGTAGGATGATGAGGCACGATGGCGGGTGGCCCAGCAGGTAGCCGTGGTTCTCGAACGGGCCGCGCGAGCGGCGGGGGATGCTGGACCTCGCGTGGCTGCGCCACAGCGGTTCAAGAATCGGAGCCACGCGCGAAGCCGGTAAGCTTTGCATTAGCCAGGGCACAGATGCATCCACTACATGAACAACTCCAGAATCCGTTGACGCGAGGACGTGATACCCGCGATCGAACACGCCTCGCTTCAGCCTTCCCTGCTCTTCAGTCCTGCTCCGACCAGCACTTCCTTGCCCTCCGTTGCTACTTGAACCGTCGTCCCGAGAGGTTCTTCAACGAGACGGTCTACGAGACCTATCTCCGTTGGTTCCAGGAACGTGACAAGACACACGGCGAGGAGCTCAAGAAATACCTTTGTCGATCTGACGCCGAGATCAACCGTGCGCTGCTGTTCCTTCGCGAGATTAACTCTGAGGAGTGGCACGACGGGCCGCTCAAGACCATAGACGAATACGACTTTGTGCGGTTCATTGACAAGTGTGTTCATCCAACCTATCTACGCCTTGTTGAATCGGTTTTGACCGCGTTGACTCGGCCCGTCGCGTACTTTTCTCGACTCGAGCGCGGCAAAGGTACGGACGGACTTGACGTCTGGTCTGTGATGCATGAACTGGAACAGCCTCCAACGGATTGTCTCATCCAGCCCTACCGACACATCATTCGCAACGGCATCGCTCATGGCGGAATCACGTTCCTCCAGAATGAGATTCGTTATCGGGATAATAAGGAGAATGAGGAGAAGTTCGACACCGCATCCGTCCTGCGCCTATTTGATGACCTCTTGGACACGTGTAACGGACTAGCTGCGGCACTCAAGGTGTTCTTCTTGGTTTCACGCCATCGAGGCTACATTCCACCCCGCGAGTTGCTCGTGGAGGAACTTCAAGAGGAGACCTTCACGCCATGGTGGACTATCGAGGGTTGCGTGGAGTCGGAAATGGCTTGTAAACGCCAGCTGATTGTCTACGCACGACCGGATTCGCGGCACTACCAAAAAGTGCAGTGGTCGGCTATTCAGTCGGGGATTCTGGCAGAATTGTTTGCGCCCGGGTACGACCGGTACTTCTTTTCCCTCCGCTCACGAAAGGCGTGGCCTGGCTGGGCGGCTTTCGACGGAGAAAGGTTGCGCAACCTGCGTGAAGCCGGAGTTGATGACCTCTTACAGTATGGTGGGATTGTCGAAGACAATCTAGTCTTCTATGTCGCTCGGCCGGCGATGCCTGTGATCCTCGGCAAACTCGACACATTTGCCAAGAGCTTCCAAATTAACATGCCCATGGCCATTCAGCAGCTAAAGGAGAACTTGGGGATTCCCCGTATCGTTTGCAGAAATGCTTCCCTTCACCGCAACTCCTGGGGTGCAGTGCTAAAGGCTGATGTTGTAGTGGAAGACCTCCGCGATGAGACAGCAGTCAGTGTCATTCGTAAGCACCGGCGTCGTATCATCAGATCGGCGGTCAAGCACGCGCGCAGGGAGAATAGACGGAACGGAGCAGCCTATCTGCCTCTCGGCTATGCTCATGTCGCCGTGTTCAGACGAGACTACCGTCGTCATCGCCTTTCAACATTTGGCCTTGGCAATGACTTGGTGTGCACCATCCGGTTTCAGCGGATACGCCGAATCAAGTCGCCAGACATTATGGGCTCCACAGTCGAGACCATGGGCAAATATCGCATCGCTTGGAACAAGGCGTGGCTGGAGACGAGCGGCAGGCAATTGGATTGACTGTTTACGGTGGCTATAGAACGGATGGAGCGGATGTCGGTTCATGGCGCAACTCACCCAAAAATCATCATAGGCCGAAATTGGTGCCGCCGCTACACCCACCGCGGCGCGATGCGGTGCTCTTCGTCGAAGATGTCTTGGGGCAGGAGGCTCTCGAAGTCATCGAGGCGGCCGCCGTCGAGACAGCAGCGGACGATGTGGCGGCCCATAGGGTCCAGGTCTTTTTCGGGGACGGGGAATTCGGGGTAAGAATTCGGGGAAGAATTCGGGGAGAATTCGGGGAGAATTCGGGGAGAATTCGGGGAGAATTCGGGGAGAATTCGAGAATTCGGGGGACACGAACCGATTATGGGCGTTTGAGCAACTTCGACGGACGACCTGCCTTTTGTGGGCGCAGGATACGACCTACGACTCGTTCCAGCCGATCCACAAACGTCGCGTTTCCCAACGGACAGCCGGTGCGAACGTGCTCTCGAAAATCCCGCAACTCTTCTTCCCGAAGGGCACTGTCCAACAGTCCTCGCCAATTGGCCACCATTGCGAGCATGGGAGCCGCATGCGCCAATCGGTCGTCGCGGCCCGACAGGTGCGCTCTTGCACTGCTCCACGGCCAATCAGCGGTGTCAGGCACGAGCTTCGCCCGCACCGGGTTCAGTTCGACGTAGCGCGCGGCCACCAGCAGATACGGCTCGTCCATCACGAACGAGGTAAAACGCCCTTGCCACAGGCAGCCTCGTCACTGCTCGCGAAAATTGACCCGCCGCGTGTAACGTCGATGAGCCTCGCCGATGGCCCTTGCCAGGCCGTCTTCCGACTGTGGAACCGCAATCAAATGGACGTGATTGGGCACGAGGCAGTACGCCCAAATCGCGACGCCGCGCTCCTTGCACCAGTCGGCCATGAGTTCCACGTAGGCCGCGTAGTCTTCCTCGCAAAAAAACGTCTGCTGGCGACGATTGCCACGCTGCGTCCCATGATGCGGCATCCCCGGCACAACGAGTCTCGCTAACCTTGGCATTCCGGGAATCTATCGAATCTTACCCAAAATGTCAATATCGGCTCGTGTCCCCCGAATGCCCCGAATGCTCACGTGTCCCCCGCTTGCCCCCGCTTGCTCTGTTGACGCTCTGCGATTTCCGCTTAGACTGGCGGAGTCCCGGGCGCCGGTCACGCCCTTTGGGACGAACCGTGACCGAGGGGATGAGATAGTCGCGGACGAAGATCTCGTGGATTGCCGGCTCCGTTTCCGTGCCGTCGCGAGCAGTGTTCGTGGTCATAACGAAGACGATCTTGAGGCTCGGGATGACGTAGACGACTTGGCCGCCCCATCCCCAGGCTTGCCACACGCGCTGGCCGGCGAGCACGTCCGTCCACCAGCACAGCCCGTAGTCGTGGCCGTAGTCGACCAGCGACGCGGTGACGGCCCAGGTGGGGAGGACCTGCGCGCCATTTCGGCTCTTGCCGTCGTTGAGATAGAGCAGGCCGAAGGCGGCCAGTTCGCGAGCGGTCAGGTATACATTGCAACCGCCGCTGGAGATACCCTCGGGATCGGCGCCCCAGTGTTCGGCCTCCGCGCCGATGCCGTCGAGGATCGTCCGCCGCGCATACTCCGCGGTGGTCAGGCCGGTGACTTTGTGGAGCACGGCCGAGAGCAGATGGGTGTTGCCGGTCGAATAGTTGAACACCTCGCCGGGCGCGACGGGCGTATTCTCCTCGTCCGCGGTGGCCATGCCCCGGTCCAAGACGGCTTGGACCCATCCCGGGCTGTCGCCGATCTCGTACTCCGTGTCGTCCTCGGCCCAATCCAAGCCCGAGGTCATCGTCATGAGGTGCTTGACGGTGATCCGCCGTCGCGGATCGTCGGAGGGGTATTTGGCGAAGTACTGAGGGATGACTTTGCAGATGGGCGTGTCGAGGCTTTCGATGAGCCCATCTTCGACGGCGCGACAGGCGAGCGCGGCCACGATGCTTTTGCTCGCCGAGTGGACATTGGACGCACTGGCCTGGGTGGCGCCGCGGTAGTAGCTTTCGTGGACGATCACGCCGTTGCGAATCACGATGACTCCCAGCGTCCGGCGATCGGCCTTGAGCCGACCGACGCCGCGCGAGAGCGTGACGGCATTCATGCCCTGCGACGGGGGCGTCCCCCGGACCCAGGGGCCCGTCCCGTCCGCCGGGTCGGTGTAGATCGGGTTGCTTTCATACCAATTGGCCGCCACCGGCACGGCCAGAGCGGGCAACAGCAGCATCCCAACGGAGATGCGCATCGCCCGTCCTCCCCTGCTCGAACCGAATTCCTCTGGTCAATTGGCCGCCGTATCCTTCGCCTCGTCCGGCGGACGGCCCGACCTTGACGAATTCCTCGAAAGAAGTCAAGAGTCGTAGACTTGGGGAGTTGGGTTTCATCTTCGCTGCCGGCAAGATCACACTGGCCCGTCGTCTGGCCGCGGCAATGAAGTGACCGTGGCAGGCGTCTTGCTCGCGCTCTCGGCTCTCTTGGTTTTTGGGACGGGCAGCGGCTCGACGCGGTCCCAATCATCCGGGATGAACGGGTTGCCCCACCATTGGGCGTTGTACGCCTGCATGGAGCGAATTCGCTGGTTCCACTGCGTTGCCTGGCCAACGACGTCCTCCGACGACTCGCCGGAAAGGTTTCCGATGTCGGATCGAAGTTGTTCGATCGCTGGACCGGCGCCGACGAACGCAATGTCGTAGCTGATCCGGACGACCGCCGCCGGCACGCACAACAGACCGATGGCCACGGCCACGGCCAAAAGGTTTCGCATCGTATCGCGCATGGGTTTGACCTGGCTGAATGTCGTGTTTGAGTGTGGGGAGAGGAGCCTATTGGACTTCGAGGGGATCTCGCTTCTTAAGTTCGATCGACAGGATGTTCTTCTGCGGGATCAGGATGACGCCCCAGTCGTGCTCGTCCTCGCATTCGAGATATCGCGGCTGATCGCTTGCCAGACCGCTTTCCTCGCTGCCTTCGGCGTCGTTTTCAATGCGGAGGTTGGACAGGCGGATGAACGTGCGGTCGCACTTGCCCAACTCGATCTCGTCGAGCACCTTCTTCTCGATGGTGCCGATCAGATAGTCATTTGTTTCTTGGTTCGGCATGTGCACGCTCACGCCGACCCACACGACTTCGCGGGATTCCGTGTCCTGATCTTGCGCCTGAAGACGACCCGCGGTCATCAGCCCGGCGATCCCAATACCCAACGCACAAAGCAAAATCCGAGACATGTGAATACTCCTCGAGAAAAAGGGAACGTGATTGAAAACCCGTTTGAGATGGAACGTGGTCCCGCCGCCGGGCCCACGCGATCGCCTACGACTCCTGAGTACCCGAGATCGCGCTGGTGGGAATTCCGAGCCAGCGGGTGGACGCGGGAAGTGTCTCGCCCTTCATCAGCAGGGACAACGGGCCCACCGACGCGCCTTGTTTCATCTCCGTGTCATAGAGCACCACGGACATGTTGCCGATGGAACACTCATCGCCAATCCGCAAGTACGAGGATTTCATGATCCGGTCCTCGAAGAGGTGGTTCTGAACGACGGCGCCCAGATTAAGCGCGGCGTAATCGCCGATATCCACCAGATCGAACTCGGAGAATAGGGCCGTCTCGAGGAACACCCGCTTGCCGATCTTGCACCCCATCAGCCGGAGATACCAGTTGATGAAAGGGGTCCCCATCAGCGGCGCCAATGCCGGCGTGGCGACGGTCTCGTAGGCGCCGTTGATGACCTCATTCCACCACACGTACGTGCACCAAAGCGGCTTGATGACCGGCTTGAACGGAGCCATCAGGAGCCGCTTCAAGGCCACGACGCACAACGCGACACCCAACGCGACGGCCAGCGCAACGGGCGGCGTGAAGATCACCGTCACCCAAAGCGGCAAGATGGAATACGAAAACGCCAGAAGGAAGACGAAGGCGACCGACGCCGCGGCCAGGATATAGTACGGAATCAGTATCCGCAGCGCGTCGATCAGGAACCGGAGAACGTAGAGCCTTACGGTTGGACGGTACGTCTGGGCGTCCTTGAAGCCTTCGACCTTCTTCCGATGCGGCAGCCGGAACGACGGCGAGCCGAGCCACTCGGTGCCGTCCGGCGTCCTGGAGGAATCGGCGGGCGGGGCCGAGAGCACGCCCAAAAGACAGTTGTCGCCCAGACTGGATCCCAGCGGGAGGATCGCATTGTTGCCCACGAAACTCCGCCGCCCGATCCGGTTGCTGTTGAATTGCGCATGGCCGCGGAAGAAGTGCCGTCCGCCGATCATCGAGCCGTCGGCAAAGAAACTCTCGTCCTCAATGACGATCAGGTCGGGCGTGACCTGAGTGACGGTGGAGATTTCCGCCCGAACCCCGATCTTGGCTCCCAACAGCCGAAGCCACGTCGGGAGATAGATCGTCGTGTACAGCGGGTGCAACAGCGCGCGGCTGGTGGACAACAGCACGTCCACCATCCACTTACGCAGGAACAGGACGCTCTCGACCGGATAGACGCCAGGCCGCATACGACCCAGAATCAGGGCCTTAAGAGCCGCGACGCACAGGCAATACCAGACAATGCCGACGGGCACGGCCACGGTCATCGACGCGATTGCCCAAAGCGTGCCCCCGAGAAACATGGGAAACGCCATGATGATCAGGGAGGGAACCATCGTGACCAGCAAGGCGATTTCCAGTACCCCAAGCAGCAAAACGTGGATCAGACCGAAGAGGAAGGGATGCCTGCGCGCAGCCTGCGCATCGGTGACTTCCGCAATTCCGACTTTGGCCGGCTTTGCCGGGGAACCCCGGCGAGCCTCGCCGGGTGGAATGAACCCGCCGTCGGGCAGCAGCGAGAGATCGTCCAGCCGCGCGTCGTCCCCCATCCGCGTGTCCAGACCCAAGTTGCTGTGGATTCCCACGAAGCAGCGACTGCCGATCTCGACCGTGCCGAGAATCAGCATTCCATCTTCCACGCGGTAGCCCAGCAGTTGCGTTTCCGAACCGATGCACGAATCCTCGCCGATGGTCACCAGGTCGAACGCAAAGCACAAGGCCGTGTCGAGAATGCAGTTGCGTCCGACCTTCGCGCCCATGAGCCGGTAGTAGAGACTCATGACCGGCGTGCCGGCCAGGATGCCCATGCCGCTGAGAGCCTGGATCCGCGTTGCAAGCCACCAACGAAAGTAGTACAAGCCCCAAAGAGGGTACCTGCCCGACTTGTACTTTCCGATGATCAACCATTTGAATACGATGCTGGTCGCGAGCATCGCCGGAAACGTCCCAAAGGTCAGCATCGAGACGATGGCGATGGCCGGTTCCACCGCGAGGTTGCCCTGCACCAAGGCGAAGACAATGCCCATCAGAATGACGACGGGCAACGTAACGAATCCGTGGATCAACAGCAGGGAAAGCGCCTGCATCGCCACGCACGCCCAGCGCGCCAGCACGGGCACGCTCTGGAAGACCTCTCGGCTGGTTGGCCGTTCGCAGCGGTTCTGAACCCCGTCTTCCTCGTCGGCGCGCTCTTCGTCCGACGAGGCGACGTGCTCGGCGAGTTTTCGGATCGTGGTGTGTTCGTAGACGTCGCGGATGGCGACCTCGACACCCGACTTCGCCCGCAGACGTGAGACCACCTGCGCGGCAAGCAACGAGTAGCCACCCAGATCGAGGAAGAAGTCGTCGTCGATCGAAATCGGCGACACGTCGAGGACCTCCTCCCACACGTCGGCGATCTTGCGCTGGACGTCGGTAACGGGGCGGACGATGTCGCGCCGGGCGCGCACGAGGGGAACGACCGGCTCCGGCAGGCGGTTTCGATCAATCTTTCCGCTGGTCAGCGACGGCAGCCTCGCGATCGAGTCGAGGTACGCCGGAACCATGTAGGCGGGCAGCCGGGCGTGGAGCAGCTCGTAGACGCCGTCCTGCTCGAACGGCCGCGTCGCGTCCTTGGGCACCACGTACGCGGCCAGGTCCTGGGCGCCGTCGCGATCGACCACCTTGACCGCCGCCGCGCGGACCCTCGGATGCTCCATGAGGACCGCCTCGATTTCCGACAACTCGACGCGATATCCGCGGACTTTGACCTGGCTGTCGATTCGTCCGAGGAACTCGAGCTCCCCGCGCTCGTTCTCGCGGACCAGGTCGCCCGTCCGATAGAGCCGCGGCGAGCTGGACAAATCGCCGAACGGATTGGCGATGAACTGTTTGGACGTCAACTCCGGTTGTTTGAAGTAGCCGCGCGCAACGCCCGCTCCGCCGACGAACAGCTCGCCGGGCTCTCCGCGCGAAACCGGTCGAAGATTCTCGTCGAGGACGTGCGTCTCGTAGTCCGGCAACGGCCTGCCGATCGTCACCGGCCTGCCCGGCGCGCACTCGGCCGCCGTGGAGTTCACCGTGGCCTCGGTCGGACCGTAGACGTTGAGCATGCGACGCGCGGGGGTGGCCCACTTCGAGACAAGCTCCGGAGGGCAGGGCTCCGCGCTGACCACCAAAAGGCGCACGCTCGGCAAGTCCTCCTCGATCATCGACAAGAAGGTCGGAACCGTGGAAAGGTACGTGACGCGTTGGCGGGTTAATAGTCGGGCGACCTCGTTTCCGAACCGAACCACTTCGCCCGTGCCAACCACCAGCGCCGCGCCGTTGGAGAAGGCCATCCAGATCTCTTCCACCGAGCCGTCGAACGCCAACGAGAAACCTTGATAGACGCGGTCCGTGTGGTCCATCCGGCAGACGGCGTTGAACGCCGCCGCGAACCGAACGGCGTTTCGGTGCTCCGTCATCACGCCCTTGGGGCGTCCCGTGGTCCCGGACGTGAAGATGACGTAGCACAGATCGTCGGGCGACACGCCGGACTGCCCGCGCGAGAGGCGCGCCGTCGACTGCCGGCCAATTTCCTCGGCGTCCGCGTCGAGCGCGACGATCCGGCCCGAGAAAACGGCCGACGCCTTGGCCGCCATCGCCTGTTCGGTCAGGAGCACGTCGGCTTCGGCCTCGTCAAGGATGTGCCGCATGCGTTCGGACGGGTATTCCGGATCGAGCGGGACGTACGCGGCGCCCGCCTTCAGACACGCAAGCAGCGCGATGATCGGCCGTGCCGATCGCTGGAAGTAGACGCCGACAAATGACCCCGGTCCGACGCCGCGCGCGCGCAGATAATGCGCCAACTGGTTTGCCCGGCGTTCCACTTCTTCATACGAGTAGGTGTCGTCCCCGCAGACCAGGGCCGGGTCGCGGGGCCGAAGATCGACCTGTGCCTCGAAGAGTTCGTGGAGGCATTGTGTGTCCAGTGACACCGTCACCACTTACGCACCTCGTCCGTTTGATGCTCGCGGCAATGGGTCGGGTAGCTGCAGGTAAACCCTTCGTAGTTCTTCAGCACGATCTCTTCGTCGTCGTAATGAACGACCGGATCCGGAATAATGGCGATCTTGCCGACCCCCCCCGACCCGTCGACGACGAAGTGCGGCACGGCCAGGCCCGACGTGTGTCCCCGCAGAGACGCCATGATGTTAAGCCCCGTCTCGATGGACGTTCGGAAATGGTCGGTTCCACGAACGAGATCCGCCTGGTAGATGTAATACGGCCGGACGCGGATGGTCAAGAGCTTCTGCACGAGGCGTTTCATCACGGCGGGATCGTCGTTCACGCCTTTGAGAAGGACCGATTGGTTGCCCAGCGGGATGCCGGCGTCGGCCAACATGTTGCACGCCTTGCTCGATTCCGGCGTGATCTCGCGGGGGTGGTTGAAGTGCGTGTTCAGGAAGAGGGGGTGGTGCCTTTTGAGTATCTTGCACAGCTCCGGCGTCACCCGTTGGGGAAACGTCACCGGAACGCGGCTTCCGATGCGCAGGATCTCGACGTGCCGGATGGACCGAAGGCTCTTGAGGATCGCGTCGATCCTCTCGTCGGCCAGCATGAGCGGGTCTCCGCCCGAGACGATGACGTCTCGAATCTCGGGATGTCGCCGAATGTAGTCCAGGCCGCACTGAATACCCTCGTCGCTGAGCGACTGCGGGTTGCCCACCTTCCGCTTGCGCGTGCAGAATCGACAATACGTCGCGCAAACGTGGCTAACGTAGAAGAGCACCCGATCGGGATACCGGTGCGATATGCTGGGCACCGGGCTGTCGGCCTCTTCGGCCAGCGGGTCCACTTCTCCCGCGTCGTTGAGTTCCTCGATGTCCGGGATGGCCTGTCTCCAAATGGGATCGCCTTTTTCCCGAATCAAACCCAGGTAGTACCGGCTGACCCGAAGCGGATAAACCTCGTGGACCCGCCGAAGCTCCTCCGGATCCACGCGGAGTATCTTGGCAAGCTCGTCGGGGCGAGTAATCGCCGTCTGGGCCAGTTGTTTCCACTCACTCATGACGTTTTTTCCACAGATGCGCAATCGCGATGCTACGTCTCAAACGGTTCATCCCGCGCGTCGCGGACGATCCCGCTGCCAGTCGGCCAACGGCTCACGGAAAAGGTAATACGTCCATTCCGGCGCCTTGGGCCCCGGGCATTGGGCCGCCAGCGACAATTGGTAGAAGCCGTCCGGCATCCGAACCTCGTGTGTCGCCAAGTGCAGGCCAACCGGGGGAAGTCCCCCCGTCTCGGTCCGCGCTAGCCGCAACGGGTCCATCCCGATCTCAAAAGACGAAAAATCAAGCGCGACACCCCGGCCAAGCAACTTCGCATAGGCCTCTTTCGCCGTCCACAGCCGGAGGAAGTCGCGTGCCCGTTCCGCCCTGGGCCGGCGCGCCAACCAGGCGCGCTCGCCGGGCGCGAGAATGGATTCAGCGGTGACCGCGTCGTGCGCCGGATCGAGAAACTCGACGTCGAGTCCGACGGGCGCGCGCAAGGCCACGGCTGCCACGACGAGCCACCGACAGTGCGAGAGACTAAACTCCAATGCCGGCAGCCCCGCCGCGTCCACCACGGCCGGCTTCCCCTCATCCGCTGTGCGGAACCGCCAGCAGCGCGGATCGACCTTCCGTGGGGCAGCGTGGGAAAGGGCCGTCCGAAGCAGTGCGCGAGACACAAGATAGCGACGCCGGTCGGATTCGACACGAAACCGTCCAAGCTGGCGCTGCTCCAAGTCGCTCAGCAGTTCGAGCCATGCCCCAGGCAATGGCGCACCGTCCGCGCCTGTGGCAGCAATCCACACGTCGACGTGGGGCCTCGTTCGGCAGTACGACCAGGGCAGAGTCATTTGTCGTGGCGGATCTCGTTGTTGAAGCGCCGACCCATCAGCCTGCCATCAGGTCCCTCTCCATCAGGACGCCCTCAAGGGCTTTTCACGTCGTCGTTGTCCTCGACGACAACTGTGGGCGTATCACAAACCCGTCACACCACTGAAGGCCCCACCCGGGGGTCACCGTAAAACCGGCATACCGCGTTGCCGGCGGGACAATGGACAAAAACGAGAGGAGATATCGGTGAGATAAAGGGTAATCGCATCGTAAACAGGCAAACAGGGGTTGTCAATAACCGCCACCGCCCGGGTTCGGCCTGGCGCGGGTGGGTTTGCACCAGTGGGGGGGCTGGACGGGACTTGCGGGCGTCCCCTGTCCGAACATCCGGCGCAATCGGAATGATTGTGGGGCTCGCCGCGGCGCGGACGGCGTCTCGTCGCGTCGGCCGACGCGCGGATCTCCGTCGGTTCGGCTGCACCGTCGCACGTCAGTCTTTCACAAGAAGGCAGACTCAAGGGGACCGCGCCAACCGGCGCCTCGGCGAGACTTCTCCCAGGTGCCATAGGTAGTCCTTGAAAGCCGGCCTTTGACGTTTTTTCCGCGCCGGCCGGCGAATTGACTCGCGCCCTTCAGGCAGACTTCCGATGGAAGTTAACGGATCTGTGGAAGACGGTGGGGCATTGCCAGCACACAAGCTGGTCCTTCGTCTATTACAACCTCACCGCGTCGGTATGGCCCTCCACGTCGCCTCGCTGGGAAAAGGACTGCCCATCATGAACCTGAAAAGCCTCTTCATTGGGATGGCGTTGCTCGCTGTCTTTGGTCTATCCGCGGCAGCCGCGGCTCAGGGACTGCAACAACCGGCCTCGGTGAATCAGCTCCTTTGGCCCGATGGCACGGATGCGACGCCGCCGGCTTTCAATCAGGCAGCTGCCTTGCCCGGCCCGGCCCCTGGCGTCCGACCCGTTGGCTACTTCGCCGACGATGAGGACCTGGGCGCCGGAATGGCAACCGAGGAGACGCTCCGGTGGACCCCGAACGGCGCCGGCCGCGGGCGTCGGACGCCGCGTGGCTTTGAATTCGGCGGCTGGCTCCAACAGGGTTTCTCGGCGGCGGGTAACAACCCCATCGACCGCTTTAATGGTGTCGTCGGAATGAACGATCGCCATGCGGAATACCAGATGAACCAGCTATGGTTTTTCCTGGAACGCGAGACGGCAATCCGCGGCGACGGTTGGGACATCGGCGGCCGGGTCGACGTCATGTTGGGTACCGACGCCTATTTCATCCAGTGTAAGGACGGGCTCGAGGCCAACTGGAATCAGCGAGAGCGCTTCTATCAGATGGCGCTGCCTCAGTTCTACATGGACGTCGCCTACAATGACTTCACGTTCACGATGGGCCACTTCATCAGCCCCTTGGAATGGGAATCGTACCTGGCGCCCCACAACTTCTTCTACTCTCATTCCTATGCGTTCATGTACGCCGTGCCCGGCACCTTGACCGGCGGCCTGCTCACGTGGGACCTCACCGATCAAGCCCAGGTATATGGCGGTTTCCATCGAGGCGGCGATCAGTTTGAAGACACCGACGGTCTTAACGCGTTGAACTTCATCGGCGGCGTGAGCTGGGAAAGCGAGGACGAGGACACGTACCTCGAATTCGGCATCGACGCCGAGGAGGACGGCCCCGGCGATCAAGTGGTGATGGGGGCGATCTCGATGCTACGGAAGCTCGGCGACCGGACCGATTGGATGATCGAGTACGTGCAAGGACACAAGGACGCCTGCGGAAACGACTGGTACGGAATCAACCAGCACCTCATTCACAAGATCAACTGCTGCTGGACGGTCGGCGCCCGGCTCGAGTGGTTCCGCGACGACGATGGAGGCGTGGTGTACGGCTACCGACAAGGAAACCTCGCGCACGGACCCTTCATCGGCAACTTCTGGGAACTAACGCTGGGGCTCAACTACCAGATCCGACAGAACCTCCTCCTTCGCAACGAAGTGCGTTGGGATTGGTATACGGCCGATCACGCGGGCGGGCCGCGCCCCTTCGACGGCGGCGACCGGAACCGGCAATTTCTCTACGGCATCGATTTGATTTACACGTTCTGACAAAGCGGCCCGCATCACGCGACGGCCTTTGGGAATACTCCTGCCTCCGGCGGCTCGCGGATCGCTCTGGACCGACGTGTTCGTCTCGATTCCCTGGGCGGTGATCGCCTTCCTGCTGGGCACGGCACTTTACGCCTTCTACAGCTTCAACCTCCGCGTGACGAACCCTCACGCGGAGTGTGAGGAGTACAAACCCGCCCCACGCGGACTTACGCCAACTCCGGCAACTCGTACCCCTCCCGACGCGGGCGAGACAGCAACGCGTTGGCGGCGTCCGAGTTGGTGAATCGCTCGGCCACGGGGTCCCATTTCAGGGGCACGCCGACTTCGCCGACCTCGCGGACGATATTCACCAGGTAACACAGCGACGACGCCCGCTGGCCGATCTCGACGTCGGCGTTGCAGCGATGGCGGGTTTTGATGCCGTCCACCCAGTTTTCGATGTGGTAGGTGTTTTCATCCCGCTTATTCGGCCCGGGGTTGTCGGGCGAATTGACCAGCTCCTTGGGATTGCTGGCGATTTTATCGCGGTTGATCTCGATTTTGCCCTTCTCGCCGACGAAGATCGCCCCGAGGCCCGGCCCGCGGTCGCCGTCCATGTGCAGACGCAGCTCCGTGCCACTGGCGAACTTCATGCGGACCTTCGCCCGCGGGCCCACCACCGGCTGGGCCAGGCGGCGGAGGTATTCGAGCGAGGTTTCATCGTCCTCGGGCACGGTCTCGAACTTGCCGCAGGGCATCTCCTTCACCGGCTCCTCGAGCACGATCTCGGTGGGGCCGGTGTCGTCGGTGCCCAGGGCGCGGTTGATTTGGTCGTAGGAATGGGTGCCCCAGCCGGTTACGCCAAAGCACAGCCCGCCGCCGTCGTAGTCCCACCACCGCATCCAATCGCGGTGCAGCTCGGTGTGGTACGGCCGGAACTCGGCCTGGTTGGTCCAGATGTCCCACCAATCGCCGCTGCCGCCGGGGGGCAGGGGCTCGCCGGGCTTGCCGGGCCAGCGGTTCGGCCCGACGAAGTTCGGCGCGAGCACCGTGCGGATCTTGCCGATCGCCCCGTTCTTCACCAGGTCGCTCGCCCAGTTGTTCATCGGCATCGACCGCTGCTGCGTGCCCACCTGGGTGACGCGGTCGTATTTCCGCGCGGCGTTGACCATGTAGCGCCCCTCGGCGATGGTCAGGCACATGGGCTTTTCGATGTAGGTGTCCAGGCCGGCCTGCATGGCGTGCACGGCGACCCACGCGCGGGCGTGGGTGGTGGTCTCGATCATCACGCCGTCGAGCTTCTCCTTGTCGAACATCTGGCGGAAGTCGGTGTACACGGCCCAGTTTTTGTCCTTGCCCACCGCCTGGACGAACGAGTCGCAAAGCGGCGCGAAGCAGTCGCAGACGGCCTTGATCTGGATGGTGGGCACCGCGTCGCACGAGCCGACGATGCCCCGGGCGCGGCCGCCCAGGCCGATGATGGCCACGGTCGCCTTGTCGTTCGCGCCAGGTTGGCCCGGGGCGCCCAACACGCGCGAGGGAACCAGATACGGCAAGGCCAGCGAGGCCGCCCCCGCTCGAAGCACGTCGCGTCGCGTCCATTTGTTTTTGGGCATCGTAACACCTCAGTTTGCAGAAGGATGGAGAGTTTCTTGGGGGTGGAGGGGAGAATTGCCCCGGGGACCCTCATTATCGCCCGCCGGGACGGCCTCGGTCAAGCAAGGGCCGGGCGTCCCACCCGAAGTCACCCGGCGGCTTGCCCCCGCCCCGTAGCACAGCCGCCCTCGGCTGTGCAAACCGGCCAACACGGCCGAGGGCGGCTGTGCCACGGGCGGATCGTCGCCTCATCCATTGCCCTCAGGCGCGATGGACCACCCGTGCGACAACCCCCGGATTGCCCCCGGAAGGATTTGGACGGATACTGGTCCCTGTTGGGCAAGCCAACAGGGACACCCTTCGGTTCTCCATGGGACCCTTGTCTCCAGCCCCGGCGTTCACGTGCCCTTTTCTCCAGCCCAGACGTTCACGTACCCTTTTCTCTAGCCCAGGCGTTTACGCCTGGGAAACGGAAGACGAATACCATTTCCTCCCCAAGCCCCCTTCAGGGGGCGACACGAAACAATCCCCAGGCGTAAACGCCCTGGGCTGGAGAAAGGACGTATGGACGCCCTGGGCTAGAGATAAGGCGTGCAAGCACGAACAACACGCCGTGTGCCACTGGCTCCGCCAGTGCCGGACTTTTTGGCCCTTCGTTGCACTGGCGGAGCCCGTGACACACGTGCGGCCAGCAGCACACACAAACAACCCGTATTGAGGAGTTTTCATGCAAAAACACACGCCAGATCAGACGGCGCTTGAGGAAAGAATTTTGGCGTTCGTCGCCCGGCCGGGTTACCAGCCCGTCAAGCCCAGGGTGATTGCCCAAAAGCTCGGCGTGACCAAAGAACAGGCCATGGAGTTGAAGCAGGCGATCAAACGGCTCGTCCAGCGGGGGCGGCTCGCCTACGGGGCCAGCCACCTGGTGCGGCCCGCCGACGCCGCGCCGACGCAGGCCAAGCAGGCCAAGGCGCCGGCCAATCTGCTGGTGGGCGTCTTCCGCCGCAACGAAAAGGGTTTCGGATTCGTGCGGCTGTCCGCCTCGGCCGGCGCGAAAACGCCGATGGCCGACGTCTTCATCCCCGCCCAGCGAGCCGGCAACGCCTCGACGGGCGATCTCGTGCAGATCCGCGTGCTGAAGGACCGCGCCCCGTCGCGGGGCCAGCCGCCCGAGCCCGACCGCGGCCCCCGCGGCGAAATCGTCGAGATCCTCCAGCGCCAGACGCACCGCTTCGTCGGCACGTATTTCGCCGCGGAAGGCACGGGCTTCGTCCAGGTGGACGGCCCGCTCTTCTCCGCGCCCGTGGCCGTCGGCGATCCCGGGGCCAAGGGCGTCCGCGACGACGACAAAGTCGTGATCGAAATGGTCCGCTTCCCCTCGCAATACAACCAGGGCGAAGGCGTCATCGTCGAGGTGCTCGGCGCGGCCGGCCAGCCGCGGGTGGACACGCTTTCGGTCATCCGCGAGTTCGAACTGCCCGACGAGTTCGCCGACGACGCCCTGGCCCAGGCGCACCAACAAGCCGACTCGTTCGACGGATCGGTCCCCAAGGGCCGAACGGATCTGTCGGGCACGACGATCATCACGATCGACCCGGCCGACGCCAGGGACTTTGACGACGCGATTTCGCTGGAGCGGATCGAGCGGGGCCATTGGCGGCTGGGCGTGCATATCGCCGACGTGGCCCACTTCGTTCCGTCCGGCACGCCGCTGGACCGCGAGGCCCTGCGCCGCGGCACGAGCGTGTATCTGCCCGATCGCGTCATCCCGATGTTGCCCGAGGTGATCTCCAACAGCCTGGCCAGCCTTCAGCCGGGCAAACCCCGCTTCACGAAGACCGCGTTCATCGAATTCACGCCCGAAGGCCAGCCCGTGGCGACCGACTTTTGCGACTCGGTTATCGCGAGCGCGAAGCGGCTCAACTACGAGCAGGTGGACGAGTTTCTGGCCGACCCGGCCCCGTGGCGGCGCAAGCTCGGGGCGAAGGTCCACGACCTGCTGGGCCGGATGCACGAGCTGGCCATGATCCTGCGGCGGCGCAGGTTCGAGCGCGGGGCGCTGGACATCACCATGCCCGAAGTGAAGATCGACCTGGACCGCGACGGCCGCGTGTCCGGGGCGCACGTCGTCTCGTACACGGAAAGCCACCAGATCATCGAGGAGTTCATGCTCGCCGCCAACGAGGCGGTCGCCCAGCGGCTGGCCAGCCAGGGTCTCGCGTTCCTTCGCCGCATCCACGCAACGCCCAGCGAAGAGAAGATGAAGCTCTTGACCGAGTTCGTCACCGGGCTGGGCTTCAAGACGGACAGCCTGCGGGATCGTTTTGCCCTGCAAAAGATACTTCGCCAGGCGGCCGGCCGGCCCGAGCGGCACGCCGTCAATTTCGCCGTGCTCCGGTCGATGCAGCAGGCGATTTATGCTCCTCAAGATGAAGGCCACTACGCCCTGGCCAGCGAGTGCTATTGCCACTTCACCTCGCCGATCCGCCGCTATCCAGACCTGACCGTGCACCGGCTGCTCGGGGCCCTCTTGGCCGGGAAAAAACCCGTGCAGAACATGGCCGAACTCGTCGTGCTGGGCGAACATTGCAGCGACCGCGAGCGCCGCGCCGAGAAAGCCGAACGCGAGCTCGTGAAGCTCAAGCTACTGGGCTACCTGAGCGACCGGATTGGCCAGGAGATGGACGGCGTGGTGACCGGAGTGGAGCGGTTTGGCCTGTTCGTCCAGGGCATCGAGCTGCCGGCGGAGGGCCTGGTCCACGTCGATTCGCTCGTGGACGACCACTACACGTTCGATCGCGCCAGTCGCACGCTCTCCGGCTTCCGCCGCGGCAATGCCTTCCGCCTGGGCGACCGCCTGCGGGTGGCCGTGGCCCGGGTGGACCTGCCTCGGCGCGAATTGGACTTCCGCCTGGTCGGCGCCGGCGCGCGGGGAAGGGCGACAAAGCCCGTCTCGAAGAAGCCCGTATCGAAAAAGCCCGCCGTGCCCGCCAAACCCTCGAAGCCCCGGCGGGCGCCGACGAAGAAGGGGCGGCGGCGGTGAGTAGCTTGGGCGCCATGCTCACGCTTGCCGTCCAATGCAACGACATGGGTTACAGGTAGTGAAGGGACATGGGTAACACTTTTTCGGGCATAATGCGCCTCCAGAAAGACGGTGGGTTATGCCCTGGAAGGTGGTGCCCCTGTCGGAGATTCGATTGGCGTTTGTGCATCGGGTTGTGTCGTTAGCGTTCCGCTGCACTGGCAAAGCCCGTGGCACACCGGAGGGTTCACGCCGGCGCGAGGGCAGGCGCGGCGGGAAGATCCACTTCCGTGCCCGCCGCGCGATTGAAGTAGTTCGTGAAAAGGTTCAACCCGATGTGGGCGACGACCTCGGCGATCTCGGCGTTGCTGTAGCCGGCGTCGCGAAGCCGCGTGACCTCGTTGTCGTCGATCGCCCCGCGCCGCTGGATAACTCGTTGCACGAACCGAAGCGCCGTCCCCGTGCGGCGATTCGTGGACTCGCCACGGCGGCTGTCGGCGATTTCCTCCTCGCTCAGGCCCACCGTTTTGGCCATTGCCAGATGCGCGGCCAGGCAATAGTCGCAGCGGTTTGCCTCGGCCGCCGCCAGGGCAATCTGCTCTTGAAGCTGCGGCGTCAGCGCGCCTCGGGCCAACGCGCCGCTCAGGGAAAGATAAGCCTCGAGCGCCGCCGGCGACTGGGCCAGCGTCCGCATGAGGTTCGGAACCATCCCCCATTCCGCCTCCACCTGATGAAGCAGCTCTTCGACCCGCCCGTGGGCAGCCTCGCGCGCTAGCGGAGGAATGCGTGACATGGTTGGCTCGTTATGTGATTCTCGTGGTACTCAACCCGCTCTTCGTTGGCCGCCTCGCGGAGCTTGTTCATCGCCCGGGCTTCAATCTGGCGCACCCGCTCCTTGGTTACGCCCATGATCGCGCCCACTTTCTTGAGCGTCAGCGGCTCTTGCCCCCGCGCCAGACCAAAGCGGCGCCGGATGATCTCCCGCTCGCGCTGGTCCAGCCGCGTCATAATCCGTTGGACGTGGCGCTCGCGTGCCCTCTGGAGCGATTCCTCGGCGCTGGCGTCCGCGTGCGCGTCGGCCGTCGCCTCGAGCATCTCGTCGTGGCCCGTGCGGAAGCGGTCGCGCCGGGCGAACTCGTTCGGAATCGTCCGCGCGTAGTTGTTCATCAAGGCCCACGTGGCGTAGGTGCTGAATTTGTTGCCCCGGGCATAGTCGAACTTGTCCACCGCCCGCATGAGCGTGATGTTCCCGTCGCTGACCAGCTCGAAGAAGTCCTCCGACCGCGTCGCGTGCCGCTTGGCAATGGACACCACCAGCCGCAGGTTCGCCCGAACGATGTCGTTCTTCACCTCCATCGCTTGGGCGTGCAACTGCTCGATCCGGTCCATGAGCCGGGCGCGCGGCCGCCGCGGATCCAACTGCGCCCGTAGGGCCGCCGCCTGGTGCTTCAGATAATTCATCTTCCGGAACAGGTGCCGCTCCTGCTCGCCCGTCAATAGCGGCGTCCGGTACAGGCTCGCCACGTAGGCGGGCAATTCCTTGGGCACGCGGGGAAGCCGGGCCGCGTCGTCCGCCCCCGGAAGAGGGCCAAGGATCGCCCGCTCCGACCCGGCGTCGTCGAATTCCGGGTTGGGAATGTGGTCCAGCGGGAGTTCCCCAATGCGCCGCAGCCGCGTCTCGGCCATCACCCGCCGCACGCCCGCCTTGCTCAACGAAAACCGCCTCGCGAGCGACTCGACCGACTCGCCGCGCTGCGCGCCCTCCCAGATCCGCCGCCGCGTCTTCTCGCGGAGCGGACCGTAGTGGTCCGGGAAGATGGCCTCGTTCGGGTGCTCCCGGTCGAATCGCTTGAGAATGCACCGGATCGTCTCGGCGGTCCGGCCGGTCTGCTCGGCAAGCCGCTTGATCGTCTCCGAGGGCCCCGCGCCTTGGCTGGCCAGCACGCGCGCGCCCTGGACCACGCGATCCCGCTGCCGCGGCGTCATCCGACTGAACTCGGCGCCGCGCTCCACCCGCCGCTTGTTGTCCCGCAGAAAACGCCGCACGGCGGCCTCCGGAAAACCAACGCGATGCCGCCCCTCGGCCACGAACCGGCAACTCTCCAATCCTTGCGCTCGCCACCGGGAGATCGTCTTCGTCGACACGCCAAGCCGCTGGCTCAACTCGTCGACCGTATAGACCTTGTCGCTCAGGGCACGCGATCGGGGTTTCGTGAGCATGATCATCGTATGGCTTCCTCAATCCTGGGGGGACGTTGTCGGTTGGCTGTCCTAAGACTTGCGGACGGCCCGACTGGATGCAAAGGGGGTGCCAGAATCGCTGGATCCATCTAAGTACATTTAAGAAAACACTTTATGGTTTTTGTGACATTCGTGGCGAAACAACGAAAAGTCAAAAAAATACGATCTTTCGTTGACTGGCAACGAAAAACCGTTATTCTTGTTGTGTATGAACGACCAGGTTGCGGAACACGCTAGCTTCGAAGCGCTCAAGGACCTCCTGCTCGACATGGCGCAGGAGCGCTGCGTCGATACCCTGCTGGACCGTGTGGTCCGCCGGCTCGCCGAGTGGTCCCACGTGGCCCTGGCCCGGATCTGGCTGGTCGGCCCCGGCGACGTCTGCGGGAGTTGCCCGCCCTCGATGGAGGCCGAATGCGTCGACCGATCGACGTGTCTCCATCTCGTGGCCAGTGCCGGCAATCCGCTCTCGCCGGACGCCGACTGGAGCCGCGTGGACGGCTACTTCCGTCGCTTTCCGATGGGTGGAGGGCTTGTCGGGCGGATCGTCGCCCGGGGTGAGCCAGTTTTCATGACGCAGGGAGAAAACGGGGACCCGTGGGTCACCCGACCCCAATGGGCAGCCGCCGAAGAAATCTGTGCCTACGCCGGCCAACCCCTGGCCCATCGCGGCGACGTGCTCGGCGCGTTGGTCGTCTTCCTCCGGCAACACCTTCTACCGGACGACATGATCTGGCTCCGCCTCGTGGCCGACCACGCCGCCACGGCCATCGCCAACGCCCGCGCGTTTGAGGAAATCGAGCGGCTCCGGCAACGCGTCGAGCTGGAACGCGACTACCTTCGCGAGGAGGTCTCCGAAGCCCACTCCTTCGGCGAGATCGTCGGCCGAAGCGCGGCCCTGCGCAAGGTCCTCCAGCAGGTCGATCTCGTGGCGCCCACCGACGCGAGCGTGCTCATTCTGGGCGAGTCTGGTGTGGGCAAGGAGCTGGTCGCCCGCGAGATCCACCGCCGCAGCCCCCGCCGCGACCGGCCGCTGGTGAAGGTCAACTGCGCCTCGGTTCCGCGAGAGCTTTACGAAAGCGAGTTCTTCGGACACGTCGAGGGCGCGTTCACCGGGGCCATCAAGGATCGCGCCGGCCGGTTCGAGTTGGCCGACGGTGGAACCCTCTTCCTCGACGAGGTGGGGGAGATCCCGCTGGCCTTGCAGGGCAAACTCCTGCGCGTGTTGCAGGAGGGCGAGTTCGAACGCGTCGGCGAGGAGCACACCCGACGCTGCGACGTGCGGATCATCGCCGCGACCAACCAGGATCTCCGGGCCGAGGTGGAGCAGGGCCTGTTTCGCCAGGACCTGTACTACCGGCTGAACGTCTTTCCGATCGAGGTGGCGCCCCTGCGCGACCGCCGCGAGGATATCCCGCTTCTGGCCGCGCATTTCGTCGAGCAAGCCGCCGCCCGGCTGCACCGCCCTTGCCCTCGGCTCACCCAGGCGGGCATCCTGCAATTGCGCCAATACAATTGGCCGGGCAACGTGCGGGAGCTGCAAAACGTGATCGAGCGGGCGGTCATCACGGCCCGCTCTGGCGCGCTCGTGTTCGATCTGGCCGGCGACGACTCAGCGCCTCCCGCGGCGCTGCCGGTCCTTCCGTCGCCGAGCTTCGCGCCCGAGGTCGTGCCCGAGGCCGAGATGCAGCGCCGCGAGCGCGAGAACATCCGCTTGGCCTTGGAGCAATCCGGCTGGAAGATCTACGGCCCCGGCGGCGCCGCCGAACTGCTGGGCGTCCGGCCCACCACGCTCTCCTCCCGCGTTGCCCGGTTGGGGCTGAAGCGGCCGGGCGAGTGATCCGCATTAGCGTGAATTTCGGGAGGGCGAGGCTCCCGCCGAGCCGCGTTGTTCCGGTGGCGCGCTCTGAGAGACTGTTTTAAGATAGTCGCTTCGGCGACTCGTCGGCGGACCAAACGCGTTTGGGAGCCCCGAAGGGGCGGACTATGTCAGCCCCTTCGGGGCTTTTGATCGGCTGTCTGCCTGGTTGGAACGGAAAACGAATCCCAAAACACGTTCCGAGCGCAGCGAAGGGCGTGCCACCGGCCAAATCCGTCACGACACCGATGTCGCCCTTGCGTCACGAACCGTTCATCGGGCGAGCGATCCTCAAAATGCCGCAAAGTACGCGGCGACAAGTCGCGTGTCTTTTTTCGCCTACCCATCTTCGCACCCGTGTCGGATCAACAACTCGCACCATTCGGCGTGATGAATGGTGTGCGCACGTCCGCCCTTTGGGGCCTTTGCCCTACGCACACACATGGCCACGGCAAGCGTGGCCATGGCACCCGGCCACGTGACGCAACCGATCGTGACCACGGCGCCCCACACGTTGGGTCATGTCACTTCCGCCGCAAGACAAAAATCACGTCTTCCGTCCGACCCGTCACCGGCGCGGGGGCGTCCAGGTCGTAGCCGAAGTCGTACGTCTCGGCCAGCTCAAACTCGTCCACCCGCCGGAAGAGATCGCGGATCTGGTCGGCGGTGTACGTGCGGAAGAGGATCTGGTCGACGAGGCGGAACTGGCGCGAAGGCGTGCGGATATCGAGCGTCATGCCGACGGTCTCTTGGCGGTGGCGCCGGTCGAGATCAATTGACCACATCCGCGAGTGGACGGCCAGGTGGCCCCGCCGGGCGTTCCACGTCTCCTCGTCGCACGTGGGCGGGCCCTTGGGCGTCAGGTGCAGCCCCATTATGTAGAGCCCTCCCTCGCCCAGCGCGGCCGTCATCGAGCGGAGGTGGCCTTCGGCGGCTTCCTCGGTCGGCAGATGGCGGAAGCTGTTGATGGTGTTGAAGGCGGCGTCCGCCTTGCGCGCGAGGCGGAAGTTGGCCATGTCGCCCACCACGGCCGCCGCGGGGAAGCCGTGCCGCGCGAGCCGGGCGTTGCAGAAGGCCACCGCCCGCGGGTTCAGGTCGTTGCCGGCCACGTCGTAGCCGGCCTGGGCCAGCTTAATTAAAAGCCGCCCCGTGCCGCAAGCCGGCTCGAACAGACGCCGCACGGGCCGCCGGGCGTGCCTGTCAAAACACCCCCGCAGAAAATCGAATTCCGCCCGCCAGTCCGCCCCGAACAACAGGTCGTAATACTTCGGGTAGTCGTACAGGTTGCCGTGGACAACGTCCATGGTGGGACCTTGTTGGGTGTAATGGAGTTGGTTCCGACCGTCGCCACCGGAATGCCTCGGGCCATGTGCCGCGTCGAGCACGGGCCCATTGTATTGGTCCCGTTGGCCATTGAATAGGAGCCTCTTCACCGCCACCAGGTCGTCCAACGATTGGATCGCCACGGCGCCACAAGTCGTTGCCTTGAATGCCTTTACCTCCGTGTTCTCCGTGTCTCCGTGGTGCGCTTGGCGTCTCGACACGGGCGGCGATCCCGCTTTCATCCCCCGACGTTCTCGACCTCCCAAAAAATCCTCCAAAAAAACTCTTGACGCCCGCGCCAAACCGCGATACCTTGACTGTAAGACTACACGGGTAGTCACATGAAGACGACAAAAGTAGTCCGAAGGAGGGAGGCGGATGTCAAAACAGCGGTTGGGCCAGGAAGAATGGGAAATCCTCCGGTACGTCGCCGAGCACGCGCCGACCACCGTACGCGAAGTGGCCGAGCAGTTCGCCGAGACGAAGGGCCACGCCCGAACCACCGTGCTCACGGTCATGGAACGGCTCCGCAAAAAACGATTTCTCGTGCGGCGCAAGTGCGACGGGCTCTTTCACTACTCGCCGCGGGTGCCCCTGGCCGAGCTGGTCCACGGCATGGTCGATCACTTCGTCCAAAACACGCTCCAGGGCGTCGTCTCGCCCTTCTTCGCCTACCTTTCCGAGTCGGCCAACGTGTCCGACGAGGAACTCGATGAACTGAAACGTCTGGTCAAGGACCTGGAACAGCAACGGCGCGAGGCATCGTCATGAACCCCTTTGGTCCGCATTTCTTCGACTTCGCGGAGGGATGGCTCGCGGCCATGGTCCGCGCCTCGGCGCAGGGCGGGATCGCCCTGGGGTTGGTCTGGGTCGCGTGCCGGCTGTTTCCCCGGCTGCCGCCGCGATGCCGCTGCTGGCTGTGGCGGCTGGCGCTGGCGAAGCTCCTGCTGGCGGCCGTGGTGCCCGGCGCGCTCGAGGCGCCCCTGGTTCCGCATTCCTGGGCGGGCGTTTTCGGGGGCTCGGCCGACCGCGCGCCCGCCGCGGCGTCCGCGTCCCGGACGACGTCGGGCGAGTCAACAACGTTCGCGCCGTTGGAGAGCGTCCAGCCTGGCGCGGCCGCGCCGTCCGAAGCGGAGGAACCCGTCTCCGCCGCCGCCGGTCCATCGGATGTTTCGACCGTGCGGCTCCTGCCCGGCGTCTTGTTCGGCGTTTGGTTGGTGGTCGTGCTCGGGCTCGTTGCCCTGGTGGTCGGCCGGGTCCTTGCCGCGCGCGGCTTTCGCCGTCGGTGCGTGCTCATCAAGGATCCGGAGATCCTCGCGCTGGGGGAGCGGCTTGCCCGGCAGTTCGGCCTGGTGCAGCCGCCGCTTTTGTTCGAGGCGGATTTCTGTCGTTCTCCGGTGGTGTTTGGCGCGGTGCGGACGTCGGTCGTGTTGCCCGCCGCGCTGGCGTCCGGCGCCGACCGGCGCGAGTTGCGGCTGATCCTCGCGCACGAGATGGCGCACATCCGGCGCGGCGATCTGGTGGGCAACTGGTTTTCGACCATCGTGTCGGCTCTCTTCTTCTTTCATCCGTTGGTCTGGCTGGCCTTTCGCGAAACGCGCCTCGCGCAGGAGACGGCGTGCGACGAGATGGCCGTGAGCCAGGGTGACGTTTCGATCGGCGATTACGGGCGTTTGATCGTGGAACTGGCGGCGCGCTACCGACAATCCGCCTCGGCGGTCGTGGCGGTGGGCGTCGTCGAATCGTTTCACCACTGTCTAGGGAGGAGGCTTACAGCCATGAGACACTTTGGAACGGGATCGTGGCGCGCGCTCGTGTTGTCGTGGACTCTGGCGTCGGTCGCCGTGCTGGGGTTGTTGCCCTGGCGCGTCGTCGCCCAGAGCGGGCCGGACGCGGATCCGGCGGTTGCGGAAGGGGAGGACGACGGCCAGGCCGTGCGCGCGCGGGCCAAGTCGGGTCCGTACACCATCACGGTGGACCGCGTCCACCGCAACGACAATTCCCGGATCGTGCTCGCGCCCAGCGGGTTCCCCATGATGAACCTGCAAACCAGCCGCGAGACGCGCACGGAATCGTTCGCCGGTGGCGGCGCAAGCGGCGCGGCCGCCGGCATGGGCGGAGGCCACGCGTCGGCCTTCATGAAACCCAACCTCATCCTCGACGTCGGTCTGAAAGGCCCCAAGCTCCGCGGCAAGAGCCAATGGGTTTGCACCGTGGCCGGCAAGGTCAAGGGCGCGGACGACAAGGGCCAGCCGATCGAAGGGCCGGACCTGACGCCCATGATGGGACTGCGGCTTTCGGACGTCGAATACCGCGAGGGCCCGGGGCGAACCGCCATCCATATGTATCTGCCCCCCGCCAGCAACGACTCGCAATATCTCCAGTGGGTCGAGGGCGCGCTGCTCGTGGCCGAGGGCACGGTCAGCCGGGTGGCGTTCAAGCCGGACGAACTCGACCGGCCCAAAACCAAACGCGACAAGGACGCGTCCGTCCGCGTGGACGGATACCGCGAGTCGCCCGAGGGCATCGACGTGGTCGTCGCGGCCTCGCCGCCGGCGGCGCTGGCCGCGCCGGTCAATCCGATGGAAATGATGCAAGGCGACCCGTTTGCCCGCATGAGGGCGATGATGTCGGCCCAGGGCCGGCTTCGCGTCACCCTGGAAGACAGCAACGGCGGCGTGCACAACCCCGCCTCGACGGCCAACGGCGGATCGTTCGGTAGTGGAGGCGGCAGTGGGGGCGGCGGCGGCTCGTGGAGCGCGACGACCGGCGGCTCCAGCGGCGGACGGCAATGGAGCCACACCACCCGCGGCGGCAGGTCCAGCGGCGGCGTGGGCTCGGGCAACAACGACGGCTGGGCCACGCAAAACGTCCGCTTTGCCCCGCTGCCCAACGGCACGACCGTCAAGGCGATCATCTGCACGATCACCGACCTGGCGGGCGAGCCCAAGACCGTGCCCTTCCGCCTCGAGAACATCCCGCTGCCGAGGTGAAACGCCGCGGCGCCCCAGCGCGCCGCCATGGGTGTGTCGAAGGCATGAGAGGACGGTGTGTGCCACTGGCTCTGCCCGTGTCGAATCCCCCGGCGTCGGCTCACCCCTCTCCCGCGAGTCGGGAGAGGGGTTTTTCGTTGATCGTGCTCATCTCGCCGGCGCGACGAGGACGCAAGACGGCCCGGCCAAAGCCTCCTGGGCCTTCGGCCCCCCGATAGCAGAGCTATCGGGGCTACCCACTTCGGGGAGGGTCTTCGACCGGTCCTCCGTCTCACCTCCCAGCGGCCTGTTGCCACCGCCGATTGGCTTCGGAGACGGCCTCGAGCATGTAGGCGCGCTGGTTGGCGGCGGTGATGTTCCAGTCCTTGTCCTGCATGGTCAGGTCGAACACCCACACGGCGGCCAACGGCACGCCGGCTTGCTCCAGGTCGGCGAGCATGGCCGCGAACTCCGTTTTCTCCTTCGCCGGACCAAGCTCTTTGCTGACGCCGAATTCGCCTACAAATAGTGGCTTTCGGGCGGCTCGCGCGGCCTCTTGCATGGCGCGGAACACGTCGGCCGACGCGGCCGGCTGGGTCTTCGAGAATCGTGGGTCCTTCTCCGGATACCAATGCACGCACAGCACGGAAAGCGGATCTGGGTTGTCTCGGCGAAGCACCTCGATAAACTGCTCGCGGGTGTCCACGGTCCACGAACTCTCGGCCGTGTTGTGCCACGCGCTGGCGCGCGGCGCGGAATTGCCGCTGATGACGATCCGGCGCGGATCCAAACGGCGCACCGTCTTGCCGAATTCGCGCAGGGCCGTGAGCATGGCCGGGGCATGTAGAATGTCCGCTTCCGTGGGCGCGGGCACGCCCAAATGCGGGATGGCCTTGCGCGCGGCAAGCTGGCTCTTGGCGTTGGGTAGATCGACGGCCAGCGACATTTCGTTGGCGAACTCCCAGCCCCAGATGGCCGGGGAATTTCGGTAGCGGGCGACGATCTGCTCCGTGTACCGCCGCATCAAGGCGTGCGTGCGGCTGGCGGGATCGCCCCAGGCGCTAGCGGGCTCGCCGACCAACTCCGGCAACGTCTCGACGCGCCAAAACAGCGAGGGGATCAAGCCCACTTGATTGTCCTCGGCGGCCTTCACCACGTCGTCCAGCCGCGCGAAATAGTTTGCTGGATCGTCCTGGTAGAGCCGCCAGTCCGAAGGCCAGAACCCGCACGCGGCGAACCGCGCGAAGGGAATGCCGTATTCACGCAGGGTGGCAAAGCCCGCGCGATAGCTGGTGTCGGCGGGATTGGCCAGCGCCCGGCCAAACGCGCTAAAGTAATTCACGCCGATGCCCCGGTACGGTTTTCCCTCCCGCACGAGCACTCCGTCGCGGACCTCGAGCCCGGCCGGGGTCGGCGGCGCATCCGCGGCCCGCGATGCGGCGGGCGGGACCAGCAGCAGGGCGACGGCGAAGGCGGCGTTAACGAGCGCGGCGAGTTGATCGTGTTGGGTTCTCATCGTGGCGCGATCATTCTGTAGTGGAACGGGTCGTCGCGCTCGGGGCCGTGGGCGGCGGGGATTCACTGGGCACGGCCAAGCGCGTTTGCCGCGGCGAAATAAACGTGGGCCGTGAGTTCACAGTCTTTTAGCGCCCGGTGCGCGCCGCTCGTGCCAAGTCCCATGATCTTCGCCAGATTGGTTAACTTGTAGCTCCCGAGGCCCGGCCATGCGCGGCGGGCCATTGCCAGCGCGCACGCCGTGTGGCCGCGAAGCCGCACACGGGCACGCAGGGCGGCCGCGCGTAGGAATGCTCGGTCGAAATCGGCGTTGAAGAACACAATACCCAGGCTCTCGGCGAACTCGGCGAAAGCTCTCAACGCAGTCTCCAGCGACTCGCCTTCCTGCCGCAGCATCTCGTTGGTTATGCCAGTGATCTCGGTGATCCTTGTTGAGATCCTCCTGGTTGGCCTTACCAACGCCTGGAAAGTCTGGTGGAATGTCGAGTCTCGGTTGACTTTGATTGCCCCGATTTCGATGATCTCGTGGCGGTCCGGATCAAGTCCGGTGGTCTCGATATCGACGACAACGAATCGTTCTGGAAGAAAGGGCACGTTCATTTCGCGCGCCGGGCGCTACGTTGGCCTTGTCAAGCAGTGCTCGGGGGGGTATTCGATCGCGCGTTCGTCGGCAAGGGCAACCGCGGGTGGCCCGATGGCAAAGCTATCGGGGCCGGCTGCGCGTGACGTTGCCAAAAGGGCATGAAAGTCGGCGTCCAGCGTGACCACGGCAGAACCGCGTTCTCGGGCCACGTCCAGAATCTGCGCGTCCGTGGCCCGCGCTAGGCCCAGGTCGCCCACATGCTCGGCAGCGACACCGATGTCCGCCAAGTGGTGGACCGTGCTGCGCGGTAGGCCCTGGTCCAGCAGCAACTTCATGGCGGCGATTCCAGCGCAACCACCTTGTCGTCAAGGTTCGCGGCGGCGTATTCAAGGGCCTGGCGAAGGTCTTCCTCTTCGACCTCCGGGTATTCCGCCTGGAACTGCTCGCGGTTGGGACAGGTGGCCAGTGCTTCAAGCACGCGCCGCACGGTCAACCGCATTCCACGGATGCACGGCTGGCCGTTCACCACGGCGGGGTCGGAAGTAATTCGGTCGAAAGTCGTCATGGTCTACACTCCAGATTCAGACTACCACGATTCGATTATACCCCGATTGTGGTGGTCCTGGAAGGGTGAAGCGCGGCCTAGCCTATAGCCGTTTGCCCTGGCTCCATTGAGGTTGTGGGTGGCCCCTCGACCCTTCTTTCTCTCGTTCCCGCGCTCCACCGCGTTATATCCCCACCCGATTCTCGCCTTATCCAACGACATGGTGGATTTTGGCCCCGGGGGGCACACGTCTTGCCGGCCGCATTCGGGCGGGCGCGTGCGCCCCCGATTCTCGTGCGTGGAGGAGAAGACCATGACGCGATCGCTCATTTTGACGTCCGTTTTGGGGGGATTGCTGTGTTGGGCTCCCCCGGTGGCGGCGGAGGACGCCTTGCCCTTCCAGCACAAGGTCGAGGTCTACCGGAACAAGGAGGGCGACGTGGCCGTGTTCACGGTGCGGCTGGAGCAGCCGTTTCTGGCCGATGAGTTCGAGAAGAGCAGCTTCCTGCGGCTCCGCTCGGCCGACGAGCGGGCGTATCTGATCTACCCGAAGGAGACGACGTTCCAGCAGAAGCACGCCGAGTTCTACGGCCGGCTGCGCGGCGAGGGCACGGTCAAGCTGCAACTGTCTTACGAGATCATCTCGGAGAACCTCGACGGCACGCGTCGCGTCGAGGTCCGCCAGGGCGAGGTCGAAGTGCCCATTCCTCCGCCGCCCGATCCGCCGGCCGCGGTGGGCGCGTCGAGCATCTTTCAGGATTGGGCCCGGCAACAGAATCAGTACTTCCTCGAGCTCTTGCGCTACTATCCGGAGGAGACGTTCTTTCAGTACTGCATCCTGCAATCGCGGGCCCGCTACGGGGTGACGCCGCCGCCAATCGCCAAGCTCACGCCCGACCGCACGGCCCTGGAGACCGATTTGTACCAGATGGTCACCGGCTCGATGGCGATCCAGGACACGATGCAGCGGGCGGCGTTGGCCGGGGGCGGACGCGCGGGCGATCTGAACATCCACGTGAGCACGCTGAAACCGCCGGCGCTGCGGTCGCTTCCGTACAAGGACCTGCTGGAGAAGCGTCGCGCCGAGGACCACGTCGAGCCGAAGCCGCACGACATCGCGCGGCTCGTGCCCGAGGATCAATACTTCCTGCACTTCCGCTCGATGGAGTCGATGGGCGAGCTGTTGGACCTCGCGCAGCAATGGGGCGACAACCTGCTGCGGCTCTTTACCGTGCGGGCGCAGGACCAGCGGCTCCAGGCCAAGCTCGAAGAGCAACTGTGCGTGCGACGGACCTTCCTCGCCAAGCTCTTCGCCGACAAGGTGATCGACGAGGTGGCGGTGACCGGGGCCGACCCCTTCCTTCACGAGGGCACAGATGTAACGATGATCTTCCGGCTGGCGCAGCCCGAGGTCTTCCGCAAGGCCGCGGCCGGCTGGCTCGCGGAAACCCGCGCGGCGCATCCCGATCTGGTGAGCCGCGAGTTCAACTACCGCGGCCACAAGGTCTCGGTCCACTACACGCGGGATCGGGTGGTCAGCTCGTTCGTGGTCGAGCACGACGACTGCATCGTCTTCTCGAATTCCCATCGCGCGGTCCGTCAGGTGATCGACGCGGCGTTGGGCAAAATCCCCAGCCTGCACGAGGCGCTCGACTACCGCTACGTGACCACGATCCTCCCGCCTGCCGATTCGCCCGAGGCGGGCTACTTCTTCGTCTCCGAGGCGTTCATCAAGCGGCTGGTGGGGCCCGAGGCCAAAATCTCCGAGAAGCGCCGCCTCGAATGCTTCAACAACCTCGTGATGCTCAACAACGCGTCGCTGTTTTACCGCCTGGAATACGGCCGGTCGCCGGAGTCGCTCAGCGATCTGGTCGAGGGCCGGTTCGTCGATCTTGGCCGCGTGGTCTGTCCGCACGGCGGGGCGTACGCCTTCGACGCGGCCAACGACACGTGCGCCTGCTCGCTGCACAATCGGCTGAAGTACCTCACGCCCAACGTCGAGCTCGCCGTGCAGAACGTGTCGCAGCAGGAGGCCGCCGAGTACGAGCGGTACAAGACGCGCTACGCGGCGTTCTGGCAAGAGGCGTTCGATCCGATCGCCGTGCGCGTGTCCGTCGGGCCGCGGCTGAAGCTCGAGACGTGCGTCCTCCCATTCGCCAACGGCAGTTTCTACGAGCGGTTGCGCCGGGGGCTGGACGAGAAGCCGCGGGCGATCGGCACGGCGAGGTTCGCGCCGTCGGCCGTGGCCTCGGTCGTGGCGGTGCCCGGCCGGCGGAGCGTCGGCGAGTACCTCCGCGCACTGCCCGGCGTGGCCGAGGCGCTTCGGGCCGACCCGACGTTGACCGACATGAAGTGGCTGGGCGACCGGGTGGGCGTGCACTTCTGCGACGGCCAGACGATCCTGCAGATTGACCCCACGCGTCTGAGCCCGACGCAGCTACCCATGCTCGGCGAGATCCCCCTGCCCGTGCAGGCCGCGGCCGGCGCGGTGTTGATGTCAACCGAGTTGCCGGCGTACGTCACGGTGGACGTGGACAACCCGGCAAGCGCCGCGCGGCTGTTGGAGTTGCTCTCGCGGCAGGCGTTTCTGCGCCGGGGCACGGTGCTGCCGGGCCTGCAAGGCGAGATGGACGCCTACCGGCTGCCCGACTACAAGGAGCATCTGATTTACGTGTTCACCGGCCAGGTGTACGCGGTGAAGCTCCGGCTGCACGCGGCCGTGGTCGAGGGCCAACTGGTGGTGGCCACGCGGCCGGAAACGCTCCGCGAAGTGATCGACGTCGGCGCCGCCAAGGACGCCCAGCCGCCGGCCGCCGCGCACGTGCTCGTGCGGCTCAACCGCCGGGCGCTCGACCGGATGCGCGACGACATCGAGCTCTACTGGGCGGAGAAATCCCGCGTGGCGTGCCACCGGAACATCATTTCAATCCACAACCTGTGCCGGCTGTACGACACGCCGATCGACAAGCTCGCGCGGCTCTCGGAGGCGAAGTACGGCGTGCGTTACTTTTGCCCCGACCACGGCGAGTACGCCTTCGACGCGGAGCGCAACCAGGTCTACTGCACGGTGCACGGCAACCGCGAGGCGTCGCGTCAAAACCCGCGTCTGGACAAGAAATCCGCCTTCGCCGAGTTCACCGAAAGCCTCGACGAGATCGTCGCCTCGCTGCGATTCGAGGACGACGCCCTGATTACGACCGTGGAGATCCAGCGGAGCGAGGAGAAGAAGTAGGTCGGGTTCCACCGGGGTGGGTGAATGCCTGGCTGAACGGTCGGAATCGGCAAGTATCTCCGCGCCTCCGCGTCTTTGCGCGAGATATAAGCTGAAGAGGATACTCGCGCGGAGCCGCGGAGGCGCGGAGAATTGGCCGCTATCTCCAACCGCGCAGGGCGGCCACGGAGAGAACCAGTCCTGCAACGAGCGCCAAGCCGCACGGCTCGGGCACGGCGGGCGCGCCGGGGCCGGGGCGCCAGTTGGCGGCGAGGATGGCCAGGTCCAACTCGTCGACCGCGCCATCGGCGTTGAAGTCGCCGTCGGCCCAGCCGCCCGGCGCGAGCCAATGGGCGGCCAACGCCGCGGCGTCGGCGGAGTCGACGAGGCCATCGCCATTGGCGTCGCCGGGCAGGGGGCCCCAACGGTCGGCGATGGGCGACATCTGGTCGTGTTGCATCAGCCACCAATGGAGCCACGCCGCGGCGTTGCCGCGGTACAGGTCCTCGTCCACGCCGCGATCGCCGCCGATCCAATCACCCTCCTGGTAAACGTTGCCGTCGTGCCCCGGGCGGTTTTGCAGGACGAGCATCGCGTCCACCCGGGCCTGCGCCCAGCCCATTGCGTCGAAGTCCTTGCCCTGGTCCAGTCCGAGCCACTCGGCCACGAGGTCGATGTTCAGGTAACTGTCGGTCACCTGGTACGTCCAGTCGTTGCCTTGCGGATAATAGACGACGGCCGTATAGCCTCCGCTGGACGTACGCTTGTAGATCGTCCCGCCGGGGCTGTAGATCGTTTTGCCGGTGCCGTAGAGCGCGTCTGGCCCGGGCGTGAATTCGAGTTCGGTCAGCGCCTGGTAGACGACGTCGATGTTGAACACGGTGCTCTGGGGGATGCACTGGCCCGCGAGCGATTCGTAGATCACGGCCGACGTCTGTAGGTAGCTCGAGACCATGTAGTCGGGATGCACGCGGCTGTGGTTGACCACGACGCCGTCCTCGAAGGCGTTGAAACCGTTGAGCCAATCCTGGACCGGGCGGCCGTCGACCAGTTCCTGGCTGGTGTTGTCGCTCTGGCGGCTGTACGAGCTTACTTGAAGCTCGGACGCCTTCTGGCGCCACGCCGCGACGTTGGGGTGATCGGGCATCATCGCCTGGGCCAAGGCCGGCAGCTCCGCGTTCCAGGAGTTCTCCTCGGCGCGGGTGTTGCCGGGCGAAATGTCGTCGCCGGTGGGCGTCTTCCAGTACGGAACCGTGTAGCCGGCGGTGCTGTTGGCCTCATGGATCGCCATGTTGGCCACGGCGGCGCGCGTTTCGGGCGAGAGATCGTCCCAAAGGAGCCAGGCGGCCAGCATCGTGTGCGAGGCCCAATGGGCCGCCTGCCACGTGCTGCTTGTGGAGCCGCGGCCGCCGAATCGCGGGTCGGACGATTTGTTCGCCCGATGGGCGAACGCCACGCCGCGGATGGCCATTTCCGTCCGGTGGAGCGCCTCGGCGGCCGTCAAGCCGGCCACGTCTTCGCTGTACGTGCCGGTGGCCAGGAGAGCCGCCGTGCCGTAGGCGAAGCCCGCCAGCGGTCGAACCGAGCCCTCATAGCCATACGTGCTGAAGTTCGTATAGGCGTTGTAGTAAGGCACGCCCACGAAGCCGGGCGCGTTGGCGGCCACCGCGTATTGCGTCGGCACCCAGCCCAGTTCATAACGCGACTCGTTTTGCAGCAGCCCCACGAGGCTCTGGCCGAAGGTGTCGCCGGCGGGTACTCCAAACGTGCCTTTGAATCTCGACCAATTGACCGGGCGGACGTAGTCGGCGACGCCCGCGCCGGCCGCGCGCGGCGCCAGGCCGATCGCCAGCGCCGCGCACAGTGCCGGCACGATACTCCCGCCGAGGACGGCGCACAACGGGAGCGCGAATCGTCTCACTTGCCAGTGCCTCCTCTTCCGGTGACCTTTGGCGTCGAATGCCCTGGCCTTGCCAGCGCGGCGCCGAAAATTCAGCACTGGCAAAGCCAGCGGCACTCGACGGGATCGCTCCCAACGACAAACCTTCCCAGCGGATCGTAACTATCTCATCATCGGCCTCGGCGCCGCAGGGCGATCACGACCGCGGCGGCCAGGAGCAGCGCGACGACCGAGGGCTCGGGCACGGCCGCGGCGGGTCCTTCGGGCGTCCAGTTGGCCGCGAGGATCGCCAGGTCCAGGTCGTCCACGTTGCGGTCGTTGTTGAAATCGCCCTGGCCCCACGTGGCGTCGCCCATGCGGAGCCAGTTGGCGGCCAGGCGCGCGGCGTCCGCCTTGTCGACCTTCCCGTTGCCGTCGGCGTCGCCGGGCAAATCCACGTCGGGAATCTCGGGCAGGGCTTCGGCGTAGGTCGTCGCGATGCACAGACTGTCGAGATAGATCCGATCCTCCAGTTCCATTCCCCACACCCGCATGTGCAGCACGGAGAGGGACATGATGGCGGGATCGCCGATATCGGACCAGAACCGTTGCGCGTCGGGCGTTCCCTCGGAGTCCTGGTCCACGAAGAGGGCGACCTCGTCGTAGACGTTGTTGAACAGGCCGCCCAGCGAGAGCCGCATCACCAGCCGATGCACCACGTCGTTCGTGTGGAGAAACGCCGTGGGCACCTGGCTGTCGCCGCCGCCGGCGCGAACGAAATAGGCGCCGTTGTCGCCGTCGGGCGGCGGGGCGAAATCGACGCCGCACGACAGGGCGTCGTTCTGGCTGCCGGCCGTTCCCGTCTCGTTGCTCGTGTTGTTGACGTAGATCTGCATCATGTCGCCGGCCGACGTGCCGACGCCGCCGTTCTCGAAGCCGACGGTCTTCAGCGCGAACCCGACGTAGACGGTGCCGGTCTGCGGGTCGAATTGTCGTTGCAGGATGTTGTTGTTCGTGGGCACCTTGTTGGGCTGGAGGGCGGAGAAGCCGACCTCGAGCGATTGTCCGAAGCCGGGCATGACGCCCGCCGAAACGTCGCGTATCGGGACGGCCAACGAACTCGTGGAATTCAACCCCGTCCACGACCCGGTCCATCCGTCGCCGCTGGTCCCCTGGTCGATGATCGTGCCAAGGGTGTACGACTGAAAATCGTCCGCCGCGATCACGGTGGCCGCCGCGGGCCCGGTCGCGCAGAGCCATTGCAGGGTCGTCGCGGCCGCGACCGCCGCGACGGTTAGCGTGAGTCGAAACATGAGCGTGCTCCCACAAAACGCGTTAGACGAAGGGAAATAGCCTCTCCTCTGCCCCGCTCGCGAGGGAAGGCGTCCGTGCCGAGTTCGTCCCGTTCCTTATCGGACGCGAAGCCTCCGGCGATGGATCACCGCCAGAAGAAGGCCCCCGCCCACGAGCGCCAGCGCCAGGCCCGATGGCTCCGGAATGGCCTCGGCGTAGGTGGTGGCGATGCGCAAATCGTCGACATACACGCGGTCGGTCGCCTCGAGGCCGTACAGGCGCAGGTGCAACTGCGAGAGCGTCGTGAGGCTGCCCGCCGCGAGATTGACCTCGTCGGTTTCGCCCCGCATGGCATCCGGGGTTCCTTCGGTCGCCTGATCGACGAACAGGGCGACCTCGTCGTAGTTGCCGCCATTGCCGCCGCTTTTGGAGAATCGGATTACCACGCGGTGGATTTCGTCGTTCGGGTGGAGGAACGAGGTGGGCGTCTGGTAGTCGCCTCCCTTGCGGACGATATAGGCCCCCTCGCTGCCGTCGGGCGCGGGGCCGAAGTCGATCGCGCCGGACAGCGAGCTGTCCTTGCTGCTGCTCGTGTTGGACGTATCGACGGTGTTGTTGAAGAAGAGTTGGACGAAGTCGCCGACGCCGGCCGTGTCCATGCCCGTGGTCTTGACGGCGAATCCGACGTAGACGTCGCCCGTCTGGGCATCGAAGGTGCGTTGGACAATGTTGTGGTTGGTGGGGGCTCCGCTAGTGGTAATGGACGAGAAGCCGACCTCGAGCGATTGGCCGAAGCCGGCCATGACGCCCGCCGAAACGTCTCGCAACGGAACGTACCCGGACTTGGTCGAGCCGCGGCCGGACCAGGCGCTGGCCCAACCGCCGCCGACGGTTCCCTGGTCGAGGATCGAGCCGAGGGAATAGGATTCAAAGTCGTCGGCGGCGATCAACTCGGCGGTTGCCGGAGCGGTTGCCGACAGGAGTTGCACGGCAACCAGGGCCGCGATTGCCGCGATCGTCAAGAGGTGTCGATACATGAGCATGCTCCCATGAGAAGAAAAGGACTCGACGGACACAAATACCTCACCGTTGCAAGCGCGCCTCTTCGCTCGCTCCCTCGGCCAATTGCAGGGCCGCGGCGGCGATGCCGTACATGTACGGCGCCTTCGACGGCTGGCCTCTCAGATCCAGCGTGCCGTTGCCGCCCAGCGTGACGAGCCCTGGGGTCTTCACCACGCGCTCCCACACGGTGAAGCCGTGCTCGACGCTTTTGCCCGGCCCCACGCCGCGCCGCACCGGATGGCCGATCGTCGGCCAGGGGCCCAGGTCCATGCCGACGGACGCCTGGACCTTGCGGAAATCGGTTTCGAGCCATTTCGGCGGCCTGAGCCGATTGTCGAAAATGACGTACACCGTCGCCGGACGGCTCAGCCACACCTTGATCACGCGATCGGCCCGCATGTCGTCGTCGCTGAACGTCTTCACGTAGTCGGCGCCCAGGAGGAACTCGGGCAAGCCCGCCGTGGAGACGCCGTTCCACTCGTGCGCCGGCCGGTCGGCGTAGGCCAGCGCGTCCTCGCCGAACCCGCCGGGCACGATCTCGTAGAACTTTTTCGTCTGTTCGCTCCGCAGATTGTCGGCGACCCGGACGATGACGGCGTCGCGTCGCTGGGCCTCGCCTTCGTCGTTGGCAAGGAACGTCTTGACGTTGCCGGTCATGATCGAGCCGATGCGGTCGAGCCTGCCGAGCTTGTTGAAGGTCACGCCCTCGCCGCCCACCAGCCGCTGGACGCGCCGGGCGTCGCCGGCGGTCGACTTGTCGAGGCGCAGGTCCACGGCGCCGTCGAAGACGACGACCCCCGTGCTCTCGCCCTCGGCCACGTCCAGGCCGAACTCGGTGCTCAGATCGACGACCTCGCCGTCGGGCGTTTCCACGACGAACCCGTGGCCCGACGGCTCCGTCACCCGCACGCGGATCCGGCCTAAATTCAGCTTCGCCCTCAGCGGCGCAACGAGGTCCACGTCGGCCGGGCCGTCGACCAGCATGTAGCCCACTTTCGGCAGCGTGACGCGGGCGCTGCCCGAATCGAGATGGATCGAACGCGGATCGAACACTTCCCGCGGGGCGCCGGTGGCGGTGATTCGAGGATCCCCGTTGGGCGACGGCCCCTGGGCGAGCCGATCCGCGTCCCGCCGCGCGAACACCAGCAGGGCGGCAACGACGATCAACGCCGCGCCGACCAGGCCGAATCCAAACCGCCCGCCGAGCCAACCTTGCATGAGCGTTGCCCCGGCCGCCGGGCCAGCCGGATCGCTCGCGCCGGGCGCGTCGATCGGCGGCGGCGAGCACGGCGCCGCGAAGTCCTCCGGCGGACGACGGGTCGGCTCCGTCAACTCCGACGTCTCGCCGCCGGCCGATCGCTGCTGCGCGAGCAGCTCGTGGAGGTGCGCCGCCTGCAAGATGCTTCGGACGAAAAGCGTCCGCGCCCGCGGCTCGCGCCGGAGCCGGTCGAACAGCCCGGCCTGCTCGTCCGGCGCCAGCGCGCCGTCCAGGTATTGCTGGACCGCGGCCACGAAATCCGCGTCGCTTCGATTCCTTTCGCCGTCGCTTGTCATGATCCGCCCGCCTCCGCGAGTGTTCGACGCACGCAATCGTCGAGCATCCGATATACCCGACTCAGGCCCATGTACACGCTGGACAGCTTGATACCCAGCTTCGCCGACATCTCACAGCCGCTCAATTGATCGCCGAACCGCAGATCCACCAGCCGCCGCGACCGGGGCGTCAGCCTCTTCATGCAGTGGTCCAGGGCGTCGATCATCGTTGGGCCGGACGTCCTCGATTCGCTCTCCCAGACGGGTTCGAGCAGATCCAGCAGGGCCGGGTCGATCGCCCGAGGACGCTGTTTCTGTTGTTTCAAGTAGTCAAACGCGCGGCATTTGGCCACCTGTCTGGCCCAGGCCAAAAGGTGCGCGGCGTCGCTGATCGTGTCGGCCTTTTGCAGGGCCGTGATCACGACGTCCTGGTGGATGTCCTCCGCCGTATGCTGGCCCAGCACGATCGCCCGAATGTAGGCGATCAGCTTCGCCCGGTCGGAGAACAGGCAGTGAATGACTTCTTCCTGCGATAAACCCATCACCTAACTCGCGTGGCCACGAGGGCGCTAGCCGCCACTGATATATCCTTCGGATTCGGAAAAACTCTACAGACAATCCTCCCGGCGTAGGTCAGGCCGTGCCTGACGGAAGCGGCCAGGAACGGTCGTTGGTGACGTAAACCATGTACCACCAACACCTTCGGACCGCTCCCACTTGGGGGGGTCGTCACGTCCCGCGCCACCCGAACGGGAACCCCTCCGCGTCTTCGCGCGAGTCCTCCGTCACGTTAGTCGATCTCGCGCGGAGCCGCAAAGGCGCGGAGGGACGGCTGGGGCTCTGGCCGCGCCACGCGTGACGGTGTCACGTGGGGGAATCACGAAAACACGCAAGGACGAAAACGCGAAGAGGCTTTCGCGCCTATCCAGCCGGCAAGCAAGATCGCCATCCCCGCCAACAATACCCCCGTGCCCGGCTCCGGCACCGCCGGCGTCTCTTCGCCGGGTTGCCAGTTGGCGGCCAAAATGGCCAGGTCCAGGTCGTCGACCACGGCGTCGTCGTTGAAGTCGCCGGATTGCCAACTGACGCCGTCCGCGCGGAGCCAGTTCGCCGCCAGGGCCGCCGCGTCCTCCGCGTCCACGTGGCCGTCGCGATTGGCGTCGCCGGGCGCCGGCGGGGTGATCGAAAAGGTGACCGTCGCGACGTTCGAGTCGCCCAACGTGTCGTTGATCGTGTAGGTGAAGCCGTCCATGCCGAAGTAGTCCGCGTGCGGCGTGTAGGTGAAACCGCCCAGGTAGTCGGTCACCAGCGCGCCGTGCGCCGGGCTGGAAACGATCGTTGGTAGGAACGGGTCGCCGTTCGCGTCGGTGTCGTTCGCCAGGAATCCGGACTCCGCCAGCCGAGTGATCGACCCGTCTTGGATGACGCTGTAAACGTCGTCCGTCGCCAGGGGCAAGAAATTCGTCACCGGCGCGAGTTCGACGACGAAGGCTCCGTTGAGGATGGCGCAGTTGCCCTTCGACGAGATGGGCCAGCCCGTCAGCTTGTACAACCCCGCCGCGCTGCGCGGCAACCCCGAGCTCGAACCCGTGACTGTGCCCGTGGTCAGGGCGACCGGCAAAACGTAGTTGTTCGTGTAGCTCATGCCGGTCCGGGGCGCCGGGTCGTGAATGACGAGATAGTCCGGGTTGGGACCCGAGGCGTTGACCCCGTGGCCGACCATGGTGACGTAATGCGCGCCTTGATAGGCGTAAACGTCGGTGGCCGAGTCGTATTTACACCAGCCAACGTTCCAACAGACGACGCCGGTCGGGCTTTGCAGGCCGTCGCGCATCCAATCGAGGTTCGGGTCGTTCACGCCCGTGTCCCACGGGGGCGTCATGTAACGCCAACCCTGGAACTCGAATCGCGTGATCGCGTAGCCGCAATCCTCGATGTAGTTCTCCAGACCGGCGCACCAGGCGGTGGGACTGGTGCCGCTGGCGCCGTCGGTGTTCATGTAGCTCGACGAGCCGAGCGTGGCGCAGACGTGGTATTGATCTTCCTTGCGATCGGGCGTCAAGGGCGCCAGCTTGGGGAAGCCGTGGTTGGCCAGCCACATGACGGCATTCGAGGCTGCCGTGGGGCCGCAGTAGGTTCCGCCCCCGCCGGTGAACCCGCCGTACGCGGGATCGGTCTGCGTGTAGTCGGGCGTGGCATTGATCTTCTCGGTGTACGGATCGGCCGCCCGCGCGCCGCGTGCGAGCAACATCGATCCCAGCAACAGTCCGATCAGTAACGCAGTGCCAGCCGCGCTCCGTCCAACCGTGCTCCATGCTCGTGTCATGTGCGTCCTCTCCTCTTGTTCGGGTTTCCCTTGTTCCGTTCCAGGCGGGCGCCGGCCGATCGGCATTTCTACCCTTTTACGCGGCGTCTTCCGGACCTCATGAGCCCGGCGCTGGCCGGGCCGCGATACGATGCTCCGTCAATCGCTTCTTTTGCCGAACCAAGTCATCCGGCCAACCAGCAAGAGCGCCGCCCCCGCCAACAAGATCCCGGCGGGCGGCTCCGGTACCGCCGGAGCGTCGCCGGCGGGCTGCCAGTTGGCGGCCAGTATGGCCAGGTCCAGGTCGTTCACCACGGCGTCGCCGTTGAAGTCGCCGGTCTGCCAACTGACGCCGTCCGCGCGGAGCCAGTTCGCCGCCAGAGCCGCGGCGTCCGCGGCGTCCACGCGGCCGTCGCGGTTGGCGTCGCCGGGGATTTGGGGCGGCGACTCCAGGACGAGGATCGTGGCGCGGAGGAACGATTCGTCGCCGAAGAGGTTGCCCACCCCGCCGTTGCCCAGGACGAAATCGACCGTGCTGCCCAGGTGGAGCGTCACGTCGAAGTCGAAGTACGTCTCGGGCAGCGTGGTGATGATGCCTTCGGCGGAGAACTCAAGCAAACCATCGACGAAGATGTAGAAATCGACGCTGTCGCTGTTGTCGATGAAGTTGCGCACGGAGCCGTTCACGTTGGCCAAACCCTGGGACGATTCGCCGGCGATCCAACGGGCCACGACGAAGGGCCGGTCGGGGTCGCCCTCGAAGGCCCCGCTCCAGACCATGCCGGCCGGGTGCAAGGCAAGCTCGTGGTAGCCGGGCGAGCCTTGCACGCCGCCGTTGTTGCCGCCATCGACAAACAAGTACTCGTTCGAGATCGCGCCGAGGTTGTGGCCGTTCTCGCCGCCGCCGTAGCCCTGGTGGCCGGCGTTGCCCACGTCGCCGAAGGTCATCGCCGCCGTTTGCGCGGCCGGGTCCGACGGATTGGCGTTGCTGGAGGACAGATAGACCCACTGGCCGTCGCCCGCCGTGTCGGGAATGCCGCCGGTGGCGAAGTCGTGGCCCGGGCGGAAATCGACGCCCAGATCGGCGGCCGCGCGCATGGCCGACGCGCCGGGCCGGCCGTACCAGTAGGTCGTCGCGCCGTAGTCCACCTGCGTGTCGGCCCAGTGCCACATTTCGATATCGAACTTGAACGACTCGTCAAACGGCACGGCATCGAGCGCCCGCATGCGGGCATTGACCGTTTGTCCGCCCGCCGTGTTGTTGCCGCGGCCTAGCGGCTGGCTGATGAAGGCGGTGCGGAACGTGTCGGGGTGTCCCCAGGCGTAGCCGTAATAGTCTTCGCTGCCCGTGCCGATGTGATCGGGCTGGGCGTTGTGTCCCACGCCATCGTCGTCGACGTAGTCGACGTACACCTTCTCGTCGCCCTCGCCCCACCAGGAACTCGACCCGTTGCGCAGCGAAAGCGAGTCGCCGACGTAGACGCCTTGACCGCGGACGGTCAGATACCGGAAATCGGCCGTGCCGTTGCCGCCGCGGGTTTTGACGTTGTTCTCCTCGCGGTAGTTGGCGTGGAAGTGCATCGAGCTCGCGTCCCAGGTCCACTCGCCGGAATCGACCTGGAGGGCGACCTGCACGTTTTGCCCCCCCTCGTTCACCAGCCGCACCTCGGCGGCTTTTTCGTAGGGCATGACCCAGCGGGAGATCAAAAGGCCGCCGGTCACGACGGTCCGATACAAATCGTCGATCGTGTTGTAGGGCGCGGCGGCGGTTCCGTCGCCGTTGCCGAAGAACTGTCCCAGGGGCACCCGGGCGGTCCGCTGACCGTCGAAGGTGAGCTCGACGTACGTATCGGCCATCGCGGCGACCTGGTCGGCGCTGGAGACGTTGACGCGAAGCTGCCGGATGGCCCCCGTGCCCCGCAGATCGCAGACGAGGTCTTGCCCGGCGGCGAGGGTTTTGTTCTGGGCGAAGTGGTTGTCGACGTGGCCGGTGACGCTGGGATTGGCCAGCGCGGCGCGCGCGGCGGCCAGCTCGGCGGCGTAGGTTGTTGGGGCGGTGGCCGAGTAGCTCTCGACCACCGTGCCGGGCTCGTATTGCCGATAGTTCACGTTGTAATAGACCGACTGATTGACCGGCCCGCGGTAGGTCACCTTCACGCCTTGCGCGTAGGGAATCGGCGCGTAGAGATTGTGCCCGCTGTGGACCGAATTGCGCGTGCGGAACGACAGTTCGTTGCCGAACGTCGCGTTCGCGCCGAGCGTCTGGTGCAGCGGGCCGGCCAGCGCGGGCGTCGCGCTGCCGTCGACGTAGACGCGGATCTCGCCGGCGTCCTCGCTGGTGGTCATCCACCAGCGGTCGAGGGTCCCGGGCCCGTCGTCGGCGAACATGACGTACTCCCACGCGCCGTCCACCCACTCGCGGCCGAGGAAGTTCGTGTGGTCGCCGTTGGCGAAGTAGGCCGGGGCCCCGAGCGTCGTCGGGTTGCGATCGTGGCTGCTGGCCTGCGCCGTGCGGTAGGCGTTGTTCAGGCTGGGATGCACGGCCAACCGGTCGCGATCGACCATGTCGTTAAGAAGCGTGCCGAACGTGACGTCGGCCACGGCGGGCGCCGCGGCAAGACACGCGGCGATAAGCAGACCGAATCGAAAACCTCTCATGTTCCGTTCCTCCGGCCGGGCAACAGGTGATCCCCCAACCCCGCCGGCCCGCGCGCCGACGCCCCCGGAGGCCGGCGCTTCCCTTTCTACCTCCGCGCCCCCGGCCCGGTCAATGAAACGCGCAAAAACCGCGTTAGCGGCACACTCCCTTTGGCGGGGTGACAACCGTGGAGTGCCACTGGCTTTGCCCGTGCCTGACCAGCTCGGCGGAGTGCCACTGGCTTTGCCAGTGCCGGGCCAGGATTCACGCACGCCCAGCGCCCCCCGACGCACGTTTCGCGGGATCCCACAACCCTTCCTCCGCGCCTCGACACGAATTCTTTTGGAGAGAGCATCCGGGCTTGTTTGGGCCGAAGCTTATGAAACGGCGAAGCTCGTGAAGTACTGCCGGAGGCCGCACAAATGTCACACGTAGCGTATCTGGCCATCATCCCCCGCTGCAAGGCGGCTGACATGCGGTGGCGGCTTGGCGAGCGGCACCGTGCTTGAGCATTCAGCGGCTCGACCGATAGGCGAGGGTGCTCGATTCACAGATTTGCTGGCCTAACGGGCCAGCCCAAAGCAAACGGCCATGCCGCACCCAACCATCTTGAACTTCATGGTCACGAGGGCATGAATCGAAGCTGCTAGGTTTGAAGGACCAAGCCAATCGGCCTCGCTTTGGCCCACTCGCTCGCGGTCGAGTTCCCCTCGAAACGCAGGCCCAAAGGAACTACGACGCCGCCGGGCCAGCCGCCGATCGGGCGGCGTTCGGCTCGCGCGGCGTGGAAAGCAATTCTTCCCATCCAGACGCCGGCCCGATGGGATCGCCCACCGAATCACCGGTCTATTCCGCGACGGCTCAACACCTTTCGTCCCTCGGACGACCACGAACGGAACGTGGGACCACGTAGGCGTTCGCGGGCCACGAAGCCGGGAAACAGATTTTTGGCAATCTCTCCCAATCGGGGGGATGTCAGATGATTGACAAGTAGGGAATGGGTCGTTAGTTTCTGGGAATTGCCGTGGATGGCCGCCCATTCGGGTACGGCTGTCCGCAAGAGGTCGGACCAGCGGGAGGGGATGGATGGGCAATCTCGCGGGTGTGGCTGTTCGGCTCAAACCAGCCACGGGCTACGATGTGGTCCGGGCGCTTTTGGGTCTCCTTCTCCTGGCGGCGGCGGTCCTCAAGGCCCATCAATTGGCCACCGAGCCAGTGCTGGGCGCGGGGCTGCTCGATTCCCGCTGGGTCCTGATCGCCACGGTCGAGTTCGAGTTGTTCTTCGGCCTGTGGCTCCTGGCCGGCCTGCTGCCCCGGCTCACCTGGGCGGCGGCCATCGGCTGCTTCGTCCTCTTCGCGGGCGTTTCGCTCCACAAGGCGTTGTCGGGCGCGGCCTCCTGCGGCTGCTTCGGCCGGGTGGAAGTGAACCCGTGGTACACGTGTACGCTCGACGTGCGGCGGCCCAGGATTGACGGCTTCCAGGGCTATCCAGAAGCGGTTGACTTGGCTTTCGGCCCTTACGCTAAGTACGGCCAAATCATCAAGGACTACCGCAACGCAACGCAGCCTGGACGTTACGCACCACCAGAAATGGTTGGCGCAGAACGCAAGGGGGTATTCGGGATCGCCGAGGCCGAGGAGCGTACAAACATGCACTTCCCACGTCGAGCGGCACAATCTCACGATCCGTACACTGGTGAAGCGGTTTACGCGGCTATCGCTGGGGTTTAGCAATGAAGCTGGAGAACCTGGAGGCCGCATGCGCCATGTTTCTCGCGTACTACAACTTCTGTTGGCGAACACGATATCCGGACTACAGTGGAACTCCCGGAAAGCGGCGTCCGTCTGCGGCCATAATGGCTGGCGTCGTTCCAACCTTGTGGACGTTCGACACGCTGTTTGACGCCGTAGCCCGGCAGTACATGTAGGTGGGCAAAGGCCAAATTAGGACACTACCCTCATGTAACCCAGCCGCCCTCGGCTGGGGGCTCGCAGCCCAGGTGGTGATTCCTCACAGCCGGAGGCGGCTGGGCTACGGACGGGCGATCGGGCGCTGGTAGATGCGGTAGGTTTTGTAGCGGCGGGCGCCGACGGCCTCGACGGTGCGGTTGATGAGGCGGTTGTCTTCGAGGGTCCAGCCAAGCTCGGCGCCGGTGTAGCCGATCGTGTTCTTGCCGTAGTCGAGCGTTTTGAGGATCAGGAGTTCGCTGATTCCACGGCGGCGGTAGTCTTCCAAGAGGTCCAGGACGAGCATCCGGGCGGTTTTCACGCGGGGAAGGCGGTAGAGGAAACGCGCCAGTCCGATGGGCAGCCCCCAGGTGGTCAGCCGGCCGTTCAAGGGGGCAATGGCCTCGTTGATGTCGGGCAGGGTGATCGAGAACCCGACGGGCTGGCCGTCCACTTCGGCCAAGAGGACCAGCTCGGGCAGGGCTAGCCGAGCCAACTGCCGGGCGAAGTAGCGGAACTCCGCGTCGGTCAGCTTGACGAAACCCCAGTTCTCGGTCCGCGCGCCGTTGTACACCGTGCGGCAACGCTCGACCTCGGCGTCGAAATCCTTGGGGTCAAACGGCCGGACGGTGACGCCTCCCCGCTGGGCCAGCCGTTGGGCCCGGCGGTGCCATTTGGCCACCATGTCGAGCGGATCGACAAACCACCAACTGTACAGGTCCTTGATCTTCGCTAGCCCCCACGATTCCAACAGCGCGGCGTAATACGGGGGGTTGTGGTTCATCATCACCCGCGGCGGCGTATCGAAGCCATCGACCAGGAGGCCCAGCGGGTAGTTGGTCGAGTAGTTGATCGGGCCCATGATTTCGCCGCGGCCTCGGTCGGCGAGCCACGCGGCGGCCGCGTCCAGAAGCGCGTGGGCAACCGCCGGCTCGTCGACCGACTCGAACATGCCGAAGCACCCGACGTTCGTGCCGTGCAGGGCGTTGTAGCTCGGGTCGTCGCTGGCGAGGATCCGCCCCACCGCTTGGCCGTCGCGCAGGGCGAGGAACGTCGCCGCCGCGCCGTGCTTGTAGAAGGGGTGTTTCCTCGGGTTGAGAAACTCCTTCACCTCGACCAGCAGCGGCGGGACCCAATGCGGATCGTTGGCGTAGAGGGACCAGGGCATCCGGACGAACTGGTCCAGATCGCGGCGCGAGCGGACCTCGCGGATCTCGATCTGGCCGGGCGCGCCGGAGGGTCCGCCGGACGAGGGCCGCGGCCCGCGCGTCGGGACTGTTTGGGGCGTTGAGGGGCGCGATGGTCTTTCGTTCGGCACTTGCGTCAGGTCGAGGTCGTAAAGTCGGTAGACCTTGTCGATCCGCGCTCCACCCTTTTCCAGGCTACCGCGAGAGAGGCTGTTCGATTCCAGGACCCAGGAGAACTCGGCTTCTTGAATTCCCCACTCGATGGCCTTGGGCACCAGGCTGCTGACCAGCGCCAAGCCCACGCCCATCCGCTGGTATTCCGGCAGGACGTTCGTGCTGATCAGGCGGATTTTTTTGATATCCTGCTTATGCCGGAGGAGCCGCCAGAAGCCCAGCGGGAAGAGTCGGCCGTCGATCTCTCGGATCCGGGGATTGTAGTCGGGCAAGCCGAACATGGCGCCGACCATGCGGCCATCGCGCTCCGCGGCGATGGCCAGCTCCGGCACCATCAAAAACCGCAGCGCCGAGGCCATGTGCCGCACCTCGGCGTCCGACATCGGCACGAAGCCCCACGTATTGACCAGGGAGCGGTTGTAGATCTCCAGAAAGGCCATCACGTCCTGGCGAAACCGCGTCGTATCGAGCGGGCGGAGCACGAGGTCCAGATGCCTCACGATCTGCTCGGCGATCGGCGCGAGCCGCTCGTGGATCTTGGGGAGCATCTCGATGTGCCCCCAGTAGGAGAAGAGATCCTGCGTCTTGCGGAAGCCGTAGCCCTCGATTAGCTTGGCGTAGTATGGCGGATTGTAGGTCATCATGAACGTGGGCATCTTGTCGAATCCGTCGATGAGAAGGCCCAGTTCGTGATTGAGCGACGGGTTGGTGGGTCCGCGGAGGGCCGGAACGTCGCGCTGGAGAAACCAGTCGCGCACGGCGTCGAACAGGCCGTTGGCCGTCTCCCGGTCGTCGACGCAATCGAAGAACCCGAAGAAACCGCGCCGCTCGCCGAAGCGGTCGATGTGGCCCTGGTTCAGGATGGCGGCAATCCGCCCGCACGGTTTGCCGGCGCGATAGGCCACGAACGTCTGGACGGCGTTGCGATGGTAGAAGGGATGGGGCCGATAGCCGACGAGTTCTTTCTGGTTGGTCCGCAGGGGGGGAATCCAATTCGGATCGCCGCGGTACAGCGACCAGGGAAATTCCAGGAAGTCTTTCTTCTCCCTGCGCGTTGCAGCGGGTATAACGATCAGGGCCGCCATCATGCGGTTCTTGCCAGCGGGGGGTCGGCTGGGATAAACCAGTAATTCTACCGGAGGGGGACGTGACCGGTCAAGACACGGCGGGAGGTCGATGGATCGCGCATTGGTGACCGGGGCCAACGGGTTTGTCGGCGTCAATCTCGTCGCGGCGCTGGCCGCGCGGGGGACGGACGTGGCGGCGTTGGTCCGCCGCGGGGCCGACACGCGCCGGCTGGAATCGCTCGGCGTGGGCCTGGTCCGCTTCGAGGGCTTCGACGACGCGGCGGGGCTTCGCCAGGCCGTTTCGGGGCGGAGCGTCGTCTACCACGTGGCCGGCGCCACCAAGGCCGTCGCCGCCCGACAGCTCTTCCAGGTGAACGAGGGCGGCACGCGCGCCGTCGCCCGCGCGTGCGCCGAAGCGTCCGATCCGCCCGTGCTCGTGCTGGTGTCGTCGCTGGCGGCCAGCGGCCCCTCGACGCGCGACCGACCCCGCGTCGAGACCGATCCGCCGCGGCCGGTTTCGCAATATGGCCGCAGCAAGCGGGCCGGTGAGTTGGCTGCACGGCAGTATGCCCCGCGCGTGCCCATCACGATCGTTCGGCCCGGCATCATCCTCGGGCCGGAAGACATCGCGGGCTTTGGCCTGTTTGCGCCGGTGCGCCGGGCGTGGTTGCATCCCGCGCCGGGCGGCGGGCGCGAACGCTATTCCATCATCCACGTGGCGGACCTTTGCGAACTGCTCATCCTCGCGGCCGAGCGGGGTCGTCGGATCGGGCCGACGGAAGATGATGGGCCGAGTCGCGCCCAAGGATGTTACTTCGCCGCGTGCGGCGAATTGCCCACGTTCGCCGAATTGGGCCGCATGCTGCGCGACGCGGTGGGCCGGCGCCGCGTGCTGGTGTTGCCGATTCCCCTGGCGGGCGTGCGGGCGGCGGCGGCGATCGTCGACGCGGCCGCGCATACCCTGCGCCGGCCCTTCTACTTGAACCTTGACAAGGCCCGGGAGATCGCCGCCGGCTCCTGGACGTGCTCGGCCGCCGCCGCCCGCGACGAACTGGGCTTCGCCCCCGGCGTTGCCCTGGCCCAGCGTCTCGCCGAAACGGCCGCCTGGTACCGGGAAGCGGGGTGGTTGTAACGACGCGGTTGCAGGCTGCCCGACTTCGGGGGTAAGCTATGATGTAATAGTGCCCTAGGCAAGGGGGGCCCCGCGCCGACCGGCCACCTCGGCGCGGAAGAGCCCGGCGAGGGATCCCTGGATTGTCGCGGACCCTTTTTCTCCAACACCGGAATCCATCCATGACTGCCTATTCCGTGAACCCCGCGGGCGAGAAATTCTCCATTCCCACCGAATCCGATTATCCCAAGGAACTCGCCCGGCTGACGGAACTGGCCGAGAAGGCCCGCGGCGAGGGCAAGGAAGTCGTCGTCGTGATGGGCGTGGGCTTCGTCGGCGCGGTGATGGCGGCCATCATCGCCGACACCGTGGACAAGAAGACGGGCAAGCCGAGCAAGTTCGTCATCGGGTGCCAGCGGCCCAGCCCCCGCAGCTACTGGAAGATCCCCATGCTCAACCGCGGCGAGTCGCCGGTGAAGGCGGAGGATCCCGAGGTCGATCCGATGATCGCCCGCTGCGTGAAGGAGAAGAAAACCCTCGTGGCCACGTTCAACAGCGATTGCCTGGGCTTGGCCAACTGCGTGGTGGTCGACGTGCAGTGCGACTACACGAAGCACGACCTGGGCAAGATGCGCACGGGCGAGGCGGAGATGACCGCGCTGGAGGCCACGATGCGCACGATCGGCCAGAAGGTCCAACCGCATTGCCTGACGCTGATCGAGACCACGGTGGCCCCCGGCACGACGGAGTTCGTCGCCTGGCCCATCATGAAGAAAGCCTTCGCCGCCCGAGGGATCGCCACGGAGCCGCTTCTGGCCCATAGCTTCGAGCGCGTGATGCCGGGCCGGGAATACGTCTCGTCGATCCGCGATTTCTGGCGCGTGTGCTCCGGCTGCAACAGCGAAGCCCGCGACCGCGTCGAGAAGTTCCTGCACGAGGTGCTCAACACCAAGCAGTTCCCGCTCACGGTGATGGACCGGCCGATCGAATCGGAGACCACGAAGATCGTCGAGAACTCGTACCGCGCCACGATTTTGGCGTTTCTCAACGAGTGGAGCCTCTTCGCCGAACGCAACGGCGTGGACCTCGTCAAGGTGATCCGGGCCATCAAGACGCGGCCCACGCACAGCAACATGATCTTCCCCGGGCCGGGGATCGGCGGGTATTGCCTGCCGAAGGACGCGGGGTTGGGCTATTGGGCCTACAAACACATCCTCGGCTTCGAGGACGGCGACCAGGTGTTCAAGATCAGCCCAACGGCCGTGGACATCAACGACACCCGCGCGTTGCACGTCGCGGAGCTGACGCGCGACGCCTTGCGCAACATGGGCCGATACATCGCCGGGGCGGACGTGCTGATCTGCGGGGCCAGTTACCGGCAAGACGTCGGCGACACCCGTTACAGCGGCTCGGAAATGGTTGTCCGCAAGCTCACCGAGATGGGCGCGGAGATGCGGGTCCACGACCCCTACGTGGACCATTGGTTCGAGCTGGAGAATCAGGACGTGTACCCCGCGCCGGGCCATTCGTGGTCGCGCTTTTTCCGAAGCCAGGAATCGCTTGCTGACATCCGCGTGCAAAAAGACCTGGCCGCCGCCCTCGACGACGCGGAGGCCGTGATCCTGGCCGTCCCGCACAAGGCCTATCTGGGAATCGCCCCCGAGCAGATCGTCAAGTGGGCGGGCGGGCCGTTGGCCGTGATCGACTGCTTCGGAATCCTCTCCGACGACGAGATCCGCCGCTACTTCGAGCTCGGCTGCGAGGTGAAGGCCCTCGGCCGCGGCCACATCCAAAGGA
>JAFGDS010000068.1 GCA_016931995.1 Pirellulales bacterium
CTACCGCTCCTGCCATCGCCACCCCTTGCCCCACCCAACCACCAATCACGTATCCAGGCTAGCGCCCTCCCGTGTCTTTAACCAGGGGTGGCAAATACAAAAAGTCACGGCCTCGGAGCGTGAGGAGCACAAGCCCGCTCTTGGCCGCGAGACCTCCGTCACGAAAGGGCCGCCGAAAATTCCGCGCGCACACGGCGGGCGGGCGGTGCGCACAGCCCGACCACTATCCTCGGAACCGAGAACCCAAAAACTGAAACGGTGGGACAGGTCTGTCCCATACTTCATTGCCTCCGTTCACGGGTAGAAGACCTTCGCCAACTCCTGGAGGACAACTTCGCCGTATTCGGGATCCTTGGGGGCGAACTCGCCCTCACCAGCGACAGGGTTGATGTTCAAGAAGACTTCGCCCTCGCCGTCAGCAAGGAACAGCTTGAGTGCAGTCCAATCTCCCGATTTCGTCGAAGTGAAGCCCCCGGCAACGACATCATCGCCCATCTGCCGGCTCAACCCCGTGCCAAGAATTGTCACCGAGAAGTCGATTCGGTCTTCACGGCTCGATTTGGATGGCACATGTCCTTCCGCCTCAATCGCGCGGGCAACCTCGGCAAGGAATTTGGTACCGTCTGCCCCCGGCTTGCGAATGATGGCACCCGACGAAAATGCAAATGGCGAGTCGCCCTGGGGAGGCTTCATGAGGATCTCAATGCGAAAGGTGAAGGGGTTACCCCTCACATTCCGTGAGGTCGCCAGCCATGTCTTCAATGTGCCGCCTGACGTTGGCCGCGAGTCAACTTCTTTGAGAGTGAACGTTCCGGGTTGGCTCACGTGCAGCGATTCATCCTGTGACGAGGCGCACCCACACGCGGCAAGCAGTCCCGACAACATTGCGATAAGTCGCCGCAACATGTGTCATTCCTTTCGGCAGATCTGTCTCGTCATCGCCCTACGACCGCCTTAGCACGGTGAACTCGTCCATCGTGACGGTCGTCAGCTCGCCGTCGGGCAGCTCGATCAGGATGGCGTTGGTGAAGACTTCGTCGTCGTGATGCCGGGCGAAGTGCATGCCCTGAAGACGACGCTCGGTGCGGACCACCGTGCCGACCGTCCGAACCGGCCGGGTGGTCGGGCCGATCGTCATCGCGTGCTCCACCTCGATCCGGTCGCCCGCCTTGAGCTCCTCGAACCGCGTGACCGCCGGATCCTGCGAAGCGCACATGGCGTTGCCCCCGGATGGATCGAGTTCACGGCGAACCGGCCAGCAGATCCCGCTGGCTTCGGGCGTTGGACGCGATGACCGACTCCACGCAGTCAAAGAACTTGAGGACGCACTTCATCCGCAGCCGGTAGAAAACCATGGCCCCGCGCTTCTCGTCCTCGATGATGCCGGCCGACTTCAAGAGCGCAAGATGCCGCGACACGGTGGACATGTCCGCCCCGATCATCTCCGTTAGCTCGCAGACGCAACGCGCCTCGCAGCGCGACAACTGGTCCACGATGAACAGCCGCGTGGGGTGGGCCATGGCCTTGATGATCTTCGCCCGGGCTTCGTATCTCGCCAGTTCCTTCGCCTTCACGGTGGCTCCCTGGATGTAGGATGGATGGTTGGCTCGCGCCGCAACAAAACAACGTGCGATTTCAACCTGTAGGGAACGCCCTCCGTGGCGTTCCGTGGCGGTCGAAACAACCGTTTCCCCGGGGCTTGGAACGGCACGGAGGCCGTTCCCTACAGCGCGCCGATGGCCGTTTGGTCAGGTTATTCTGTTACGGGGCCTAAGTCCATGTGGGGCTGGGCGCACGTACCCCACCGTGATTCGGTCGCGAGAGTCGCAGGTGGTGGAGCAAGTGCGCCCCACCCTACAATCCTTTGTCTCCCACATCGCCCAAGTTGCCGCCGCTGGTGCGACCAACGGAGGATCGAATAGGTTCTTACCCCATGCCGCCCGGCAAGTCAACGCGAGCCCGCCGGCCAGTTCCGCGAACGGTCCGCCAACGTTAAAATGGGATAAGCCGCCGCTCGGGCAAGAACGACCTTGGCAACCTCGCTTGGCGGGACCCACACAACGGGTGAACCATGTTCCTCTCCATCGACGGGTGCGACGGGACCGGCAAGTCCACGCAGATCGCGCTGCTGGCGGAATGGCTCCGGGGCCAGGGCCGCGACGTCCTGGCCTGTCGCGACCCAGGCAGCACCCGGTTGGGTGAGGCGGTCCGCGAGATTGTGCTGGATCGCCACGACCTGGCGATCGACCGGACCGCCGAAATGCTCTTGTATATGGCCGCCCGGGCGCAGATGGTCGCCGAGGTGATCCGCCCCGCGCTGGTGGCCGGGAAGACCGTCCTGGCCGATCGGTTTCTCCTGGCCAACGTGGTCTACCAGGGCCACGCCGGAGGGCTCGACGTGCCGACGCTCTGGGAAGTGGGACGCGTGGCCACCAGCGGCCTGCTGCCCGATCTGGCCATCGTGTTGGACATGCCTCCGGAGGCGGCGGCCGCCCGGCTGGCGCGCGGGCTGGACCGCATGGAGCAGCAGGGCGACGGCTTCCACGCCCGGGTGCGGCAAGGCTTTCTTGCCGAAGCCGCCCGACAGCCCGACCAGATCCGCGTGCTGGACGCCTCGGGGCCGATCGACCAGGTTCAAGCGGCGCTGCGATCGCTCGTCGAGCCGCTGCTTGTTGGTTCCATAACCCCGTAGATGCGTTGCGTTGCGAAGCCGCAAGCGGCGGCGGAGGTCGGAAGTCGGTAGTCGGAAAAATCGTTCGATCCCCAATCCCCAATCCCCAATCCCTTTCTGTCTCCCATGCCCTGGCACGGTATTTACGGACACGACGCGGTCGTCGAGCGGTTTCGGCGGGCGTTGGGGCGCGGTCGGCTGGCCAGCAGCTTCTTGTTCGCGGGTCCGGTGGGCGTGGGCAAACGGACGTTCGCCCTGAAGCTGGCCCAGGCCCTGTTGTGCGAAACCCGGCCGGAAGCCGACCTGGACCCGTGCGGCGGCTGCCCGGCGTGCGCCCAGGTCGGCGCGCAAACCCATCCCGATCTGTTCCTGGTGGCCAAGCCGGCGGATCGGGCGTTCGTGCCGCTGGAGCTGCTCATCGGCGACAAGGAGCACCGGATGCGCGAGGGCCTTTGCCACGATATCAGCTTGAAGCCGTTTCGCGGAGGCCGGCGCGTGGCGATTCTGGACGATGCCGATTTCCTCAACGCCGAGGGGGCCAATTGCCTGCTGAAAACCCTCGAAGAGCCCCCGCCGCGATCCGTCCTCATCCTCCTCGGCACGAGTCCCGCGCGGCAACTGCCCACGATCCGCTCGCGATGCCAAATTGTCCGTTTTGCCGCCTTGCCGGAGGCGGTGGTGGCCGACCTGCTCGTCGAACACGGCCACGCCCGTGGGATGGACGAAGCCCGGCGGATTGCCGCCATGGCCGAGGGCAGTCTCGCCCGGGCGATTGACCTGGCCGGGACCGACGTGGAGACGTTTCGCCAGACGCTCGTGAGCGAGCTGGCTCGGCCCGCGCTCGATAGCGTGCGTCTGGCCGCGACGGTTATGGCCTTCGTGGACGAGGCGGGCCGGGAGGCCGCGCGCCGGCGGGATCGGCTGCGGCAGGTCCTCTCGCTGGCGGCCGAGCACTACCGCGGGCGGCTCCGCCCGGCCGTCTCGGCAACACCGCGAAACGCCGCCGCGGTTTCCCAGCCTTCGCACTCCGCGCCGTCTTCCGGGACGGAGGGCGTATGTGGGTGTCTCGAACGGTGCCTCGACGCCCTGGAACAGGTGGACCGCAACGCCCATCCGACGACGCTGGTCGAGTGTTGGCTGGACGACCTCGCGCGGATTGCGGCGGGTGATTCGCCTTGACGCCATCGGGCTTTCTTGCGACATTCCGCTCCCGTGCCTGGCCAAGCGCGAGGCGGTCCCCCGCGGCGCTGGGCGCAGACGTCTTCCGCGCAACCCCTCCGATGCGAGATGCTACCCATGCGACATGCAGGCAGGTTCACCGGCTCGGTCGCCCCGATTGTTCTGCTAACCTGGTCCCTGGCCGGCTGCGGCCCCTCGGGCGACTCCGACCCGGCGCCCGCGGCCAACGCCGGCGCGGCGGGCGAGCTAACCGGTCCGGCCGCCAGCGTGTACGTGTTTCTGGAGGGAGCGCGATCGGGCGATGACGCCAAGGTTGCCTCGATGCTCACCGCCGTCGCCCGGAAGGAACTGGCCGAAAAGGGGCTCTCGGTGGCGCCGCCCCGCAGCGACACGGCGCGGTTTGTCGTCGGCGAAGTCCGCGCGGCGGGCCCCGAAATCGCGCACGTCGCCAGTCGGTGGACCGACCTCAACCCACAGAGCGGGCAGACGCAGGCCTCCGACATGACGTGGGTGTTGCGGAAAGAGGACGGCCAATGGCGCGTCGGCGGCATGGCAATGACCGTCTTTGAGGGCGAGCCCCCGCTGTTGTTGGATTTCGAAAACCCGGAAGACATGCTCCGTCAGCGGGCCATGCTCAAGGCGGAGATCGCCCGACGACGGCAGGCCGCCAGCGTCCCCGCGGCGCCTAACGAGCCGCAACCGCTGCAGCGCTGAGCTCCGGTGCGTCCTCGCGTTCGTTCGCTCTGTTGGCACGCCACTGCTTTCTTGCCCGGTGGCGCGGCCTCCCACGGATAGAGATGGGTAGGCTGGCCGTGGCACTCACGACGACCCAAGAGTTCTACTCGCTTCGGCAATGCCTTGCGTCAAGAGATCACCCGCGGCCCCGGCGGAGCCCGCGCCAGGCGACGCGGCCCGGCAGCGATGACCCTGAGCCTGCGCAATTCGGAGAAAATGGGTACCCTGCCTTCGTTTGTCTGGAGAAGTTTCTCCGCAGCAAAAATGCCCTTGTACCTTGCCCTGGCTGCCGGCGAGACACCCTGTATTGCCGAATTTCGGAGTTTTTTCGGCCGGGCCACATACCATCGGAGGTACTTATTCCTGGCGGGACAGGATGTCCACGAATTGTCTAAGTTATTTCTGATAAAGAATTTGTGACGTCATTCCTTCATTAGGTTCGGTGAAACCGTACAATTTGGCCGTCCTCTTGCCAAGCGCCGGCATGGTGACCTACCATTATTAGGCAAACCCCACATAACTCCCAACATTCCGTCCCACCCCAACGCGCACAATTCCTCGCTTCCCCCCGCTTGACACACGCACCAGCCATGCTAGCTTAATGATCTAAGCTGTGCATTCCCTACCACACGACCCAATCCGCAAAGCTTGAACAGGGGAGTCCTTTGCGGAGCGTGTCGCCGTGGCACAGCTCGAAGTTCCCTTGGCCGAGGCCGTCAGCAAGGGAACGATATTGTTGGCGCGACGGCACGATAGCAAGTCCCTTAACGCTACGGTACCTGTAATTTGTTTGGAGGATTCACGATGAATCGTACGTATCTGATCGGCGCCGTCCTGTTCGTGGCGGTGCTGGGCCTCGTCCTGCTGGGCGGGCCAACTCAGGCGAAGGCGGGCGGGGCCTGCGCTCCGGCGACCTGTGCTCCGGCGACCTGCGCTCCGGCGACCTGCGCTCCTGCCACGTGCGAGCCGGTCACCTGCGGTGTGAAGACCTGCCGCCCGCGGCTCTTGGCCCGGACCTGCCGGCCGAAGACCTGCGAGCCCAAGACGTGCTGCCCGTCGACCTGCGAGCCCAAGACCTGCGAGCCCGCCACGTGCGAGCCTTCGACTTGCGAGCCGAAGACCTGCCGTCCGAAGCGCTGCCGGATCTTGACCTGCCGCCCGAAGACGTGCTGCCCGTCGACCTGCGAGCCGAAGACCTGCGAGCCGGTCACCTGCGAGCCGAAGACGTGCGAGCCGGCCACGTGCTGCCCGTCGACGTGCGAGCCCAAGACCTGCCGTCCGAAGCGCTGCCGGGTTTTGACCTGCCGTCCGAAGACGTGCTGCCCGAAGACCTGCGCTCCGGCCACGTGCGCCCCGGTCACCTGCGAGCCGAAGCCCTGCGCTCCGGCCGAGGCGGCCCCCGAGAAAGCGGCTCCGGCCGAGGAAGCTCCCGCTCCCCCGGCGCCCGCCACCACGTGATTTCACGCTCGACGCCGTCCGGCTCTCCCTGTTGGTCCGGATAACGTCAGCACGATAATCCAAGCCGGATCTCCGCGGAGATCCGGCTTTTTTTGCGCCCGTGTGGGAGTGCAACGCGCGCCACTTGCTCCGCCCGCGCCGAGTGCCACTGGCTCCGCCAGTGCGTCCTACGTGCCACTCTCGGGATGCCACGGCATTGGCGGAGCCAGTGGCACTCAAACGAATCCCCGTGGCGATCGCCAGTGCGTTGGGACGCTGGGCTTCACACTTAGAACGTGTTTGGAAAGGTCTTGCGGAACTAGAAAAAAGCGGGTATTTGTACGCGGCGATGGAATGGGCTGTTTTACATCGCCC
>JAFGDS010000069.1 GCA_016931995.1 Pirellulales bacterium
AATCACAAAATCGTGAGCGAAGGACTTCAGTCCGAAGCCACGATTCTCAACGAACCCACCGCCTTGCAGGCGGTGGTGGTTCAGTTCTTCTCCGTGTCCTCCGTGTCTCCGTGGTCGACCCATTGCGGGGCTTCGTGGCGGTCGGCTGTTTGGCCTATCGTGTTTCGACGATCGCGAAGTCGGCCCAGAGGAGCGGATGATCCGACGCGCCGTTGTCGATCGCGCCGGCGGCCGTGCAGCGAAGGCCGCGTGAAAAGATCCAGTCGACTCGGCCCGGAGGCGGCGCCGCGTCGTGCCGGCCGATGACCTCTTCGACCCCGGGCCGCTGGGCAAGGTCTTGGATCAGCGGATCGTCTGGCGGCAGGTTCAGATCGCCCAGCAGAATGGCCGGCTTCTCCAACGCCAGAAACAGCCGGGCTACCGCGTCGAACTGGACCGAACGATCCTCGGCCGATCGCTGCGTGAGGTGCGTGAGGAGCACGCGGACCGGGCGGCCTTGGTGTTCCAGCACGACCAGAATGGCGTTGCGGTGGCTCGGCTCGCGGCGGCAGGGCAGCGGGATCCGCTGCCAGCCCTGGATGGGCAGCCGCGTCAATACGGCGTTGCCGAACTGCTGGACGTACCATTGCCGCGAGGCGGGCGCAAAGAGCCACGCCCGATCGAGAAGGCGGCCCAGCTCCTCCGCCTGATTGCCGCCGACGCTCGTGCCGTGGACTTCGTTGAGGCCCGCGAGGTCAACGTCGCGCAGGCACTCGGCCGAGCGCGCAAGGTCGCGGCGGCCGTCGGGACCCTTGCCGCGGTGGATGTTGAACGCGGCGACGCGGAACGTCGGTCGCGCGGCGGCGACCGGTGTGAAGGTCCCTTCGATCTCGGTTCCCGCGGCGGGCCCTTCGTCGACGCGGAGCGACGCGTGCCAGACCATTCCGCCGACGATGACCAGCACGGCCGAGGCGGCGACAACCCAGCGGCGGTTCCCGCGACGATGATTCTCCAAGGCGGCGTCTCCCGCAAATCCGAATGACCAAGTCTCAATGACCAACGACCGGCCGGATCTCGGCATCGCGCCCCCCGGCTGATCTTGTGGCGGAGGGGCAAAACTGCTACCCTCTCGACCTTCGCGCGCCGGCCTTCGTGGCGCCCCCGATGAAAACCCACCCAATGGAGGCATATCCGTGATCGACGTCAAGGCCATTACCGATCTTCAACGCGAGGCTGTCAAGCGGTGGCACGAAGACAAGATCGCGAATCCTTATGAAGATTTCCTGGCGCTGGTGTGCCGGCAGCACGAGCAGAACTACCGGCTGTGGCACGAGGAGGACGTCGCCCGGTCGCCGGAGGTGAGCGACGCGGATCTGGCCGAAATCAAGCGGCGGATCGACCGGCTCAACCAGCGGCGCAACGACCTGATCGAACAGATGGACGACCACCTCATCGCCCAGCTTGTCGCGGAGGGCATTGGCCCCGCTCCCGGCGCTCGGCTCAACACGGAGACGCCGGCCAGCGCGATCGACCGGCTTTCGATCCTGTCGCTGCGGATCTACCACATGCAGGAGCAGGCCGCGCGGGAAGACGCCGACGCCACCCATCGGCAGAAGGCGGAGGACCGTCTGGTCATCCTGCACGAGCAGCGGCGGGATCTGTCCCGATCGCTTGCCGAGCTGTTGGGGGACGTCTTCGCCGGCCGGAAGATCCTGAAGGTCTACCGGCAAATGAAGATGTACAACGACCCGACGATGAACCCGTATCTGTACAACGCGGGCAAGGGCAAGGCGGCGTAGGCAGCCGCGCTCGATCCACCTTGGCCGCCATCGATCGCGAGACGGATCGGTGGGCCAAGCTCTGCCTGACACCTTGGGAGTACGGCGACTTGCCGCCGCACTCCCAAGGCACGGACCTACCCTGGCCGACTGCCACGCCTGCCCGCCCGAAGGGCCAGGACCGTCAAGATGCCCGCCGCGATCGTGACGAGCACCCCCGGCTCGGGCACGGGGGCGGGAAGAAGCCCCTGCGTCATGAAGGGCATAATCATGGGCGGTGTTGAGGTGGTGGCCGTGTCCATGTGCGTCGCAGTTCCGATGAGCTCGCCCGCCGCGAATCCGCCCGGTGGCTCGTCGGAGGTGAAGAAGAACACGGACGAGAGCATTCCACCCGTGGATAGTTCGTACCACGAGAACTCCGCGCGGGCATCGGACGCGCTTGCCGAGTGCGGAAGCGCGTTGCCGACGCCAAGCCACTCGCCAAACGGGCAGGGCTGGCCGTTGAGATCCACGCCGACCACCGTTAAGCCATCCTCGGGAATGTTCTCAGGTGGGCTCCCGCCAGAACCGCCCAGGCCGTAATGACCTTGCCGCACGAGGGCGTCTCCGTCGAGAAACGCGAAGCACGTGGGGAACTCAATGGGCGGCGGGTCGCCAACAGGAACATCCGCTCCACGGACGTAGCCCATCGACCGCGAGCCCAATGCCGACATCCGAATGCGATCCACCGAATGCTCTATGTTGGGCGCGGCGCCCTGAAAATCGCCGACGATCTGGAAGAAGTAGACGTAGGGGGCGTCGCTGCCCTGGTCGCCGCCGGAAGGACCCAGCGCGCGGAAGTACGTGGGGTCGATGCCGCAGGCGGCCCAGTCGTCGGTCCAATTGTCGTCTTCCGTCTGATAAACCGCGAAACTGACCGCCAGGTAGTCGCCCGGCGCGAACGTCGCCGGCGGCGCCATCACGGTATGGCCGGTGAACGCGGGCAGGAACCCCGCCGCCGAGGTGGAAATCATCGCGGCGACCAGCGTTATCGCCGCGACGCCGCAAGCCGCGGAGCGTGGGAAGGCGTTCATGGGTGCTCTCCTTTGTCAGTCCAAGAGTATCGAAGCATCGCCCTCGGGCGGATCCCGCCGCGGGATCTACCCAAGGAGAAACGGGTTAACAACAGTCCAGCGCCATCAACTGGTCGGTCGCGTACCCACGCGACGTCGCTCAACAGATAGCAGGACGATTCCAAAAGCGGCCACGCCTGCAATGCTCGGCTCCGGCACGGCGAACTGAACAAGGGTTCGGCTACCATTGTCGAAAACCCACACGTGCTCCCCGTCGTGGGCTACGCCGAATGGATCGTCAAGTCCGGTGGTCCAGGTTTCGAGGACGTCGCCGGTGCGGGTGAGTTGATAGACGACGTTGTCGGCGCCGGGTTGTTAAGAACGCCCGCGGTCAGCGTCACCCAGAGATGGCTTCCGTCCCAGGCGATCCCGCTCCGCTCGGCCAGCGGGGCGCCGAAGGCGAACGTCTTCCGAACCGAGCCGTCCGCAGGGTCCAAGGCAAAGACATGCCCCAACGCGGCGTCGGAGCCGCCGGCTGGGCCCACGAGTTTCTCAAAAGGAGCCGTCCAGAGAGATTGTCCGTCCCACGCGATATCTCGTCCGAATTGGAATTCGTCCGGAAACTCGATCGTGTGAATTGCCTGTAGTGTCCCTGCCCATCCAAGTCCGCCCAGGGCCGACCAGATTGCCACGAGAAACGCGAGAGCGACGATGCCGAAGTGATGTGCCCCCAGAAAAGGCTGCTTACGTTGACCTGTACGCTTCCCATCCCTCCCCAAAGCGGCGACAGAGTTCTTCATGTCGACTCCTCCTGAGAACACAAGACCTCGCCAGCGGAACACAACCTACACCGCCGATGAGCACGCCAACCCCCCCAAGGCTACTATATAAGCAGCTTGATAATTATGTCAAGCAGATGCTCAGCTTTCTTGGGGGGTATGGCTACATCGCGTGGGTACGCCACGTGGCACGCTTCGGTGAGGCCCCGACGGGAATGCCTGCGGCGCCGTCAGGCTCTAGGGAGTGCGGTGACTTGTCGCCGCTTTTTTCGAGGCAAGAAAGCGGCGACAAGTCGCCGCACTCCCAAAGGACCGTCCGGCCGCTGGGCAATTTCCACAGCCGAGGGCGGCCGTGCCACGGGGGGATCGTCACCTCATCCGTTCCATCGGGCGCGATGGAGCGCACACGTGACAGCCCTGACTCCCCGGGGTGCCCTTCCGGAGAGGTATTTCCCTTGGCCAAGTGGCCGGTTAGGATGGTCTCTTGGTCAAAATGGTATAAATGTGGAAAGGGGAGATGACGGCTCGGTTCCCCTCGCGGGGGATGTCGGGATGGAGACGACGATCACGATCAATGTGTTGGCCCTGATCGCGCGGGTGCTCAGTGGGGCGAGCGTGCGTTGGGTGGACTGCCAGCCGGACACCTGCCAGAGGGTCTACTTCGCGAACCATACAAGCCACCTGGACGCCTTGGTGCTGTGGTCGGCGCTGCCGGCCGACGTGAGGGCAAGAACGCGGCCGGTCGGGGCGAAGGACTATTGGTCGGCCGGGCGAATCCGCCGGTACTTCTCCACCCGGGTGTTCAACGCCCTGCTGATCGACCGCCAGGAGATCAAGGTGCACCAGAGCCCGGTGGACTTGATGATCCGCGAGATCGGGCACCGCGATTCGTTGATCGTGTTTCCCGAAGGGGGGCGGAGCGACGGCCGCGAGGTGGGCGAGTTCAAGAGCGGCCTGTACTACTTGTGCAAGAAGCGGCCGGACCTGGAGTGCATTCCCGTCTATTTGGACAACATGAACCGCATTCTTCCGCGGGGGCAATTTCTGCCCGTGCCGCTGTTGAGTTGCATCACGTTCGGCCCGCCCATTTGGCTCGAAGCCGACGAATCGAAAGACGATTTTCTCCGCCGGGCCCGGCAGGCGGTTTTGCAGTTGAAGGAGAGTTAAGCGGCGTGTCGCGTCATCCCGAGCGAAGCGAAGGATCTCGTCTCGCACGGAATCGCGGAGGCCAGATACTTCGCTTCTCCCAGCATGACGGCCGGGCGGGCGGCATGTCCGCGCACGCGTGGGCATGGCGCCCGAACGGGAATGGGCCTCTCAAATCGAGACGCGGATGGACGGACGGACGTTGGGTTTGATCGGAAGCGTGCTGGTCCTGTTGGGCTCGGCGACGGTCGCGGTGCGCGTGTTGCGGCGCCGGCCGGACCCGGGGATCAACCCGGCGATCCTCGAAACGTTCCGCCTGCGCGTTTGGGCGTGGTGGCTGCTGTTCGCCACGGTGGCCGGCGCGTGCCTGATCGGCAAGACGGCCACGGTGATCGTTTTTGGGCTGATGTCGTTCTGGGCCCTGCGCGAGTTCATCACGCTCACGCCCACCCGGCCCGGCGACCATCGGGCGTTGTTCTGGGTGTTTTTCCTCTTGACGCCGCTGCAATTCGTCCTCGTGGCGATGGAGAACTACGGGCTTTATAGCATTGTCATTCCCGTCTATGGATTTTTGTTCGTTCCCGTCCGGGTGGCCATGGCGGGCGATCACAAGCGGTTTCTGGAACGGGTGGCGAAGATCCAGACGGGGCTTCTGATCTGCGTCTACTGTCTGAGCTACGCGCCGGCGTTGATGACGCTCCGCGGGAGCGAGGCCGCGCCGTTTAGCAGCGCGGGCTTGCTCCTGTACTTCGTGGTGATAGTGCAACTGAGCGACATGCTGCAATACGTTTGGGCGCAGATTCCCAGCCGGCACGTGATCGTGCCCACCGTCAGTCCCGGGCGGACGTGGGAAGGGCTTCTGGGCGGAACGGCCAGCGTCGCGCTGGTGGGCGCGGTGCTCTGTTGGGCAACGCCGTTTCCGTTCTACGTGTCGGCGTTGCTCTCGGCGGTGATTGCCCTGATGGGCTTCGCGGGAGGGCTGACCATGTCGGCGATCAAGCGGGATCGCGGCGTCAAGGACTACGGCACCCTGGTCGAAGGCCACGGCGGCGTGCTGGACCGGATCGACTCGATTTGCTTTGCCGCGCCGGTCTTCTTCCATATTGCCCGATTGCTCATCCCGCACGCGTGACGCACGTGCCGCCAGCCATGCACGAACTCTTCATGAAGGCGGCCCTGGCCGAGGCCGAAGCGGCGCTGGCCGAGGGCGAGGCGCCCGTCGGCGCCGCGATCGTCCACGGCAACCGCGTGATTGCCCGGGCGCACAACCAACGCGAACAGCTTCACGACCCGACGGCCCACGCCGAGATGATCGCCATCACGCAGGCGGCCGCGGCGCTGCAAAGTTGGCGTCTGGAGGGCTGCGCGCTCTACGTGACGCTCGAACCCTGCCCCATGTGCGCGGGGGCGATCCTCCAAGCCCGCATTCCCACGGTCGTCTACGGCGCCACCGACCCGAAGGCCGGCGCCGTCCGCACGCTCTTCCGGCTGCTGGAAGATGAGCGGCTCAACCACCGCTGCCAGATCGTCTCGGGCGTGCTGGCCGAGCCGTGCGGTCGGATCCTCACCCGATTTTTCCAGGCCCAACGCCGGCTGGGGAAGAAATAGGCGTCACTCTTTCACGACGTAGTCCACGACAACCACCTTCTCCAGGTGGGGCCGGAGGATGGCGACGAAGGCCTTGTGGGCTTCGTGCGGCAGGTAGGCGTCGCGGCCCTTGACGTCGTCAAACGTGATGAGGAAGCAGTGCGTCAGGCCCTCGGAGAGCCCTTCCTCACTGTTGTTCGTGCCCCATTCGAACGCGACGATCTCGGGGATCTTGGTTGGCAGCTTGCAGAACTCGGATTCGATGGTCTTGATCTGGTCCGGCGTGGTGCCTTCCTTGAATTGCAGCATGACGGCGTGCCGGAGCTTGCCAAGTTGCGGGTTCTTGGCCTTCGCCTTGGTCGGCCCCTGGGCCACGGTGGGCAGAATCACTCCCAGGCCGACGACCAAGGCGAGCGACACGACGAGGACGGTGCGTTTCATGGTTTGTGTCTCCAACGAACTAAAAACGTGTTTCAAAATTGGGTGCCACTGCTGGCTTGTCCAGCAGTGTTTCTCCTCCGGAATCTGCCCTGTTCTGCCGCAGGATTGGCCGGGCACTGCTGGACAAGCCAGCAGTGGCACCCCCATGTCGGCCGCAACGCATTTCAAAACACGCTCCAAGAAATGGATTGCGGGACGAACGCGGTCGAGTATACCCTGCCGACGGCGGCCTGAGGAAGGTACGCCGGGCGGAAGACCCTTTCCGCCGGGCGAGGACTTCTCTATATTGGGGGGCTTACCCACGATGTCAAACTGAGTCGAGGAGCCTTTGCCCATGCCTTCACCAAGCCCGTTGGCCCGCCTCGATTTGCGCGACTTCATTGGCGCGGTGCCGGATTTCCCCAAACGCGGCGTCCTGTTTCGCGACATCACGCCCCTTCTGGCCTCGCCCGAGGCGTTCGCCCAGGCGATCGACCAATTGGCCGAGCAGGTGCGGGGTAAGCAGGTCGGTCGGATCGTGGCGGCCGAGGCGCGGGGGTTTCTGCTGGCGGCGCCGTTGGCGTTGAAGCTGCGCGTGCCCTTGGTGCCCATCCGCAAGCCCGGCAAGCTGCCCGGCCGGACCGTGTCGCACTCCTACCATCTCGAATACGGCACGGACACCCTGGAGATGCTCGCCGACGCCGTGCCGTCGGGAGCGCGGATCCTCGTGGTGGACGACCTTTTGGCCACGGGCGGAACCGTGGACGCCTGCTGCCGGATGGTTGAAGAGGCCGGCGGGGTGGTGGTGGGTTGCGCCTTCCTGATCGAACTGGTCGGACTGGGCGGGGCGGACAAGCTGGCGCCCCGCGACGTTATCCGGCTGATCCAGTACGAGGAGTAGCGCCGACGGGGTATCTAGCCGGGAGGGCGCCACTGCTGGCTTGTCCAGCAGTGTCTCCACGACCAGCGCTGGTAACACACTGCTGGGCAAGCCAGCAGTGGCGCCCGCGCACGGCTCGGCAGGAGCCTCACCCTCCCGAAGAATTCGCCACCTTGCCCAACCGGCACAACCGGACTGGCACGGCCGACACAGGCCGCAGAGTCCGCCTCTCCGGGTTCGGCCAGTGACCTTGTCCGCACGATGATGAGAAGAGCCAAGACCATCTTGGGCCCGTCGCTTTCGAGGCAAGGTCGCGGGAGGGTGTGCCGTGCGCAACCGCTTCATCGTAGCAGTGGCCAGTGTGTTGCTTCTCGCGGCTGCCTGGCCGTCGGAGGCCGTCGAGTTGGGCCGGGTGCTGGGGTGGCCGCGGCGGCCGGCGCCCGCCTGGCAGGGCAATCCGCGAGCGCCTTCGCCCGAGGGCCAATCGGCCGGCATCCCCGGCCCGCATCGCTACCCCGAGTACAACCAAAGCTCGCCCTGGTACGGCTACGGATTCGGCGTGCCGACGTACAGTTGGGGCTGGTTCGGGGCGACCTACCGTCCGGCCACGAATTGCCACACCGGTTTCTACGGCGATTATTATCAATGGGGCTACCGGCGGGGGTACTAAAGGTCCATCCTGGAACCGCCATCATCGTGACAGGTCATCCCGAGCGAAGCGAAGGATCTCGTTGGCATCGCACGAGTTAAGATGCTTCGCTTCGCTCAGCATGACGGAGGAAGGTGGGTTCTGGAACGGGCTCCCAACGGTCATTGACGTGGCGCGACGTCGGCCGCCGGGGGGACTGCACTGAATTTTGTGGCACGGGCTTCCAGCCCGTGAAGGAACACGGCCAAGATGGCCGTGCCACATTGGTTGACACGACATTTCGTATAGCCCCCCGCCGGGGGCCGGTTGGCCCTTTTTGCCGACAATCTCCGGCCGCCCTTGATTAGGGGACCAGAAAGAGTTAGAATTTCCATGGAAGTGAGACTGATTCTCAATTGCGGCAAGATGACGCCCTTGGATAGACGACATGGTCGGATTCGTTCCCCTGGGTAAGCTGCGCCGTGGGCAGATCGCCGAGATTCACCGCGTCCACGGGCAACCCGAGCACGTGCATCGCCTCGAGGAATTGGGTATCCGCGCGGGCACGCGGATCGAGGTCTTTCGGCCCGGCAATCCCTGCATTGTCCGCACCGCTGGCAACAAGCTCTGCCTTCGGACCGGCGATCTGGTGGACATCCTCGTCCGACCTGCCGCGGGCGACGGCGCGATCTAGTCGATATCGAAACGTCGATCCCAGAGTCCGGTTCCTGTCATCCCGAGCGAAGCGAAGGATCTCGGCGACGCCGGAAAGGAACCAGGATGCTTCGCGTCGCTCAGCATGACGATGGCACCCGCGTCTTGGGATAGGCTTCCGTTCATGGCGTCGTCCGATCCGCATCCGCCTTTTTCGATCGCGCTGGTCGGAAACCCCAACACGGGCAAATCGACCGTGTTCACCGCATTGGTGGGCGGGCATCAGCGGGTGGGAAACTATCCGGGCGTAACCGTCGAGCAGAAGATCGGCCGGGCGATGATCGATGGCCGGGCGTGCCTGGTGGTGGACCTGCCCGGCGTGTACAGCTTGGCCCCGCGAAGTCGGGACGAGATGATCACGGTCGATCTCCTGCTGGGTCGCCGGGCCGGCGCGACGCTCGTGGACGCCGTGCTCTGCGTGGTCGATGCAAGCAACCTGGAACGGAATCTCTATCTCGTCAGCCAGTTGCTCGAACTAGGGCTGCCCACCGTCGTGGCCCTGAACATGGTGGACGTGGCCCGGGGGCAGGGCATCCAGATCGACGTCGAGGCCCTGCGCCAGCGCCTGCCCGTGCCCGTGGTCGAGATCCAGGCCAATCGCCGTCTGGGCATCGACGCGCTTCGGCGGGCGTTGGCGCGGCTTGGGCCCGAGGGCGCGTTGGGGCGGGGAGAGATCTTTCCGGAGACGTTCCGCCGGGCGGTCGCCGAGCTTGCGCCGCGGCTGGAGGGCCGGGGCTGCTGCCGGCGCGCGCGATGTCGCGGCCGTGTCTGCTCGCAATGGATGGCCCAGCGGCTTCTTCTGGACGTGGGTGGCTACCTGGAAGGGCATTTGGCGCCCGGGGCCGACAATCCGCTGCGCGGGGAGCTGGCCGACATCCGGGCCCGGCTCGTTGCCGGGGGCTGCCCGGTGCCGAACGTGGAGACGCAGGCTCGCTACGCCTGGGCGAAGCAGATCCTCGAAGGTATTGTGACGATGCCCGGCCGGCGCGAGCCCACCACCAGCGACCGGCTCGACCGCGTGTTGACACATCGCCTGTGGGGAACCACGATTCTGGCCGTGGTGATGTTCCTCGTGTTCCAGGCCGTCTTCGTCTGGGCCGTGCCGGCGATGGAGCTGATCGAGAAGGGCTTCTCGGCGCTCGGCGGCGCCGTTTCGGCGGGCCTGGCCGGCACGTCGTTGGCCGGCGGCGCCATTGAAAGCCTGCTGGTCGACGGGGTGATCGGCGGCACGGGCAGCGTGTTTCAGTTTCTGCCGCAAATTCTGATCCTCTTCTTCTTCATCGCCCTGTTGGAAGACTGCGGCTACCTGGCCCGCGCGGCCTACCTCATGGACCGCCTCATGGCCCGCGTGGGTTTAAGCGGCACGGCGTTCATCCCGCTCTTGTCGTCGTTCGCCTGCGCGGTGCCGGCGATCATGGCGACGCGGGTAATCGCCAACGAGCGGGACCGTCTCACGACGATCCTCGTGGCGCCGCTTTTGACGTGCTCCGCCCGGCTGCCCATCTACGCCTTGCTCATCGCGGCGTTCATTCCGCCGGAGGCGCGCGTGGCGGGCGTGGGCGTGCAGGGACTCACGTTGGTGGGGCTCTATCTGTTGGGAATCGTCATGGCCGTGTTGGCCGCCTTCGTGCTGAAGCGAACCGTCCTGCGGGGCGCGTCCGCGCCGTTCTTCATGGAGCTGCCCGCCTACCACTGGCCGACGCCCCGCGTGGTCGCCTTCCGCGTGTTCGAGCGGGGTTGGGTTTTCATCAGGGCGGCGGGCACGATCATCCTGTTGGTGTCGATCGCGATTTGGGCGGCGCTCTACTTTCCACACAATGCCGAGGTGGTCGAGGCGCCCTTTGCCCCCCGCCGGGCCGCCCTGGCCGACGCGTTGGCGGCCGTTGCGCCGGGCGATCCCGCGCAAGCGTCGCTCGAGCAAGGAATGGCCGAGTTGAACGCCGAGATCCAAAGCGCCTACCAACGGCAGAGCATCCTGGGACGAATGGGTCGGGCGATCGAGCCGGTGGTCCGGCCGCTGGGCTGGGACTGGCGGATCGGCTGCGCCGTGCTGGCGTCGTTTCCCGCCCGCGAGGCCGTGGTCGCCTCGCTGGGCGTCACGTTCCATTTGGGACCCGACGTGGAAGACCCGCTTCCGCTGGGCGAGCGGCTCCGCGCGGCCACGTGGGAGGGCGCGGACCGGCCGCTGTTCACGTTGCCGGTGGCGCTATCCGTTCTCGTCTTCTTCGCGTTGTGCATCCAGTGCGCCGCGACGCTGGCCGTGATTGCCCGCGAGACGCGCGGTTGGCGTTGGCCCGCCTTCACCCTGGCCTACATGACCGCGTTGGCCTACCTCGGCGCGCTGATCACGTACCAGGTGGGGACGTGGTGGATGGGCTAGTCGATCTCGGGCAGCTCGGCCAGGGCGGATTCGATTTTCTCTTGCGGGTAGGCGTAGTCCTCCAGCTCGCCGCTGAAGAAGCGGTCGTACGAGCCGAGGTCGCAAAGACCGTGACCGCTGAAGTTGAACACGATGCACTCCTGGCGGTTCTCCTCGCGGCAGCGGATGGCCTCGACGATGGCCCCGCGGATGGCGTGCGAGGTCTCGGGGGCGGGAATGATGCCCTCGGTCTTGGCGAAGATCTGCGCGGCCTCGAAGCACTCGATCTGATGGAAGCTGGCCGCCTCGATCAGGCCAAGCTTCGCGCCCAAGCTGACCATGGGGGCCATGCCGTGGTAGCGCAGACCCCCGGCGTGGATGCCCGGCGGAACGAAACTGTGGCCCAGCGTGAACATCTTCACCAGGGGCGTCAATTTTGTGGTGTCGCCGAAGTCGTAGCGATACTGCCCGCGGCTCATCGAGGGGCACGAGCAGGGCTCGCAGGCCACGAATCGGATCGGCTTGCCGGCGATCTTGTGCCGGAGGAACGGAAACGCCAGCCCGGCGAAGTTGCTGCCGCCGCCGACGCAGCCGATCACGACGTCGGGTGAGTCGCCGGCCAACTCGAATTGCTTTTCGGCCTCCAATCCAATGACGCTTTGGTGCAACATGACGTGGTTGAGCACGCTGCCGAGCGTGTACCGCGTGCCCTCGTGCGTGACCGCCGCCTCGACCGCCTCGCTGATGGCCATGCCGAGGCTCCCCGGGCTGTCGGGATCCAAGGCGAGCAATTGCCGTCCGGCCTCGGTCTCCGTCGAGGGGCTGGCCGTGACCTCGCTGCCCCAAAGGCGCATCATCGAGCGGCGGTACGGCTTCTGTTGGTAGCTCACCTTGACCATGAAGACCTTGCACTCCATGTCAAACAGCGCGCACGCAAACGCAAGCGCGCTGCCCCACTGCCCCGCGCCTGTCTCCGTCGTAAGCCGGTTGATCCCCTCGATCTTATTGAAGTAGGCCTGCGGGACGGCCGTGTTGGGCTTATGGCTGCCCGGCGGGCTGTGGCTCTCGTCCTTGAAGTAGATTCTCGCTGGGGTTTTTAGCGCCTGCTCCAGTCCGGTCGCCCGCACCAGCGGCGAGGGACGCCAAATGGCATAGGCGTTCTGCACGGCCTGGGGGATCTCGATCCAACGCTCCTGGCTGACCTCCTGGGCGATAAGCCGCTTGGCGAAGATCGGTTCCAGATCGGCAGGGCCGATCGGCTGCTTCGTACCGGGGTGCAAGGGTGGTGGCACCGGCTCCGGCAGGTCGGCTTGCAGGTTATACCAGGCGGTGGGTCGTTCGCTTTGGGACAACAGGATGCGCTTGGAGTTCATCAAAACAAGTCCTCTCACACGTGGGATGAGACGTACCGTGGCGGGTCGCGGCCCCTTGGGCCGTAGACCTTTTAGCGTAATCGCCGCCCGCGGCCCTGTCGACCCGACGGATCGCTTCGTCTCGGGGGGATGGCCTCGACCATTCGGGTTGTAGCGATTATTCCACCCCGATGCACGCCCCGCGGCGAAAGGCTATCCTAAAGGTAGGTCAGGCACAGCCTGACCTACACGGCTCGTCCCATCCTTCGTCTCTTCGATTTCCAAGACCGTTGTTGCACCGCTGATGGGCCACTTCGTTCCACGGTATCGAACCCGCGTGACGGGACTTTCTCTAGCCGTCCTTCTCGCGGGGCTGGTCGCGGCGACGGCCGCGGCCAAGGAGGACTCCGCGCTGGCGGCGGCGCTCGAGTCGATCCGCGCCGATCAGCTCAAGCAGCATGTCGATTATCTGGCCGACGACGCTCTCGAGGGCCGCAAACCCGGCACGCCCGGCGGACGGCAAGCCGGCGACTATCTGGCCAAACGGTTCGAGGAATTGCGTCTGGAGCCGGCGGGCGACGACGGGTCCTACTTCCAGGCGTTTCACCACGGCTACCGCAACGTGCTGGGCCTGGTGCGGGGCGCCGATCCGGGGCTGGCCGTCGAGACGGTCGTCGTCGGGGCTCACTACGACCACGTTGGTTTTGGCACGTGGCGCAACAGCCGCGCCCCAGGCGGGGGTATCCACAACGGCGCCGACGACAACGCCAGCGGCACGTCCGGACTGATCGAGCTGGCCGAAGCGCTGGCCGGAATGCCCAAGCCGCCGCGGCGATCCATCCTTCTGGCCGCTTGGGACGGGGAAGAGGAAGGGATGCTCGGCTCGCAACACTGGATCGACCACCCCACCGTCTCGCGTAACAGAATCGTGCTCGTTCTGAACATGGACATGATCGGCCGGCTCCGGGAGAACCGCCTCCACGTGTTGGGCACCCGAAGCGGCTCGGGACTGCGGCGTCTTGTGACCCAATGCAACCATCCCGGCTTCGACTGCACGTTCGTCTGGACCACCACGCCCAGCGCCGACCACTGGCCGTTTTTCGACGCGGGGATCCCGTTCCTCATGCTGCACACCGGGCTGCACGACGACTACCACACGCCCCGGGACGACGCCGATCGGATCGACCACGAAGGGATGCGGCGCGTGGTCCGGCTGGCCTTGCGGCTGGCGTACGACGTAGCCCAATCCGACCGGCGGTTCGCCTACCGCGACGCCGCGCGCCACGAGACGGACGACCAACGCGGTCGGCTTGCCGTGGAAACGCCGTCGCTGGCGACGCGATTGGGCGTGCAATGGCAAGAGTCGCCGGCGGCCGCCGAGGGCGTGCGATTGACGGGCGTTGTGGAGGGCTCGGCCGCCCAGCGGGCGGCGCTGCGGCCCGGCGACCGCATCGTCCGGCTCGGCCGGCAGGAGATCCACTCCGGCGACGATCTGCGCGGCGCCGTGGTGACGGCCCCACGGGAAGTTGAACTGCTCGTCTATCGTCCCGGCGAAGACGCCGTGAAACGCCTGGCCGCCGAGTTGGACGGCCAGCCGCTGCGGCTGGGCATTACCTGGCGGATCGACGCCGCCGAGCCGGGCAGCGTCATCCTTACCCACGTCGTTTCCGGCTCGCCCGCCGCCCGTGCGGGCTTGGCGCCTGGCGACCGAATCTATCAAGTGGCCGGGCGCGACTTCGCCGACGACGCCGAGTTTGCCAAGAGGGTGGCCTCGCTTCCCGGCCCGCTCGAACTCCTCGTGGAACGCGGCGGCCGGCTGCGCACCGTCGTGGTCCGTTTGGAAAGCCCTCCCGCCAAGCAAGCCGCCTGAGCCGCCGCGGGCCACTGGCGTCGTGTGCCACTGGCTTTGCCAGTGCCGTGCCACACGGGAATTCGCGCACTGGCAAAGCCAGTGGCACTCAGTGTTTCGGCTTCGGATTCGAGGCTTCTTCGTGCCGGGTTCGCAGGGCGGCCAGTAGGGCGTCGAGCGTGTAGATCCGACCGGTTGGCTTGTTGAATGCCTTCCCGCCCGGCGCGTGCGCGACTTGCTTGCCGAGGTTTTTGCCCCCGCGGCTGGCGGTCATGTACTCGATCATCTTGTAGCCGTCCGGACCGCGGATGAGGGCAAGGACGGTCTTCCGTCCATCGGGCAACTGGCTCAGGCGGTCCACGCGGTCGAACGCCAGCGGATACGGGGCGATCTGGGCGGCGAACTTCCGCCCGGCCGGCGCGCGGAACTGCCTGACCAGGAAGCTCTTGTCGGCCGGCACGCGCCCGACGATGTCCTTCCAGTCGGGCGGGAGCCATCCCGCGGCGCGCAGCAACGCGCCCAGCGGCTCGACGTCGCTTCGGGCAAGGATGTCGGTGGAGTTGACGTCGGGCAGGGTATCGAAATGCCGTTTGACGGTCTCTTCAATCGTCGAGAACGGCGGCAATCCCACCGGTGCGACCGGCATCGAGGCCGCTTGGACGATTGGGTTCACCGCGGCCACCCCCACCCAGAACGCGATTGTACGTATGATTCGCGGTAGCACAACGCACCTCCTCTTCCAGGCCCTATTGCCGGGCCCAGTCCGAAGGATTCGCGGAAGGTTTCCTTCCCGCCAAACGGATCGGCGGGCCGATACGTGTTTATCGGCCTTCCTCTCAACTGTAGGCCATGGAGCCGGCGGCGCGGACCGGTTCCGCGGCGATCCACGCTTCGGTGTGGTCCACCGCAGGCTCCCAATTCACGGAAACACCGCGAATTGCCAAAACAGGCAACTATTTGCAGGTCACGCATGGTACCTATTTTACACATTAGCCCCAATTAAACACATCGCGAGAAAGGCGTGTTGCCCAGGAGCGGAATGTGTCATAAGATGACGGCGTCGGCTGCCTATTTTCATGCCCCGGCGGATCGGGGATGGCAAACCTAGCGGAGCGTCTTTGGCGTCGGGGTGTGAACAACCTGTATCGCCGCTTTTCTGGATGACGTGCACAGCCACGGAAGGTTTTGGGACAGGCGTGAAACGGATGGCCATTTGGTAATGGAGGTGCCGCCGATGTCCAATCCCACCTTCTTTGTGCAGGAGTGCCCGACGTGTGGCCGGCGCCTGCACATCCGCGTTGAATACCTGGGCAAAAGGGTGGTGTGTCCGCACTGCCACGGCAAGCTCGAGGCGCGCGACCCGGCCGCGGGCGACGGCCGCTGCGCCAGCCCCTCGCAGAGGCTTTTGAAACGAGCGGACGATCTGCTGGACGTGGCGTCGCTGCGCCACGGGGAGTCGTCGCGCGTGTCGCACCCGCGCTAAGGCGCATTGGGCGCCGCTGCGGGCTTGTCCAGCATGGCGGTGTGTGCCACTGGCGGTGTGTGCCACTGGCTCCGCCAGTGCCGTGCGATGCCGCGATTCGCGCACTGGCAAAGCCAGTGGCACTCAAACGCTCGCGAGCATCACCGGCGCGGGGCCATCCGCGACACCGTGGGCGCGGGGGTCGCGTCCGCATCGTCCTCGGGCGCGGTTTCGGCTTCCATCCGGTCGTATGGCCGAAAGACGCGCTGGTCGTAGATGGCCAGGGCGTGCACCGCGCCGAGCCGGGCGGCGATTTCGCGAGCGCTGGCCCCCGGAAGATTTGTGTTCGTGCCGCGCCGGTCGCCGAGCAGTTGAACGAGTCGGGCCACCGAGCGGACGATGGCTGGGTCCCGCAGACGGTCCTCGGGCAGGGAGAAGGCCAGCCACCGGAGGACGTGCCCGGTCGAGCGAAGCTGTTCGACCGTCGTGCCGCCTTGCCCCCGGTACGCGAAGAAACCCGGATGCCACGTTCCATCGGGGTTCTGCAATTCCAGGACGTATTTCTGGAACTCCTCGACATACGCCTTCGCCCGGGCGAACGGTCCGTCCAGGGGTTTGCCCTGCTTCAGCCGGCGGTCGACGGCGTAGCTCAGGGCCAAGAGGCGGTGGGTTCCGCCATCGGGCGCGGTGTCGCCGGAGCGGGTTAACTCTTCCTGAATCATCCGCGCGATCGACCACTGCTCGCCGAGGTCGTTGGACCACGTGGCATCGGTCGGCACGTACCGGGCCAGACCGATCAGTTTGAGCGAGAGGTCCGCGCCGCCGCGGCACGAGAGCTTTTCCCACGCCACGAGGTCGTCCACCGCGCCGACCTTTTCGCCGGCGCGGATGGGATACTCGCGCGGCACCCGGGCCAAGGCCAGCGCGGCCAAGAACTGTCCGGGGTGTTCCTGCAAACCGTAGCCGATCTCGGGCGCGATCCGGCCGTCGACGGTCCGCAGCAGCTTGTAGCCGGCGCAGGGGTAGTTCCAGCAGAGGCACGTGACGCTGTTGATCGGGCCGCCCGATTCACCCGCCCGGCGGACTTCCCCCTCGCAGCCGAACGCCAGACAGACGTGCATCACGTTGGCGGGCGTGTTGTCGCGGGTGTTGAAGGGCTGTTGGGCGTAAGCGGCCACGCGCTGGCGAAGCGCGTCGCGCAGGGCCGTCAACTCCGGCGATAGCGGCGGCCGCGGCGTCCTTTGGGGCGGCTCGGGTGGGGACGCCGCCGACTGTTCTCGGCTCGGCTGGACATCCCGATCGGCAGGCGCCGGCGGCGCGCCTTCGCCGGACGGGGCCAACGCCTTCTTCATCGCGTCCCTCACCGCGTCCGCGCCGGGGGCGCCGGCCGCGGCGGGCGGCTGCGATTGGGCGGGCTTGGCCTCGGCCGGATCGGGCTGGGTCGGGGCGTTTTGCGGCGCGGCCAGAAGCGGTGGATTGAGATCCAAAAGGACCGGCCCGGGCTCCGGGGCCGGCGGGGGCGCGTTGCCCGCGCCCACGAGGAATATCGCCACGGCCACTAGGGCGCACGCCGGCGCGGTACGGACGCCAACTGGGAAACGTCTCGACACGTTCATCCTCCTGATTTCCCACCGGCAGCGCGGAGGCTCACGAGCCGCGAATCCGCACGGCCTTTTGGCGCTGCGCGGTGGCTTCCGGTTCGCTTTCGGTTTCATCCTGCTTGGGACGGTCGATCAGGAATCCGCCGGAGCTGCTGCGTTGCACGTAGCTGTTGTTGCTTGCCCCGCAACCGTATTGGTCCTTGCCGCCGTAATCGACGACGAAGCTGAAATTGCCGCCGCAATAGGGCAGATCGTGGTACGAGATGCTTGGCGACGCGCGGCCCTGGCCGTAGCCCCGGTAGACGTCGTCGCCGTTGTAGTCGTAGAGGATGCCCAATCCTGCTTGGGCGCCGTTGCCCTGCGTGCCGCCGCCGGTGGCCAGATACTGGTCGTTTCCGGCGAAATCGCACAGCACGCCCACGGCCACGTCCCAGGCGAAGCCCACGCCCATGATCGTGCCGTTGTAGGTGTCGTCGCCTGCGTCGTCGAAGAGAAAGCCCAACGCGTAGTGGCAACCGAAGCCGTTGCTGAAACGTTGGAATCGCTGTTCGGTCCGCGGGCTGCCGTTGTAGGCCGTCCGCGTGGCGCCGAGGCGCTGGTCGTTGCCACCGAAATCGCGGGCGAACCCGATGCCCAACCAGTATCCGCCGCCGTGGGAGATGTAATCGAACTCGTAGATATCGTCGCCGCCGCCGTCGAGGATGACGCCGATCCCGCCGTTGGCCACCTGGCGGATTCCCGCCCCGACGCCCTGCGACCAGCCTTCATAGCCCGGCGTTTCCTCGTAGGAGTCATAGTAGGCGCCGCCCGCGAAGTAGTGATCCGCGCCATCCATGTCGTCGAGCACGGCGAATCCAAGCGGGCCGCCGAATCCTTGAGCCCACATGGCCGCGTGGTAGCGGTCGTTGCCTTGCCGGTCGATCAAGATCCCCAGCCCTCCGATCGCCTGGCCCTGAATGCGGCGCACACCGACGTACGTGTCCTCGCCCGCCAGATCCGCGAGGATCCCGACGCCGCCCAGGCACGAGCCCTGGGCCACGTCCTGGGCCTCGTAGGCGTCGTCGCCGGCCGCGTCCACCAGGAGCGACACGCCCAGCACGGCGCCGCCCTGGATGCCCGGCTTTTTGCCGCGGTAGACGTCGTCGCCGGATAGGTCGATCACGATGAAGACGGGCCGAGCCAGCGAGCAGGTTCCCTCGTAGTACGTATCCTTACCGCCCAGATCGACCACCACGTTGACGCCCCGCATCTCGTCCAGTTGATACGTGTTCGCCTCGGGCCCGCCGATAAGGATGTCGCCCGCGGGCGTTTCGATCCGCCGGACGACCCGCCCGGTGACGCCCTCCGTCTTGACGGAGCCCTCGGTCGAGAGCGCGCGAAGCTGCTTGAGAAACGCGGGATCGAGAAGCGGCACGAGCGCGGCGGCCGCCGAGTGCATCGCGTCGCGGTCGAGCTTCTCCAGCAGATCGCACATGTACCGGCCGGAACCGCGGTCGGAAAGCGTATGGCCGACGTTGCCGTTGCGCGTGAGCGACGCGTGCAGCCCGCGGGCCAGGCGGTCAATCTCCGCCGGGGTCAACGGGGCCAGCGCCGCGGCGTAGCGGATCTGCGCGGCGGCCAGGGCGCCCTCGAGCGTTTCCAGGGCTTCGTCGGCCGATTGGGGCGACGCGATCGTCCGCGGGGCGGGCTTTTGCAGATCGATCTTTTCGGCGGCGATAGTCAGGGCCTGATCCAGCCCGCGGTGGTCGCCCAACAGGGCCTTGTGCAAGAGCCGCGTGAACTCCTCGGCCTCGGTCGGGGCTCTCAGAACGTTCCGCAACATGTGGTCGAACCACTTCAACCGGCAGTTGCCGGTCACTTCGGAGCCCGTGCGCGGCCCGGCCGTGCTGTCGAGCTTTTGGCGGCAATAGTCCTGAAACCGGGCGAAGGTCGCTTCGATCTGCCGCCGCTTCAGGCCGCGGATGATTTCGTCGGGCAGGAGCGCCACGATGCCGGGCGCCAAGGGATCGCCCAGCAAGCCCGCGTCCTCTTCCTTGTCCGACGGGGCCGATTTGCCCTGGTCGCCGGAATCGGCTGGCCCCTTGGGGTGGGCCGGCTTCGACTTCCCCTCTTCCGCCGTCGATTCCCCGGGCGCCGCGGGCTCCTCGCCGGTATCGAGGTCTTCCGGGCCGTGGACCCCGCCCTCGCGGGCGCCCGCCGAGGGCACGTCGTCGGGTGGCTCGGGGGCGTCGGCAACAGCGATCATGTCGGGCAGTGCAAAGGCAAGCCAAGCGAGCATCACGATCCATACACCGCGAAGCCGCCAATCCCGTGGACTGCCGCTCATTCTGGATCTCCTGTCAAGCCGCGAAGGGGCGTCAAAGGCGGGTGGATGGGGGGTTTATCGAGGTTCTTGCGCGCGGAACAAGAAGGCTGCCTGTCGCAATTCGGCCGGATTGGGAGGGAATCTTGAACACCTCGGGTGGGACCCCACCAGCTTCGCCAGTCTCCGGTCGGTGGGATTGGCGTGGTGGTTCGTGCACGTGCGCGACAAGCCCAGGGGGAAACACGCCACCCGATTATCCCCCGCTGGGCCGGGCGGTCCGACGCAGCGCCGCCACGCAAATCTCCTGTCGATTGTGCTCGAGCTGCCGAGCGCGGACTACGTTATAGCCCCAGGAGCGAATCCGGTCCAGATAGCTTGGCGCCTCGTCCGCCAGGTCCCATTCGATTAGTTTCAGGGTCAACAAGAGCCCGTGAACGCGATTCTCCGGATTGGTGACGATGTGCCCGACCACGTCCAACGTGTACGTGGGGGCCACGTTCATGTCCGCCGTGATCCAGCGGATCTTGCGGAACTCCCGCCGACGCACGGCGGCGGCGCGGCGACGGATGTGCGTGAAATTTGGATCCGCCAAGACCGCCGGGTGCATCGCGGCGGGATCGATCCCGACCACGCGATACCCGCGGGCCAACAGGGCCTGGCTGGCCCCACCCGGCGCGCTGCCAATCTCCGCCACCCGCGCCCCGGGCCGAATCGGCAGTCGCGACCAGCGGAGCCCCTCTTCCATTTTCAGCCAGGCGCGGCTGACCGTGCCCTCGGGCATCGCCAGGGGCAGCATCCCGCCGGGCCAGCGCGAGGCGAACGACCGGGCGCGATGGTGGCCCACCCACCACGCGTCCGGTTCGACCAACACGCAATCCAACACCGCCTGACCGCGCTGGGCCGGCAGGGAAACGTCCGCGGCCGTGGCGTTCAACTCGTCCGGGCAAGGGCACGCCGCGCGGATGGCCGCGGCGGCCTCCGCCACGGACTCGGCCAGCGTCGGCGGACGAACGTGCCCACCCGGCGGGCATTCGTCGCGCGCCCAGACGTGCACCCGCGTGACCGGCCGCTCGCCGAGCACCCGCCACGCCGCCTCCGCCCGCTCGGCAAGCGTCGCCCCGGTGGCCTTACCCAACGAAAACGAATGCGCCCGGGCGAACACGCAGCGAAACGCGAAGTCGTCCGGCAGGCGGTGGCCCTCGGGCAGCTTGAACGTGACGAACCCGGGACGCGAAAAGGCCAGGCGGAATTCCGGCCAGCGTCGGGCCACTTCGGCCTTCAACGCCGGCTCCGCGCCCACTTGGCACGTGGTCATCAAGAAGCGGGAAGGTTCCATGTCTGTCTTTCGGGTTGCCGGGTCATCCTGAGCGAAGCGAAGGATCTCGTACGCAATCCGGGGGGATTCTTCGCTTCGCTCGGAATGACAATGAGGGATCACAATGACGGACGCGGGGATTGAGTAGGTTACTTTGCGGCGCCGGACCGGGCAACCGGCCGCTTGCGGCTTCACCACGAACAACGCCGGCCAGAATTTCCAGAGAAGACGCGCTATGGCTCGGCGGCGCCGTCTGGCCCGGGGGCAAGGACGACCGGGCGGTACAACGGCAGGTGGCGGTAGTAGACCTCGAGGATCATGGCGGCCATGGCCGTGTTGTACAGCCGCCCGCCCTTGTCGCCGTGCTGGTCGGGAAAGTGCCAACTGCCCGACTCGAGCCCCTCGGCCGACTGCGACCGGACCAGATGGTCCCGCATGGCGACGTTCCATTTTTCCCACGCGGTCCCCTCCCAATGGCAGAGCACCTGAGTGGCGTAGTAGTTGTAGTACACGTCCGTGGCCGAGGGGCCCCAGTCGGCAAGATACGCCACGCCGCGTTCCAGTTCTGGCCGGTCGCGCCGCCAGCCGGTGTACATCCGGCACAAGAGGCCGATGGCCGTCGTACTGTGCCGGGGTTGCGGCGCCATGTAGCCGTACTGCGCGCCGTACTCGGCGGCGACGCCGTCGAGAAACTGATCGGCTAGCGGGAAGACGGGCGTCGGCACGTCGAGCCGCGCGGCTTGCGCGCTTTTCAGGGCCATGAGCTGCCAGCCGGTGACGGTCGTGTCGCCCGGCTCGCCGGGGGTATAGCGCCATCCGCCACCCTTTTTGTCTTGGGCGAAGACGATGAAGTCGATCGCCTTTTGCGCGATGCCGCGCAGGGCGGGATCGTGGGTCATCGCGTAGCCTTCGCACAAGGCCAACGCGGCCAGCCCTTGGGCGTACATCGTGCCCTCGCGGAGATCGGCCCCTTGTGGCCCGAGCACGGCCTGGCGATTCAGGTAGTAGAATCCCCGTCCCACCACGTCCTGATGTTCGCCGCCGGCATGGGTGTAGCCGGCGCCGAGAAACGGCAGCAGGACCAGGGCCGTGGCCGCGGTGGTGCTCGGTTCGGTGCCGGGGTTCTGGTAGCCCACGCGTTGGGATTCCTTCGGATGATAGAAGGTCCAGCTTCCGTCCTCGTGTTGCTGGGCGGCGAGCCACCGCAGGGCCCGCTCGACGGCGTTTTCGCTCTCGGGACTGCTTCCGCGCTCTTGCCCCAGTTGAGCCCGACCGGCCGGGGTCCTGCCCTCGAGGCCACCTGGCGTGCCCGTTGGCATGTCTTGCCACAACCGCGCCGGATCGACGCCCAGAGGATGGTCGGCCGCCGCGGCCGGGGTCGGCGAGATCGGCCCGATGGGCGGCAACTCGACCTCGGCGGTGGCGGGCACGTCGCGGCCGTCTTCCCAGGCATGCCGGTCGCCCTTGTCCAGGGCAGGTTCTTGCGGCAGCGAGCTCTCCAGCTTGACCGGCTCGTCCGTGCCCTCGAACGTCAAGCCCACGAAGCCGCCGGGCAGCGGCGTCGCCTGCACCACCAGCGCCAGGATCACTAAAAGAACCGCGTGGAAGACCATGCTCGCCACAAACCCGGAGACCCGTCGTCGCCGCAGGGCACTCCGCCGGGGCCGCGGGGGCTCGGCGGGCGTTGGCGGCTCGGGCGGCCGATCGGGGGTTCGGGGGGGAGTATCGAGCATCCTCCAAGTATAGCCTCCCGGCCTGCCCGGACCCTAACCCAGGTTGCCAGGTTTCCGCGCCGGACTGGTTGACGGGCAAGGACTTACGCCCTTGCGCCGGCGATCGGGCCGATCTTTCGATAAGGTTCCGGAGACCACCCTTCTCGTGGTCTTCTCACGGCACAACCGTGGTCAGGGCCACGCGGTCTTCCAGGTTGGGGCGGAAGACGGTCAGCAGCAGCAGCGGCAAAAACCAGGCCATGTGGTAGACGCCTGCCCCGGGATCGTACCAGAACGACACGCCCAGCATGACGGCGGCCGAGCAGCTCAGGAGCGTGCCGAGATTCTTTTGGGCCGGCCAGAGCAACAGGCTCAACGAGCCAATCGCGAACGCCACGACCACGGGGATCCGGTAGACCGGCTCGTGAAAGGACCAGAAACCTACCAGCGGGTCTTTCAACACGGCGCGGGCGCCGAACATCGTCAAGACGTGACTGGAGAACGCGGCGGCGTCGGGCGAGATGAGAAAAAGCGATCCCACGAGAACCGCCAGCGCCGCGATCGCGCCCAACAGAAATCGCACCGCGCCGCGGCGCCAATAAAAACCCAGAAACAGCGGCACGAGGAAAAGCGGATAGGCAATCAGCCCGGCGGCCAAACCCAGCAGCACGCCGGCCACCATCGGGCGGCGGTAGGCCTCGATCGTCCAGACCAACAGGGCCGCGGGAACGACGTGGTCCACCCGGGAGGTCATCTGGCTGGTGTACGGCAGCAGCAGGTACAAGACCGCCGCGGCCATGCCGGTGTGCAGGTTGTCGAAGTGGCGATAACCCACGAGCACAATGCCGACGACAATGGCCAGATGGCCGAGGATCACGGTCGTTCGCGTGGCCACGGCCCGGACCAAAGCGCGATGCGGCAGCGGCGCGGGATCTTCCCCCTGACTGGGCACGAAGGCGGTGTTGGAGTACGTGGAAAACACCTGGAAGGGCGGGTAGCCGGGGGCGAGCTCGGCGGCCTCGTCGGGCGCGAGCTGGCCGGCCAGGAGCCGGTCCATGCGGACCGCGCCCTGGCGGTCGCTCTGGGTCAAGTGCGTCGTGATAACGTTCGACAGGAGGAAGACCAGCAGGGCGACGCCGGTGAACACGAGTCCGTCCACCGAAAGATTCGGCTCCAACAGCGGGCGACGGACCATCACGGGATCGATCACTAGGCGAACGAGGTAGGCCATTCCCACGGCGGCGAGCCACGCGTAGCCCAGCCGTTGCTGTTGATACGCCACGAGAAGCAGCCCCGGGGCAAACGCGATCAATCCGATCAAATCCGCGTTGCGGACGCTCCAGAAGCGGCGGAACTTGAAGTAGATCCCGATCGTCATCAGCGACGAGAGATACACCCAGGTCGTCGGGTCGAGATCGTATTGGAAGAGGACGCGCCGCATGAAAAGCCACGTGCCGGGTTTGCGCCGGCGAGGGCGCGGGACACGATCCTTGGTCGCCGGATCACAACCCTAAGGATACCCCGCCCAGTGCTGTTGGCAAGCGCCCCTGGGCGCGCCGGGCGGGCCGCCGGCCGACTCAGCCGCCTCGTTGCGGCTTATCGTCCCATCCAAGCGGGCATTTGCTGGGCCGGGGGTAGCGTGACGACCCACGCGCGGTGGACGCCCTCCAAGGCGAGCACCTCGGCCAGGGCCTCGGCCGGCGGCTGGCTATCCAGCGCCAACACGCCCACCGCGTCGCCACCCGGCCGGTTCGCCTTCCGCCCGACCGACATTTGGGCGATGTTGATCCGGTGGGCGCCGAAAATGCTGCCCACCTTTCCAATCACGCCCGGCGTGTCGCGGTGCAGGAAGAACATGAGGATGCCGTCCAGATAGCTTTCCAGGTCGCAGCCGGCCGTCTGGACCAGCCGGGGCATGTTGTTGCCAAAGAGCGTGCCGGAGGCCATCGACGTCTGGTCGCCGCGGACCACCTCGGCGGTGATCATCGAGCTGAAGCTGCCCAGGTCGCTGGTCCGCTCCTCCACAAGCTCGATTCCGCGCTCCTGCAGGAGCCACGAGGCGTTGACGATATTCACCTCGGTGTCCATCGCGTGCTCCAGCAGCCCCGCCGCGAACGCCGACGAGAGCAGCCGGGTGTCTCTCTTGGCCACCTCGCCCCGGTAGCGGAGGCGGCACCGGTGCGGCGGGTTGTGGTCCGTCTGCGCCAGCAGCAGCCCGAGCCGGTAGGCCACGTTCAGGTGCGCCCGCAGCCCCTCGAGCGTCTTGGCGTCCAGCGGCGACATGTTAACGGCTTGTCGGATCGCGCCGGTGGTGAAGTAGTCGATCAAGAGCCCCGCCGCCTCGACGGCCACGCTGGTTTGCGCCTCTTCGGTGCTGGCGCCCAAATGCGGCGTGCACAGAACGCCGGGCATTCCAAAAAGCGGGCTTTTGGTGCAGGGTTCCGTGGCGTACACGTCGAGAGCCACGCCGGCCAGATGCCCGCTCTTGAGCCCCTCGGCCAGGGCCGCTTCATCGTAGATGCCGCCCCGTGCGCAATTGATTAGGCGCGCGCCGCGGCGCATCATGCGGATCTCGGCGGCGCCCACCAGGTTGCGGGTTTCGTTGGTCAGCGGCGTGTGGACGGTTAGGAAGTCCACGAGCGGAAAGAGCTCCCTCGCCGAATCGACCGCCTCGATGCCCAACTCCTTGGCCCGCGCCGCCGAAAGGAACGGGTCGTAGCCAAAGACCTTCATCTCCAGCGCGATCGCCCGCGAGGCCACGGCCTGCCCCACGCGGCCCAGGCCGACGATCCCCAGCGTCTTGCCGGCCAACTGCGTGCCCATGAACGACTTGCGGTCCCACCGGCCCTCGAGCAGGCTGGCGTAGGCCGGCGCGATGCCGCGGCTCATGCCCAGCATCAGGGCGATCGTGTGCTCGGCCGTGGAGATGGTGTTTCCGCCGGGCGTGTTCATCACGATGATGCCCAGCCGGGTGGCGGCGTCCTTGTCGATGTTGTCGGTGCCCACGCCCGCGCGGGCAATGGCCCTCAGGCGGGTGTTGCCCGAAAGCACGTCGGCGGTGATCTTCACGCCGCTTCGGCAAATGGCGCCGTCGGCCTCGGCCAAGGCCTTGCGGAGCTGCTCGCCGGCGAGTCCGGTGCGGACCTCGTATTCGAGGTCGCAGGCCGAATCCAGCAGGCTCAGCCCGTCTTGCGACAACTCATCCAGGACAAGGATTCTTGGCATAATCGGTTCAATCCGCATGGTTGAGGGTGGAACGCGCGCGAGGTAAAATGACGGATTTGTGCCGCGGCAAGTGTAACACGCTTTCAGGCGGCGCGTCCGCAGGGCCAATTCTGCCATAATCGCGCGACTTTTCAATCGCCCACCCAAGCTGGCGGTTCACGCATGTCCCAACAGGACGTTTGCCGGCTGTTGATCGATCCCCCAGCATCGGGCGGCTGGAACATGGCCGTGGACGAGGCGATGCTGGAGTCGGCGGGAGAGCGGGCCTGCTGCGTCTGGCGGTTTTACCAATGGGCCGAGCCCACGCTGTCGCTGGGTTACTTCCAGGCGGCCTCGGAGCGCCAGTGCCATCCCGCCAGTGGCTCCTGTCCCCTGGTCCGCCGCGCCAGCGGCGGCGGGGCGTTGGTGCACGACGAGGAGTTGACCTACAGCCTTGCCCTGCCCCTGGACCATCGGCTTGCCCGCGGATCGCGTCGCGACCTTTATCTAGGCGTTCACCGCATAATTATTCATGTGGCCAAGCGATGGGGGGTCGAGGTAGCACTGGCGAAGGAGGAGGCGTCGGCCGCGGGGCGGCCTTTTTTGTGTTTCCAGCGTCGCGCGCCGGGCGATGTACTCTGTGGAGCCCACAAGATCGCCGGCAGCGCCCAGCGGCGGACCCCGCGCGCGATCCTCCAACACGGGAGCCTGCTCCTGGCCCGGTCCGCCGCGGCCCCGGAATTGCCGGGCTTGGTGGATCTCGCGGGCCGGAGCGTGGAGATACCGCTTCTGGTGGAGACGTGGTTGGCCGAGATGGCCCAACAGTGGGGTCTGAAGCTGGCATCGGACGGACTCGACGCGCGGGAACAGGCTCGGGCGAGGATGTTGGTCGAGACGAAGTACGCCGAGCCGGGGTGGACGTTCGACCGGCGTCGGCCCGACCGCTAGACCGCGAGGGGCGGCGTTCCCGCCCCAGGCTGGGCGGGCTGTGGGACCGACGGCCGTGGCGTAAAGTCCAAGTTCGTTTTGACTTTCGCCGCGCAAGTTGTTAGTATCGAAAATGATGGGTTGTGTTCCGCGACGGCGTGTCGCGGCGATTCCCGCCGGGGGGCGGTCCAGAGAAGAGAGCGCTCGGACCGGGTGAAAGAACACCGAAACGGGGAGCTTCTTGAATTGAGCTGACGGCAGCTTTCGGCCGCTGGGCAAGAGCGCCCGGGCGGCGCCCGGTCTTCACAGAGGTTTCGCGCGGTTGCGATCTTATTGACACGTTGTCGATGGATCTGCTCTGTGAAGTGGGGATGGTGATGGAAGTCAAACTTGTGGTGCTCGAGGGAAAGCAGGCCGGACAGGTCGTGCCGGTTGCCGCGCCCAAGTTCTTCATCGGCCGATCCGAGGAATGCCAGCTTCGGCCCAACAGCGATCTGATCAGCCGGCATCATTGCGGCATTTTCACCGAGGAGGGCGTGGTCACCGTTCGCGACTTCAACAGCAAGAATGGCACGTTCCTCAACGGCGTCCAGGTGCACGGCGAGCAGGAACTCCGGTCGGGCGATAAACTGACCGTTGGCCCTCTGGAGTTTGAGGTTCACATTGAAGTGGCTCTCGCGGGTCAGAAGAAGTCGCCGGTGAAGAGCGTCGAAGAAGCCGCGGCCAGGACCGTGGCGACGGCCGGAGCCCGGCCAGCCACCGGTGACGACGACATGGACATCAGCGACTGGCTCGGCGGCCAGGACGACGGCGGCGAAACACAAACGATGGACGCGTCGCAAGCCGGTACCGTCGCCGTGAACACGGCCGGGACGGTTTCCGAGTTCAAACCGGAGGCCGCCGAGCCCGAGGAACATGCCGACGAGAAGGAGAAGAAAGACGCCAAGCGGAAAGTGACCGGCCCGCAAGGGCTCAAACGGCCCAAGGCAGCGGACAGCCAATCGGCCGCGGCCGACACGCTCCGGCACTTTCTCCGCCGCAGATGAGTCCCGCCGGCGGCGGCCTCTGTCCCGCCGCCACGCAACGCTTTTTTGACGGAACCGTCGAGGAGAGGCATCGGTGAAGGCTGTCGGTCAACCCCGAAAGAGCGCCGCGCTTCTGGGCATCGCCTTTGACGCCGACGACGGTCAGACGCGACTGACTCGCGGCAAGAATTTCGCCTTGGTGGGCGGGTCGGAAGAAACCCACGCCGTGATGCAGGAGACGGCGGTGAAGATCAACGAGCACGTCGATCGATCGGGCAAACGGCTCGAAGACGTGTCGACCGCCGAGTTGCGCGACATCTGCCAAGCCGTGCACGAATCCCACCGGCGGCTATAAGAACCGACCGGGTCTCGTCTTTTCCGGGCCGATCTGGCCCGCAGGGCCCCTACAACCGGCACTGCCGCGCAGCCGGATCGAGCCGCCCTATCCGTTGATATTGCCACATTTACCCAAATTGCGCAACAGGTCAACTTTGACCGATTCCGGGACGATTTCCTATTCCAACAGGGGTATGTTATTTCACGTGATCGACGGTTCCAGTTGGGGGTTTGTCCGTGGCCAAGACCAAGACCAAGACCAAGGCAAGGAGCGCCACGACCACAAGGACACGGAAGACCGGCGGTACCGCAACCAAAAAGCCCGCGAAACCCGCGGCCAAAAAGCCCGCTTCGACCGCCAAGAAGGCGCCTCGGGGCACGGCGAGTGCCCAGCGCAAAGCCGCCGCCGCGGCGGCCGAGGCGACGGTCACCCTCGACCGCCGCGCCACCCGCGACCGCCGCGGCGCCGAACGGCGTCAGCGCGCCGAGCCGGTGGCCGTCGAGCGGCGGAAGATCGAGCGGCGGGTGAAGGTCAACCGTCGCCGGCAGATTGACCCCACCACGTGCGAGCGCGACTACACGAACGAGGAAATCGAGTTCATGAACGCGCTGGACGCGTACAAGCGCACCAGTGGGCGGATGTTTCCGACGTGCAGCGAGGTGCTCGAGGTCATCCGAAAACTGGGCTACGAGAAGTCGTCGGACGCCGCCGGCCCCTCGCCCAGCTCCGCCGACGTTCACCCGGCGATGGCCCCGCGCCAGGTCTGATTGGCCAGGACGTCGGTGTTCAGGCTTGCCACCCCCCATTTGTTGTGGTGAGTCCATTGCATGATCCGCCGCGTGCCGGGCCGCGAAACGGAACCGGCGGGACGTTTCGATCGCGCGGTCCAAACCGGTCTTGTCGCGCCAGGCCGGTTTGGCTACTCTTCCGCGACGCGTTTGACGGTGGCCAGCTAGGCGACCACGGCGGGCCGTCAGCCTCCCCCACCCCGGTTTCCAACGCGAGGCGTTTGACCGTGCACGAGCCGCGATTCCCGATCCCTCCGGGCGAGCTTCGGAGGACTTGTCTCGCGCCCACGGCGGGTATCGTGGGGTTGTGTCTGCTGTTGTCCGGGTGTGGCGCGTTGGCGGCGCGGGGCCGCAACGCGGAAGGCGTTCGCCGATTCGAGCAGGCTCAGTATCAGGACGCTCTCGCGCAGTTCCAACAGGCCGTGTACGCCGATCCAAACCACGCCGACGGCTACTACAATCTGGCTTCCGTCTACCACCGACTCGGGACGCTTTACCACCGGCAATCGGATTACGACCAGGCGGAGAGCTACTACAACCAGTGTCTCAACCGCGACGGCAACCACTCGGAGTGTTACCGGGGCTTGGCGGTCATGCTTGTGGAACGCAATCGCAACGAAGAGGCCTCCCGGCTCTTGGAAGGCTGGGCGACCCGGAACCCGACGTCGGCGGAACCCAAGGTGGAGTTGGCCCGGCTCTTGGAGGAGGGGGGCAAGAACGACGACGCGAGAGAGCGGTTGACCGAGGCCCTGGTCGCGGAACCGAACCACGCGCGGGCGTTGGCCGCTTTGGGGCGTCTCCAGGAGAAGAACGGCCAGTCCAACCAGGCCTTGGCCCTCTACCAGCGTTCGCTCGCGACAAATCCCTATCAACCGGACGTGGCCGCGCGGATTGCCGCCCTGCACGCGGTCGTTCCGGCCGTCGCCACGCCCGAGACGCCAGCCGGCGGAGACACCCGGACCGTCGCCCGCGGCACGGGTACCCTACGGTAGGCGTCTTCCGGCAATTCACCCGTCATCGACCTGGCGGCGAAGCCAGAACACGTCGCTTTTCGCGTTTTCTTTTCCGATCGTTCGGAGGGCTCGTGCCATGCGGCATATCTTGAGCGCAGGCGTCGCGTTGCTGCTGATTCCGACGGTGGTGGGGCCATCTGTCGCGGCCGACGGATTGCGGCCCGTGAGCATGATGCACCGTTACGGAATCGAAGTGAACCTGGATCGATTCCCGCAGAGCGATCCGCAGACGACGATCCGCTCGGTGATCAAGGCGACCAAGGCCGGCCAGGTGGAGTACATGCTGGCCCATTTGATTTCGCCGAGCCAGGTGGACGACAAGCTGCACGGCGACGCCGAGGCGATGCGGAAGCTGGCCGCGAAGGCCACGCCGGAGAAATCGGCCAAGATGGTGGCCGCGTTGTCGCGGCAGTTGACCGAGGGCACGTGGACCATCGAGGAGGAACGGGCCTGGTCTCGCGTGGAGGGTCTGCCCACGCTGTCGCTGGAAAAGATCGGCGACCATTGGTACATGCACAACACGCCCGTCAAACGTCCCTCCCAAGGGTGAGCGGCGGCGGCGAGGGGCCCCTTCCGTCGCGGCGAGCGTGTGCCACTGGCTCTGCCAGTGCTGAATCGCCCGTGCAGGGCACTGGCGGAGCCAGTGGCACTCAAAACGGGCCTTCAACACGATTCCTCAATTCTGACGCACTACGCTACGGGGCGTCGGCGGGCGGCTTGGGCGAGGTCGTCACGAGGACGGAGTTGGTCAGGTATTGTTGGGCGACGCGCACGACGTCGTCGAGCGCGACCGCCTCGATCCGTTTGTCGAACGACTTGTCGTAGTCGTGGCCCAATCCCAATAGCTCGTCGACGGCGGCCTGCGCGGCTTGCTCGGCCAAGGTCGTGTTCTTTTGGGCGTGCAGGGCACGGATCATCTCGACGGCCCGCCGGAACTCGTCCTCGGGGATGTCGCCCTCGCGAGCACGGTCGATGTTCTTGCGGATCCGCGCGACCACTTCATCCACTTTGTCGGGTCCGGTCTGCGCGAAAATGGTGAAGTAACCCGGCGCGGGCCCGGTCATCTGGAACGCGTGGACCATGTAGACCAATCCCTCGCCGCGCAGCTCGTCGTGCAGCCATCCGCCGGGGTAGTCGTAGCCGGAGAGAATTGCGTCGAGCACCGTCAAGGCCGCGTAGTCCTTCTCCTGCCGGATGCTCGCGTCGGCGTAGCCCAGAAGCACCATGCCGGTGGGCTTGCCGATCCGCTTGTGCCGGACGATCGACTTGGCGATCGCGCCCGGGCGGTCGAAGTCGATCGGAGGCGCGTCCTTGCTTTGACGAACGTGGCCGAACTGCTTTTGCACCAGTGCGAGGGCTTCATCCGGGTCCACGTCGCCAAACACGGTCACGAGCATGTTACCGGCGACGAAGTACGTGTCGTAGTACGCCTTCAAATCGGCCACCGACAAGGGTTGGATGGTCTCGGTCTTGCCGCCTTCGATCACGTGGTACGGCGACTCCGTCGGCAGGTTGTCCTGGAAGAGCTCGAAGATCTCGGCCTGGGGATTGTCCGCCCGGCGGGCGATGGCGCCCAGGGCGAGCTTTTTGACTTTTTGGAATTCGTCCTCGGGGAACGTGGGCCGCGTGAAGCACTCGGCGAACACGGCCGCGGCCTCGGGGAAGTCGTCCCGAAGCACGGTCATGTTGGCGAAGAGCGTGTTGCGGCCGGCGCCGGTGGACATCCGCCCTCCGATCGCGTCGAAGTAGTCGGCGATCTGCCGGGCGTTTCGACGGGCCGTCCCCTTGTCGAGCATCTGGCCGACCAGCGCCGCGCGGCCCGCCGTCTCGGGCGCATCCACCAGCGATCCGCCGAGCACAAATGCCTGAAGATTCACCATGGGCAGGTGCGACTGCCGCTTGACGAGCACGCGGATCCCGTTGGGGAGCTTCGCCGCGCGGATGGGCTCCTCGCCGCCCGCGGCCACGGCCTGCTCGGTTTTGGGCGCGCCGCCGGGCGGGGCGATGAGCACGCGGTTAAGCCGCTGGGGATCAAAATACCGCCGGGCGACGTCGCGGATCTGCTCGGCCGTGACCTTTTGGATATTGGCCACGTAGGTCTTGTCGAAGAGCGGATCGTGGGCGCTCATGTACCCCCGGCCCAGGCTGTCGGCCGCGTCCTGCACGGTCTGCCGGCCGAAGACGAGTTCCGCCACCTTTTGCTTCTTGGCCTTGGCCAGCTCCTCCGGCCGGACCAGATCCTCGCGAAGCCGGTAGACCGCGTCGAGAATCGCTTGCTCGGCTTGCTGCCACGTCTCCGGCCGGCTGCTGGCCAGCACGGCGAAAAAGCCGTTGACGTAATGCGGCGTGTTGCTCATCGACTGGACGGAAAGGACCAACTGCTTTTCGTACACGAGCGACTGGACCAGCCGAGAACTCTCGCCTTCGGTCAGAATGGACGAGGCCACGTCCAGGGCGTACAGATCGGGGTTCGAGAGCTGCACGGTGGGCCAGGCCAGCGCCAGGTCGTACGTGGCCCCGTCCATCTCGCGGACGGCCTCGCGGGGGCCGATCTGCCGGGGCTCCTCCACCATGGGAAGATAGGTCTCCTCCGATCGCGGCGAATCGGCGAACGCCTGGGCCACGCGATCGAGCACCTCGGGCGTTTTCACGTCGCCGACCACGACAAAAATCTGATTGTTCGGCACGTAGCGCTCGCGGTAGAAATCGACGCAGTCCTCGCGCGTCGCGCGGCGGAGCACGTCGAGGTAGCCGATCGTGGGCGTGCGGGCTGGATGGACCGTGTAGATCGTCTCGTGCAACAGCGACCATTGCACGCGGAACCGGTTCACCTCGCCGTCGGCCAGTTCCCGTTGAACCACCTTGAACTCGCGGTCGAACGCGGCCTGATCGAACGCGCAGTGCCGCATCTGGTCGGCCACCACGTCGATCGAATCCATCACGCGCCGGGCGGGACAGTCGATGAAATACTGCGTCACATCGGAGCTTGTCCCGGCATTGGTGGCGCCGCCAAACGCGTCGACCAGCCGTTCGGTTTCCTCGGCGGTGCGGTGGGCGGTGGCGCCGCCGGAGACCTGGTGCTCGATGAGGTGGCTCAAGCCCATGCCCAGCCATCGCCCCTCGAAGGCCCCGCCCGTGTTGCCCACGTAGCAGCGCACGGTGGCCACCGGGGCGACGTGGTTCTCCTGCACGATCACGGTCAGACCGTTGGACAATTTGGCCAGCGCGACGGCGTCGGGCAGTTGTTCGACTCGGGTGTAACGGGCCGCGGCCGGGGCCTGCGCCGGTTCGTCGCTCCGCGCCGGGCACGCCATCGCAAGGAGAACCACGGTCCAAACGGATGCGTAAGGGAGTCTGGTCATCGAAGAAACCTCGCCAGTGGGAAGGGGGGCGGCGCGAATCTCTTGCCTAGACTACCAGATCGGCCCGCGTTGCGGTAGGGGTTTTGCGCAAAGCACTTAGCGTTCCGGCGGAATGGTCAGGTCAATCGAGGCGGCGGCCGTTGTCCGCGCCGTGGGCAAGGGGTAGAATCGGTTTTTGATGATCGGGGGCCCCTCGGCCGAGACGGGCGGCGCGGGCGGGCCGATCCCGCACGAGACACGCCTTCCCGTCAACCTAAGAAAGGAGCGAGACGTCATGTCTACGCGCACACGGTTCTTGGCCCTTGGGCTGGGGTTGGCCGCGGTGTGGCTGGTCGTTCCCATGCTCGGCTGCAAGCCCGCCGAGTCGAAGAAGACGCCCGCGCCGCCGGCCGAGAGTGGGACCACGGTGCCTGACGAGAAACCGGTCGACGAGCCACCGGTGGTCGATCAGGAGCCGACTCCGCCGCCGGAGGTCACGCCGCCGGAGCCGACGCCCGAGCCGACGCCCGAAGCCACGCCGGCCGAGCCCCCGCCGTCCGTCGAGCCGCCGGCCGATCCGGCCCCGTCCGTCGAGCCGCCGGCCGATCCGGCCCCGTCCGTCGAGCCGCCGGTTGACCCCATTCCGCCGGTTGACCCCATTCCCCCGGCTAACCCCATTCCCCCGGCCGATCCCGTGCCGCCGGCGGAAACCCCGAAGCTGCCCACCTGAGCCACGCGCTGCCACGAGTATCCCACGGTCATCCCTTTCCTCCCCTCTCCCGCCGGGCGGGAGAGGGGTCGGGGATGAGCGTGTCGGCGCGTGCGACGAACGTCCTTTCGGGACGCGTCTGCGGCAGGAACGCCTGCACGATGCCCTCGCCCTAGGTCAAACGGGATCAGGACGCCAGACGCTCGACAAACGTCGCCCCGATCTCGAAGCAATTCGGCGCGAGTCGCTGGCAGCGGGCCACCTCGACGACGCATTGGCACGTCGGCGGCAACACGGCCTGGAAGGCCGGATCGGGCAGAAGCATCCGCATCCGCTCCAAGGGAAAGAGCTGGCAGCTATGCAGGAAGGCCAGTCCCCCGCGCGAGACGTCCTTCGTGTAGATCTTGTGCCACTCGACGGTCCTCGGCAGCGCGGCGAACGTTGGCCGATGCTCGAGCGCCCCCAGGCTGTGCAGGGTCCGCCGGGCAAAGCGGCGCTTGTCCTCGACGATGGCGCCGACGGCGTCCACGTCCTGGAAATAGTCGGCCATGGATCGGGGTAGTTTGATCTCGCAGCGGAGACGCTTCACGAGCTCAAGGACGGCGCCCGGGCCGCCGTGATCGCCTTCCAACATCGGACCATCTCCTTGTCGAGCGACGCCTCGGCTTCGTCGTCGAGAATATCGAGCGCCTGGTGCACGGGCTTCTGTTTTCGGTAGGGCGTGTCGGAAGTCAATGCGCAATACACGTCGGCCACCGCGCAGAGCCGCGCCCAGGGATGGATCTCGTCGCCGACCACACCGACCGGGTAACCCGACCCGTCGCACCGTTCGTGGTGCTGGTAGACCATCATCGCCTGGGGCCAGCTTAGCTCTCCGCGCCGCATGAGATCGCGAAAGCCCGTCGTGGGATGGTTCTGGATTTCTTTGCGTTGTCGGGCGTTCAAGGGACCGGGCTTCTTGAGGATGCTCAGCACGACGTGTCGCTTGCCGACGTCGTGCAACAGCGCGCCCACGGCAAGCGACTGCAACTCACCGGGGTCACGAATGCCCAGACCCTGCGCCAGAAGCAACGAGCAGGCCGCCACGTTGAGCGAATGCGTGTAGAGTTGGTTGTCGTAGTCCAATAGCCCGAGCAGATCCTGCACCACCACGTCGCCGCGGCAGATCAACCCGGTCATCCGCTGCGCGAGGCCGTTGGCCATGCCCACGAAGGCGTCCAGGCTGCTGTCGCCCAAGACCCTGTGGAAGGCGGTCCTGCCGAAATCGTGCAAAACCCGAAACCGCCGCTCCGGGGCCAACCGCTCGTTCCGGCAAACCTTGTCGGCGATCGTCTGGTGTGAACCGTCTCGATCCGCTAAGCTCAGGTACAAGGTCTTGGTCCCGCGTTGGGCGAGTCGATCCAAGTCCGATTGCTTCACCGGATGGGCCCGGTCCCGGTACAATATCAGGGCCTTGCTCCTCTCCTGCTCGATGTAGAGATCGACCTGAAGGAAGTCGATCAGCGCGCGGAGCGATTCGATCGAGACCGGGATGAGGTCCGGGGACGCCTTCGAGATGGTGGACGCGTCGTCGGTGGCGGGCATGCGTCGTCGCGCCGGGATTCCAAGTGCCTGGGGAGCCTCGGAAAAGATAGGGTGGCCGGCCGTGGCCGTCAAAGCGGCGGTCCGGCCAGGATAGTCCCAATGGAGGGGGTGTTGAGCCATGCCAGGTAGACCATTGCACGTTGTGACGGGTGCGCTGGGTTATTCGGGCAAGTGCATCGCGAGGCGGTTGCTCGAGCTGGGCCACCGCGTGCGGACGTTGACCGGCTCGCCCGGACGCCCGAACCCCTTCAGCGACGCCTTGGAAATTCACCCCTTCCACTTCGACCAGCCCGAGCGCCTCGTCGAGTCGCTCGCCGGCGCGGACGTGCTCTACAACACGTATTGGGTCCGCTTCAACCACCGCGAGTTCACGCACGCCGACGCCGTGCGCAACACGCTTGTGCTGTTTGACGCGGCCCGGCGCGCCGGGGTCCGCCGCGTCGTCCACGTCAGCATTGCCAACCCCTCGGAAGATTCGCCGTTGGAATACTACCGCGGCAAGGCGCGGCTCGAGCGCGCCCTGGTCGATTCGGGGTTGTCGTACGCCATCCTCCGCCCGACCGTACTCTTCGGCAAGGAGGATATCCTGGTGAACAACATCGCTTGGAACGTCCGGCGGTTTGCCGTGCTGCCGGTTTTTGGCGGTGGTCAGTACCGGATCCAGCCGGTCCACGTGGACGACCTGGCCCGGCTGGCCGTAGAGCAGGGCGCCGCGAGCGAGAACGTCATCCTCGACGCGGTTGGGCCGGAGACGTTCACCTACCGCCAGTTGCTGCTCACCCTGGCGGAAATCCTCGGCAAGCGGCGATGGATCGTGCCCGTGCCGGCCAGCGTCGGCTATCTCGGTTGCGTCGCGTTGGGCAAGCTGCTGGGCGACGTGATCCTCACGCGGGACGAGGTTCGCGGACTGATGGCGGGCTTGCTGGCCGTCGACTCGCCGCCGACCGGCACGGTTCTCCTAACCGACTGGGCCCGCCGGCGCGCCTCGACCCTCGGCCTGCGTTGGGCCAGCGAGTTGGCCCGGCGCCGCAACCGCCGCGAGGCCTACGACCGCCTTTGACCGGTCCGAAGCCGAGCCCGCCTCGAGCATACGCCGATCAGTACACGGTCGGGATCGTCTCGGTCCAGCCGACAACCGGGACGTTGGGGGCCATGACGAACAATTCGACGCGGCGGTTGGCGCGGCGGTTCTGCTCGGAGCTGTTGGGGGCGATTGGCTGGTGGGAGCCGAACCCCGCCACGCCCATCTGGTCTTGCGCCACGCCCAGCTCGCGCAGCCGCCGGGCGACAGCCAGCGCCCGGGCGGTGCTCAGGTGCAGATTGGTGGGGAATTGCTCGCGGGCCGACCGTTTGGCGATCGCCCGGTCGTCCGTATGGCCCACCACCATCACGCGCAAGCCCTCCGCCTCGGCCCTCTTTAGCGTCTTGGCCAGATCGGCGAGGACCTTTTCCGCGCCGGGTTTCAGGTCGTCCTGGCCGCTGTCGAAAAGAATGTCCGTGTCCAGCTTGGCGATGCCGGTCCGCGGGTCGAACTTCAGTTCCGGGTGTTCGCGGGAGATGGCGGCCAACTGTCCACCCACGGCGGGCGGCACCAGCATCGGTCCGCCGCGGAGTTGCTCCTTGATGGCCTCGTGCTGCCGGCGGAAATCGGCCAGCCGTTGGCCGTCGCTCCCCACGCCGTCGTCGATCAGGGCCAGCTCCTCCTCCGTCCGCCGGAGTTGGTTTTCGATGTTGCGGCCGTGGATCTTGAGGTTTTCGATCTCGGCGAGCTGGGCCCGGTTTTGTTCGGACAGGGCCCGGTTCTGGGTTGTCAGGGCGTCAACCCGGCTTTGCGGCGCGAGACATCCGCCCGACGCGAGCGCCAAGAGACCCAGGACGGCCACTGCGGGAGCGTGCCCCAGAGCGCGCGTCGCCCAGGGCGAGCGACCCGCGCGCATCGCGCCGCGAACAACCAGGCGCGCGCCAAGTGATTGGGCGTCAGACCGGCCCATGATTCGACTCCTTTCGAATCGGTTTGCTTCCATGCCGGATCACGCGGCGTTAGCTAATCAGATCCATGAGCCAACTGTTCACGCGATACGTGCCGCCCCAGCTCCACATATTCCACATGAGATCGACCATGAACATGCCGACGACGACGAGGATCACGGTGCATCCGGCGAGGCTGAGGATATTCCAGGCGGAATAGGGCGCCTCGGGCAGGACCGCGGCCGGCGGGCCGGCGGCCGCCTGGGCGCTCATCGCGGCGTAGTCGCGCGACGCGGCCAGCACCGGACTGTCCATCACGGGCGCCGCCGCGCGCCCCCGCGCCGCGGGCACCGGGGCGATCGGCTCCAGTTCCTCAACCACGTCGGCGTCGAGCATGGCTGGCAGCCCCTCGGGGGCCAGGTCCTCCTCGCTTTCCAGCGCAATCACCTGCGAGCCGCTCTGGTCGTCTTCGCCGGCCTCGTCCAGGGGCGTCAGCAGGAAGTCGCCCTCCGTGTTCAGGGCGGTGGGCGCTTCCGAGTCGGCCGCTTCCTCGAGCGAAAGGACTTCGTCCTCGCCGAGTTGAAGCGATTCGTGGCCGCTGCCCACCAGGTCGAGCGGCTCTTCCAGCGAGAGCCCGCTGTCGGCCGGATCGACCAGCGAGATCCCGCTGTCGCCGCCGATGGTGATGTCGCTGCCCGCGCCGCTGCCGCCGAGCACCAGATCGTCGTCGTCCAGCTCGTCGCCCGCCAATTCCAGCCCCGAGGAACTGCCGGTCGAGGAATCGACCGACAAGTCCAATTGGCTGTCGCCCAGCGTCAGGTCGAGATCCTCGAAGCCCGAGAGGGACGAGCCCAGGTCGCTCTTCGTTTCGTGGAACAGCGCCTCGTCGGGCGGAGGACCGATCACCGTGCCGGAGGAGCCGGAATCGGAATGGCCCAACTCGACCTCGCTCAGCAGAACGTCCTCGTCAGACGACGTGTCCGGCGAGGCGGGCGGGCCCTGGGCGGCCAGGACGTCGATTTCCTCGGCGCGGAATTTCCAGTCGGCCCCGTCGCGATAGCCGTGCAACTCCTGCCGCTCGCGCATCGCGTTGATCTCGGCCGGGCTCACGCCCAGGACTTCGGCGGCCTTCTCGACGTTGTAAAACTTAGTGGGCATTCAGGTTACCTCTGTTCCGCCAACGCTTGAATCTCCCGGGGCAAGGGCGCCTTGCCGTTGAAGTCGGACATCTGCAGATCCCAGTGGATGTTGCGCACGCTCCGCAAGGTGATCCCGCCCGTGACGAGGTCGATGTGATATACACTGATCACGCGCCCGCGAGGATCGATCACCGTTACTTGCTGATACTTCTGTTCGACCGTCGTGCTGAAGGCCACGAGTCCGTCGCGCGCGGCGGCCACCTCGATCGGATTGCCGCGTTCCGTCGACCCTTGCGGCGCCCGACCACCGACCTCGGCCACCGTCGAGCCCAACAGAACCACTCCAACCAAAAGGACACCCAGCACGAAGGTCTTCATGACGCACCTCGAGAGGGATTCAAGAGGGCTGGGGATCCTAGATTCCATTCTAGGTACCCTGGGCCTCCATTTCAAGCAAACTCGTCCCCAGAGAAGGGGGCGAAGAAGTGTATCGACAGGTGTCCGGGGGTGCAAGGGCAGCTTGAAGGTCCGGGCGCGACCCTTTTCCCAAACCGGGGTGGCGCCTAGAATTGGCGCGCCTGCGATAGGCTGTCCCGGCCGGTCACCCCGCGCTGATCTCATGCCCACCCAACCCGAAAACGCGATCGTCGGAGCGCTCCTGAGTGGAGGTCTCGACAGCTCTATCCTTGTGGGGGACCTTCTCCGGAGGGGGAATCGGGTGCAACCGTTCTTCATCCGATCGGGGTTGACCTGGGAGCAGGGCGAGTTGACGGCGTCCGAGCAGTTTCTCAACGCCCTGGCCACGGACCGAATTGAGCCGCTGGTGGTGTTCGAGATGCCCCTGTGGGACCTGCACGGCGACCATTGGAGCGTCACCGGTCGGGACGTGCCGGGGGCCGACAGCGACGACACGGCCGTCTACCTGCCCGGGCGCAACGTGCTTCTCCTGGTCAAGGCGGCCATCTGGTGCCAGCGGCGCGGCATCCGCGAGCTTGCCCTGGGCGTGCTGGGAACGAGCCCTTTCGCCGACGCCCACGGACCGTTTTTCCACCACCTCGAGGCCATGTTCGCCCGGTCGGGCGACGGCGTGGTCCGCATCGTCCGGCCGTTCTCGGGGCTGAGCAAGCGACAAGTCATGGAACTGGGACGCGATTTGCCGTTACAATGGACGTTCTCCTGCATTGCGCCGGTTGAAGGGCTGCACTGCGGGCGGTGCAACAAGTGCGCGGAGCGGATCAAGGCGTTCCGATCCGTCGGCATGGCCGACCCGACCCAATACGCCGACGCCGCTCGCCCCGCGGCCACCCACTAAAAACGCTTGCCTACTCACCCCATGTTTCAGGTCACCCGAGAGATCGACTTCTGCTACGGCCACCGCCTCCTGGATTATCAGGGCAAATGCGCGCGGCTGCACGGGCACAACGGACGCGTGCTCATCACAATCCAAACCGCGATGCTCGACCCGCAAGGGATGGTCGTCGACTTCAACGAAATCAAGCGGTCCGTGGCCGGCTGGATCGACGAACACCTGGACCACCGCATGATCCTCCGGCGGGACGATCCGGCGGTGGCTCCGCTGGAGCAGTGGGGCGAACGCCCGTACCTGCTCGACGTGAACCCCACGGCCGAGAATCTCGCCCGACTCATCTTCGAGCAGGCCCGAAGGGAGGGGCTTCCCGTGGTCGAGGTCCGGCTTTGGGAGACTCCGCAATGCCAGGCCGTTTTCGCGCCGGCTGACGGCGATGGGGCGTGAACGCGGCTGCGCGGAGTTTGTTCCGGCGCCTCGTAACCGTTCACAGGGGACTGTCCCGATTTTCGCGGCGCAGAGGACTCGGCTCTTTGGAGATGGGTGAATCGCCGCGAAAATGGGACTGTCCCCTTCCAGCTACCCTTACGGGAAGAGCCGGCTGACCGATTCGTTGCGGTGGATCCGTTTGATGGCTTCGCCCAGCAGGGGCGCGACGGTGAGGACCTCGATCTTGTCGATCGCGCGATCCTCGGCCAGGGGCACCGTGTCGGTTACGACAACCCGCTCGACCGGCGCGGCCTGGATCCGTTCCAGGGCGGCCCCGGCGAAGATGCCGTGCGTGGCGCCGAGGTAGATCGCCCGGGCCCCGGCGCGATGGACCATCTCCGCGGCGCCGCAGATCGAGCCGGCCGTGCTGATCATGTCATCGAAGATCAGCGCGACCTTGCCGTCGATCGGGCCGCCGATCAGATTCGCCGTTTTCGTCTTGTCCGCGCCCGTGCGCCGCTTGTCGACGATCGCCAACTGGCCGTCCAGGGCGCTGACGTGCGTCAAGGCCCGTTTGATGCTGCCTTCGTCCGGGCTGATGATCGCAAGCTCATCCTTCGAGAGATTCATCTTGCGGAAGTACTCGTCCAGGACGGGGGCGGCGTAGAGATGATCCACGGGAATGTCGAAGAAGCCCTGGATCTGTGCGGCGTGCAAATCCATGGCCAGCACGCGGTCGGCCCCGGCGCGGGTGATGAGGTTGGCCACGAGCTTGGCCGTGATGGGGACGCGCCCCGCGTCCTTGCGATCCTGCCGGGCGTAGCCGAAATAGGGTATCACCGCGGTGATCCGGTCCGCGCTGGCCCGCTTGAAGCTCTCGATCATGATCAAGAGCTCCATCAGGTTTTCGTTCACCGGAGGGCCGGTCGGCTGCACGAGGAAGACGTCGCGTCCGCGGACGTCTTCCTCGATCTTGCAGGAGATCTCGCCGTCGGGAAAATTGCCCACGCTGATCCGCCCCAACGGCAGCGCGAGATACTCGCACACCCGCTTGGCCAGGGCGGGATTCGCCCGACCGCTAAAGACCTTCAAGTCGTTCATGCCCGATGGATGTCCTTTCGATTCCCATTGCCGACGGCCCAAACTTCTATCTTGCCAAGAAACCCGCTTGGGTTCCAGGGGGTGCCCAGCTTGGGGGGACTCGGGGTTCGGGACTTGGGAAACGGGAGCGCAGCGCCACGTTCCGACCTCCGAATTCCGACTTCCGACCTGGGGAGCAGCCGTTTGCGGCTTCGCAACGGGAGAGCCGGCGTGGTTGACACCCGCCAGCGCCTCTCTAAAATGAGGGGTTTGTCCCTTCCAAGCCCATCACCCCCCTTTGCGCCCCGGACCGCGCCCGTGCACGAAGCCATCGAGAAAGCCAACGTTCTGATCGAGGCCCTCCAGTGGATCCGCGAGTTCCGCGACAAGATCACCGTGATCAAGCTCGGCGGCAGCGTGATGGAAGACCCCCGGGCGATGGGGCACCTGCTGCTCGACGTGGTCTTCATGGAGACGGTCGGCATGAGGCCGGTGATCGTCCACGGCGGGGGCGCGGAGATCAGCCGGGCGATGACCGACGCCGGCATCGAGCCGCGATTCGTCCAGGGCCGACGCTACACCGACGACGCCACGCTGGCCATTGTCGAGCGGGTGCTCGGCTACCAGATCAACGAACGCCTGGCCGCGCAGATTGAAGAACTGGGCGGCCGGGCGAAGCCGCTGAACTTCCGCACGCAAAACGTGCTTTTCGGCGAGCGGATCGCGTTGGCCGACGACGCGGGCGAGCCCGTCGACCTGGGCCACGTCGGCCGCGTCACCCGGGTCGATGCCGACGCGATCGTTCGCCTGTGTTGCGAAGGCGTCGTGCCGGTCATCCCATCGCTGTGTTTGGACGAGAACGGCGACAAATTGAACGTCAACGCCGACACGGCGGCCAACACCGTGGCCGAACGGCTCCACGCCGAGAAGCTTGTGTTCCTAAGCGACGTCAACGGCGTGCGCCGCGACCGCGAGGACCCCGATTCCCTGGTGCACACGCTCAGCGTGGCGGAAGCCCGAGAGCTGATCAACTCCGGCGCGATCGAGGCCGGCATGATTCCCAAGGTGCAGGCGTGCCTCGACACCGTCCAGCGCGGCGTCCGCAAGGTCCACATCATCGACGGCCGCTTGCGCCATTCGCTTTTGCTGGAAATCTACACGAGCAAGGGCGTGGGGACGGAAATTATACGGAAGTAAGAGGACAAGGAAACGGTTGTCGTGAGTGAACCGCCGTGTCCGGCGGCGTGTCATCCCGAGCGCGGTGAAGGATCTCGAACGAGCGAAATCGACGAGATCCTTCGCTGCGCTCGGGATGACGCACAAGCCAGATCCTTCGCTCAGGATGACGAACGACCGCTCAGGATGACGAACGACGTGGGCAGGCCCCACGGGCAGCGAACTTGTAGGAGGCGACTCCCGTCGCCGAGGGAGGATTATCGTGGACCCCAACGTCCCGCTCAATTCGGAAGACACGATCAAGCTGTTCGACCAATACGTCATTCCCAACTACGGCCGCTACCCGCTGGCGCTCGTGCGCGGCGAGGGCTCGTTCGTCTGGGACGCCGAGGGAAACCGCTATCTCGACCTGTTTCCCGGCTGGGGGTGCAACCTGCTGGGGCACTGCCCGCCGCGCGTGGTCGAGGCCGTTCGCGACCAACTCGGCCGGCTCATCCACGTGCCCAACACGTGGCACACCGAGGCCCAAGGCCAATGGGCGAAGATGCTCTCCGAGCGGAGCTTCGGCGGCAAGGCGTTCTTCTGCAACTCGGGCACGGAGGCCAACGAGGCGGCCATCAAGCTTGCCCGGCTGCACACGCCCAAGTCGCGTTACAAGATCATCACCTTCTCCGGCGGTTTCCACGGCCGGACGCTCGGCAGCACGTCGGCCACGGCGCAACCGAAGTACCACGAGGGGCTCGGCCCGCTCGTGGCCGGATTCGTCTATGCCCCCTACGGCGACCTGGACGAGACCGCGCGGCTGGTGGACAACGAGACGGCCGCCATCATGGTCGAGCCGATCCAGGGCGAGGGCGGCGTGGTCATCCCGCCCGACGGCTTCCTGGCCGGCCTGCGGCGCCTGGCCGACGAGAACGATCTATTGCTGATCTTCGACGAGGTGCAAAGCGGCTTCGGGCGCACGGGCGACTGGTTCGCCTACCAGCATTTCGGCGTCACGCCCGACGTGATGACGCTGGCCAAGGCCCTGTGCGGCGGGCTGGCCGGCGCGGCCATGCTCACCACGGCCGAGATCGCCCCGAGCCTGCGGCCGGGCATGCACGCCGCCACGTTCGGCGGCAATCCGATCGCCGCCCGGGCGGGTATCGCCGCCATCGAGATGATCGAGGAAGAGAATCTGCTGGAAAACGCCCGCCGGGTGAGCGAAGTCTTCCGCCAGCGGCTCGAACCGCTCGCCGCGGACTGCAATCTGGTCGAGGAGGTCCGCGTGCTGGGCCTGATGATCGGGATCGAGCTGGCGGTCGAGGGCGGTCCGTTGGTCAAGGCGTGCATGGACCGCGGACTCTTGATAAACTGCACGCACGGCACCGTTTTGCGGCTGCTGCCGGCAATGATCCTGACCGAGGAGCAAGCGGCCGAGGGCTGCGACGTGCTCGTCGACGCGATCCGGAGTCACACCGCATAACGTCCAGTTGAGAGGAGACCGCATGACGCCGCGCGAGCGCGTGTTGGCTGCACTGAATCATCAAGAGCCGGATCGGGTGCCCATCGACTTTGGCGGGCATCGTTCGTCGGGCATCGCGGCCCTGGCGTATCCGAAGCTCCGCGCGGCCTTGGGCCTTGCGCCGCGGCCCATCCGCGTGTACGACCCGATCCAGCAGTTGGCCGTGATCGACGAGGACGTGCTTGAGCGATTCGGGGTGGACGCGATCGAGTTGGGCCGCGGATTCGCCACGCGGGACGAGGATTGGGTGGATTGGCCGCTGCCCGACGGCACGCCCGCCCAGATGCCCGCCTGGACCAAGCCCGAGCGCCAAGGCAATGCCTGGGTCCTGCGGAGCCGCGGCGGCCGCGTGTTGGCCAAGATGCCCGACGGGGCGATCTACTTCGAGCAGTGCTATTGGCCCTTCCTGGAGGAGAAGGACGAGGATTTCGACCGGCTGGGCGACTATTTCGGCGAGATGATGTGGTCGGGCATCGCCTCGCCGCCCGGGCCGCTGGTCGAAGGCCCCGACGGCGACAAAATTCTCGTCGAGGGCGCCCGCCGGCTCCGCGAGCAAACCGATCGTGCCATTATCGGACTTTTCGGCGGCAATCTCCTCGAGCTGGGCCAGTGGTTCTACCGCATGGACCGCTTCCTCATGCTTCTGGCGGCCGATCCCGACCGCGCTGACAAATTCCTCGAACGGCTCGTCGAGGTCCACCTGGCCAATCTGGAACGCTACCTGAGTCTGGTCGGCCCCTATATCGACATCATTGCCTTTGGCGACGATCTGGGGATGCAAAACGGTCCGCAGATGTCCCGGGCGATGTACGAGCGGTTGTTCAAGCCGCGGCACGCGCGGATGTGGCGCCGGGCGAAGGAACTGGCCGACGTCAAGGTGATGCTCCACTGTTGCGGCGGCGTGCGGCCGCTTATGCCGGACCTGATCGAGGCGGGCCTCGACGCGATCAATCCCGTTCAAATCACCTGCGCCGGCATGGACCCGGCGGGCCTCAAGGCCGACTTCGGCCGCGACATCACCTTCTGGGGTGGCGGCTGCGACACCCGGCACGTCCTCTCCCACGCCGCGCCCGAGGCCATCCGCGAGCACGTCCGCGGCCTCGTGTCGATTCTCCATCCCGGCGGAGGCTTCGTCTTCCAACAGGTCCACAACGTCCTGGCCGACGTGCCCCCGCAAAACGTCATCGCGATGTTCGACGCGGTGCGGGAGGATAGGCTGTAGCCGTAGGTCAGGCCGCGCCTGACAACACCCCCAAACCGTATTCCTTGCGCGCGTTGTGCCGTGCGTCACAATCGTCTCTCCGCGTCTCTGCGTCTCCGCGCGAGATTGTCTGACTCCGATGATTTCGCGCGGAGACGCAGAGACGCGGAGAGGTCATTCCGAATTCAGCCTGACCTACGGATGACGCGGCGTGCATTTGGCCGCCTGGATATGAAGCCAGGCCAGATACCAGAAGATCGCCCCGTACACGGCCAGGACGGGAAGGTACATCTTCCCGGAAAGCCACATTGGCACGCCGACATTGAGCGCTAGCGCCGCCACGAACACGACCCAAATGAGAGTCTTGATCGTGACGCTCCGCCACGGCGTCGCCGCGCGGTAGGTCAATACGATCGTGACGACGAACAGGGCCGCGTGGATCGCCTGGGCGAGCGTCCGCCAGTCGCGCGTGCCGGCCTCCAGCCGCCGCGCAAGGAAGAAAAGCGCTGCCAACAAGCCGAAGACGCACAGGTCGGCCACCGAGCGGAAATGCCGCGCGAGATTCGGGTTTTTTCCCCGGCAATGGCCGCACACCCAAACGCCGCTCTCGCCGGCTTCGGGGGTGAAGGTCTTGCGACACGCGCGACAGCGAATGGCGACGGCTTGCTCGTTCATGCGGCGTTCCAACATGCTCCCCTCTCCCTTTGGGAGAGGGGCCGGGGGTGAGGGCATGGATTATGCACTTGGCCAACGAGATCCTTCGCTTCGCTCAGGATGACGATCGGGTGGCACTGCTGGCTTGTCCAGCAGTGCCGTGTCGCCTTCGCACTGCTGGACAAGCCAGCAGTGGCGCCCCGCGTCACGTCTGGTCGGCGGCGTCGACCAGCGCGGCCTTCGCGGCGGCCTCGTGGCAGGCGCGGACGATGCCCGGCGCGTCCAGACCCAGGTCGGCCAGCAGCTCGCGGCGGCTGCCGTGTTCGATGAATCGGTCGGGCACGCCCAGCCGATGGATGTGGCTGCTGGGATAGCCGGCGTCGCCGACCGCCTCGAGCACGGCGCTTCCGAATCCGCCCATCAGGGTGCCTTCTTCCACGGTGAGCACGAACCGGGCCGCGCGGACCGCCTCGAGGATCGTGTCCACGTCCAGCGGCTTGACGAACCGCGCGTTGATCACGGCAACGCTCACGTCCTCGGCGGCCAGCATCTCGGCGGCGGCAAGGCAATCGGGCAGAACGGCGCCACAGGCGAGGATGAGCCCGTCCGTGCCCGGCCGGATCGGCTCCGCCCGGCCCAGCTCGATCGGCGCCACGTCGCGCGGGACGGACTGCGCAACGGCCTTCGGGTAGCGGATCGCGGTCGGATGCTCGCAGGCCAGGGCGAACGGCGCCATCCGCGCGAGGTCTTCCGCGTCGCCGGGGGCCATGACCACCACGTTCGGAAAGGGCCGGACGAACGTGATATCGAACATCCCATGGTGCGTCGGGCCGTCGGGGCCAGTTAACCCCGCACGGTCCATCATCAGCACGACCGGCAGGTCCTGCAGGGCCACCTCCTGGAAGATCTGGTCGTACGCCCGCTGCATGAACGTGCTGTATACATCCACGATCGGGCGCATGCCCGCCTTGGCCAAGCCCGCGGCGAACGCCACGGCGTGCGATTCGCAGATGCCCACGTCGAAGAAACGGTCGGGAAACGCGTCTCGCACGGGCTCGAGCATGTTGCCCTGGCACATGGCCGCGGTGATGATCGTCACGCGGGGGTCGGCCCGCATCGCCTCGAGCACCGCGTCGCGGACCACCTCCGTGTACGTTTTGGCCGGGTTGGTCTTGAAGGAGAGCGACCCGTTGGACCGCTCGAACGGCGCCGGCGAGTGGAACGACGTCGGGTCCTCGGCGGCCGGCTCGAAACCGTGGCCCTTCTCCGTCACCACGTGCAGCAGGACGGGCCGCTTATAGTCGCGAGCCATGGCCAAATACTTCTGAAGCTGCGCGACGTTGTGGCCGTCGACCGGCCCGAGATAGCGGAATCCCAGTTCCTCGAAGAGCATCCCGCCCAACAAGCCCGCCTTGAAGCTGTCCTTGACCTGATTGAGAAACCGTTCGACCGGATCGCCCACCAAGGGCATTTTGGTCAGGATCCGCTGCACTTCGTTTTTCAAACCGGTATAAAACGAGGTCATCCGAAGCTGGTCGAGGTAGTCGCCCAGCGAGCCGACGCGCGGGCAGATGGACATCTTGTTGTCGTTCAATACGACGGTCAGCTCTTTTTTGAGCCCGCCGGCGTTGTTCATCGCCTCGAAGACGATGCCCGAGGGAAACGCCCCATCGCCGATCACGGCGACGGTGTGCCGGTCGTTTCCCGGCTCGACGAGATCGTCGCCGCAACGCAGGCCCAGGGCCGTGGCCACGCTGCAGCCGGCGTGCCCGGTCATAAACAGGTCGTAGGGGCTTTCGGCCGGATTGGGATAGCCCATCAGCCCGCCCTTCGCGCGGATCGTGTCGAACCGCGGATACCGCCCGGTGAGCATTTTGTGTGGATAGATCTGGTGGCCGGTGTCCCAGATGAGCCGGTCGCGGCGGAAGTCGAAGGTGGTGTGCAGGGCAATCGCCAGTTCGATCACGCCCAAATTCGACGCGAAATGGGCGCTGCGGCGCGAGGCCACGCGGCAGAGGGCCTCGCGCATCTCGGCGGCCAGTTGGACGAGCTGTTTCGCCGAGAAACTGCCCAGGTCGCGCGGCGATTGGATCGTGGCCAAGAGTCCGTCCATCAGCGATTCCTTTCCAGGACAAAACCCGCCAGGGCCTCCAGCGGCGCGGTGCCCGGACCAAAGTCCGCCAAAGCCGCGCGCGCCTCGTCGACCAACCGCCGCGCGCGGGCGCGGCTGGCGTCGATGCCCAGCACGCCGGGGAACGTCAACTTGCCGTGATCCACGTCCTTGCCCACCCGCTTGCCCAGGACCTCTCCCGCGCCCTCAACGTCCAAAAGATCGTCAACGATCTGGAAGGCCAAGCCCACCGCGCGGCTGTAGCGCGCCAGGGCGGCGTGTTGCGAGGGCTTGGCCTTGGCCACGAGCGCGCCCAGGCGGAGCGAGACGCCGAAAAGCGAGCCGGTCTTCCGCCGGTGAATGGCCTCGAGCACGGCGAGGTCGGCGCCGGGTCGCGGTCCATCCACGTCGTCGGCCTGCCCGCCCACAAGCTGCTCCGCGCCGGCGGCCTCGGCCAGCGCGGCGCAGCATGACGCCACAACCGCGGCCGGCGCGTCCATCGCGGCCAGCGTCTGGAAAGCCAGCGTCAGGAGGGCGTCGCCCGCCAGGATGGCCATGGCTTCGCCAAAAACCTTGTGGCAGGTGGGCCGGCCGCGCCGCAGATCGTCGTCGTCCATCGCTGGCAGATCGTCGTGGATGAGCGAGTAGGCGTGGACCATCTCGACCGCGCAAGCGGCCGGCATCGCTTGCGCGGACGACCCCTCGCACGCCTCGGCCGCCATGAGCACCAGCATCGGCCGCAGCCGCTTGCCCGGGGCCAACAGGCCGTAATGCATTGCCTCGCGAAGCCGCCGCGGACAACCGTCGCCCCGCGGCAGCGCGGCCTCGAGGGCCCGGTCGACCCGCGGGCGGACTCGCTCGGTATAATGGACCAGCAAATCCTGCAAGGTCTCGGTCATTCCCTCAATTTTAGAACAACTCCCCTGGCTCGTCCACGGGGGGGCCACCTTCCTGGTGGTTCGGCTCTCCATATCCCTCGGGTTTCGACGGCGCGGAGCGCCGGCGGCTCCGCCCGGCGGCCTTTTCCTCGAGCGTGTCCGGATTCTCGGCGAGCGGGCTGGTGATCGGACGGCCCTCGGCGTCGATCCCGTCGAGGATCTCGATCCGCCGCTCCGCGCGGTTGAGAAGACCGCCGGCATGGCGCAACAGCTTGACCCCTTCCTCGTAACGAGCCAAGGAGTCCTCCAACGGAAGTCTTCCTTCCTCCAGTTCGTGCACAATCGCCTCCAGACGCGCCAGCGCGTCTTCAAAGCTCAGCGCTTCCGGTCCTTCCGGCGATGGGGTCTTTTTAGCCATGGAACGATTATCCCTTGAGATGTTGTGAACTTGGCCGCGTTTCGCACTGGCATAGCCGGTGCCACTCTACGCCGTTAACCCTTCCACGGCTATCATGAAAGCCCTATTGTTTGGTGCGTTTCGCGGGCCGTTACCCCGAAGGGGTTTCCTAGGTTAGCCCAGGGTTGCGGCGCGAGCCGCTACCCTGGGTCAACGGGCCACAAGATTTCGTTCAACCCTGAAAGGGTTGCACAAGGCGTCGGCCACGAAATCCCGTTGGGGTTTCTCGCGGGGTCGGCCTCGCGACCCCAGGGTAGCCGCCTTCGGCGTCAACCCTGTGCTAACCTCCGGAGCCCCTTCGGGGCAAATGTCCGGCATCGCGTCTGTCAGTTGTCCAAGAACACGGCGTGGAGTGGCACACGTGCGGGAGCCTCGCCCTCTGGGAAACCGCACTGCTGGACAAGCCGTCAGCGGCACACCCTGCTACCCTTGTACCCGATTCTCCCCCCGGGACAAGTAGGGAGGTTGTCGAAGCCGTGGCGTTTGTTTCTACTGGGAGAGAGGGTTTTCACCGTCATTCCCGTCCTTGTCATTCTGATCGCAGCGAAGAATCCGGCGCGACGAGCCCCTTCGCTTTGCTCAGGGTGACGGTGGTCGGCGTTTTCCAAATCGACTCGGACTTGCTTTTTGCCCCCTTCCACCGTAACGAGGAGAACCGCCGTGGGCCGTCTTTTTGTGGGCGTCAACATGGAGTTCGTTCGGCACGACGACAAGTCGTTCGAGTGGGGGGTCGAGAAAGCCGCCGAGCTGGGCTTCGATTATGTCGAGCCCATGGTCCATTGGGGACGCGAGCTTTTGAGCGAGGCCGGCTACTTCCACAGCGTCTCGATGCTCGACGATCCGTATCGCGTCCGCCGCGCGTGCGAGCGGGCCGGCGTGAAAGTCTCCGCCCTGTCGGCCCACTGCCCGTTGTGCAAGCCGGAAATCAGCGTCGAGTATCTTAAGCAGGCAGTCCGCTTCGCCGTCGAGTGCGGCACGTCGATCGTCAATACCGACGAGGGCCCCAAGCCCACGTGGACCACGGTCGAGGAAGACCACGTCCTGATGCGCTACACGCTTGCCGAGGCGGCGGCCGCGGCCGAGCCCCGCGGCATTCGCCTTGGCCTGGAGATGCACCAACAATACAGCCGCACCCCGGCCGGGCTCGACCGAATTTTCGGGTTGGTCGATTCGCCGGCGATCGGGATCAACTTCGACACGGGCAACTCGTACATCGCCGGCGAGGACCCCGTCGCCTGGCTCCCGCACGTCAAGGATCGCCTCATCCACCTGCACGCCAAGGACATTTCGGTCGAGCAGTCGGACGCCGAGCGGGGCAAAGTGACCGGCACGCCGGTCGGCTGCGCCTGCGGCGAGGGCGTGGTCGATTGGGCCCGGGTGGTCGAAATCTGCCGCGCGTGCCCCAACGACATCGTCTTCAGTGTTGAATGCGGCGCCGTCGACCAGGCCGCCCGCAGCGTGAAGTATCTAAAAGAACTCATCGGCGAAGGGTGAGCGGTTGTTCGACAGCGACTCGTGATAGAAACCGCGGATGAACGCGGATGAGGGCGTTTGAACACGGGGAGGGCGAGGCACCCGCCGAGCCCCACCAGAGACCTCATCCGCGTTCCTCCGCGTTCATCTGCGGTTTCTTATCGTTTCCGTCCGTCGGATCAACAAGGCTAATAAGTTTCTGGCCGGGCTTCGGGGCGAGTCGCTCGCCGGCTGCCGCGACGCGCAGCCGCCCTGTCTCCTCGACGACGAACAACACGACAGCCGACGGCCCGTACATCGCGCAAAATGCCTCGTAGTTAAACTCGTTGCTCAAGGACGTCGTTTTGACGACCGCGCCGGCGGCGACGCGGCCGGACAGCCGAGTGAAAGTCATGTCTTCGGCGAAGAGCACGCGGCCGATCCGCTCGTGCGGGATCCGTTCTCGACGTTCGGTTTCGACGGCGCTGGGGGCCAACTGATACACGCCCGAGCGGCCGAAGAACTCAACGAATTCCTGCGTGGCCATGGTGTTGACCACGTCGTTGGGCGTCATGGCCGCGAGCCGCCCGAGGCTGCCCAGGTCCATTTCCTCGCGGAGGTATCCCGATAGGATATTCGCCCAGATCGTCGGCAGCCCCCGCATCCGCGCGGCGGCCAGGTTCCGCGAGTTCGTGTCGACCAGCAGGACCTCGAAGCCTTGTCCCTGGACGGCCTCGGCGATTGCCCGCGCGGCCGGACCGGCGCCGGCGAAGAGCACGCCCTGCGGATTGGGCTGGGCGAGCTTCAGCCAGCGGGCAAGCGGCGCTGCGGTCAGGCCGTAGACGGTCACCGTGCCCACGATCACGAGGAACACGATCGGCACAAGCTGCTCGGCTTGGGCGAGCACGCGGGGCGGCAGGCGCCCTTCACCGGCCAGCGCGGCCAGCTCGAGGGCGAAGACCGACGAGACGGCGGCCGCCACGATCCCCCGCGGCGCCAGCCACGAAAGGAAGATCCGTTCCCGCCAGTTCAAGCCCGTGCGCACGGTGGCCGCCAGCACGGCCAAAGGTCGAATGGCCAGCACGGCCAGCAGGAATCCGGCGCCCGGCCAACCCAGGGCCGTGAGGTCGTCCAACTTCAACCGCGAACCGAGCACGATGAACAGCCCGGAGATCAACAGCACGCGCAAGTTCTCCTTGAACTCGACGACGTGCTTGATCGTCACGGCCCGCTGGTTGGCCAGGAGGATCCCCAGCGCGGTAACGGCGACCAGTCCGGACTCGCGCGCGAGCATGTTCGAGGCGGTGAACGAGACGAGCACCGCGACGAGGAAGACGGCGCTTTGGAGAAAATCGGGGATTTGATAGCGTCGCAACAGCCAGACGAGCGCCGCGCCGGTCGCGGCGGCGATGCCCAGCCCCACCAGCATCGTGGCCAACAGGCCCAGGATCGTGGCCACAACGACCTGCGAGGGTCCCTCGGCGGCGACCGTGTTGAACACGAGCACGGCCAGCACGGCCCCGATGGGATCGTTGACGATGCCTTCCCACTTGGCCACGGCGCCGACGCGTTGCACGGGCCGGACGTGCCGCAGCAGGGGGACGATGACCGTCGGCCCGGTGACCACCAGGATCGCCCCCAACAGCGCCGCCATGGGCCATTCAAAGTCCAACAGCCATGTGGCGGCCGCCGTGCCCAAGAGCCATGCCACGGCCGCCCCCACGGTGACCAGCCGAACCACGGCCCCGCCCGCCTCGCGAAGCTCGCGGAAACGGAGGCTCAATCCACCCTCGAAGAGGATGACCGCCACGGACAGCGAAACCACGGAAAAGAGCAGCTCGCGCCCGATCAGCTCGTCCGGGTGGGCCACCGCTCCGGCGGCGAAACCCAGGAGCAACAGCAGGAGTATCGCCGGAAGCCGGAAACGCCAGGCGAGCCACTGCGCGGCGATTCCCAGCGCCAACACGCCGGTCAGGTAAAGCAGTTGCGGTTCCATCCGGCCTGCCTCATTTTGGGGCGTTCGGAGACGCGCGAGCCACTTGACCCCATTCTCGCGTCCCAGTCAAGAGCCTCTCGAACCGAGCCACCCGAACGCAAGGGTAACCGGTCTTCACGCAATGAGTTACCAAGAGAACCGCGAATGAACGCGAATGAACGCGAATAAGGGTGTTTGATATTGGGAAGACGAGTCGACCGTAGGGTGGATCGATGTCGCGGACGATCGTGCAAACGAATCAGGTTGAATGGCGTGCCGCGGCTGGGTACACCGACTTGCCGCGACCGAGCCCTACCAGAAACCACGGCCTACGTCCTCTGCTCATCCGATTCCTCTGCCGCCTGCCGCACCGCTCGTACCAGGCCGTCAAAGGCAATCGGTCCCTCGCGGAGACGTTGGAGGGATCCCAGCGTGATGGAGTCTTGGCTCCGGGTTCGCTGGTTGAGCGTTTTGGCCGGCAACACGAAGAATTGCCACTGGCCAACGTTCAGGGGATCGACCGTGGTCTTGTCGCGATGAGCCAGGAGCGCAAAAACGTACACCTGCGCGTGACGCGCGGGTTGGCTGACCATCTGGTTCGTGTCCGGATTCCACGCGCGGGATGGACGGACCCTAAATACGATCTTCGACAAGGCGTCCTGATGCCAACTCTGGAGAAACGCGGCGGATTTGACCTCGATCCGCGTTCCGTTCTCTGTTTCGAGATCGAACGCAGCCCATTCGTCCCGAACGGAAGACGTAGGAATCCCCAGCGCACGTGCGACGATGTACTCCGCAAGCCGTCCCCGTGTCGCGTTGCTCACGACATCGGACGCCGACCAGCGCCAGAAGTCCAGAAGGTCGAAACCCAGATCGTGGCCATCCCGATGAAACGCTTCCGCCCCGCTGCGCCGTTGAGGCTGAATGCGATAAAGACTCTTCATCTGCGTCCATCCGCGTTCATCCGCGGTTCCTTCCCCTCGTCGCCTCGCCATTTCACCCCGACAAACCCTGCTCGGTCTCGACGACGAGCCGATGCGCCTTGATCGGGTCGTCAAGTTCGCGGAGTTGATCGAGGAAGCCGGGCGCGGTCAGCACGCGGCTCAGCCGGGCAAGCGTCCGCAGGTGGCCGCGGTCGTCGGTCGAGCAGATCAGAAAGAATACATCGGTCAGGCTGCCACCGCTGCCGCCAAACGAGATGCCCCTGGGCGTGCGGCCCAGCGTGAGCAGGGCCTGGCCGAGAACGCCCGGCAGGGGCCGGCGGGGGTGCAGCAGGGCGACGCCGTTTTCCAGAGCCGTCGGGTGCATCTCCTCGCGGGAGCGGACGGCCTCGATCATCTTCTCGGCGTCCCAGAGCATGCCCGTGCGCGCGGCCAGCTCGACCATCGCCCGGATGACCGACGCGGCGGTCTTCGCGCCCAGCGGCAGGGCTATCGCCTCCACCGGCAGCATGTCGCCCAGCGCGATCTCCGTCTCGTCGCCGGGCCGGGCCGCGCGGCCCAACATGCCTTCGACCTCGATGAGCTCTTCGTCGTCGGAAAGGCCGATCCGATGCTCCATCCAATGGTGGATTTCCGCGCGGGAGAAACGCCACTGCCCGCCCACCTTGCGCCCCGGCAGCCGCCCGCGGTCCGCCAGCCGGGCCACCTGCTGCGGCGACAGGTGCAAATGCGTCGCAAGCGTCTCGACGGTGAAATCCTGGTGCGGCATGGAACGAGTCCGTGGTGAGCCGATGGTTTGGCGGTACCCACTGCAATCCTGTCATCCTGAGCGAAGCGAAGGATCTCGGTGGCGAGGGAGATTCTTCGCTGCGCTCGGAATGACGGTGTCGATTGCTTCCGACATTTCGGACCACCGGCACTGGCAGAGCCAGTGGCACACACGCGGAAAACCACGCCCTTCGCTTCGCTTGAGCGCGTGCCAGCCAATGTCAGGCGAAGCCTGACCCACGGGTTCATTTTCTCCCCCGGCGGCATCCTTGTCCAGTTCGTTTGGGCGGTTTGGCCCCCTTTTCAGCGCCCTCGGGGCTCTCTATAATCCTCGTTGGAGTCGTTGAACCACCAACCTGGCTAGAGGAGCGTTTCCATGTCGATCGGACTGGGCATCATCGGCTGCGGGATGATCGCGGATTTTCACGCCAAGGCGATCGCCGACGTGCCGGGGGCAAAGCTCGTCGCCTGCTACGACAAGATCCCCGCCGCCGCCGACCGGCTCGCCCACGCCACGGGCTGCCGGGCGTATTACGACCTGGACGCGATGCTGCGGGATCCCAAGATCCACGCCGTCACGATCGGCACGCCCAGCGGGGCCCACATGGAGCCCGCCGTGGCGGCCGCCCGGGCCGGCAAGCACGTCATCGTCGAGAAGCCGCTCGAAATCACCCTGCGCCGCTGCGACAAGATCATCGCCGAGTGCGACAAGGCCGGCGTCGTGCTCTCGACGATCTTCCCCTCCCGCTTCCACCAGACGAGCGTCGAGTTCAAAAAGGCGATCGACAAGGGCCGCTTCGGCCGGCTCACCGCGGGCGACGCCTACGTCAAGTGGTATCGCACCCAAGCCTACTACGACAGCGGCGCGTGGCGCGGCACGTGGGAGTTCGACGGCGGCGGCGCGCTGATGAATCAGGCCATCCACAGCGTCGATCTGCTGCTCTGGTTCATGGGACCGGTCGAGGAAGTCCGGGCGCAGACCGCCCTGTTGGCCCACGAGCGGATCGCCGTCGAGGACCACGCCGTGGCCGCGTTGCGATTCGCCAACGGCGCGCTGGGCGTGATCGAGGCGAGCACGGCCGTCTATCCGGGCTTTCTCAAGCGGATCGAGATCCACGGCACGGCCGGCTCCGCGGTGATGGAGGAAGAAGACTTCGTGAAGTGGGAGTTCGCCAAGAAGAAGCCGCAGGATAAGGCGGTCCACGCCAAAATGGCCAAACGCCGCGGCGGAGGAGGCGGCGCGGCCGATCCCGCGGCCATCGGCCACCACGGCCACGCCCGACAGTTCAAAAACGTGATCGCCGCGATCAATAAGGGCGTGAAACCCCTGATCGACGGACCGGAAGGACGCCGCTCGGTCGAAGTGATCCTGGCCACCTACAAGGCCGCCGAGACTGGCCGCGCGGTCCGGTTGCCGTTGTCGGGCGATCCAGCGCTCGCGGCCCGGAAGAACAAGGTGGGTAAGGGGTAAATAGAATACCGATATGTGGGAGGCGACTCCCGTCGCCGATTGAAGCCGGGTGCTCGCACGGGTGCCACTGCTGGCTTGTCCAGCAGTGGCGTTTCCAAGTCTCAGTGTGCGTGCCACTGGCTACGCCAGTGCCGGGCCGCGGAAAGGGGACCGTGGGATACCCACAACCCTCGATCACGAATTGGCCGTGGTTTTCTCACTGGCAGAGCCAGTGGCACACGCGAGAAGCGTCTCGACGCGCGCCATGCCGACGAGATCCTTCGCTTCGCTCGGGATGACGTGATGGCACACGTGCATCTAAATCCGCCATGAAACTCACTCTGTTGGGCACGACCGGATACCATCCCAACGCCAGGCGGCACACGGCCTGTCTGCTTTTGGGCGAGGTCGGCGTGATGCTCGACGCGGGCACGGGCATGTTCCGCGCCGCGGAGCACCTGAGGGCCCCGGAGCTGGACATCTTCCTCACGCATGCCCATCTGGACCACGTCGTCGGTTTGACGTATCTGTTCAACCTGCTGCGTGCCCGGCCGCTGGATCGGGTCACCGTCCACGCCCGGCCCGACGTGCTCTCCGCCGTGGACCGGCATCTGTTCGCCGCGGAGCTATTTCCCAAGAAGCCGCCGTACGCGTCGCGCGTGCTTGCGGGCGAGGTCGCGCTGGCCGGCGGGGGACGGTTGCGGTGGTTTCCCTTGGAGCACCAGGGCGGCGCGGTCGGCTTCCGCCTCGACTGGCCCGGCCACGCGATGGCCTACGTCACCGACACGACCGCCGATCCCGCGGCGGAGTATGTCGAAGAGATCCGCGGCGTGGATCTCTTGGTCCACGAGTGTTATTACGGCGATGCCGACGCCGATTGGGCCAAGACGACCGGCCACAGCTCGACCACTCTGGTCACCCGCGTGGCCCGCGCCGCCGACGTGGGCCGGCTCGTGCTGGTCCACATCAACCCCCTTCGCCTCGAAGACGACCCCATCGGCCTGCCCACTGCCCGCGCCGTGTTTCCCGGCACCCAGATCGGCGAGGACGAGATGGTCGTGGAGTTTTGAGGCCCCTCGTGGTTGGTGAGAAGGGGAAGTAACCGCGCCGAGTGCCACTGGCTATGCCAGTGCCGGGGCCAGGTCGGACGACACCCACAACCCCCGATGGTGAATGGGCCGCGGTTCACACTGGCGGAGCCAGTGGCACTCGTGCAGGAGCCTTGCCGCCTCCGTGTTCCTCCGTGCCCTCCGTGGTGATTCTTTAACTCACCACCGAGTTTGCGCCCTAATCGCCTGGCACTTCTCCCAAAACCACGCCCCGATCCACGCCAGCGCGCAGAGGGCCGCCACGGCGATGAGGCAGACGAGCACGGTCAGGACGATCTTCCACGGCCGCGTGAAATGCGGGCTGTGCCAGAGCATGGGCAGGGCCAGCGGGCCCATCAGGACGAACAGCATCAGCAGCACCATCCACCGCGGCTCGGGCGGCGCGACCACGGGGGCCGCCCCGACTCGCGCGCCGGCGAGGGTCGGACCGACCTGTCCGGCGTTCTCCGGGGGGTGGGCTCGCTTCATCGGTCCCCCTGCGTTTCTCATCGAGGCGCGGCGACCCCGCGCCCTGCCGCCCACTCATCCCTTCCGGCCGTTGCCCTTCTTTCGCCGCGACAAAGAGCCGTTGTCCCGATCGGGCTTGGCCGCCGGCGGGGGCGCGTCGCCGTCGTCCTTCTTGGCGACCTTGGGAAGAAGCTGTCGTTCGGCCAGGCCCCAAAGGCTCGAGGCGATGAAGTACACGCACAAACCGGCCGCGACCTTGAAGAACAAGATGCCCATGAAGAGCATCATGTACTTCATGATGTTTTGCTGCATGGCCTGCTGCTCGTCGGCGGGCGGCGGCATGAACATTTTCTGTTGGAGGAGGAAGAGGATCACCGTGGCCAGCGGCAGCAGGTTGAAGTAAGGTCCCAGCCCGAAGATGCCCAGGCCGTTGGTGACGAATTGCGGCATGAACGCCGACCAGTCGAAGAGCATGTCCGGCGCGGCCAGGTCGGAACACCACCTGACGCTCGACCCCAATAGCGACGAGCCGCGCAGCTCGATATCCACCCTCAATCCATTGTACAGCCCCACGAAGATCGGCAACTGCACGAGCATCACCAGGCAGCCGCTTAGGGGATTGTAGCCGTGCTTGCGGAAAAGCTCCTGCTGGGCCTTGTGCCGCGCGGCGAGGTCCTTCTTGTATTTCTCCTGCAACCGGCGCATTTCCGGCTGGAGGTCCGCCATCTTCTGGGCGCCCTGCACTTGCTTCCGGCTCATCGGGAACATCGCCCCGCGCACCAGCGCCGTCAGCAGAATGATCGCCACGCCCCAGTTGAGCACCACGGAATGGAACGCATGGAGCACCTTGACCAACGGGTAGGCCACGAAATCAAACCAGCCGTAGTAAACCAGCGGGCCGAGGTTGTACTGATCGAGAATCGCCGGCCGTTTCGGTCCCGCGAAGATCTCGAACTTGTGCGTGAGCGCCTTGCCGGGTTCCAGGCTCGCCACCACGCTCCGCAGCCGACACGACGTGTCGGTGATTCTCGGGTTGTCCTTGTTCACCGGCCCGACGCGAAGCGGCTGCGTGCCCGCGAACCAGATCTCCTGGGGATCGTCCTTCTTCGGCATCAACATGGAAGAAAAATACTGCGCGTCGATCCCCACGTAGTCGATCAGCTTGTTCGTGTAGGCCGGATCGAGCTTGTCGTCGGCAATGGTCGCGCAGCCGATCATCGTCGGCGTTTCACCGTCGAACGCGAAAACGAAATCGCGCAAGCCCGCCGACCAGGAACGGCCCACCTTGTTCGCATACCACCAGCCTTCAATCGGCAGACCCGTCGGGCCGTCAAGCTGATAGGCCACGTCCCGCGACGCCTCGCCCGTGTTGCGGATCGAAACCTCGAGAACCAGGTGATACGCCCGGAAATCGGGATTGTCGCGATCGGCCTCGGGCACGCTGGCCAGGCGATAGTTCTTGACCACTTCCAGGCCGAGCGACGGCAGCGGGCAACGGAACTCCACTTCCTCCCGCGTCGCCCGGGCGATCTCCCACGTGCCGGCGCGGAGGTTCAAGCCCTTCAACTCAAGATCGACGTACTCGGGCCGAGCGTCTTTCGGCGCGTCCTTGTCGGCGACCGTCTCGTCGAGCACGTTCTGGTCGATCCGCGCGAGCGTGAGCAGGAACGAGAGCGGGTCCGTGCCCTCGGGGCGGATCACCTCCATGGGCGGGCGGGTGAGCTGGGCCTTGAGCGTGAGCGATTGGCCGTCGCGGAGGACCTCGACCTCGACCGTCTGCTTCGGCTTCGTATGGGTCATGGCTTCGGCCAACGAGACGGCGCCCGTGACCGGCCGGCCAGCGAGCTTGGTGATAACGTCGCCCGGCTTCATCCCCGCCTTGGCCGCCGGCGTGCCCTCGCCCACCACCTGCACCGGACAACCCCTGCCCCGCTTGTCCTCCTCCATCACCACGCGGCCCAGGTAGCCGCCCTTGTAGGCGAGGAAGCCCTTCTCGTCGGTCAGGGCCGGATAGCGAGGGCTATTCAGTTCGATCCGGGCGACCGCCGCGCCGCGATCCGTAAGCGTCACGAGCATCCGGTACGGGCCGTCCGGATCGGCCGAGCCGAGCGTGACCCAGCGCGCCGGACCCGCCACGGCCGGGACCGGCTTGTCGGGCAATGCCGCCGGCTTCGCCTCGGGGCGATCCTTGGCCGGCGCGGTCTCGGGCTCGCCCGGCTCTTCGGCCGGCTTCTCGTCGCCGGGCTGCTTCTCGTCGATGGATTGCTCGTCCTTGGCGGGCGGCTCGGCGGACGGCTTCTTCGCGTCATCGGCTGGCTTGGCGGGCTTGCCGGTCTTGTCAGGCTCGGCCTTCGCCGCCTGCTTCCCCTTGTCCGCGTCCTTCGGGGCCTCGCGGTGGAAGAAGTAGCTATTGGCCAGGACGACGCCAAACGCCAGGACCAAAAAAAGCACGAAGTTTCCGGCCGTGGACGAGCTGGAAGGACGATCGGTCATGAAGCGAAAACCCCTCGGTGGTGGGTGTCGCCGCCACGGCCAACCCACTCACGGTTGCCAAGGGGCCCGGCGCGGAACACACCTGATTGGACGAACGCCGACGGGCACACCGCGACCGACGGCCAATCCCTTATTCTCTCAGGTGGGCGGAATCTTGCAATGCGGGTTCATTGCCCCGTGCGGAGCCGGTCGCCCAGGAAATCGTCCAGATCGGGGATGGCATGGATTTGGGAGACCGTCTCCTCGATCGGATATTCCACCCGACGGAAGTGGACGACATTGTCGTCCAGGAGGACATAGCACGCCCGGGGGTCCCCATCCCGCGGCTGGCCCACCGACCCGACATTCACCATCGTTTTCTCGTCGGTCAGGCGGTATTGATGGTCGATCTCGTCGGGGCCGAAAAAGCGGAAGTCCTCGGTGAACACGCCGGGCACGTGGGTGTGGCCCTGAAACGAGTGTTTCCGAAGCAAGGCGAAGATCTTCTCCATCTTGCGGCGGTTGTACGTGTCTTCGGGAAAGACGTACTCGTTCAAGGGATTGCGGACCGAGCCATGGACAAACAGCAGGTCGCCTTCCTGGTGGTTGCGGGGCAGCTCGCCGAGGAATTCCCAGCGGCGCTCGGCCTGGGCGCGGTTGCCGCCCGCGTTTTCCAGTTGGCTTCGGGTCCAAAAAATGGCCCGTTCCGCCCCCGAATTGAATCCTTCCGGATCGAACAGGGCGCCCTGGTCGTGGTTACCCAGCAGACAGACCTCGCACCGCTCCATGATGAGGTCGATGCACTCGCAGGGATTCGGCCCGTAGCCCACAATATCGCCCAGGCAGAAAACCCGGTCGGCGCCTTGCTGGCGGATGTCGGCCAACACCGCGCTCAAGCTGGCGAGGTTGCTGTGGATGTCGCTGATGATGGCGGTTTTCACGCAAACCCACCTTGGGCGTTATGTAAAGGTGCAGCCATCGAGGGAGACGCGATCCCGCAAACCCCGCGCCGGGCCCTTAACAGCACAAACCTAACAATTTATTGTGGGGGCAGAACAGGGTCAAGTCGATAGAGCGTCGCGGTTTCCGCGATACTGCCCCGGCGCGAATCCCCTCATTATTGGGGTCGTCCAAAGAATACCTCACTCCTTGATCTTATTCGGCTTGCCGTGCATATTCTCGCCCTGGAAACCACCCAACGCCTGGCCAGCCTTGCCGCGATGGACGGCGGTAATCTGTTGGCCCAGTTGACCTTGGAACCGGATAAGCGAAGCGCCCAGTCGCTCGCCCCCGGCGTGAAACACCTTCTGGGACAGGTGGGCTGGAAGATGGCCGACGTCCGGTTGATCGGCGTTTCCATCGGGCCGGGCTCGTTCACCGGCCTGCGGATCGGGGTGACCACGGCCAAAACCTTGGCCTACGCCGCCGGCGCGGACATCTTGGGCGTCGATACCTTGGAGGCGATCGCGGCGGCCGCGGCGGAGGGGATCGACGCCGTGTGGACCGGCGTGGACGCCCAGCGGGGACAGGCCGTCGTGGGGTCGTTTCGACGCAACCGTCAGGGTTGGTTCGAGCCGGCCGCGCCCCAGCGGCTGGTCGATCTGGCCGAGTGGGCCGCGGCGCTGCCGGCCGGAAGCGTCCTTTCGGGACCGTTTTTGGAACGCCTGACGCAGGGCCTGCCCGCCGGCGTGCAGGCGTTGCCCAAGGAGCTTTGGCCGCCGACGGCCGCCCACGTGGGCCGGCTGGCCTGGCGCCACCACGCGGCCGGCCGACGCGACAACCCGTGGAGCCTGGTCCCACGCTATTCCCGCCGCAGCGCCGCCGAGGAGAAACGCGACGGACCGGTCGCGGACAAGGAGTGAACCATGATGCGAACCGACAACGTCCTGGATCTGATCGGCAACACGCCGCTGGTGCAACTGGCGGACGAACGGATCTTCGGCAAGGCCGAGTTTCTCAACCCCGGCGGCAGCATCAAGGACCGCGTCGCGCTGGCCATGATCGAAGGCGCCCAGCGCGACGGACGGCTCGGGCCCGATACGATCATCTGTGAGCCGACCAGCGGCAACACGGGCATCGGCGTGGCCTTGATCGGCCGGCTCAAGGGCTATCCCGTGCGGATCGTCATGCCCGCGGGCATGAGCGAGGAGCGCAAGAAGATCATCCGCGCGTTCGGCGCGGAGCTGATCCTCACGCCGGACGAGGAAAGCATCGGCGGGGCGGTCCGCGCGGTGCGGGAGATGGCCGCCGCCGATCCGCGGATCTTCGTGCCCCAGCAGTTCGAGAATCCCGACAACCCCCGGTGCCACTACGAGCAGACCGCCAACGAACTGTGGCGGCAGATCCACGGCGACATCGCGGCGTTCGTGGCCGGGGTGGGCAGCGGCGGCACGCTCCAGGGCGTGGGCAAGTTCCTCAAGGAGCACAAGCCCGACGTGAAGATCGTCGCCGTCGAGCCCAAGAACGTGGCGGCCCTGTTGGGTCACGAGCCCGGCCTGCACCAGATCCAAGGCATCGGCGACGGGTTCATCCCCGCCGTGCTCGACATCTCCTTGATCGACCAGGTGATCGAGGTGACTGACGAGGACGCCATCGAGACCACCCGGCAGCTCGGCCGCGACCTGGGTCTCTTGGTGGGCATCTCCTCCGGCGCGAACGTCTGGGCCGCCCGGCAGCTTGCGCGGACCGTGTCGGGCAACATCGCCACCGTGCTCCCCGACCGCGCGGAGCGCTATTTCAGCACGGCGCTGTTGTGATGGATTGGGAAGGTCGCGGCCCGCGAAAATGGTTGGGTATCTGGCGACGGGATCACGAAAACGCGAAAGGACGAAAACACGACAAGGGAGTTGAACACAAGTAGGGTGGGCCGAGTATGGCGAGCCCCAATGGTCCCAAAGCCCAACCCTCCGCGTCTTGGCGTCTCCGCGCGAGGTTCTTATTATGATTCTCGCGCGGAGACGCCAAGACGCGGAGAAACGTTTGTGAACGTTGAGTTATCTTTCGCGATTTCGTGTTTCAATGCTCCTTTTTTGCCACGATTTCTTCGACACGCCTTTTGCCATGGGCCAACCTTCTCCTCACCCGCCGGCGCTACTGATCTTGGCGGCGTTTAGCCGGCATGGGGAGGCGTTGGATTGGGCGAGGGATCGGGCGGTGGGGGTCTGGGGCGGCTGGGCCATGGAAAGCCCAAGGTTCGCGTTCGACAACACCGACTACTACCGGGCGACCATGGGCGAGGGGCTCCAGAAGGTCTTCTGGCTCTTCCGCGAGCCGATCGATCCGGCCGAGCTGGTCAAAATCAAGCTCTTGACGAATCGTTGGGAAGAGCAATACACCGCCCAGAGCGACTGGCCGGAGCCGCGGCCGTTGAACTTGGACCCCGGCTATCTCACGCTCGGCAAGCTGGTGCTGGCCTCGACGAAGGATTTCGCCCATCGGATCTATCTGGACCGCGGAATCTTCGCCGAGATCACGCTATACTATCAGCATCACCGCTGGCAGCACCACGCGTACACGTTTCCCGACTACCGTCGCGAGGACTACCAGCGGTTCTTAACCGCCTGTCGCGACCACCTGTACGAGACGATCCGCAAGGAGAACGCCCAGTGAGCTGGCTGATCGCGGGGGCGCTAGTGCCGAGTTTCGTCGTGGCGTGGGCCGCGGGCGGGGTCGTGCGGGCCGTGGCGCCGCGGCTGGGGCTTGTGGACCGGCCGGGCGAGCGGAAGATCCACCACCGGCCCATGCCGACCGCTGGCGGGCTGGCCATCTGGCTCGGCGTCGTCGGGCCCTTGGCCGCGGGACAGATCGTTCTGACCGTGCTGGGCACGGACATGGCGTGGCCCTGCGAGTTCGTCCGCGTCCATCTGCCGGGATTGGCCGCGCAGTCCGGCCGGCTGTGGATCCTGCTGGCCGGCGGAACCGTGCTGGCCGCGCTGGGATTGGTGGACGACCGCCGCGGCCTGGACTGGCGGGTCCGCCTGGCCGTGCAAACCGCCGTGGCCGTCGCGATGGTCGCCCTCGGCTGGCGGCTGAGTCTGTTCCTGGACGTGCCCTGGTTCACCGGGCTCTTGAGCGTCCTCTGGATCGTGGGTTTGATCAACTCGTTCAACATGCTCGACAACATGGATGGGCTGTCGGCCGGCGTGGCGGCGATCGCCGCGGGCATTCTGGCCGTCGTGATGCTCACCGTGCCCGAGACCGGCGGGGCCGAGCCGCAATGGTTCGTCGCCGGGCTACTCTTGGTGCTCGTCGGCGCTCTGGCCGGGTTTCTCGCGCACAACTTCACACCCGCGCGGCTCTTCATGGGCGATACGGGCAGCTATCTGGTCGGCTATCTGGTGGCCATGGCCACGCTCTCGGCCACGTTCGCCGGCGGCGAGGCCCCGCCCTACGCGATCCTCGCCCCGCTATGCGCGCTGGCCGTGCCGCTTTACGATACGGCCACGGTGGTGTTTCTGCGGTTGCGGTCCGGGCGGAGTCCGTTCGTGGGCGACAAGAGCCATTTTTCGCACCGGCTCGTGGATCTCGGCATGAGCAAGGCGCAAGCCGTGCTGACGATCTACCTGACCACGGCCACCTGCGGGCTCGGCGCGCTCGTGCTCCATCAGGTGAACGCCTTGGGAGCGTGCGTCGTCGGGCTTACGGTCGTGTGCGTGCTGGCGCTCGTGGGGATCCTCGAGACGACCGGCCGCGGCCGTTGACGACGACGTGTAGGAGGCGCCCCGGCCTGAAACAAAGGCGGGGCGCCATGGCCATGCTTGCGTGCCATGCATCCTGTTTTTCGGAAAAGACATGCCCACGGCGAGCGTGGGCATGGCACCCAACACGCCGCACGTATTCCCGACACACTCGCCGTGTGCCACTGGCTTTGCCAGTGCTTGTCCGGCTAGACTGTTGACACACTGGCGGAGCCAGTGCCACTCCACGCGGCGGACCTGGTGCTCGGCTGGCTGCCGAGGCATCGTCACGTCTCATTCACCTGCGTCGGCGGACCAGCAGGACCGCGACGGCGCCGATCAGGAGGGCCAGCGCGCCGGGCTCGGGCACGGCCGCGCCGCCCGCCGGCGCCCAGTTGGCGGCCAGGATGGCCAGGTCGAGATCGTCCACCGTGCCGTCGGTGTTGAAGTCGCCCGCGTCCTCGCCGCCGGCCACGCCCAAGAGCCAGTTGGCGGCCAGAATGGCGGCGTCCTCGCCGTCCACGGCGCCGTCGTTGTTGGCGTCGCCGGGCAGGCGCTGGGCGTACGGCGCCCAGAGGCTCTTGATCTGGTCCATCGTCAGGACGGTGTCGTAGAGTCGGAAATCGTCGAACCCGCCGTTGCCGGCCGCGTTCAGGATGCCGCCGCCGATGGAGAACTTCGAGCCGGGATTGACCCACGTCGCGGCGTCGGCCTCGTACCCGGCGACGTGCTCGCCGTTAATAGCCAGGCTGACGGAGAATTGAGTGCTCGTGATGAGGATATCGGGCACCTTTTCGCGGAACCAGGAGACGGCGAACTGGTGCCAAGCGTCCGGCCCGCCGAAGTTGTCCAGATCGTATTCGGCAAAGCCCACCCCGTTGACGCGGAAACGCGCGACGCCCGTGGCGTAAACCCACATTTCCCACTGATTCGCGTCGATCGACGTGTCCATTAAAGCGTTGTAGTTGTAGAAGCTGCTGGGTTTTGCCCAGAAGACCATGGTTCCCTGTTCGGGCAGCGTGTAGTCCACCTCGACGTGGACGCCGTCGGTGGGCATGTCGGCGGTTTGCACCAGGCTGAGCGACTGGCCGTCCTTGCCGGCGACGTAGCTGGCCGTGCCGGTCGAGCCCGCCATGCGGGCGTTGTAGGCCGCGCCCAGCGTGCCGCTGTTGTCCAGATTGCCGTCGAGCTTGTAGTGCAGGATGGGGTTGGGCATCGGGTCGGGGGCCAGCGTGGGATTGGCCTCGAGCACGGAGCGACCCATGCCGTTGTTGTACAAGTACGCGATTTCGGCCTGCGAGAGGGCCCGATTCCAGATGGCCGTCTCGTCCACGGTGCCGTTAAAGAAATTGATGCTCGGATCGACCTCCGGGTCGATGCCCGGCTGGGCGCCGAAGGCGGCCACCTGGCCGTCGCGCACGGGGCCGGCTATCTTGGTCAGTCCGGCCATGTTCACGAGCTGGCCGTCGTAGTAGATCCAGGCGCCGCCGCCGTCGTAGACGCCCACCACGTGGTGCCAGCCGGACGTGTCGAGGTACGCCTCGTTGACGCCGGTACGGGCCTGGCTGACGACGGCGCCATTGAGCGTGGTCACCTTGAACCGCAATTCCTTGAATCCGCGGTCCTGATAGAGGATGTAGTTATCATCCCGCGAGTCGAAGATCGAGCCGTACCCCTCGTCCAGCAACGAGGGGAATTCGTTGGCCAGGAACCAGCAGGAGATGGTCAGGGCGTTGGATGCGGGGTTGAGCGTGGAGCTGTTGGGCACGAGAGCGTAGTCGCTTGAGCCGTTGAAGTTCAGGCCGCCGCCGACCTGCCCCCACGACCACGTGCCACCGTTCAACTCGGCGTTGTTGCCGTTGATCACTTCGGCGGCGGTGGTTCCCATCCCGTCGTCGAACGACCAATAGGCAAAGAGGCCTTCCTGCAGCGCGGGATCCGCCAGGGCGGGCATCCCGCAGGTCAGGCACACCGCCACGGCCAAGGCGATCCTCCGCCAAAGTGTCGTGCCCGACGAAGTCACAAATAATCCGAGGCTCATTGTGTTCCTCCCAAGTCACGTGTTTTGGTGCCAAACGCAGTGAACGGTCCCGCGCCCGCGGCGCGCGGGTGCGCACGCGCCGCGGGCACAACCAGCGCGGGAGGACGCCCGGCGAAGCCTCCCGCGACGAATTTACGCCTTGCGCCGTCTCCACAACGGCAGGAGTCCGAGCAAGGAAACGAGCAGACACGCGGCGGCCGGCTCGGGAATGGCGAAGACTTCGCGGATCTGATCCGGCGTGAGCACGGTCTCGTAGATCCGGAAATCGTCGAAGGCGATCTTGCCGGCCGGGTTGGTCAATCCGCCGCCGATGCCGATCTTGCCGCCCGGGGCGACCCAGCTTCCCGACACGTCGCCGGCCACCTGTTCGCCGTTGACGAACATGGTCACGCCGACGCTCGTGCCGTTTCGCAGCCACGTCACGGCAACGTGGGTCCAGTCCTCGGTTCCGCCGGCATTATCCAGATCGTACTCCGCCCAGGCGTCGCTTTGGATGCGGAAGCGGGCGCGGCCGTCGGTGTAAACCCACATCTCCCAGTCGTCTTTCTCGACCGAGTTATCCACGACGCTGTTGTAGTTGAAATACGGACTCTTGGGCTTGACCCAAAAGCTCATCGTGCCCTCGTCGGGCATCGTGTAGTTCACTTCGACGTACGTGCCCGTGCCCAGGGCGGGATTGTTGGCGACCTGCGCGAGGTCCATGGCCTTGCCCAGGGGGCCGTCGATGTAACTCATCACCCCCTCGCCGGGATCGACCAGCGTGCCGTCGCGCGCGGCGCCGCCCGTGCCCGCGTTGGCCAGGGTCTCGTCAAACGTGTAATGGATGACCGGCGCCGGAAGCGCCGCCGGGGCGAAGCTCGGGTTGGCCGCCGTCACCGCGTTGCCGGCGCCACCGTTGTACAGGTAGGCGACCTCCGCGGGCCCGAGCGCGCGGCTCCACACGGCCGCGTCGTCGATGCTGCCGGGGAAGAAGTTCGACGCCGGATCTTCCCCGTTGGTCTGCATGCCGAAGGCCGGCTCCTGTCCGGATCGGACGGTCGACGGCCGGAAGCCCACCGCCGCGGCGGCAAGCACCCCGTCGTAGTAGAGCTTCGACCCTTGGCCGTCGTACACGCCGACGACGTGATGCCAGCCGGTCGTGTCCAACTGCGCGGCGGGAATGCCGAGGCGCGTGGCGTCGCCCAGGGCGGTCGTGAGCTTGAAACGAAGCTGGTTGTTGCCGCGATCCAGGTAGAGGACGTAATTGTCCAGGGCGGAATCGTAGATCGCGCCGTAGGGATTCGTCTCGGCCATGTCGCCGGGCAGCATGTCGAGCTTGACCCACGCGGCAATGGTCAGCTCGCTGGTGGCGGGGCTGAGACTTTCCGAGTTGGGCACGGTGGCCCCGTCGGCGACCCCGTCGAACGCCAACGCGCCGCCCAGCACGCCGGTGATCCAGTTGGTCGCGTCCATGCCGGCGACCAGCGTGGCGTCGTTCCCGCCCACCGGATCGTCGGCCACGGCCGAGCCGGGCGTGTCGTTGAACGACCAGTTCGAGATCAGATTGTCTTGCAGAAACACGTCGCCCGAGGCCCCCCCAGTCGCGCCCAGCACGACCGACAATGCCAGAGCGATTGCCGGCGCGGCCCACGGAAAGCGGGCGGACCGGCATACTCTCATGCAGCGGTTCATCATGGTCCTCCTCACGGATGCGAAAAAGTCATTAAACCCGCCTGCTCTCTGTTTTCCACTCCCGCTTCAAGTCCGACGAAAAAAACCTTGCCGAGGGCGCCGCGGCGGGCCTGCCCAGCCGTGCCTTTCGCGGGGCACTCGGTTCGCCGCACGACCGGGCAAGCCGGCCGCGGCGCCCACGGCGTTGTCGCCTCACAACTCCCAATGCGATCAGTCCGAACAACGCGGCGACCAGCGCGCCTGGCTCGGGAACGGACGGCGTCCCCGGCGGGGACTCCCAATGCGCGGCCAGGATGGCCAAATCCAGGTCGTCCACCACGCCGTCGCGGTTGAAATCGCCGTCCGTCCAGTCCGGATCGTCGGCGCTGAGCCAGTTAGCGGCCAGGAGGGCCGCATCGGCGCCATTCACGCGGCCGTCGCCGTTGGCGTCGCCCGGCACGTCGCGCCCGGCGAGGATGGCGACGATCTCGTCCGTGTTCAAGACGGTGTCGAAGATACGGAAATCATCCAGACTCAACCGGCCGTGGTCGTTGTCCGCGTTGCCCCCGGCGAGGTAAACGAAGCTCCCGGGATTGGCCCACGTGCCCTCATCCACGTCGCGCAGCAGCCCGTCCACGTAAAGATTCAGCACCACGCCACCGCCGGCGCGGAACCAAGACACGGCCATGTGGTACCACTCCTCGGGGCCGGCCAGGTTGTCCAGGTCGAAGGCGACGTAGGCATCGCTCTCGATGCGGAATCGCGCCTCGCCGGTGCTGTAGACCCACATCTCCCAGTCTTCCGGATCCGCGGAATTGTCGAAGATGGTTTGAAAGTCGTAGTACGCGCTGGGCTTGCACCAAAAAGAGATCGTGCCCGCGTCGGTGAGCGTGTACGGGACGCGGACGTAGTCGCCGCCGGTTAGGCCGGTGGGATTGTTGAACGCGAGGGCCTGGCCGCGGGGTCCCGCCGTGTACGCGGTCGTGCCCGTGGCGCCATCGACCAGCGCGCCGTTGTACGTGGCGCCGCCGGAGCCCGTGTTGGCCAAGTTGCCCTCGAAATCCAGCCGGACGACGGGCAAGGCCACGGTCGCCAGTGGATTGGCGGCCAGCACGGCGCGGCCCGTTCCGCTGTTGTACAGACCGCGGATCTCCGTCTGGCTCAGGGCGCGGCTCCATACGGCCGTGTCGTCCAATTGGCCGTCGAAGAAGGAGTTGGTGTCGGAGCCGTTGCGGCCGAAAAAGATCGACTGCGTGCCGACGATGCCCACCAGCCCATCCGAACCGCTGCCGTCGTCGGCGTGCATGTCCATGAGTTGGCCGTCGAGGTAGATCCGCGCCACGCCGGCGCCCCCGTCGTACACGCCGACGACGTGGTGCCAGGCCGTGGTGTCCAGCGCGGTCTCGGGGATGCCGGGTCGGGCCGCAGCGCCCGCGGTGACCTTGAATCGCAGCTCGCCGGCCGAGCGATCGGTATACAGAACGTAGGCGTCTTGCGACGAATCGAGGATGGGCTGGAAGCTTCCGGTGGACGCCGACGGCAAGCGGTCGAGCTTCACCCAGGCCGAGATCGTCACGGCGTTGGTCATGGGCGACGTCAGCGGCGAGTCGGCCACCTCGGCGTAGTCGTCCGCGCCGTCGAACTCCAACGCCCCGCCCAGCTTCGCGCCCGAACCGTCCACCCACTGGCCGGGCAGCAGGACCGTGGGGCCGAGCCGGGCGTCGAGCCCCCGGGCGGAGTCGATCGCCGTCGAACTGGTCGGGTTGGCCAGCCCGTCGTCGAAGGTCCAGTTCATCATCAGTCCGTCGTGCAGCCGGCGCGGCAGACCGTCGCCAAGCTGCGGGGTGGGCGTGTTCAATACGGCGTCGGCCAGCACCGTGTTGTCGGTCACGATGCCGTCGATCCCCATGTTGCGCAGCGTCACCATCGTGGACGCGTCGTTGACCGTCCAGGCGTAGACTTGGATGCCCGCGGCGTGCGCCGCGGCAATGCCCGCGGAGGTCAGCGCCGACGTGTTTTGCCACGAGAGCTTGTCGACGCCGGCGGGAAGCGTAGGCAGCGTGGCCGCGATGTCGCCGCTGCCCAGGGCCACGAGCGTGAATCCGCCGGGGTCCAAGGCCTCGACCGCGGCGAGAAAATCCCAGTTGAAGCAGTGGATCTCGACACTATTCTTGTAGGGCGCAAGCAGGCTCACGTACGTCGCCGCCAACGACGGCGCATTGCTCTTTATGTCCAGGCACGAGATCATTCCGTGGCTGTCGGCCAGCGCGACGGCCTCGATCATGGTGGGCACCTGTTCGCCGGCGAACGCGGAACCGAACTTGTCCGGGTAACCGGCGTCCAAGGCGCGGATCTGGTCGAACGTGAACGACGAGACGCTGCCCGTGCCGTTGGTCGTGCGATCGACCGTGGCATCGTGCATCAGGATGATCTGCCCGTCGGCGGTCAAACGCGGATCCGATTCGACGCCCCAGCTCGATCCCACTGCCGCGGTGATCGCGGCCAGGGTATTTTCCGGAGCTATCGAGGAGTTGCCCCGGTGGCCGATCACGACGGGGCCCGCCGAGGCCGCGGCGCAGAGAACCGCGCACGCCACTACCGCGGCCGCCACGGAAGGTCGCCGTGCCGAGGGCCGGTTGTCGCCGTCGGGGGTGTGTCGCGCCATGGTTGCCCGATTCTTCGTTGTGCGCGCCGTCCGCGTCAATACGTGCCGTTGAGTGTTAGTCCGTCGTCCCGCACGCCCAGATACCGGTGCGTGCGAGGATTGACCTCGTAGCCGATCTGCCGCACGGATCCGTCGCAGAACGACATGTTGACGCCCGTGGGATGGCAGCTCCCGAAGGCGTATTGCATGTAGACCCCCTCCCGATCCTGGACCATCACGAAGTACGTGCTGCGGTGGAAGTCCCGGTTGTAGCCGCCGTAGCACGACTCGTTGTCGCCCTTGTCGTCTAGGTCGCCGCCGACGTAGCCGTCGTATGCCTCGGGCCGCAGCGACTTCTCGCCGATCAGATAGGTGCAACTGGTTCCGTCCGAGATGTCGGCCGGCGTAATGAGACTCCGCTGGAAGCAGACGCCGTTCATGGTCTCCATGACGTTCAGAGGCGTCCAGTTGGCCGGGTCGTCGGGATTGGAATGCTGTCCATTGTCGGGAGCGATCTGGGAGGCGTCCACGTTGATCGGGTCGCCGCAGCAGGCGGCGTAATCCGTCTTGGCCACCTTGCCGCTGGCCGGCATGTCCGCGTTGAGGATGTTGTCGTTGTAGTACGACTTCGGCGCGGTGGGTTCGGCGGGCCGGCGACTGGGGCAATACAAAATCGGAATCGCCTTGGTCGTCATATTGGTGAGGGCAAGCCGCTTGAACGCCGGGTTGGTCTGTCCAACGGCCATGTCGCGGATCGCGCCCTGCTCGATGTACGGCAGGACATTGAAGATCCACCCGCCGCACTGGTCCAACCCGAAGCCGCGCTTCTGCCCCGTCGGCTTCCCGGGGTGGAGCCAATCCGGATCCCCCACCCAGGTCCAAAGCCAGCCGCCCGTGGGCAAATGGCCGTGGGCGTCCATGTGCGTCATGCAGCCCTGGGCCAGCTCGCCGATGTGGTTGGCGCACTGGAGGCGTCTGGCGGCCTCCCTCGCGGCCTGCACCGCGGGAAGCAAGAGCGCGATCAGAACGCCGATGATCGCAATGACGACCAGCAGCTCCACGAGCGTGAAGCCGCGCCGAAAGCGCACGCGCGCGGGGCCCGCATGACGCCCCCGAATCGCCTGAGACATGGCTTATCCCTTCCTACTCGCGTCCCCGAAAGGACCTTGCACCTGACGCGATTGTGACACGGTCGCGCGAGCGTTTCGTTGCGGTCGTGTTCACGTTTGGTTTCGCGTACGTCGCCGGCTGGGCGACGCGACCGAGCGCCGCGAGGGCAATCGGCGTGTCCACCCGGCGATGAGCCCATTCAATCGAGCAGTCATCACCCCGCCGGACCTGGGATATCGTGCCTTGTCTCTGTTCCTCCGCCTCGTGGATGAGTGGGACCGGACGGGCAACCACCGCCACCCAATCGGGAGGCGCATTGCCGCCGGCCGAGTTTCCGCGCGACCAATAAAAAAGGCCCCGCGTCTGAAACGCGGGGCCTTTCTCTTTATCTCTTGGCCCGACGATTACGCAGGCAAATGAATGGCGATTCACATGCTGCTGACTCCCATCTTACCTCCCGCGTCGGGCAAGTCAAGAGTTGCGCGGGAAGAAAGTATTGTCCGGTGAGGCGCGGCCGAAATTACCCCGCAACGGGGGCATGTCTCTTCAACCGCATCAATATCACCCAACGGTGGCCCCCGACATGGCGCAGTGCCCGTCGAGCAAGGAGGTACGCCTTGCCTCCAACGACGGGTGTGCCCCTTCGCCCAGATCGCGCGTCTCCGTGGGATCGGACCGCGCCGAACGAGAAATCTCACCCTTTGGCGAGCATGTCGCGGCGGGCTTGGGCAACGACTTCGACGAAACGGCGGGCGGTCGATTCGATCTGGGCGAGGTCGCCTTCGGCAATCGCCTTGGCCGAGGCCAACGCGCCGCCCACCCCCAACGCGCACGCCCCCGCGCGAAGAAACGCGGCCGCCGTGTCCAAGTTTACCCCGCCGGTAGGCATCAGCGGAATCTGCGGCAAGGGGCCATGGATTGCTTTTATGTGCGCGGGGCCCGTCACCTCGGAGGGAAAGACCTTGACCACGGCCGAGCCCGCCTCCCACGCCGCGAGCACTTCCGTCGGCGTCATCGCCCCGGCCATGACCGGCTTCGCGTAGCGGCGACCCATCTGGATCACGTCGAGACTGACCGTGGGGCTGACGAGAAACTCGGCCCCGGAGAGCATGGCGATCCGCGCGGTCTCCGCGTCGAGGACGGACCCCGCCCCCAAAAGGATCCGATCGCCGAGCCGATCGGCCACCTGCTCCAGAACGCGGTGCGCCCGGGGCACGGTAAACGTGACCTCGATCACCTCGACCCCGCCCGAGCGCAGCGCCTCGGCCACGTCGGCGAGCCGCCCGCCGTCCGGCGCTCGGAGAATCGCGACAATACCCGTATCCAAAACCCGAGCCAACGCGGGGTTTCCACACATCGCCTCAAGAGTCTCCCGTTCCGTGTTTTGCCGCGAAGACCAATGAAAAGGACCTAGAAGCGGAGGGCATGGGACTCGAACCCACAACCCCAGGAAAGGGGCACCACATTTCCAGTGTGGCCGCTAGCCATTCGCTTACCCTCCGGTTGGGACGCGGCTTGCGCCGGGTCCAGCGCCTTCTCCCGAGGAGAGAGCAAACCCGATCGCGACATTCGCGTAAACGGGCTCTCAGTCGGCGACGTGGGCGCCGCTTATCAGTTCGATAAACTCCCGATTGGATTTGAACTTGGCGAGTTTCTGCGTCAACTGCTCCATGGCGTCGACATGGTGCATCGTCGACAGGGTCCGCCGGAGCATGGTCACGGCGTGCAGGGTGTCGGGCGGGAGGAGCTTTTCCTCGCGGCGGGTGCCGGACTGGCTGATGTCGATGGCGGGCCAGACGCGGCGGTCGGCCAGCTTGCGGTCCAATACCAGCTCCATGTTGCCCGTGCCTTTGAACTCCTGAAAGATCAACTCGTCCATCCGGCTGCCGGTGTCGATCAGGGCGGTGGCCACGATGGTGAGCGAGCCGCCTTCTTCAAACAGCCGGGCGGTGGCGAACAGTTTCTTGGGGATGTCGAGGGCCTTGACGTCCACGCCGCCGCTCATCGTGCGGCCGGTGTTTCCGACCCATTTGTTGAACGCGCGGGCCATGCGGGTGATCGAGTCCATGAGGAGGAAGACGTCCTTGCCCATCTCGGCCAGCCGGCGGCACCGCTCGACGACGAGTTGGGACAGGCGGACGTGGCTTTCGATCTCGCGGTCGAGGCTGCTGGCGATCACCTCGCCGTGAACCGCGCGGCGCATGTCGGTCACTTCCTCCGGGCGCTCGTCGATCAGCAGGACCATGAGGGTGACTTCGGGGTAGTTCGTCGAGATGGCCTGGCTGATGTGTTGGAGCAGGAAGGTCTTGCCGGTTCGCGGCGGGGCGACGATCAGGGCGCGTTGACCTCGGCCCAAGGGCGTGAGCAGGTCCATGACGCGGGTGGTCAAGGGGGTGGGGCCGGTTTCCAGGCGGAGCCACGACTCGGGGTTGATTGGCGTCAGTTCGTCAAAGGTTTTGACCTTGACGTATTCCTCCGGGGGCATGCCGTCGACGTCGGTGATTTCCTTCAGCCGGGGGCCTTGCTGCCGGCGACCGGGCTGAACCATGCCGCTGAGAAGGAGACCCTCGCGGAGGCCGAACTTCTCGATCATGCTGCCCGGCACGAACGGGTCGGTCATCTGGCGGATGTAGTTGTTGTCGGGATCGCGGAGGAAGCCGTAGCCGTTGGGGTGCATTTCGAGCACGCCCCGGCCCGGTTCGACCGGCCCGGCGTCGCCATTGTCCGAGGCGTCGTTGTACTGGACCTGACCCTCGCGGTTTGCCGGTCCGCGATCGCCGCGATTGCCGCGTGGTCGCCCACGGAAGTTGCCGGTGGACGTGCCGCCCTTGCCTCGGGGGCGACTCTTTTTCCTTTTCGCCATGGAACACCTTCAAAAGTGACTTGGGCGCAAACGCGGACCCACAGCGCGGAACACTGGGAATGACATCCCCGAGCCCAAGGCATTCCTCGAACCCGGAAGGTTCACGAGGAGTTGGCCTGCGAGCTCAATCCCCGTTGGAGCACGAGAATCGCAAATCTCACCTGGCCGGTCGCCCCCTGCGGGCGGCGCGGACCTCAAGCGGCTTCATTTCGGCCGAAACGGAGTCTGTTCGTCAATCACTGAGTTGATGACCAAACCCGGCCTGCCGGAAAAAACGTCAACGCCAACAGCGTCAACGGCAAGAACCCCCGGCCGCGAAGCGACTTCCCCAAAAGCGCGGCGAAGTTACTCCCAAGGGGTGGCCCGAAGATACTCAATCGTGGGCCTTAAGCGCCTACTTGCGAGGCAGAACGCAAACTATGGCTATCTTAACCTTGTGTCGGTTTGTGTCAAGGCGGGAGTGGACAATTCCCAGGAATTCGGAAGGATTTTCCGACAATCCGCCGGGACGACGCCTCGCATTGCCTCAACATATCTATCTACCCCATGTTGTCGGCTTTACCGGGACCGAACTCGCGGCCAATTGGCTGGGGACCCAAATCCGCGCCTTCCGCTACAACCCAACGATTTTCCCACGATGTTGTCCCGGCCGCGTTCCGATAAGCATTAGGCGGCATACCCGGCCGCTTTCCACGTCTTCCTCGCGCGGGGATTAGGAATGATCGCGATGCGCCCGAAAGCATGGTTCCTCTACGCCTTGGTACTGACTTTGGTTTCCACCGGGCAGGCGCCGGGGCAGGTTGTGGCTTGGCAATCGGACCTCCAGACGGCCCAGCAGATGGCCGCCCAGTCGAACCGACTGGTGTTGATCCATTTCGGGGCGCCCTGGTGCGAGGCGTGCCACAGGATGGAGCGGGAGACCCTGGCCGACCCGATGGTATATGACGCCATGAGGATGGACTTCGTGCCGGTGGGGCTCAACGTGGACCACCATCGGGCGCTCGCTCGCCAATACGGCGTCAACGCGTTGCCCACCGACGTCATTATCGCGCCGCAGGGTCAACTGATCGATCGGCTGGTGGGGTACATTTCGCGGACGGATTACGCGGCCCGGCTCGCGCGGATTGTTGCCGCCACGCGGCGCCCGGCGCTTGCGGCGAACATGCCCGGAGGTTCTCCGGAAATAGCCGGTCGGTACGCGCCGCCATCCAGCGTGGGATACGACAATCCGGCCATGACCACGGCGCCGGCCCAACCGTTCGGTCCACCGCCGACCGTGAGCCAGCCGTCGCTGTCGTCGCCAGGTCAACCGACGGGTCCGCGGGGGACGCTGCCACCGTGGGCGAATGCGTCCACGCCCTATCCCGCCCCGGCGGGACCGGCGTTGTCGCCCGGCAATCCCACGATGCCACCCGGCGCGACATCCGTGGCGGGCGCGGCTCCGCAACAGCCGCCCGCGCCGTTGGGACTCGACGGCTATTGCCCGGTCGAATTGATCGAACGCAAGGAATGGACACTAGGCAACCAGCAATGGAGCACGGTGTTCGCCGGGCGGACGTACCTGTTCGCCGGCCCGCGGCATCTTCAGCGGTTCCTGGCGGATCCGGATCGGTACAGTCCGGTCAACTCGGGCGTGGACGTCGTGCTGCAATTCGACCGCGGGCAGATCGTACCGGGCCAACGCCGACACGGCGTCTTCTTCGGCGAGCGGATCTTTCTTTTTGCGTGCGAGGACTCGTTGCAGGCGTTTGCCCGCGATTCGGCGCGCTACGAGAACGCGTTGCGACAGGCCGCCGAACAAGCCCGCCGACCGGCAAACTATCGTTGAGCGCGCCGCGCGCTAACTCCCTTCTCCCGGTGGGAGAGGGGACGCGATATCAATGCTCTCCCGGTGGGAGAGGGGACGCCGGGGCGGAGACGGCGCGCTCGTATTCGCTGTAGCGATAGACCCGCACCAGTGGCACGTCCAGCCGCCAGGGGCCCCATCCGGCGCGGCGAATCACCTTGACGTGGGCGGGCGCGGCGTGGGCCCGCAGCCATTGGTCCGCTTCGCTCCAGGCGCTGGGCCGCTCTTGAAGGACTAACCAGCGGAACGCGCCTGGGTCGCTCGGGCGGAAGTCTCGCTCCAGCGCGCCCCAGCGGCGCAGCCAATCGAGGTTTTCGGTCGGCCCCGCGGCAAAGCGGATCTTTTGGCCCTCGGGCGTATTCCGGTTAAGCCAATCCAACACCGAGGCGTCCAGTCCATCCCAATAGTACGTGGGCTCCATCCCCGCGGCGGTTGCCCCGCGGAGCCCGCCGATTAGGATATTGTAATAGGACAACCACTGCGGCGCGTACCAGACGAGGCTCGTGACCGTGCCCCCGTGGAGCAGGACCACGGCCATCCACGCGAGCCAACGGCCTCGTGGGTTGGGCTCCGCCCGACAGTCGCCTCGTGTGTTCCCATCAGGCACGGCCTGACCCACGGGCCTCGCGAAGACGCCGCCTTGCGGCAGCCACGCCGCGCCGACGCCGGCCAGCGCCGCGAGGAAGGCGAAGCTGGGAAGGAATTGCCGCACGCCGTCGTGCGGGGGCGTGCCGGGCAGGGCGCGGGCCACCAACAAGGTCGCCGCGCTGGCCGCCAGCAACCCGCCCGGACCACGCCACGTCGGTCGCCGCCAAATGGCCCAAAGGCCCGCGCCGAGCATCGCCAGAAGTGGCGCCGGCACGCTTATCGCGGTCCATAAAAGCGTGTTGTACCACGGCAGCGGTCGGCCGAGATGGTGGATCTCGCCCAGGAACTGCGTGGGGATGTTCCACCCCATCACGCCGCGGTCCAGATTCATGCGGAAAAACGTGGTGATGCCGCCTATGGGATCGTGCCAGAGCGGTGGATTGCACACGAAGAAGACCAGGACCGCCAAGGGCACGCCCAGCGCCAAAACCCGCGCCGAAGCCCGATCGCGCGCGATAAGGCTCCACGCGAGCAACGGGCACGGCGCCAGCCAGCCAGTGGCCTTTGTGCTCAGCGTGATGCCCAGAGCCATCGCGAAGAGAATCACTCCGGCTCGGCGCGTGCGGGCAAGATCAAACGCGACCACGGACAGGATCCAACCGCTCGTGAGCGGGCCGTCGAACGAGGCGAAATGCGCGTGGGCGAACAAGCGCGGCAGCAAGAGCATGGCCGCGACGCCCAGCACGCCCGCCGCGAGCGAGAATCGCGCGGCCAACCACGCGCCCAGCGCCCCGGCGGCCAGGGAGAATAGAAGAATGGGACCGAGCCGGGCGGACGAGAGCGGCGCGAGAGCCGAGTCGCCCAGCACGCGGCCCGCGGCAATCGCGATCCCGTGGAACGCGGGATGGCCCTCGATCCGCGTCGTGTAGGCCCAATCCTCCTCGATGGCCCGAGCGGTCCACGGCCGCGCGGCCTTCCCCAGCGGGTCGTTGGGCCACCAGCGCCGCGCCCAGCGGGTGATTCCCTCGGCCCGGCTGATGGCATTGCCTTCGTCCCAGACCATGGGCAAGCCCGGCGACGTGGCCAGCAAGACCGCCGCGACGACCGTGCCCAATCCCATGCCCGTCCACGTCTCGCGGCGGCGCGTCACCGAACACGTTGAGGGAAATCGGGGAATCATTCGAGGGCTCACGCGGACAGTCGGTCGCGGTCGTTGCTCTGGTTATAGACGCTGCCTCACTCTTCGGCAATCGGTCGGCACGTTCGCGAAACAACCCGCCGGCGACGTCCGTTCACGACGCGTCTTGGTTCCGCGGTCGAAAAACGTTAGAGTGTTTGGGGGGCGGGGCAACGACTCCTTGACCTCTTGGATGTCACGTGAAAACACACCGAACGCTTCTTCGATTATTCGTGGAGCGGTTGCCGCGGCACGCGGGCAGGTCGCTGGCGATCGCGGCGGTTTGCGCGGTTCTCTTGTCGTGTCGGGGCGGATCGTCTCCTGAAACCAAGGTCGGTTACGCCCCGGCGCAGCCCGTGGCGTTCTCCCACGCGGCGCACGTGGGTGGGATGGGCATGGATTGTCGGCAATGCCACGCCACCGTGGAGACGGCCGCGCGAGCCGGCATCCCGCCGACGTCGGTATGCGTCGACTGCCACGGCGGAATGGGAATGGACCTGCCGAGTCTCGCCCCGGTCCGGCAGAGCGCCGACACGGGCAAGGCGATCCGCTGGGTCCGCGTGCACGATCTGCCCGAAGACGTCTTTTTCGACCACGGCGCGCACGTCGCGCGGGGCGTGAGCTGCGTCTCGTGCCACGGCCGCGTGGACCAGATGGAGCGGATTGCCCAGGTCGAGACGTTGAGCATGGCCTGGTGTCTGGATTGCCACCGCGACCCGGCGCCGCGCCTTCGGCCCAGGCAATTCGTCACCCAACTCGGCTGGGATCCGGCCCAGGATCCGACGATCGACGAGAAGGACCGTCGCGCGCTGGGCGAGCGGCTCATGCGCGAGGGAGACATTCGACCGTCGACCGACTGTTCGACGTGCCATCCGTAGGCCGCGAAGGACCCGGCGGGTGTCGCGAGCAATCTCCGTCGCCCTGCGACGCCGGGGTCTCTTTTTTGTTGTGACGCGTGCGCCGCCTGACTAGCATGGAAGGATCGGGCCGCGATGGGGTCGGCCCGGCTTTTTTGCGTTTCGCGGGCGGCGTCGAGCGATGCAGATTCTCTTGGCCCTGGCGGTCGTTGCGGTGTTGGCGGTTGCCCAAACGGGTCCGGCGGAGCCGGTCGCGGGCGTGGCGATGCGGCTGGTCGCGGCCAGCGGGGGCATGGCCTGCGTCGCATTGTTCGCCGCGGTCTCGTCGGGGGTGACCGCCCGCGGACTGCGGCGCGATCCGGGCGGCGCTTCCCGCCTCGTCGCCCGCTACCGGCGGCTCCGCCGCGCGCACGTGCTCGTCTGGCTGATCGTGGCGGGCTCGATCGCCTGGGGGCTCGATTGGGCGCGGATCGTGCGGTTCAACGGGCGATTGGACGGCGTCTTTCTGTTGGACGAGACGCTGATTCTCCTGCCCTTGATCTTGCCGTTGGTGCTCTCGTGGTGCGCGTTCTACGAGGTGGACCGCTACCTGTTCGGTCCGGCCCGCGGGGACGGCGCGGCAGTCATGGCGACCCGCCGGGAATACCTCGGCCTGCACGTGCGACATTACCTGGGGCTGTTGCTGGCGCCGACGTTGGGTCTGCTGGCCCTGGGCGATCTGGCCGGCGGGGCCGCGCCGGGCTGGCTCCAGGGCCGCGGCGCCGCGCTGGCGGCGATGGCGCTGCCGTGGGTCCTGTTGGCCCTGTTCCCGTGGATCTTGCGATACGTGTGGCGGACCCGTCCCTTGGCGCCCGGGCCGTTGCGGACGCGGCTGGAGACGGCCGCCGCGCGAGCGGGCTACCCCGTGCGGGAGATCCTCGTTTGGCAAACCCACTCGCTGGTGGTCAACGCTGCGGTGGCCGGCTTCGTCCCGCCGCTGCGGTACGTCTTCTTGAGCGACGGGCTTCTGGATCGACTGACCGACCGGGAGGTCGAGGCGGTCTTTGGGCACGAACTGGGACACGTGCGCCATCACCACCTGCCGCTCCGCATGGCGGCGATGTTCGTACCGCTGAGCCTTTGGTTGGGGTTGGCGGGAGCTCTGCCCAATTTTGCCACCCAGGGTGACATTCTGCTGGGTTCCCCCTCCCTGGCGATGGCCGCGCCCTGGGGGCTGGGCGCTCTGGCGGCGATGGGGCTGTACGTCCTGACCTTCTTCGGTTTCGTCTCAAGGCGGCTGGAGACCCAGGCCGATCTATTCGCCTGTCGTTTCTTGGGTTCGGACAACGGAGTGGGGACGTTTGTGGCGGCTCTGGAGAAGCTGGCCGAGGCCCAAGGCCGACGCGACACCCGCGGCTGGCAACACGCCAGCGTGGCCCGCAGGGTGGAATTTCTTCAAACGGCGGCCCGGCGACCGGACGTTGAGCTACGTTACGACAGACGGGTTCGCTTGCTGGGATGCGCGGTGCTCGGTCTGGCCACCCTCCCTTTGATCGGCTTGCTCTGGTAGAGACGCTCGTCAACGGCCACCGCCCCGCTCAGGCACGACCGTGAGGATCATTACAGCCCGGCCCGTTTAGCCGGATTCCTTCATTTCCCGCGGAATACCCCGTTATCGGCGTTTCCCTCGGTCGCCGATGGGGGAGAAGGCGGGAGGACCCGGATGGGAATCTGGTCAGTGAGGTCGCGAGACTAGATCAACCAGGCCGCGGGCGATTACGCCCTCTTTTGAGCAGCAGAGCACGGACAAGAGATGATCAACACCACCCTGGACCACCGAGTTCTCTCCGCGTTGGAACAGAATGTACACCTTCGAGGTCGTCAATTGCATTGCCAAACGGACGAAGGCCGCGTAACGCTGCAGGGTAGCGTTCACTCCTTCTTCCAGAAGCAGATGGCCCAAGAGGCGATCCGCAAACTGGACGGGGTCTGCGAGATTGCCAACGAGCTTCACGTTTGCTAGGAAGCGCCGCGCCCGCCGTGACCCTCGGATCACGGGCCGCGCGCCGCGCGGATACCACCCGATCTAGCGGGTGGCTATCGGGGCCAATGCGGCCCGCCGCCCTTGACGGCGGACACGCGGTCGCCGTACGCCGGCAAACGGTCATCCAGTCGGCAGGTCTGGAGCACTTCTTGGTTGTGCCGAGACAAGCCGGATAGCCGGACGACGCCGTCATGCTCGCGGACCCGCCGGTGCAGCACGATAAGCTGGGCAATCAGCAGCGTGCGGAGGATATCGATCTCATCCATCTCCAGCACCACCCGATAGGTCAGGTGTTTCTCGAGCAACTGCCAGAGCTGGTCGGCCAGCTTGCCCGCCCCGGGATCGTCCGGGTCGAAATTCCGCAGCCGCACGAAAAGCCAGTTGGGGCCGCGGTCCAAGACGAGATCGCATCCCTTCGATGTGACGAGCATTCCTTTTCTCCCCTTCGCGAAACCGTCGGAAACGCGACAACCGATCGAATCGTCACAGACGGCCACCATTGCTCATCGTAACAGATCGGCATTGCCCGACAACCCCCCGTCTGAATGAGGAGGTGGGAATCGCGCAATTTAGGGTGGATCGAGCACAGGGCTATCGCATGCGTGCTCCATCGCGCCTGATTGAACGGATGAGGTGACGATGCCCCAGTGGCACAGCCGCCCTCGGCTGTGCAAAATGCCCAGCACAGCCGAGGGCGGCTGTGCCACACACCCTGCCGCTAGTCGAAAAGCGTCGATGGGGGATTGGGGGCGGCAAGGCCGAGATGGGCAAGGCCGGCTGCCGTGAGCCGCCGCCCGCGGGGCGTGCGGATGATGAGTTCGCTCCGGAGTAGGTAGGGCTCCACCTCGTCGATGAGTGTGTCGGCGGGGACGTTCATGGTGTGACCCACCGCCTCGACGCCCACCGGTCCGCCGGCGAACACCCGGGCGATGGTCTCGAGATATTTACGGTCCTGTGGGTCCAAGCCCAGCACGTCGATGCCCTGCATGTCCAGCGCGGCCTTGGCGACCGGCCGGGTAATCCGGCCGTCGGCGCGGCTCATGGCGAAGTCGCGGACCCAGCGGAGGCGGTTGTTTGCCAACCGGGGCGTGCTCCGGCTCCGCGAGGCAATCTCCAGAGCCGCGTCCGGTTCGATCTCCACGCGGAGCTTGGCGGCGTTGCGCGTGACGATCTCCGAAAGCTCCTCGACCGAGTAAAAATCCAAATGCTCGCGCATCTGGAAGCGGTCGCGCAGGGGCGCCGAGAGCAAGCCCGTCCGCGTGGTGGCCCCGATGAGCGTGAAGGGCTTCAGCGGCATGTTGATCGTGCGGGCGTTGACGCCCTCGCCCAGCGTCAGGTCGATCCGGAAATCCTCCATGGCCGGATAGAGGAATTCCTCGACGGCCTTTTGCATCCGGTGGATCTCGTCGATGAAGAGGACGGAGCCTTCCTCGGCGTTGGTCAGATAGGGGATCACGTCCTTGGGGGCCTTGAGGGTCGCGCCGCTGGCGATCTGCAGGGCGACGCCCAGTTCGTGCGGGATGCAGGTGGCGAAGGTCGTCTTGCCCAAGCCCGGGGGCCCATCGAAGAGAACGTGCCCCAGTGGCTCGCCCCGCTTCACGGCGGCATCGACGGCGATCTCGATCCGCGCGTAGACGGCCCGCTGACCGACCATCTCGTGGAGCTTCTGCGGCCGTAGCGCGCGGTCCTCCTCGGCCGTGTCGGAATGGTTCCGCAAGAGCGGTTCTCGCGCCATGGGAAACGGGAGTCGGCGAGGTGAACGGGTGTAAACCGGCAAGTCACTATAACACAACCGGCACTGCCCTACCACGTCATCCCTTGAGTGCCACGGGCTTTGCCAGTGCGTGTGCCACTGGCTCCGCCGGTGCCGTCACGGCCGGGTGCCACTGGCTCCGCCAGTGCCGTCACGGGAGCGCGTTCGGGACCCAATCCCCAATCCCCAGCCAAAGAGCACTGGCGGAGCCAGTGGCACACGAGGGCAGCACGGGCAAAGCCAGTGGTACTCAAGGGGTACCCGGGCGCTTGGCATCTTGGGAGCCAGGCCGTAGACTGGAGGTAGGAGTTGGGAGCCCCACTTACGGGGAGACGTGCGGGCTCCCGTCGTCGAGTGTTGCTACCCGTCGGTCCCCCAGCGAGGTCCGCCATGCCCCAAGCCATTGTCGATCCCGAGGAACTCCGGCAGTTCGCCCGAAATCTCCAGCGATTCAACCAGGAGCTACAGGACCGCTTGTCGGTGCTTGCCGGACAGTTGGCCGCGCTGGGCAAGACGTGGCGCGACCAGGAACAGAAGAAGTTCGTCGAGGAGTTCGAGCAGCAGACGCGGACGATGGCTCGATTCGTCGAGCTCACCGAGCAGCACATCCCCTATTTGCTCCGCAAGGCTGAACTCATCGACCAGTATCTGCAGCAGAGGTAGCCGGAGCCGATGACGCGGTCCGCCAAGCTCACCTCGATCGACGCCGTGCGCGAGCTGGCCGCGGCGTTGCGCGCGTTCGGCGAGGAGATGACCGGCGCCCTGGACCACCTGGAGTTGAGCGTCCGCCGGGCGCGGGAATGGATCCAGCACGACCGGAAGGAGTATTGGCAACACGAGGTCCGTCGCGGCGGCGAGAAGGTGGGCGAGGCCCGGGCGGACCTGGAGAAAGCCCTGAACTACCGCGGCGTGTCGGGTCAGGCGCCCAGTTGCCGGCAGGAGCGGGCGATGCTCGAGGCGGCCGTGCGCCGGGCGCGCATTGCGGAAGAGAAGATCGAGGTGGTGCGGCACTGGACCCACGCCATCGACCACGCCGCGATCGAACTGGCCGGCGGCCAGGCCCCGGCGGTGGATTGGCTTCAGAGCGAGCTGCCCCGCGCGTTGGCCGCGTTGGCGCGGATGACCGAGGCGCTGGAATCGTACGCCGAGGCGACCGGCCAGGCCGAGGGCCCATCCTCGCCCGCGTCCGTTGTTTCAGAGGGCAAAGCAGATGAGAACGTGGGACCTGAACACGCCGGCGGCGAGGCTTCGCCAGGCGATGAAGGATCTCAACCTGGCTAGACGCCGCCTGGGCGACCAATGGCAGGACGACAAGTTCCGCGAGTTCCAGGAGACGTTCCTCGACCCGCTGGAGCCGAAAATCCGCACGTTGCTCACCTCGCTGGCCGAATTGGACGAGGTGCTCGCGAAGGCGGAACGGGCGTGCGGGGAGAATTAATAGGTTGCAGGACGCGCCATGACTGATGGATCCTTCTCGGCGAATCGACCGCGAGAGCTTTGGGCGCAGCTTCGATCGCTTGTCGCCCGGCGCGCGCCGGCCGAGGCCGATCTGGCCGCGAACCGCGCGAAGCAGCGGGAGGAAACGGAGCGGCAGTTCCGCGAGGCGCGGCGGAAACTCGCCGACGAACTCGATGCCGAGCGGAGCGCCTTGGAGACGCGGTACACGACCGCGCGCAAGGCGGTGGTCGAGCGATGCGGGCAACAACACGCCGCGCTGGCGGACGAGTATCGTCACGCCCGGAAGGTGGCGGACGAGCAGTTCAAACGAGCTGAAGTCGGCCAGAAGCAGCGGCTCAAGGAAGCCCGCTGGGAGGCGACGACCGTCTTCGAGGCGACCAAAGACGCGCCGGCGGCGCGGTTGAAACAGCTCGAAGAGGATTTGGCGGCGAAACAGGAGGAGCTGGCGGCGTTGCGCGGTCAGGCGGACGCGCTGCTCGAGCGGCGTTGGCAGCGGCCGTCCCCGATCGAGCCGGCGCCGTCCGCCGCGCCGGCGGCGATCGAGCCGGCCGAGCACTTCGCCCAGCTTGTGGAGCAGGCGAACCGGCAATGGGAGGCCCTCCTGGGCCAGCGGATCGCGCGGCAGTTCGAGGAAGGACGGCCGGTGCTGTATTTCTTCCTCTGCTGGACGGTCGCCATCGTGCCTTGCGGCGCGGCGATGGGTTGGAGCAACTGGCTGTGGTTTCCGGCCAGCGCGGTGGCGGGGGTGTTGCTTTGGGGTGGGCTGGGCGTCTGGCTTTATCGGCTCGCCCGGCGGCAGACGGCCGAGGTCCACGCGATGCTGCGTCAGACCGCGGTCGACGCGGAGGCGGCCGCCGGTCGGGCTCGCGAGGCGGCCCGTGCGATCTGCCAGCGCGAGAACGCCGCGATTGCCCAGCGCCTCGAGCGCGAACTGAGCGGCGCGACGGAGCAGTCATCGGCGGCCCTGGCCGAGATCCACGCCCGCCGCCAGACCGCCCTGGAAGAAGCCGACGCGCACTATCCGCCGCGGCTGACCGAGTTGATCGTCCAACGCGAGCGGGAGTTGGATCGGCTCGAAGAGGAGTACACCCGGCAGCTTGAACAGTGGAACCAGGCCCGCGCGACCCGGACCGCCCAGCTCGAATCCCAATACTCCGACCAGGTCAAAGAGCAAGAGGATGACTACCGGCAAGCCTGGGACGAGCTTTCGCGGAACTGGCGGGAGGGCATGGCCGCGTTCGAGCAGGGCGTGGATGAATTGAATGCCGCGACGGCGGATCTCTTTCTCGACTGGCAGACCCGCGAGCCGAGCCAGTGGAAGCCGGCGGCGGAAAATCCCCGGGCGGTTCCGTTCGGTCGGGTCGAGGTGGACCTGGCCCGGCTGGACGGCGGCATTCCCACGGACGAACGGCTCCGGCCCGAGCGAACGCGGTTCACCCTACCGGCCCTGGTCCCGTTTCCGCAGCGGCCGGTGGTATTCGCCGCCCGCGACGAGGGCCGCGCCCGCGCGGTCGAGGCCATCCAGGCGATCATGCTGCGGATGCTGACGGCGGCGCGGCCGGGCAAGGTGCGGTTCACGGTGATCGACCCCGTGGGTCTCGGCGAGAGCTTTTCGGCCTTCATGCACCTGGCCGACTTCGACGAGCAGATCATCACCAGCCGCATCTGGACCGAGAGCAGCCACGTCGAGCAGCGTCTGGTCGATTTGACCGAGCACATGGAGAACGTCATCCAGGTGTATCTTCGCAACGAGTTCGAGACGATCCAGGAGTACAACGATTTCGCGGGCGAGATGGCCGAGCCGTTTCGCGTGCTCGTGGTGGCCAACTTCCCGGCCAATTTCACCGAGGCGTCGGCCCGGCGGCTGGTGAGCATCGTCGCCAGCGGCGCCCGCTGCGGCGTGCATGGCCTAATCAGCGTCGATACGCGGCTGAAGCTGCCGCACAACTTCGACCTGGCCGATCTGGAGTCGCAGTCGCTGCACCTGGAATGGGAAGACGGCCGGTTCGCGTGGCGCGACGCCGAGATGGCCGAATTGCCGCTGGAAATGGAACGCCCGCCGGAGCCGCGCACGTTCACCGAACTGGTCCGCGTGGTGGGCCAACGGCTGCACGAGGTGGACCGGGTCGAGGTGCCCTTCGAGTTCGTCGTGCCCGGCGAGGAAAAATGGTGGCGCGGCGACGCCGCCCGCGAGTTGGTCGTGCCGCTGGGCCGCGCCGGCGCGATGAAGCTCCAGCATCTGAACCTGGGTCGCGGCACGGCGCAGCACGTTTTGGTGGCCGGCAAGACGGGCTCGGGCAAGTCGAACCTGCTGCACGCCATTGTCACGAGCGTGGCGTTGTGGTACGGGCCGGACCAGGTCGAGTTGTATCTGGTCGACTTCAAAAAGGGCGTCGAGTTCAAGCCCTACGCCGAGTTCGGGTTGCCCCACGCTCGCGTCGTCGCGGTCGAGAGCGAGCGGGAGTTTGGCCTGAGCGTGCTGGAGCAGCTCGACGCGGAGCTGAAGCGCCGCGGCGACTTGTTCCGGCAGCGGGGCGTGCAGGACCTGGCCGGCCACCGCCGCGCTCGGCCCGACGAGCCGATGCCGCGCGTCCTCCTGGTGATCGACGAATTCCAGGAGCTGTTTGTCGAGGATGACCGGCTCGCCCAGAGCGCGGCATTGCTCTTGGACCGTCTGGTCCGCCAAGGCCGGGCGTTCGGGATGCACGTCTTGTTGGGCTCCCAGACCTTGGCCGGAGCGTATTCGCTGCCCCGGGCGACGATCGGGCAAATGGCCGTGCGGATCGCGCTGCAGTGCTCCGAAGCCGACGCCCACTTGATCCTGAGCGAGGAGAACACGGCCGCGCGGCTTCTGGCGCGGCCCGGCGAGGCGATCTACAACGACGCCAACGGCCTGTACGAAGGCAACCATCCGTTCCAGGTGGTGTGGCTGCCCGACCACGAGCGAACGGCCTATCTGGAGCGGATCCGCCAGTGGGCCGCCGCGAACGGTTGCCGCACGGCGCCGCCGATCGTGTTCGAGGGCAACGCGGCGGCCGATCCGGCGGGCAACCGGCTCTTGGCCGAGGCGCTGGCCGCGCCGGCGTGGCCAGCGCCGGCCCCCTCGGCCACCGCGTGGCTCGGCGCGGCCGTGGCCATCAAAGATCCCACGTCGGTCGTCTTTCAGCGGCAGGGCGGCGGCAACCTGCTTTTGGTGGGCCACCGCGAGGAGTCGGCCTTGGGCATCCTGGCCGTGGCCGTGCTTGGCCTGGCGGCCCAGATTCCACCGGGCGCGGACGGCGACGCGCCGACGTTCGTGGTGCTCGACGGCACGCGGCCCGACGCGCCCGAGGCCGGCTACTGGGAAAGGCTCGGCCAGATCGTCCCCCAGGGAATTTGCCTGGCCACGCCGCGGGACATGCCCGAGGCAATTGCCCAGGTGACGGCGGAACTCGACCGGCGCCACGAGCAAGGCGTCGAAGGGGCGGCGCCGATGTTCCTGATCGTCCACGACCTGGGCCGGTTCCGCGATCTGCGGCGGGAGGAAGAAACGTTCCGCTTCTCCGCCGCGGACGACGATCAGCCGCCCAGTCCCGCCAAGCAGTTCGGCCGAATCCTCCGCGACGGCCCCCCGCTGGGCATCCACGCGCTGGTCTGGTGCGACACGTGCAACACGCTGGGCCGGTGGCTCGAACGTCAGGCGATCCACGATCTGGAGAAACGCGTGGCGTTTCAGATGAGCGCGGGCGATTCGAGCACGCTGATCGACTCGGCGGACGCCGGCCGGCTGGGCGCCCACCGCGCGATCCTCTACGACGAGGGCCTGGGCCAGATGGAGAAATTTCGCCCCTACGCCCCGCCCGGCAAGACGTGGCTGGACGAGGCGCAGGCAAGGTTTCAGTCGCGAGGGAAATGAAACCTCGATGGGCTCTGTGGGAGGCGACTCCCGTCGCCGACGGCGGTCAAATTAACGCGAATCGGCGACGGGAGTCGCCTCCCACAATCAGAAGACCTCCCACCGTCAACAAACGAAGCCAGACCGAAAAGGAGGAATCCATGCGAGTTTTAGGAATCTCGGGCAGTCCGCGGGCGGGGGGCAACACGGAAATCGCGGTTCGCGCGGCGTTGGACATTCTGGCGTCAGAGGGGATGGAGGTGGATTTCCTCTCGTTGGCCGGGCGGCAGGTCAAGCCCTGCACGGCGTGCGGAGGCTGCGGCAAGTCGGACGAGGTGGACTGCGTGCAGCCGGACCCGGCGTTCGAGGGCGTCGTCGAGCGGTTTGTCGCCGCCGACGGGATCCTGGTCGGCTCGCCGGTCTACTTCGGCTCGGCCACGCCCGAGACGATGGCCCTCTTGGATCGCGTCGGGTACGTCAACCGGCGCAAGCAGGGTTTCCTCCGCCGCAAGGTGGGCGCGGCGATCGTCGTCGGCCGCCGCGCCGGGCACAATTTCACGCTTGCGCAGATCAACTTCTTCTTCCTCCTCTCCGAGATGATCGTGCCCGGCTCCACGTATTGGAACGTCGGTTTCGGCCGGGAGAAAGGCGATATTCTGGGCGACGCCGAGGGCATCCAAACCATCCGCGATCTGGCCGCCAATATGGCCTGGACGATGAAAAAGCTGGCCGGGTGATGAAGACCCGCGTTGCCTCGCGTTTCTGGCAAATCCTCCTGATCGGCTCGACGCTCGCGCTAGCCTGGTTGGGCATGATGGCCACGCACGAGCTGGGCCACGTGCTGCACGCCTGGGCCAGCGGCGGGCGCGTCCAGCGGGTGGTGCTCCATCCGCTGGCGCTCTCCGAAACCGTGCTCTCCAAGAACCCCTGCCCGCGGTTTGTCGGCTGGGGCGGAGCGATCTGGGGTTGCCTCGTTCCGCTGGCGATCCTGGGCGCGGTCCGCCTCGCGGCAAAATCTTACGTGTATCTGGCGGCATTCTTTGCAGGGTTCTGTTTGGTGGCCAACGGGGCGTATCTCGGCGCGGGCGCGTTCCTCTCCGGTCAATGGCACGACGCGGCGGTTCTCAGTCAGCACGGCGAATCGCGATGGACGATCGTGCTGTTTGCCCTGGTGACCTTGCCTGCGGGGCTGTATCTGCTCAACGGGCTGGGACCGTCCTTTGGGCTGGGCGCGGCGCAGGGGAGTGTGGACCGTCGGGTCGCCGTGGCCATGGCGGCGACGTTGGGGATCGTCGTTGTCGCCGAGCTGTGTTGGCAGCCGTAGGCTCCTCGGGGCGGCGCGGTTTGTGGGAGAGCGGCGCCTCGGGGAGCCTGGGAAAAGATTTCCTGCCGACGTCATTGTTGCCGCGACGTACCCCCCCGCGGTATTAACGCCATTTTCGGAGGATCGGGCCTTTCCGGATTAGGCCCCCGCGACGAGTGGGGCAACAAGCCCACAAAACAGCAGCCCTCCGCATCGGGACCCCGCGCCATCGTGTTTCAGGCGCGTTGGGGGCCGTCCACAACGTAGAATTGTGAGGATATTGTGTGGGCAGATCCCTGGCGAAAGCGATGGCACACGGCAACGGACGACCATGAGTACTGGGCTCCGGCTCACCTTCGATCTGCTGGCCAGATCAGAGAATCGGGCTGCCACCGAACTTCTGATCATGACGTTGGACTGCCCGGACCGGGTAATCCAGCAACGGGGGCTGGCCGCGCTGATGGACCGTCTCGATCCCGACGGCCATCAGGAAGTTTTCCGACGCCTGTCCATACTGGACCCGGCGTGTCGCGATGTCGTCCGGCGCCGGGCCCATCGCCTCGAGACCATGGCCACGGCCGCGGTTCGGGCGGCCAGCGTGAGCGAATGCCAAGCCGCCTGCGAGGCGGTCGTGGAATTCCGTCTTTACGACACGTTGCCGGGGCTCGTTTCCGTGCTGGGCGACGAAAACAGCCAAACGCGCGTCATCGCCGCACAGACGCTCCTTCGACTTGCCGAGGCCTTCTACCAGGAACTCAGCGGGGCCGACAACGCGACGTCCACCACGAAGGCGTCGGACATGGACACCATGCGGCACCGGGTGACGACCAGCCTGGAGGAAGCCGCCAGGAAATACTACAAGCATCAGCAGGCCGAGGCGGTCGAGGCATTTCTCCTCGTGGCGCGGCCGCAGAACGTCACGCTCCGCCAACTGCTCCGGAATCCCGACGACAAGTGCCACGAAGCCCTCCTGGACCTTTTGACGCACAGTCGCCGGGGCGGCGTGATGCGGCTGTTGCTGGGGTTCCTCGACGACGCGCAACTACCCCGACCCATCATCGACGTCCTCGCCAGTCGCCGCGACAAGCGTTTTGTGAAACACCTGCTCCGCCGCGTCACGGCGTCGGATGCCCGTTTGCGAAGCTGCGGCGAGACCCTTGGCCGGTTCGACAAGCTCGCGTGGGCCCGACCGGACGATCCGGTCCTGGAAGCCCTGGACGACGACGATCAGGCCGCGGCGGTGCGGGTAATCATGGCCTCGGGCATGCCCGAGGCCGAGAAGATCGAGGCCGTCGGCCACGTGCTCCAGCGGGGTAAGGTGGGCGGGCGCCGGGCGGCGGCCCGGGCGCTGGCCGCCATTAAAGGGCCCGCGGCCGACGCCTTGGTGGTGCGGGCCGTCAGCGACGAGGATCCCGAGGTCCGCGCGGCGGTCCTGCGGCAGTTCCGCTCCCGCGGCATTCCCGGCGCCCTGCTGCTCCTGATCCGGATGGTCGACAGTCCGCACGCCGTGATCCGCGAGGCCCTGCGCGACGCCCTGCCGGAGTTCAGCTTCCGCCAGTTCATGATGACCTTCGAGGCCCTGCCCGAGAATTTGCAGTTGATTTCCGGACATCTCGTGCGGCAGATCGACCCGGACGCCGCGGCGCATCTCGTTCACGAGATGGCCGTTCCCTCGCCGGTGCGGCGGCGCCGCGCGGTGCAGGCGGCCGGCGCCATGGGCCTGGTCAAGGAGATCGAGGTCCACGTGGCCCGGCTTGTCGCGGACGAAGACCACATGGTCCGGGCGGCCGCGGCGGCCGCCCTGGCCGAAAGCGAGTCGACGCGAAGCTGGGAGGCGCTGCGCGACGCCATGTTCGACCGGAGCGTCGTGGTCCAGGAGGCCGCCGAGCAGAGCTTGCTCCGCATCAGCCAGGCATTTCTCTCGGGCGACAGTCCGGCAGCGGATGCCGAACCACCCGCCGCGCAGCCGACTGTACCCTCCCAGGAGGAGGTTGCGCCATGACCCAGGCATCCTCGGGCCTTGTCGAAAGGCAAAGATCGCTGTTGGTGGCCGCCGACGCCCGCCTGAGCAACGCCGAGACGGTGGCCTACCTGATCGTCGTCGTGGGGGCGATCATTCTGGTCGGGGTGGCCATCTGGGTCATCAACCGCCTGGTGCATCGATGGCGATACAACAGCCACGCGGGGTTGTATCGCGCCCTGTGCCAAGCCCACCATCTCAGCCGTGCCCAGCGGAGTCTTCTGACGCAGGTTGCCCGGTACCATGGGCTCGCTCGGCCTGGCCGGCTCTTCACCGATCCCCGCTTGCTCGATCCGGGACGACTCGCAAAGGCTTTTTCCGCCCGTCGGAGCGAACTGGCCCGGTTGCGGACGCAGCTCTTCGAGGAGCCCAAGCCGGAGGGCGACGCGGCGACGGCCGAAACGCCGTCCGCCGAGGCAACGCCCCAGGCGTCGGGATAGCTCCTCGGGAAGCCGCCAGCGGCCGGAGCGGATGACTTGCGACTTCCACCGGGGTGTGGTTCCATGCACCCCTGTTGACACGCGCGCCGGCGCCGTTAGAATGTGACCTTCAAATCCCGCCTGAAGTGGGAGCCGCAGGACGCGCCTCGAGGAGGGATTCCCGCCCTTGCACCGACCCTGGCGCGTGTTTCGCGGCCAAGGGATTGCATTGGAGGTTGGTTGATGACTGACGCACCCTCGTCGAAGCCCGCCCCCGCGAAGGTCGACGGCGCCGCGGCGATGATCGAAGCCGCGGGCCTGTCGAAGTTCTACGGCCCGTTCGCGGCGGTCCGAAACGTGTCGTTTTCGGTCGCCCGCGGCGAGGTGGTGGCCTTCCTGGGACCCAACGGAGCGGGGAAGAGCACCACGATGCGGCTGTTGACCGGCTACCTGGCGCCTTCCGAGGGCGTGGCGCGGATCGCCGGGCACAACATGGCGACCGACCGCCTGGCGGGGGCCGCCGTGCTGGGGTATCTGCCGGAAAACGGCCCGCTGTACCCCGACATGACGCCCCGCGGCCTGCTTCGCTTTTTTGCCCACGCCCGCGGCCTGGCCGCCGCGCGAGCCCGCGATCGGATCGACCAGGTGGTCGAGCTTTGCGCGCTGGGCAGCGTCATCGGCAAGCCGATCGGCAAGCTTTCCCGGGGCTACCGTCAGCGGGTCGGCATGGCCCAGGTGCTCCTGCACGAGCCCGAGGTGCTCATCCTCGACGAACCGACCGCCGGGCTGGACCCCAACCAGATCCACGAAGTCCGCGAGACCATCCGCCATTTGGGGCGCAACAAGACGATCCTTCTCTCGACGCACATCCTTCAAGAAGTCGAGGCAATGGCGGATCGGGTCATCTTCATCGACGAGGGACGGCTAGTGTTCGACGGCTCGATCAAGGAACTGACCGCCGGACGGCCCCTGGACCAGCGTTTCCGCGAGCTCACCGGCGCCGGCGCGGCGTAGAGGCGTGTCTTGATAGTAAGGAATCGTAGAGGAGGCCGGTCCCGTGTGTCTCTGTGCGTTGAGAGTGCCACTGGCTCTGCCAGTGCTCTGAGAGACTGACATTCGCGCACTGGCGTTGCCAGTGGCGCGCATTGCATGTTGCGACCACCTCCCTTTGCCCCACCCTACCGGAAACCCGACAACACGATTGATCGGTGAACGAAACATGAACGCAAGCGTGCTGCGAGCGGTATTCGCGCGGAACTTGATGAGCTATTTCGCCAGCCCGACGGGCTACGTGTTCATCTGCCTGTTCGTGGCTCTAAGCTCGATGGCCGCGTTCTGGCCGAACGCCTTTTTCAACGACAACTCGGCCAGCTTGAGCCAGCTCAACGCGGCCTTCCCGTTCATCATGCTCATCTTCATCCCCGCCATCACGATGGGCGTCTGGGCCGAAGAGCGCCGCGACGGGACCGACGAGCTGCTTCTGACCATTCCCGCGACCGACCTGGACGTCGTGCTGGGTAAATACCTGGCCGCCCTGGCCATCTACAGCGTCGCGCTGGCGTTCTCGCTGGTGACCAACTACCTCGTGCTCAACCAGTTGGCCAGCCCCGAGGGATTCGTCCTTTGGCCCGCGATCGACATGGGCCTGATCCTCGGCACGTACTTCGGCTACTGGCTGGTGGGCCTGGCGATGCTGGCCGTGGGCATGGTCGCCTCGTTCATCACGCGCAACCTCACGGTCGCCTACATCCTGGGCGCCGTGTTCAACGCCCCGCTGGTCTTCGCCGCCATGGCCGGCGTGATCCTGCCGGCTGCCTTGTCGTTGGAGGTAAAGGAATGGAGCGTCGGGGGCAGGATGGTCGATTTCGGCGAGGGCGTGCTCAGCCTCACCGGCGTGGTCTACTTTCTGGCGATCGTCGCGGTCATGCTCTACCTGAGCATGGCCCTGATCGGACGCCGGCATTGGGCGCATCGCGGCGGGGGCTTGATGGGCGTCCATTACCTGCTGCGGGTGCTTTCGCTGGCAATCATCGGGATCGGCCTGACGATAATGGCCGAGCGGTTCCCGGCCCGCGCCGACGTGACCACCGCGCGACTCTCGTCGCTGTCGGCCGAGACCAAGCGGCTCCTGGCCGATCTGGCGGACGATCGGCCCGTAATCATCGAGGCCTTCGTCAGCCCCGAGGTGCCCGAGGAGTACGTCCAGACACAAAAAAATCTCCTCAACGTGCTACGCGAGATGGATGCCCTGGGCGGCGGCGCCGTGCGGATCGCGGTGATCGACACCGAGCCGGCCACGGAGGAAGCCGCCCGGGCGGAGGAACGCTACAAGATCGCGCCCCGCGAGGTCGTCAATCGCCGCCGCGAGAAGTACGTCATGGACCGGATCTTCATGGGCGTGGCGGTCCGCTGCGGCCTGAACCGCGTGACCATCCCGTTCTTCGACCGCGGCGTGCCGGTGGAATACGAGTTGATCCGCTCGATCTGCACCGTGCTCGAGGAGAAGCGGAAGCGGATCGGCGTGCTCACCACCGACGCGCCGCTCTACGGACAGTTCAACATGCAAACCTTCTCGGCCGGGCGCAACTGGCCGATCATCGATGAGTTGGAGAAGCAATACGACGTCGTCCGCGTGGAGGCCGACGCGCCAATCGATCCCAAGCAGTTCGACGTCCTATTGGCCGTCCAGCCGTCGTCGTTGGGCGAGGAGCAGATGCGGCACTTCCTCGACGCCGTGCGAAGCGGCGTGCCCACGGCCATCTTCGAGGATCCCTTCCCGCTGCCATCCCTGGTGGGCAACGTGCCGGGCACGGGCTTCCCGCGGCAACCGCCCGGCGGCATGAACCCCATGATGATGCGTCAGCCGCCGCCCAAGGGCGATATCGCGAAGCTTTGGGCCCTGTTGGGCGTGGACTTCGCGCCCGACGTGGTGATCTCCCAGCAGTACAATCCGTACAACAAGGTCCAGGAGTTTCCGGAGGAGTTCATCTTCATTAATGCCGACGCCGCAAGGAAGATCGACCGGCGGGCGTTCAATCCCGAGGACCCCATCAGCTCCGGCTTGCAGCAGGTGCTGTTCCCCCATCCCGGCGCGGTGTCCAAGCTGAACGCGTCGCTCCTGGAGCTTGTGCCGCTGGTCGAGACGCACCACAAGACGTCCACGGTGCGCATGGACGATCTCGTGCGGATGTCGCCCTTTGGGCAAATGGGCGGGCTGAACCCCCATCCGCCCAAAACGCCCACGGGCTCCGCGTATTGCCTCGCCGCCCACATCACCGGCCAGGTGGACGTGCCCGCCGCGAACGAGGATGAGCCGGAGAATACGAACGGCGAGGCGAAAAAGGACGAGCCCAAGAAGAAAGTCAAGCCGACCAAGGCAAAGATCAACGTGGTCCTCGTGACGGATATCGATTTCCTGGCGCCGGGTATCTTCCAGCTCCGCGAGCAGGGCAAGGTGCCGGATTTGGATATCTACCTCGACTTTGACAACGTGACGTTCGTGTTGAACGTGCTCGACGTGCTGGCCGACGATAACCGATTTCTTGAGATCCGCAAGCGTCGCCGGGCACACCACACGTTGGCCCGGATCGATACCCAAACCGAGGAAGCCCGCACGAGAACGGCCAAGCTCCGCAAGGAGTTTAATGACGGGTTCGACAAGGCGTGCGCCGAGGAGCAGGACAAGCTCGATAAGAAAGTCGCCGCAATCGAAAAGCAGATCGGCGCACAACGATTGGACACGCAAGAGGCGCTTCAGAAACTCGCGATGGCGCAGCAAAGCGGCCAGAAACGGCTCGCCGCGACAGTCGACCGGCTGAAACGCGATCGTGACAGGAACATCGAACAGGCCGACAAGACGTTTAGGGAGAAGGTCGAGAGCGTCGAAAACGCCTGCAAGCTCTGGGCCGTCCTGCTGCCGCCCATCCCACCCTTGGTGCTGGCGATCGTCGTCTTCTGCGTTCGGCGCATGCGCGAGAGCGAGGGCGTCGCCCGCACGCGATTGCGGAGTTGAACAACCAGCCTTCTTCTGACCATGTCATCCCGAGCGCAGCGAAGGATCTCTTTACGATGAACGATAATACGAAGACGGCCGTCCTGGTAATCGTTGCCGCCGTCGTGGCGGTGGGCGTGTGGCTGACGAAGCCCGGGGCGATCGACACGGGAGCCGGCAACATCGAGGGGACGCTCCTGTTTCCCGAGTTCACGGACCCGCTGGCCGCCACGAGCCTCGAGGTGACCAAGTACGACGAGCAGACGGGCGACCTGATCCCCTTCTCGGTGGCCCAGGTGAACAACGTGTGGTCGATCCCCTCGCACGAGAACTACCCCGCCGACGCGAAGGACCATCTGGCGTCCGCCGCGGCCGATCTGGTGGACCTGAAGATCCTGAGCGTCGCCGGCGACAATCCGGCGCGCCACGGCGAGTTCGGCGTGCTCGATCCGACCGACAAGGACCTGAAACCGGGCGCCGAGGGCGTCGGCATGAAGATCGTCATGAAGGACAAGGGCAACAAGCCGCTCGTGGCGATCATCGTCGGCAAGGAAGACAAGAACGCCCCCGGCTTGCGCTACGTCCGCCGCGCCGGGCAGGACGCCGTGGTGACCGTCGCGCTTTCGACCGACAAGCTCACCACCGACTTCGGCGACTGGATCGAAAAGGACCTCTTGAAGCTTAACGCTTTTGACGTTCGAGAAATCTATATCCGAGATTACTCGGTCGACGAGGTTCAGCAGGCCATCGAACAGCGCGACCAATTGACGCTGGCGTATGACGACGCGGCCCAGCCGCCGTGGAGACTGGTCCTCGATGAGGTTTATGAGAATGACAAGTGGACGCCGGTTCCCCTGGCCGCCGACGAAGAGCTTGACACCGCGAAGCTGGACGACATGAAGTCGGCCCTGGACAACCTCGAGATCGTCGACGTCGTCCGCAAGCCGGCGGGATTGAGCGGAGACCTGGCTGCGAACAAGGAGTTCCTTGACGACGCCGCGGCGAGAGAATCGTTGCGGCGTCGGGGATTCCATACCGCGCAGGTTGGCGATCAACGGGGGCTTTATTCCAACGAGGGCGAAATCCGCTGCCTGACGAAGGAGGGCGTCGAGTACGTCCTGCGGTTCGGCAACATCGCCGGCTCGGGCAAGGCGGCGGCCGCCGAAGGCGAGAATGAAGCCGATGACGAGGGCGGCGTGAATCGTTACATCTTCGTCATGGCCGAGTTCAATCCCTCGCCCATCAAGCCGCCGAAGCTCGACCCCCTGCCCGAGCTCCCCAAATCGGACGAGAAGCCCGACGAGGCCAAGCCGGAAGAGGGCAAGGCCGACGAGGCGACGCCAGAAGAAAGCAAGGCGGGCGAGGAGCCGAAGCCGGATGCCGCCGACGAGACCAAGCCCGACCAAGCCAAAGCGGAGTCGCCTGACGACGCCGACGAGCCCAAGCCGGACGAAGCGCCCAAGGCCGAGGACGTGAAGGCCCAGCGCGAGCGGATCGAGAGGGAGAACCAGCGGAAGCAGGAGGAGTACGACGCGCGGATCGCGGCGGGCAAGAAGCGGGTGGAGGAACTCAACGCCCGGTTCGCCGACTGGTACTACGTCATCTCCGAGGCGACGTACAAGAAGATCCACCTGGGCCGCAAGGACGTCGTCAAGAAGAAGGCGCCCCCAAAGGAAGAATCCGCCGAGGGCGGACCCGGCGTTCCCGAGCCTGGGGACCACACGCCCGAAGCCTTCGATCAGCTCCAGAAAGGCCTCGAGCCGGCGCGGCCGTAACCGTTTGAGTGTGCAGCGGGTCCGGTCAAGGCAATTTCTGGCGTGGTGTCTCGCAAATGATATTCTGTAGGGAACGGCCTCTGTGCCGTTCCGGTGGCCGCGGAACGCCACAGAGGGCGTTCCGCCACGGATCACGATTTCCCTGAGCCACTACACGAGATAGGCGTAGCGTCTTGGGTGCCATGCCCACGCTCGACGTGGGCATGAGAAGCTTGGCAACATGCTTGCCGTCTTGCTCTCGCTCGCTTGGCAAGCATGGCACCCAGCGCCATCCCGGACGGTTCTTTTGGAGTGCGGCGACAAGTCGCCGCGCTCCAAAGTCGTCAAACGCGCCGCTCTATTGGCTTAGCCGTTCGAGCAGGGCCTCGGCGTCTTCGCGCGACGAGAACAGGCCCGTCGCCGCCGCCAGGGCGTCCTGGAGGATCTTCTTGGCCTCGTCCTTGCGGTTGGTCGCGGCGAAGACCTCGGCGATGTAGAAGCCGGTGTCCGGGCTGATCCGCTTGCCGTTGTTTCTGGCAATGGTGGCCGCCTTGTTGAGCGACTGCTCGGCTTCGCCGAGCTGCCCCAAGCGGAACAGCACGCGGCCCAGCGTCGAGAACGGCTCGGCGTCGTTCGGATACAGCCGGGCGTTGATCTGGGCGTATTGCAGGGCAAGCCGCTGCTTGGCCGGGTCGTTCTGCTCGGCCAGCGCCACCGCCAGGTTGTTGCTCGTGGCAAAGTTGCTCGGGGCCGCGTCCAATGCCGTCTTGAGGTACTTCTCGGCGGCCGGGAAGTCCTTCTGGAAGATGGCGATGTTGCCGGCCAGCAGGTTGGCCTGAATCGAGTCGGGCTGCGTCTTGATCGCGATGTCGATCTGCTGCCGCGCCTGGGTGAAGTCCTTCGAGTTGAACGCCCAATCGGCGGCGGCCAGACGGGTGTTGAAGTCGTTGGGCTGCGCGGTCAGGGCGGCCACCATCATCTCGCCCGCCTTCGCGTGGTTCTTCGCCCGCTCGTACCACTGCGCCATGATTGCCTCGGGCGTGAGCAGCCGGTCGTCGGCCGCCTTGGCCGCGCGAAGCTTCTCCAGGGCCTCGTCCGGCTTCTTCAGCTCGAAGAGCACCTGGGCATACATCTGTAGTGCCGGCGCGTCGCTGGGACGGAGCTTCAAGAGCGCCTCCAGGTGTGGTTGGGCAATCGCCCAATCCTGCTGGCCCATGGCCAGTCGGCCCAACGCGGCCAGGGCCGCGGCTTCGATGGTCTCCTTCCGTTTGGCGTCGCCCTGGAACGCCGCGGCCACCTCGACGCCCTTCTCCAAGAGCAACCGGGCCTCGGCGACGCGGTTGGCCTGCATGGCGTCTTGCCCCAGCGCGACGTACGCCTGCGGATCGCCGGGGGTGTCGTGTATCGCCCGCTCCAGCCACCCGCGGGCCATGGGTTCCTGCTTTGCCAGCATGAAGAACTCGGCCATGAGTACCTCGGCGGGCGGCAGTTCCGGGTGTTTCTTCACCGCCTCTTTGAGCGAGGCGTGGGCCCCGTCCATGTCGCCGTTCTTCAGACGATTGAATGCCTCCGTGACCTCGGGAATCTGCGTCTGCTCCTGGCCGGTCGTTTTGGTCAAGCTGTCCACCGAGAGCGGCTCGGCCGGCGCCACGCCCGGACCCAACAGGACGCACACCACGGCCAATGCCGTCACAACACCCAAACCCATCGGTAGACGTGCCATCGGATTGCTCCCCCCATTTGGCTGAGTCACTGGGAGCGCCAGGCTCCCCTTTTCTTGGCTTCCTCACGGCCTCGTGGCCGGTTTTCATTGTGGCCGCCCCTGGGCAGCCTCGAGTTCCATTCTAGGCTACCCCGAAAATCGTTGCCGGACAAGGATTGCGAAAAACGACCACGCCGGTCCGAAGGCGTTGAAGGCGACTGTTGCCCTGCCGTTTGGGGGGGATTTGCCGGTTGTGGCACTTCACTAGCCCGCATTTATCACCACGGAGGACGCGGAGGGACACGGTGAATCCTTGGTGAGAAATCGGGGCTAGCGGGCCCCGTGGCACGCGGCGGGGCCGTCCGCGTCCAGGGCCGCCATCTCGGCCGCCGACAGGCCGTACAGGCTCTCGACAATCTCGTCGATCCGCCGTTGTGTGCCACTGGCTTTGCCAGTGCGGACATTCTGGTGCGCGAGGGCACTGGCGGAGCCAGTGGCACTCGGTACAGCGGCACTGGCGGAGCCAGTGGCACTCGCGGGAAAGGCGGAGCCGGGGGGACTCGGTGGAGAAACAGCCAGGTCCTGCCGAACCAGATCAACCAGCTCATCGTGACGGGCGAGGTCGGCCGCATCGGTCGGATCGATCGGCCGGATCGGGGCGGCGGCCAGCACGCGGCCATTGATTTCCAGGCCCACGCCCCGCCGCTTCGCGTGATGCGAAAACCACGCGGCCAGAAGCCGGCTCCGCAAAACCGCCGCGAAGTAGAACAGGTGTTCGGGCCTCTCCACCGCGGGCACGAACACGTTCACGCTGAACGGCACGTAGGCGGGCGCCACCGCCGGCACGAACGTCGGCCGCCGCGCCATCTGGACCGAGAGGATCTTCGGCGCGAGCCAGACGCCCTCGTCGCGGGGCCAGTGGAGCTGCCACCACGGGCGCGCGCCCGCGAGGGTTTCGCGCCGCGCGTCCATCACGGGGCGGAACCGCGCGAGATGGGCGCGGATCGTCGGGAAGGCGTCGATATCGGGGCACGTCCGCGCCGTGGAGTAGATCAGCCGGCGCGAGGGGCAAGCGGCCCGGCCGTCGCGGACCAGGTCGCGCGCATCGAAATACGGTCGCACCAGCGTCTGTTCCCGCGGGGGCAGGGCCAGAGCGTCCAGCTCTTCTGGCGTCAAAGAGAACACGCCCTGGCCGACCGTCCAGCGGTCGCCGAAACGGCGGTTCGTGCGGGCGTTGATCGCGGCGGGGTTCTCGGCGATGCCCTGGCGGACGATGCCCAGGCGGCCCAGCGGCACGTCCCGTGCCAGCTTGGCCAGGAGTTCGTCCCGCGGCGGCTCCAGGTCGATCCGGCCGTCGAGGAAGAGCGACTCGCAATGTTTGGAGAAGACAACCAGGGGCGCGGAACCGTCCAGGTAGGAAGCGACCGACCTGGACGCGGCGGACGGGATCCGCTTGATCGTGGTGGGCGGCTGGTGGTTTGACGTCTTGACCAGTCGCAAGATCAAGTGCCGTCCCGCCACGCCGGGAAACACGGGCACGTTGCCCAGATCGAAAAGCTCTTCCACGCGGGCCTCGCGGCGGAGGCGTTCGATCAAAGCGGCGGCCCCTCGGCCCGCGGTCCAGTAGGCGTTGACAACAAACGCCAGCCGGCCGCCGTCGCTCAGCAAATCAAGGCCGCGATGGAGGAAGAAGTGCCACAGGTCCATCCGGGCCGCGCGCCATTGCCGGCCCCAGGGAGTCTGCGCGACGCGATCCAACAGCTCTTTCGCCCCGCGTTCGCGACGATACGGCGGGTTGCTCAGCACGAGGTCGAACGCGCCCGGCTCGGGCGGCGGGTCGGCCAGGGCGTCGCCTTGACGGATGTTCTCGGCCAGGAAGCCGGTCGCGCCGAGCGGGGGCATCGGTCCAGAACCGACCATTTCCAGCCAGAGCGTCCGCCGGGCGGCCAGCACCGCGTCGGCGTCCAGATCGATCCCGTGAAGACGTCGCGCCAATTCGATCCGCCGCGCCAACCCCGCCCGAGGCTCTCCGGCCAGCAACCGGCGGTACGCCGCCAACAGAAACGCCCCGCAACCGCACGCCGGGTCGAGGATCGCGAGGTCCTGATGTGCTGCATCGCGCCCCGGAACTGTCCCCATTTTCGCCCCGGGGACTGTCCCCATTTTCGTCTCAGCGAAAATGGGACTGTCCCCTTCGGTGGAACCATCAAGCGGGCACATCGCCCCCTCGACCATGTACCGCGCGACGCACTCGGGCGTGTAGAAGACGCCCCGGGCCTTGCGGGACGCGCGCTCGCGGCCGAGCTCTCGCAGATGCAGCCGCCCAAGCGCCTCGGGCTCGTCGGCCACCGGTCCCAGCGCGCCCCATGCGCGGGCCACGTCGGCCGGGTCCGTCTCGGGGTCGTCCAGGACCGGGTCGAGCCGGTCTCGGGTGAGGGAAACCAGGCCTTCCGCCGGGCCGTCCGGCAGCAGACCACGCCGATGGCATAGCTCCACAAACGCGGCGTATTGCACCGCGCGTCGCGGGATCGACTCGGACGATTTCTGTTGGGCGGGCATGGCCCTTGGAATGTGTTGGAAAATGCGTTACGGCCGCTTTGGGGGTAGCACACCACGCCGTTAACGTTTTTTATCAGACGACCGTCAGACGTGGCGCCGGACACTTGCCCCGAAGGGGCTTCGTAGGTTAGCCCAGGGTTGCCGCGCATGCGGCTACCCTGGGTTCGCGAATCCGATCTTCCGAGAAACCCCAAGGGGGTTTCGTGGTCGCGATTTGTTACGCAACCCTTTCAGGGTTGAACGAAATCACGTGGCCCGTTGACCCAGGGTAGCGGCTGCGCCGCAACCCTGGGCTATCCTAAAAAACCCCTTCGGGGTAGACGGCTTCCGAGAGTTTCGCCAAGAAATAACGAACAACTCGATGAACGGCCCAAAACAAGGTTAACGGAGTAGCGTGGCACGTCTTTTCTTATTCTCGGACGCGTTTATACACGATCAGCACGGCCTCGGGCCGGTTTTTCATTACCACAAGCAGGCCCGGCTCGGCCAATTCCTTGCCCGTCATCTTCGTCACGCCGCGTTCGTCCAGATTCTGGACGTCGTACGTGGCATCGGGATCCAGCCCGCGGAGCTGAAGCCGGGCGGATTCATAGACGCACTCGGGCCGGCGGAACGCCTGCACGAGGCCGTCGCCCTCCTCCGGCCGGTCGAATTGCCAGGCGATCCAGGCGTCGGGGGCCAGATTGTAGGGCGTCAGGGGATAATAATCGCCGAAGTAGCACGGTGCAACCGCCCGCCATTGGGCCGAGAGCTTGCGGAGCAGGCCATAATCCAGGTCCTTGTTGCGCATGTCCCAACAGGGGATGTTGCCCGCGCACATGCAGCTTCGGAACACGTAGGGATCGACGGCCATCTCGCCCGTGCCGAAGAAGGGCAGCCAATACGCCAGGCCGTAGGTGTGTCCCTGCTGGCCGATGGGCTCGAAGATGTAGTCGCTCCGCAGAAGCGGCACGGCGCGGCGCATGGTTTCCAGATCGTTGCGGTGTCCGCCGCTGGCGCAGGAGTCGATCAACATGTCGGGGTGGTCGCGGCGGAGCGAGTCCCAGTAGGCCAGATAACCAACGACGTAGGCGTTTTCGGTCATGCCTTGGCGGTCCGGGGCGTCGTTGCCGCGCCAGAAGGGCAGCGGGTCAATGTTGTAGTCCTGGCGATACAGGCCAATGCCCTCGTCGGTAATCATCTTGCTCACGTGCTGGGAGAGCCAGGCCAGGGCGTCCGGATTACCGAGATTTAGAAGCTGACCGCCCAGGATCCATTCGGGGTGGTTTTCGGCGAGCCAGGTGCCGCCCGCGACGCGCTCCGGCTCGAACCAGACGATCGTTTTGATCTCTTTGCTCTTGGCGTGATCGCTCACGGCCCGCAGACCGCGGGGGAACCGGGTCTTGTCCACCTCCCAGGTGCCGGTGACCGGCCAGTTGCCCCCGCAGGGATACCAGCCGGCGTCCATCCACCAGTAGTCGATCTTGATCCCTTCCTCGACGTAGCGGTCAATGAATTGGATCTGGCTTGCCTCGTCGGCCTTGGTCATTTCGGCGAACTGGTGGGAGCTGCACGGGGTCATCCGCGGCGGGGGCAGCTTTCCGCCGGGCCGCGGCAGGTTGTGCGCGAGCATCCAGCGTCGCCAAATGTTTTGCGCCCGCTGCCAGTCGCCGTGGTAGAACTGCTGGACCATAAGCGGCGTGCGGATCTCCTCGCCGGGCAGCAGCTTCGCGTGGACCAACTCCTGGCCGGCCGTGACGCGGACGCCCTGGCCCGCCTCGTGCTGAAAACCGGCCGCCCAACGGCCGGGCCAGCCCACGACGAGGATGCGACCCTTGCCGCCGCATTGGAGGTTGAAATAGGGCCAGACGCCGCCGCTGGTGCGTCCGCCGTTGGGCGCAAGGGCCACCTGCGCCCCCGGCGGCAGCTCGGTCACCAGCGGCTGGAAGTCGGTGGCCTGGACCGTCGTGCCCTGGTTGTGGTGCAGCGTGTACTTCTCCTCCGGCCCGGCCGCGATCCGCAGGTCCATCGCCCGCACGTCGGCGAGGATAGGCGTGTCCCGCTCGCCCGTGTTCTTGAAGTACAGCGTCCATTCCACGGTGGGGAAGTCGGTGTATTCGACGGCGACCGCGCGGACCTGGAGATCCGTGGCCGGGTCGCGGTACTCGATGGTCCGCTCGGTCTTGTGGTCGTCGATCGCCCGGCTCGCGCGGCGGACCTCCCAGTTGGGCAAGAGTTCGGCCGAGGGCTTGCCATCGTAGGTGAAGGAGAAGAACGGCACGGCCTCGCCGGCGCCCTCCAGGTTCGCTGCCACCCACTGCCGGGCGTCGGCCATTTCGTCCGGGGTGGGCGCCACGGCGGCCGGGCTACTGGCCGGCGCGAGGGCGGTGTAAAGGGCGATGATTCCGACCAGGACTTGGATTCTCATGGGTGTTCTCCTTTTGGTGGGTCAACCTCTTGCCCCAGGGCCTGTAGGGCCTCTTTCGCTGCTTCTCGTACGAAAAAGACTCGGCTCCATTTCCAGTCCGTGATGCAATCGAAATACTCTTCGTCGGCTAGCAGCTTTCGTAATTGGGGAACGGCTTGCATGTATTTCTCTTCACCGCAGATCACCGCGGCGGTTCTTCTTTCTTCCGGATCGTCGGAGGTCAACATCTTCACGACGCGTTCCGCCAGCTTCTTCTCACGGTATTCTTCCAGCTTGAGCCATCGCTGATCGTGCTGTTTGCGAAGATCGTCACGATAGAAGTCCTTCTCTTTAGCCAGGAGGTCACCGTTCTCAAGCTCCAATACGATCCATTTGCCCCAGTGAAGGCGAATAAGGAACGTCTCGTCATCAGGTCCAAATAAGCTGACGGCGCCCTCGTTCCACCAGTAGCTCGATATGGACATTTTGATGTTGAGGACGTCGTCCTTCAGACCAAGCGAGTCCGTGTCATGCACCCGAATCAGCCTCCCGTCGTTCCCGTAGATGACTACGGGGAGTTTTCCGACGTGATGCCATTCATCCATGGTGACGACGTACCTTCCCGAGTCGGCAACGAACACTTGCACCGGGCCGTGGTCGTTGATGAGATGGCGCGACCAAACCCTCCTGCCCTCACGGAGAAGGGTCGCGCGACAGTGCCCCGGTTTGTCCGGCCAGTCAGGATGGGGTTCAATTTTGAGCGTGTACTTTCCGTTGGCAGAGCGGAACTCCGTCGGCTCAAGAGGTCCCCAGAAATCGGCGCGGGCGCACCGAACACAGGCACAAATCGCCAGGACCGTCACGAAGATGTGGTACGCCGTCTTCATGGGTGCACCAAAATGCATGTGTATTTGGGCTCGGCCAGTGCTTCGGTGGGAGGGAAACAGGAGTCGGCCCTTCTCCGGCGGGTGGCGAGGGAAGCATCGAATCGTCCTTTCGCCGGCACTTATCTTCGTGCATCGCGTGGGGGAACGTCAACCCAGCCCAGGGCACTGGCAGAGCCCGTGGCACTCGGCGAGTTGCGAAATCCAACTGGTGGCACAGCCGCCCTCGGCTGTGTTGAATTCCACAGCCGAGGGCGGCTGTGCTACAGAGACCGAGGGCGGCCGTGCTACAGGGACGAGACGCCCCCTATGGACAATCACCCCGAGGTCGGGTAGGAACCGTAGGTGGACGTTTTCGCGTCGGTCTTGACCCGCAGGAGATAATCCCATGAGTAGTGTGAAGGGTACCCAAACGGAAAAGAACCTCTTGGCCGCCTTTGCGGGCGAGTCGCAGGCTCGGAACCGGTATGACTACTACGCCGGCGCCGCCCGGAAGGAGGGGTTCGTCCAGATCGCCGACATCTTCGCCGAGACGGCCAATCAGGAAAAGGAGCACGCCAAGCGGTTTTTCAAGTTTCTGGAGGGGGGAGAGGTCGAAATCACGGCGGCGTTTCCGGCGGGCGTGATCGGCACGGCCGCCGAGAACCTCAAGGCCGCGGCCGCCGGCGAGCACCACGAGTGGTCCGCGCTGTACCCCGGCTTCGCCGCCGTCGCCCGCCAGGAAGGCTTCGAGCCGATCGCCCGCGTGCTCGAGGCCGTCTGCGTGGCCGAGCAGCAGCACGAGAAGCGTTACCTGGGCCTGTTGGCCAACGTCGAGGCGGGCACGGTGTTCAAGAAGAGCAAGAAGGTCGTGTGGCGATGCCGCAACTGCGGCTACCTGCACGAAGGCGAGGAAGCCCCCAAGGCGTGCGCCGCGTGCGCCCATCCGCAGGCGCATTTTGAGTTGTTGGCCGAGAATTGGTGATGATCGCCGTGTGCCACTGGCTTTGCCAGTGCGCCCGCCGATCGAAGGCTTGGCGATGTATCAACCGGCAACCATGTGCCCCGTGCCCACGCACGCACTGGCATAGCCAGTGGCACACGTGCGCACCGCGAGGCACGAGTCCGAAACGCCATGAACGGTTTGAGATCGCCCCGAACGCCGCGATGGGAGAGACGCCAGTGCAACGCCCGTGCCGTGGCCAGGTGGAACGGGCGTTTGATGCTCTACGTCCTTGTCCCGATCGTGTTGGTGGGACCCCTCGTCGGTCCGGCGGGAGATTATCGGTGGTGGCATCCGCTTGTCTCCATCCCGCTGGCTGCGGGCATTGCCGCGTTCAGCGTGTATTGGATTCGTTGGGGGAAACAAGGACCCTTGCGACGGCAATAGCCGATCAGTTGGTTTTTTTGGCCGCATGACGAAACACCGCGTCCTATTCCTGTGCGTGGGCAACGCCTGTCGTTCGCAGATGGCCGAGGGCTGGCTGCGCCATCTCGCGCCGGAGCGGTTTGACGTGGCCAGCGCGGGCGCCGTGCCCAGCGGACTCAGTCAACGCGCGGTCCGCGTCCGGGACGAGATCCGCGCGTGGGTCGAGAGTTTCATCGAGCAGGTGGACGGGGCCGCATGAAAACGCCTGCCTACCAGCAACTCGACGAGCTGGCCGCCGAGCGGATCCTCGTGCTCGACGGCGCGATGGGCACGCGGATCCAGACGCTCCGGCTGGACGAGGCGGCGTTTCGTGGCGAGGCGTTCGCCCGGCATCCGCGGCCGCTGACCGGGTGCAACGACCTGTTGTGCGTCACCCAGCCCGAGGCGATTCGAGGGATTCACCTCGCCTATCTCGAGGCGGGCGCGGACATCCTCTCGACCAACACGTTCAACGCGAACGCGATTTCGCTGGCCGACTACGATCTGGTCGGTCACGTCGCCGCGATCAACCGGGCGGGCGTCGACGTGGCCCGGTCGGCGATCGACGAGCTAGCCGCGCGGGAGCCGGCCGGCGCGCGACGGCGTTTCATCGCCGGTTCGATTGGCCCGACGAACCGGACGGCCTCGCTTTCGCCCGACGTGAACGACCCGGCCCACCGCGCCGTGACGTTTGACCAGCTTGTGGCCGCCTACGCCGAGCAGGTCGATGCCCTGATCGACGCGGGCGCGGACGCCCTGCTGCCGGAGACCACGTTCGATACGCTCAACCTCAAGGCGTGTCTATTCGCCATCGAAGCGTGTTTCGACCGCGCCGGGCGGCGGTTGCCGGTGATGGCCTCGGTGACGATGACCGACCGCAGCGGCCGGACCCTGGCCGGGCAAACGCTCGAAGCCTTTCTGATCGCCATTGGCCACGCGGATCTTTTCAGCGTGGGCATCAACTGCGCGTTGGGCGCCGAAGCGATGCGGCCCCACGTCGAGCAGCTTTCGGCGCTTTGCCCTTGCTGGACAAGCTGTCATCCCAACGCCGGGCTGCCCAACGAGTTGGGCCAGTACGACGAGCCGCCGGAGGAGACCGCCCGGGTGTTGGGCGAGCTGGCCGCGGCCGGCTGGCTCAACGTGGTGGGCGGATGCTGCGGGACAACGCCGGCGCACATCCGGGCGATTGCCGAGGCGGTTTCGGGTTTGCCGCCGCGGCGTCCGCCGGCGGGCGAGCAGCGGACCAGCTTCAGCGGCCTCGAGCCATTGGTGATCCGGCCGGAGACGAATTTCCTCATGATCGGCGAGCGGACGAACGTGTCCGGCTCCCGGCGGTTCGCGCGGCTGGTGCGGGAGGAGAAGCTCGACGAGGCCGTGTCGGTCGCGCGGCAGCAGGTCGAGGGCGGGGCGAACGTGCTGGACGTGAACGTGGACGACGGCCTGATCGACGGCCCGCCCACCATGACGCGGTTTTTGAACCTGCTGGCCGCCGAGCCCGACGTCGCCCGCGTGCCGATCATGATCGACAGCTCGAACTGGGCCGTGCTCGAGGCGGGCGCGAAGTGCGTGCAGGGCAAGCCGATCGTCAACTCGATCAGCCTCAAGGACGGCGAGGCCGCGTTTCTCGAACGCGCCAAGCTCGTCCGCCGCTACGGCGCGGCGTGCGTCGTCATGCTCTTCGACGAAGAGGGCCAGGCTGTCGCCATCGAACATAAACAGAAGATCGCCCAGCGGGCGTACCGGCTCTTGACCGAGCAGGTCGGCATGCCGCCGGAGGACATCATCTTCGATCCGAACGTGCTCACCGTCGGCACGGGCATCGCCGAGCACGCCCGGTACGCGCTCAACTTTCTCGAGGCCACGCGGTGGATCAAGGAGCGGTTTCCCGGCGTGAAGGTCTCCGGCGGGATCAGCAACGTCTCGTTTGCCTTTCGCGGCAACGAAACCGTCCGCGGCGCGATGAACGCGGCGTTTTTGTACCACGCCATCCGCGCCGGGCTGGACATGGGCATTGTCAACGCGGGCCAGCTTGAAGTCTACGAGGAAATCGAACCCGAACTGCTCGCGCGCGTGGAAGACGTGCTCCTGGACCGCCGGCCCGACGCCACCGAGCGACTGCTGGAGCTGGCCGACACGCTTCAAGCGGATCCCACCCGGGCCGCGCCGGCCGAGGCCGCGTGGCGCGAGGGGCCCGTGGAAGAGCGGCTGCGGCACGCCCTGGTCAAGGGCATTGTCGATTACCTCGACGCCGACCTGGCCGAGGCCCGGACGAAGTACCCCAGCGGGCTGGCCCTGATCGAAGGGCCGCTCATGGCCGGCATGGACGTGGTGGGCACGCTGTTTGGCGAGGGCAAGATGTTTCTGCCCCAGGTGGTCAAGAGCGCCCGGGTGATGAAGAAGGCCGTGGCCTGGCTCATGCCGTTCCTGGAACGGGAGAACGAGGCGGCCGGCCTGGCCGATTCCAGCCGAGGGACGATCGTGCTGGCCACCGTCAAGGGCGACGTCCACGACATCGGCAAGAACATCGTGGGCATCGTGCTCGGGTGCAACAACTACCGCGTGGTCGATTTGGGCGTGATGGTGCCCTGCGAGGAGATTCTCGACGCGGCCGGGCGCGAGAAGGCCGACCTGGTGGGCTTGAGCGGACTGATCACGCCCAGCCTGGACGAGATGGTCCACGTCGCGCGGGAGATGACCCGGCGCGGGCTCACGCAGCCGCTGCTGATTGGCGGCGCCACGACGAGCGCCAAGCACACGGCCGTCAAGATCGCGCCGGCCTACGCCCAGGGCGTTATTCACGTCAAGGACGCCTCGCGGAGCGTACCCGTTGCGAGCCATTTGATCGACCCCGAGCGGCGGCGGCGATTCCAGGACGAGAACCACGAGCGACAGCGGCAATTGGCCGAGGCGCATGCCTCGCGGACCGTGGACGAGTTGGCGCCGTACGCCGAGGCGTGCCGGCGACGGCTTGCCCTTGATTGGAGCAGCTACGCGATCCCGCTGCCGGCGTTCACGGGCGTTCGGGCGGTGAACGATTGCCCTTTGGAGGATTTGGCCCGGTACATCAACTGGTCGCCCGTGTTTTGGGCGTGGGACTTGCACGGCCGGTTTCCCGAGATCCTGGATCACCCCGAGCGGGGCGAGGAGGCGCGGCGGCTTTTCGAGGACGCGCAAGCGCTCTTGGACCGGATCATCCGTCGCCGGTTGCTGGTGGCGCGGGGCGCGTACGGGTTTTGGCCGGCGGCAAGCGAGGGGGACGACATCATCGTGTTCGCCGACGCCGAGCGGGATCACCCCATCGCCCGGTTGTGTACGCTGCGGCAGCAGACCGTGCGCGCCGGCCGGGACGATTTCGTCGCGATGGCCGATTTCGTCGCCCCGCGCGAGCACGATCGGGCGGACTACGTCGGTGCGTTCGCGGTCACCGCGGGACTGGGCGCCGGCGCGCTGGCCGCGCAGTTCGAGGCGGACCACGACGATTACAACGCCATTCTCGTGAAGATCCTGGCCGAGCGGCTCGCCGAGGCGTTCGCCGAGCGGCTGCACGAGATCGCCCGGGCGGACTGGGGCTTCGGGCGCGGCGAAAATCTCTCGGTCGACGACATGCTCAAGGAGCGTTATCGCGGGATCCGGCCCGCCCCGGGCTACCCGGCGTGTCCCGACCACACGGAGAAGCGCGTGATCTTCGACCTGCTCGGGCCGGCGCCGGTGGCGGGCATCGCACTGACCGAGTCGTATATGATGATGCCCGAGGCGTCCGTTTGCGGGCTGTACTTTGCCCATCCGCAGTCGCGGTACTTCCCCGTCGGGCGGATCGGCCGCGACCAGGTGGCCGACTACGCCCGGCGAAAAGGGATGACCGTCGCCGAAGTCGAGCGCTGGCTCTCGGCCAACCTTGCCTACGAGCCATAACGCGTCTCCCCTCTCCCGCCGCGCGGGAGAGGGGCCGGGGGTGAGGGGTGGTGACAATGAAACGACCGCCAAAATCCGTCATGCCGAGCGCGGCGAAGCATCTCGTCTCATTCCGATTCAACGAGATCCTTCGCCGCGCTCAGGATGACGTGTTGCATCGGCGACGATCTTCGGATCGGCGTTGAATCACGCGTGGGGAACCCAATCAGAATCCATGGAACCCGAAACGATCAGAACGGGCAAGGTGGTCATCGTCGGCGCGGGGGCGGTCGGCGCGACGTTCGCCTATGCGCTGCAGATCCACGGCGCCGCGCGGGAGATCGTGCTGGTCGACGCCGACCGTCAGCGGGCCGAGGGCCAGGCGCTCGACTTGAGTCACGGCGAGTTTTTCACGCCGCCGGTGGACGTGCGGGCGGGCGACTACGACGATTGCGCGGGGGCGGACGTGGTGGCCCTCTGCGCCGGCGCCCGGCAGAAGCCCGGCCAGTCGCGCATGGACCTCGTTGAAACGAACGTCCAAATCTGCCGGTCGATCGTCGCCGAGGTGCTCGCGCGGACCGATCGGGCGATCCTGCTGGTGACGACCAATCCGGTGGACGTGCTCACGCTGGCGGCGCTGCGTTTCTCGGGCTTGCCCACGGGCCGGGTGATCGGCTCGGGCACGGTGCTCGATAGCGCGCGATTCCGGCACCTTTTGAGCCGCCATTGCCGGCTGGACGCCCGAAACGTCCACGCCTACGTGCTGGGCGAGCACGGCGACAGCGAGGTTTTCCCGTGGAGCATGGTCACGCTGGCCGGCGTCCGTCTGGAGGATTACTGCCGCGCGTGCCCGCGGGCGTGCGCCGCGCCGGACCGCCAGGCGATTGCCCAGGCCGTGCGCGATTCGGCGTACCACATCATCGACACGAAGGGGGCGACCAATTTCGCCGTGGGTCTGGCGCTGGTGAAGATCGCCACGTCGATCCTCCGCGACGAGAACAGCGTACTCACGGTTTCGACGTTGCTCGAGGGCGAGTACGGCCTGGACGGGCTCTGCTTGAGCCTGCCCGCCGTGCTCAACCGCCGCGGCGTCGACCGGGTCGTCTGTCCCGAATTGACCGATGCCGAACTGGCCGACCTGCGGGCCTCGGCCGCGGCGATCCGGGGGATACAGGAGACGGTCGGGTTGGCATAGCGCGGGGCAAGGGACGTGAATGGTCTTGAATCCGCTCTCGCGTGTCATGGGATTTGACCTAAGACGGACGATCACGCAATGACGAACATGACTCGCGAGAATGCAGACTATCCAGATTACCCGGAAGCCGAACGCCGATTCAAGGACTTCCTTCGCGACAACGGTTGGCCCGATCGACTTCGATGGAAGCGTCCCTCGGATGTTGGAGTCCATGGGAGTGAGGTTCTCTTGCGGGTCCTGCCCGTCGAGCTTGCGGATGTGCGAAAGGAATACGATAATGCAGCGATGCAACGGCTGGGCGCGTTGTTTGAAGGAGTCTGTTGTGACGACAACATAACGTACTGTCGGTTGTGGACGCCGGCTGACGCGACCGACGCGCAACACGCGATGATGCCCGATGGGCTGAAGCTACGCATCCCACGGGAGAGGCGTCGATGCAGGCAGATCCGAGGGGCAATCCGATGGCGTTGGGCCACGTGGGTTGCACAACGCCGGTCAAGAAGGGGATGACACGGCCACAAGGCGCTTCGCACTATCACCGTGCCTCCGTGGTGATCCATCGTCAAACGAAGTACATCTCTTCATCAAGAATCAAGACGCATCATGAACATCAAAATTAGCGACAACATCGACTGGGTCGGCTACGTCGATTGGACCGTGCGCGACTTCCACGGCTACGAGACGGCCCGCGGGGCCACGTACAACGCCTATCTCGTGCGCGACGAGAAGACCGCGCTGATCGACACGGTCAAACGCCCGTTTGCCGACGCGTTGCTGGCCAACGTGGCCGCCGTGGTCGATTTGGGCGACGTGGATTACGTGGTCTGCAATCATGCCGAGCCGGACCATGCCGGCGCGCTGCCGCGGGTGATGGCCGCGATGCCCCATGCCGAGCTCGTGTGCAATAAACGCTGCGCGGCGGCGCTGGCCAGGCACGCCGACACGAGCGGCTGGAAGATCCGCATCGTGGACAACGACGCAATTTCGCTGGGCGGCCGGACGCTCCAGTTTATCGACACGCCGATGGTGCATTGGCCGGAGTCGATGTTCACCTACCTGCCGGAGGACCGCATCCTCTTCTCGATGGACGCCTTCGGCCAGCATTACGCCACGTCGCAGCGGTTCGACGACGAGGTGTCGGCCGCCGTGGCCCTGGACGAGGCGAAGACGTACTACGCGAACATCGTCATGCCCTACGGCCGTCAGGTGGCCGCCGTGCTGGACAAGGCGGCCGCGCTGCCGATCGACCTGATCGCCCCGAGCCACGGGATCGTCTGGCGGAGTCACGTGGCCGATATCCTCGCGGCCTACCGCGACTGGTCCACGTGCCGAGCCCGGCCGAAGGTGGTGGTGATTTACGACACGATGTGGGACGCCACGGGCGAGATGGCCCGGGCGATCCACGAGGGGGCTTCGCAGCCGGGCGTCGAGGCCGTGCTCATCCACGTCCGGCTCTCGAATCTCACCCGAATCGCCGCCGAGATGCTCGACGTGGCCGCCGTGGCCTTCGGCAGCTCGACGCTCAACCGGGGCATGATGCCCATGGCCGCCGCCGTGCTGAACTACCTGGAGGGGCTTCGCCCGGCGAATAAGGCGGGGTTCGCGTTCGGCTCGTACGGGTGGGGAACGGGGGGCGCCGAGGCCGTCCACGGCTGGTTGGAATCCCAGAAATGGGATATCCTACGGGAGCCGCTGCGGGTCCAGTACCGACCGACGCCCGACGTGCTCGACGAGTGCCGCCGGGCCGGCCGCCTGCTGGCCGAGCGGGCCCGAAGCGCGACCGCCGAGAGGTAGCGACGATGAGGAAATCGGAATTCAGTAGTCCCAGATTTGTCTCCGCAAGTCATCCCGAGCGCAGCGAAGGATCTCGGCGGCAAGAGAGATTCTTCGCTTCGCTCGGAATGACGGTATTGCCTGCGAGATCTGGAACTACTGGAATTCGGATGTGACATCATTTTTTGTCGCGGCGTGGCCGCTTGCGGCTTCGCAACGGGCGGCGCCGGCCGCGACCTGTATTCTTTCCTTTGATTCCTTTGGGAGCATCACTATGGATCGTTACGTTTGCGACGCGTGCGGTTGGGTCTACGATCCGGCGGTCGGCGTGCCGGAGCAGGGCATCGAGCCGGGGATTCCCTTCGACGAACTGCCCGACGACTTCGAGTGCCCCGAATGCGCCGCCGGCAAGGACGAGTTCTCGAAGGAGGAATGGACCTCGCCCGGCGCCGCGGGCGACGAGAAGCTGTAGAGCGCATCTCGCGAAATCATGGCGGGCGCCATGGCCACGCCCGCGTGGTCGTGCGCGCGTGTGCCACTGGCTTTGCCAGTGCTGAATCGCCTGTGTTTCCGAGCACTGGCGGAGCCAGTGGCACTCAAAACGGGCCTTCAACACGATCGCTCGCCCTCCCGGATCCGTTCGTCAGGGCGTGCCACGGGATGGCTCGCCTACGGACGATCTCGGTTGGCTGGGCAGGGTGAGGAAGAAGGTGGCGCCCTTGCCCTCGCCTTCCGACTCGACCCAAATGCGGCCCCCGTGGACCTCGACGATCCGCCGCACGAGGGCCAGGCCCACGCCCGTCCCCTCGCCGGTCGGGTCGATCTGCTCGAACAAGCCGAAGATCCGTTCGTGGTACCGCGGGTCGATCCCCCGCCCGTTGTCGCGGACGCGGCAAACGATCTGCTTCTCCTGACGCTCGGCGCCGATCTCGATTCGGGGATGGGCTCGATCGCCGGCGTATTTGACCGCGTTTTCGATCAGGTTCTGAAACACCTCGACGAGCCGGCGCCGATCGCCGAAGAGCGTCGGCAAGTCCGGGGCGACGATAATCTGGGCCCCTCGCTCGTGCACCGCCCCGCCCAACAGCCCGACCGCCTCGGCCACGAGCGCTTCCATGGCAACGTCTTCCGGCTCGCTGGCCAGCCGTCCAACCCGCGACAACTCCAACAGGTCGTTCAGGAACGCGAGCATCCGGTCGGCGGCGCCGGCGATCGACTTGAGATCGTCCTGGACCTGCTTCGTCTTTCCATCGGCCATGTCCTGGGCCAACATGCCCAGGAAGCCCTTGATCGTGATGAGCGGGCCCTTGAGGTCGTGGGAGACGGTGTAGGTGTACCGTTCGAGTTCGGCGTTCTTGGCTTCGAGCTCGGCGATAGTCCTTTCGCGTTCCTGCTCGGCCCGTTTGCGTTCGGTGATGTCGTGGGCCGTCCCGACGATCCGCACGAGGTTGCCCTGTTCGTCGTATTGGCCCTCGAAGGTCGAGGTGAAGGTGCGCACCGACCCGTCGGGCCGGAAGATCCGTTGCTCATACACGCCCGGCTCGTGGCACTCGATTGCCCGGGCGATGAGTTCCTTGTCGAGCGGTCCGTCGTCGGGATGGGTGATCGCCATGATGGAGTCGATCTGGGGCGTGAAGGTCGCGGGGTCCAGCCCGAAGATGCGGAAGATCTCGTCCGACCACGTCACTTCTCCGGAGTGGACGTCCCAGGTCCAATTGCCGACGTGGGCGAGCCGCTGCGCGCTGATCAGATCGGCTTGAGTGGCCGCGAGTTCGGCCGTTCGCTCGGCAACTTGCTTCTCGAGACCCTCGCGGTACTCGCGGTTCTTCCGGATCAATTCGGCGCGTTCCAGAACGGTTTGGACCCCGTGAAGGAGGATATCCATGTGCTCGATCGGCTTAAGCAGGTAGTCCCACGCGCCCCGGTGCAACGCTTCCACCGCGTTGGCGATCGCGCCCGTGCCGGAGATGACCACGACGGGCGTGTCGGGCGACTCGCGGGTGACGTGGGAGAGAGCCTCCAGTCCGTCCATCACCGGCATGCGGAGGTCCAGGAGGATCACGTCCGGCTTGTTGCGGCGGAAGACCTCCAGGCCCACCGCGCCGTTTTCCGCCTCGAGGATCCCGAAACCCCGATCCTCCAGGTAGGCCACGATGCTCCGCCGGACCGACGCGTCGTCCTCAACGATCAAAATAGTGGGCAAAGATTCGCTGGTCATCATCGCATAACCTTTCTTGTGCCGGCCCGCAGGCAACCGCCGCCCGCGCCGGGCAACCCTTGCCGCCGCCCCCAAACCCGGCTACATTGACGCTTTCCTGATTGCGTTGACACGGACACGAATCATGCCGTTTGACGCGGTCGCCGCCCGAGGGCGAGCGACTCCGACCGGCGGTTTCGTGGACGTGCCGTTCGTTGGGACAAGCCACCCATGCGGGTGGCCCTGCTAGCCAGAGGGGAGTATGGCAATCATGGCCAAATCGTCAGCAAAGAAGAAGTATGCCCTGGGCGTTGACTACGGGACGAACAGTGTCCGCGCGTTGATTGTGGACGTGGCCACGGGCGAGGAGGTAGGCACGCACGTCTACCCTTACCGGGCCGGCGTGGACGGCATCCTATTGGACCCGAAAGACCCGAATCTGGCAAGGCAGGACCCGGCCGACTACATCGAGGGCTTCGCGAAATCGGTCCGCGGCGCGATCGACGCGGCCAAGAGGAAGGTCCGCGGGTTCAAGCCCGAGGCGGTCATTGGCATCGGCGTGGACACGACCGGCTCGACGCCCATCCCGGTCGATCGGGAGGGTACCCCCCTGGCGCTTTGCCCCGAGTTCAAGAAGGACCTGGCCGCCTACGCTTGGCTCTGGAAGGACCACACGTCGCACGCCGAGGCGGCCGAGATCACCCGCGAGGCCGCCCGCGACGCGGACGGCTACCTGACCAAGTGCGGTGGCACGTACAGCTCGGAGTGGTTCTGGTCCAAGATCCTTCACTGCCGGCGCAGCAGTCCGAAGGTCTTTGCGGCGGCCTACTCCTGGGTGGAACAGGCCGATTTCATCCCCGCCTTCATCACCGGCCGGCTCGACCCGCTCACGCTGCCGCGGGGCATCTGCGCGGCGGGACACAAGGGGATGTACCACGAGGACTGGGGCGGCTGGCCCCGCAAGGAGTTCTTGGCCAAGCTGGACCCCAAGCTGGCCGCGCTGCGCGATCGGCTGGCTCCCAAGGCGGTTCCCGCCGACCAGAAGGCCGGCGAGCTGACCGCCGCGTTGGCCAAGAAGGTTGGCCTGCCGGCGGGCGTGCCCGTGGCCGTCGGCGCGATCGACGCCCATCTGGGCGCCGTGGGCGCGGGCATCAAGCCCGGAGCGCTGGTGAAGATCCTCGGCACGAGCGCGTGCGACATGCTGGTCGCGCCGATGGAAGGCAAGGCGATGGACGTGCCGGGGCTGTGCGGGATCGTACCCGGCTCGATCGTGCCGGGTCTCTTCGGCATCGAGGCCGGCCAACCCGCGGTGGGCGACATCTTCAACTGGTTCACCAGCCATCTTGCCCCCGCCGCGTACACGGCCAAGGGCGACACGCACGCGAATCTCACCCGCGAGGCGAGCCGGCTGGCCCCGGGCCAAAGCGGACTCTTGGCCCTCGACTGGAACAACGGCAACCGCTCGATCCTGGTCGATCCGCTCTTGACCGGCCTCTTGGTGGGCCAGACGCTGCACACGACCGCCCCCGAGGTTTATCGCGCGCTCGTGGAGGCGACCGCCTTCGGCGCGGCGACGATTATCAAGCGGATCGAGGAGTGCGGCGCGTCGGTCAAGGAGGTGATCAACTGCGGCGGCATCGCGGAGAAGAACGCCTTCGTCATGCAGATCTACGCCGACGTGTGCAACCGGCCCATGAAGATCAGCCGCTCGGCCCAGACCTGCGCCCTGGGGGCGGCCATTTTCGGCGCGGTGGTGGGCGGGGCCTATAAGAAGACCGAGATGGCGCAGCGCAAGATGACCGGCGTGAAATCCACCGTCTACCGCCCCAACAAGGCGGCTGCCGCGGTCTACGCCGAGCTGTACACGCTGTACCGCCAGGTGCACGACGCCTTCGGAGTGCCCAACGCCCAAGCCAACCTCGGCCAGATCATGAAACGCCTCATCGCCATCCGCGACCGCGCGCGAGGCAAGTAGGGCGTCTTCGTTCCTTCTCCCCTCTCCCGCGCGCGGGAGAGGGGTCGCACGGTGAGGGGGAGTTCGTTGAGTGCCACTGGCGTTGCCCGTGCATGATCCATGGGCCCCGACAACACTGGCGGAGCCAGTGGCACGCGGCGGCAGAGAGGCGCGGGGGGGCCATTCCGCCGCAACATCCGGAGGCCACCATGGAACCGCCGCTGGACTACGACTTCCTCGCGCCCGGGCGGATCGTCTTCGGCTGGGGACGACGCCGCGAGGTCGGCGCGTTGGCCGCGGAGCTGGGCCGCCGGGCGTGGATCGTCCGCGGCTCGCGGACGCTCAAGCGACAGGGTCTTATCGAGGAGATCGGCCAAACGCTCCGCGCGGCGCGGGTCGAGCCGATCGAGCTGGAGACGCTTTCGCGCGAGCCCGAGGTGGCTGACGTCGATCGCGCCAGCGCCGAGTTGATCGATCGCGGCGCCGCTCCCGGTGACCTGCTCCTGGCCGTCGGCGGCGGTGCCGCGATCGATCTGGCCAAGGCCGTCGCCGCGATGGTTACCAACCGGCATGGCGCCACCGTCCGGGACTTCCTCGAGGGCGTGGGCCGAGGGCTCGCGTTGGTCGAGGCGCCGCTGCCCGTGCTGGCCATGCCCACCACGGCCGGCGCCGGGGCCGAGGCCACGAAGAACGCCGTCATTTCTTCGTTTGATCCCCCGTTCAAGAAGAGCCTCCGCGACCCGCGGCTCGTCCCGCGGATCGCCCTGGTGGACCCGGAGCTGACCGTGAGCGTGCCCCGGGCGATCACGGCGGCAAGCGGCATGGACGCCATCACGCAACTGATCGAGAGCTTCATCTCGCGCAAGGCCCGGCCGATTCCCCGGGCGTTGGCCGTCCAAGGCTTGGCGATGGCGTTGGAGTCGTTGCCCGAGGCGGTCGACCGGCCGGAATCGCGGCCGGCGCGCGAGAAGATGGCGCACGCGGCGCTCTTGTCGGGCGTGTGCCTGGCCAACGCGGGCCTGGGGCTGGCCCACGGCGTGGCGGCGGCGCTGGGCGTGCATTGCCGCGTGCCGCACGGCGCGGCCTGCGCCGTGATGTTGCCGGTCGCACTGCGCGTCAACCGCGAGGCGTGCCGCGCCGAACTGGCTCTTCTCGCCCGCCAGACGCTTCGTCCCTGCCCTACCGGCTCGGACGACGATGCGGTCGAGGGCCTGATCGCGCGGATCGCGCGGCTTGCCGAAACGATCGGCGCACCCCGCCGGCTGGCCGAGCTGGGCGTCGCGCGCGAGCGCCTTCCCGCCATCGCCGCGGATTCGCGCGGCAGCAGCATGAGCGGCAATCCGGTGGACGTGTCCGACGATCGCCTGCTCGCGGTGCTGGAAGCGGCTCTGTAGGCCGTCCTCGTCGCGATGGAATGCCTCCCCCACGTTGGTTGGGATTGGTGAGCGGATCACTGGAGAACGGCCAGGGTCCCTCGCCCGGACAAACAAGCGAGCCAGACGGTCCAGCCCGCGCCACCGCTTTTTTCGCGATGCGCGACGGAGATTCCGCCGCCGTGGGCGCGGGTCGGCCCGCGCCATCCCCTGCGTGGCGTATTTTTCAGTAATGCGGGGTTGGCCTGATTCTGCCGGGGCGGGATAACCCTTCTCGAGAAGTGACGCAGCATGCCCAACAATATCGTACGCGACATGGCGCAGTTGCTCGACGCGGTGCCTTCGGCCCGCGACACGACGGGCACGCTGCGCCTTCACCAGGAACTGGCAGACGCGTGGCAGCCGGAGCTTCTGGTGGTCGCCGAGGAAAACGGCTCGCTGATCGCGGTCGATAATCCTTCCGGCACGATCGCCTCGCACGAGGCCGAGATCATTGCCCGGCAAATGGCCGAACAACTGAAGTCAGCGGAGACGTGCCGGACGGAAGTCCTCACGGGCAAGGGAACCCACATCGCGTTCGCCGCCCGGCTGGCCGACGTGGGATCCAGGCAGTTTCTTGCCTGCGCGATTCCGGCCGATCGCGCGCCGGCCGACGAGGCCTCCGTGGCCCAGGTGCTTTGCCGTGCGTTTGCCTGGGCGACGATCCACAATAAGGCCGAAAACATCAAGCTGAAGACCCGCATCGAGCACCTCGAGGCGGAGGATTTCACGCTGCGCATGGCCCGCGCCGAGGCGGTTGGCGAGGTGATGCAGGATCGCGAGGAGCTTCGTTGGCGCGAACAGGAGCACGTCGCGATGGCGGCGCTTTGCCGCGCGACCGACGCGGCGCATCGCGCCAAGAGCGAATTCCTGGCCGGCATGAGCCACGAAATCCGCACGCCGATGACGGCTATCCTTGGCTTCACCGATTTGCTCCTGGAGACCGACGACCCCCGCGAAAGGGCCGAAGCCGTCAAGACCATCCGACGCAACGGCCAACGCCTCTTGGCGGTCGTCAACGACATCCTCGATTTGTCGAACATCGAGGCTGGCAAGTTCAAGGTCGAGCGGGAGCCCGTCTCCCTGTTCGACCTGATCCCCGAGATCGTCTCCTCGTTGAAGTCGGCGGCCAACGACCGGGGACTGTCGCTGTTGACGGAGTTCGTCGGACCCATCCCCGTCACCATCCTCTCCGACGCGGATCGTCTGCGCCAGATCCTCGTCAACCTGCTGGGCAACGCGATCGACTCGACGGAGACGGGCAGCGTGCGCCTCGTGGCGCGGATGGCGCGAGACGAGTATAACGACCACGTGCTCCAATGCGAGGTCATCGACACCGCTCCCACCATGACCAAGGATCAATTGAGCCGGCTCTTCGAACCGTTCACGCAGAGCGACGGCGCGACCGCGCGACGATTGGGCGGGTCGGGGCTTGGACTGGCGGTGAGCAGCCGCCTGGCCGAATCGCTGGGCGGATCGATCATGGCCGCCGCCGGCAAACGCGGCAACACGGTCACGCTTTTCGTGAAGACCGGTCCGCTGGACGGCGTGCCGCACATCGACGGGACAACCGGCCAGGTCGTGACGGCGCCGGGCAACGGCGCTTTGCCGGAGGAGAATCCGCCGCCGGACCGCCCTCGCGTTCTCGTCGTCGAGGACGTGCCCGACAACCAACGCCTCGTCGCCCAAATGCTCAAGAAGGCGGGCTTCGAGGCGGTTATCGCCGCCAACGGGCAAGAGGCTTTGGAGCGGGTCTGGCGCGAGGCCCAACGACGGGATCATCCCGCCGCGGAAACGGGCTGGGAGCCCTTCGACGTCATCCTGATGGACATGCAAATGCCCGTCATGGACGGCTACGAGACGACGCGACGGCTTCGCGCCGACGGGTATCACGGGCCGATCATCGCCCTAACGGCCCACGTGCTCGACTTCGATCGGCAATCCTGCCTCGACGCCGGTTGCGACGAATACACCACGAAGCCGATCCAGCGGGACCATCTGATCGAACTGGTGGGCCAATGCGTCGCGCGGCGCGCGGCCGCGCGCTCGGTCCAACCCGGCAGCGTCGCGCCCGCCGACGTCGTCTAGGACGTTCCGAGTGGTCCCGCGTCACGAGCCGCCTCGCGGCGAGGGTGGCGCCGCGGGCCGATGCGTGAAAGCGGCCGCCTTGCGGTCGAAAAGCTCGAGCCAGCCGAGCGTCAGAGCGTCGCCGAGCGTACCCGACCGGCGGCACTCGTCCGGCGTCTTGCCCCAGTAGAACCCGATCCACCCCGAGGCGGTTCCGCGCGAGCGCTCGAAGAACTCGCCCAGTTCCTCAGGCGAACATGAGAGCGGGAACGTCTCCTCGATCACCACCGGCTTGCCGACTTTGAATCCCTTGAGCGTGTCGAGGGCCGCGTCGAGCTTGCCCTGCTCGGGATAGAGATGCACGGCGAGGAAATCGAGCCGGCCAGCGATCTTTTTGGGCACGAAGCCGGAGGAGAGGCCCGGCCTGTCCAGGCTCCACGGCACCAGGCCCACCGTGACCAGACGCCGCGGGTCGCGCCGGCCAATCGCGGCGACCAGATGGTCGATCCACCGCGCGGCGACCTCGGGCCGCGCGCGGTCGCCCGTCGCCAAGGTGATGAATTGGACAAAATGTTTGTCGCCAAAGGCCGGTCCCAGCCAGTCGTCGCGCCGGGCGGAACCGCCGGGTACCACCGGCTCGTTCATTAGATCATAGCAAAACACCGCCGGGGAGCCCGCGCACCGGCCGGCCACGGCCTCCCAGAATCGAGCCTGGGCGTCCCACCGCGGGCCTTCCTCCAGGGCATCGTACCACGCCGGCACGTCCTGCTTGTGGTAGCAGCCCAGGCCAGTCAGATCCAGATAGAGGCCTATCTCTTCGGCCAGCCGAAGCAAATGGCCGAGTTGGTCTAGCGCTTGGGCGTTGGGCGTCTGGGCGTCCTGCATGAACCACCCGAACTGGAGATGCACGCGGACCACGTTGGCCCCGAGCCGCTTCATCTCGCGGAAATCCTCTTCGACCTTGGCCCACTCGTCGGCCCAGTAATCCTCGATCAGCCGGCCGCGCTCGTCGTGGTCGTAGTTGAACCCCCAGGGCACGAAGGCTTTGCCCGACGGTTCAAGAACGAATCCGGTCTTGTCCTTGGCCACGGCGACCCGCTCCATCTCGGCCGCGGAGCCAGCGGCGCACGCGGCCAGACACGCAATCATTATCAGAGTATGCCAGTTACCCATGTCACACCTCCTCAAGAAGAACGCGACTCGGTCAGCCTGAGCGAAGCGAAGGATCTCCGTCAATGCCGAGTTCGTGGGTCAGGCTGCGCCTGACACCCTTGGAGTGCGGCGACTTGTCGCCGCTTTCGGACAAGACAAAGCGGCGACAAGTCGCCGCACTCCAAGGCGGGTACCCCAGGATGGTTACAGATCGCCAGGAGCCTCGCCCTCCTAATAGTCATGCCAACGCCTCACACCGGCTCGAACCGGGCGGTGAAGTGCGGCAAAAACGGCGGGCGGTACGTCATCCGCAAACCCCGCAACGACGCCTTGCGCGCCGCGAGCGATTGCATCCCCTCGAGAATATAATCGAAATGGCTCTGCGTGTACACGCGCCGCGGAAACGCCAGGCGGACCAGCTCCATCGACGCGGGCGCGAACCGGCCGTCCACCTCCCGGCCGAACATGACCGAGCCGATTTCGCACGAGCGGATGCCCTCGCTCAGGTACAACTCGCACACCAGGGCCTGGCCGGGATACTGCTCGGGCGGAATGTGCGGCAGGAAAGCCTTCGCGTCGATGTACACGGCGTGCCCGCCCGCCGGCTGCACGGTCGGGATGCCCGAGCGGTTGAGCCCCTGGGCCATGTACCGGCTCACGGCCAGGCGGTAGTCGAGGTAGTCCTCGTCGAGCACCTCTTCCAGGCCGACGGCAATGGCCTCCAGGTCGCGGGCGGCCATCCCGCCGTAGGTCGGAAAACCCTCGGTCAGGATGAGCTGGTTGCGGAGGTGATCGACCCACCGCGACTCGCGCAGGGCGATAAAACCGCCGATGTTCACCAGACCGTCCTTCTTGGCGCTCATCAGGCAACCGTCCGCCTCGGCGAAGGTCATCCGGGCGATCTCCTGGACGCCGTGATGGGCCATTCCCGGCTCGCGGAGCTTGACGAAGTAGCTGTTCTCGGCGAAACGGCACGCGTCCAGGATCATCGGGATCCCGTGCCGGTGGTAAATGACCGCCGCGGCGCGGAGGTTCTCCAGCGAAACGGGCTGGCCGCCGCCGGTGTTGTTCGTGATGGTCAACATGCCGCAGGGTATCTGCCCGCGATGGGTCGCGCAGAAGGCTTCCAGCCGGTCCAGGTCGATATTGCCCTTGAACGGATGCGTGCTGGCCGGGTCGCGTCCCTCGGCGATCACCAGATCGACCGCCTCGCCGCCGAGTTGTTCGATATTCGCCCGGGTGGTGTCGAAATGGCAATTCGACGGGACTTTGCTGCCCGGCTTGACCAGATGAGAGAACAGGATCCGTTCGGCGGCGCGGCCTTGATGGGTGGGGATGACGTGTCGGTAGCCGGTCAGCTCGCGGACCGCGCTCTCGAAACGCTCGAAGCTCCGCGAGCCGGCGTAGCTCTCGTCGGCCACGAGCATCGCGCCCCACTGCGCAGCGCTCATGGCCGTCGTGCCCGAGTCGGTCAGGAAGTCGAACGTGACGTGCTTGGCCGCCACGAGAAACAGGTTGCCCCCGGCCTCGCGCAGGATCGGCTCCCGCTCGTGCCGCGTGAGAATCGCCAGCGGCTCGACCATTTTGATCTTGAACGGCTCGATGATCGTCCGGTGGTCCGCCGCGGCGGAGGTCGTCAGGTGGTGTTCCGTTTCTGGCATGAATGTCTCCCCTGTAGCACAGCCGCCCTCGGCTGTGTTGCGCGTTTCTCACAGCCGAGGGCGGCTGTGCTACATACCGGTGGGCGGCTGTGCTACATACCGGTGGGCGGCTGTGCTACATACCGGTGGGCGGCTGTGCTGCAAGCAGGCCGTGGGCTCCGACCTCAGTGTCGCAGATCCGGGCGGAGACGCAAGGACCGGCGAGCCACCGCACTCCCCTCTCCCGCTTCGCGGGAGAGGGGCCGGGGGTGAGGGGATTTCACGCAAGAGGAGTGCTGGCGCGTTGGCCAGCGGACGAGACGAATCCACGTCCCCTCACCCGGCCGCTGCGCGGCCACCCTCTCCCGCCGTGCGGGAGAGGGGACGGTGTTAGCGCATCCTCCGTCGGCGAAGGACGAGCGCCAAGCCGACGCAGGCCAAAAGGGCAAGCGCGGACGGCTCGGGCACGACGGTCAAGACGTTGCCCGGGCCGGCGTCCCACGCGTCGAGATCCGTCCGCATGGCGGCGTAAAGCTCCTGGTTCACCGTCAACGCGTCCAGCTTCTTCGCGTCCAGCGCCGAGATCAGATCCCACACCTCGGCATAGCCTTCGGCAATGATTGAGTCGGAGAAGATCACGTCGGTGAGGATCAGGGTTTCGAGGTCGTGCATGAAGAACATCGTGTCCAGTTGATTGACTCCCGACATGTCTGCGCGGCGGAAATCAGCCAGGGCGACGCCGTCACGAGAGGCAATCCCAGGAGTATCGTCGTGCCAAGAGCTACTCCCATTCATGAGTGTGTCAAAAGTGTTTTGCGAGAGAATCGCCTCGGTGAGAACGACTTCCTCCACTGGATTCCATGCAATATCGAAACCTGCCAGCGCCGATGCGTTGAACCCGGTCAAGTCCAGCGAGTAAATACAGCTGTCGAATAGGTCAAGGGTTTTAAGGCTGGGGAGGCCCCGAAACACGCCGGGATCGAGTGTCATCCTGTTGCGGCCCGTAGTACTTGCGAAGGCAAGTGCCATGTTTAGGTGCTCCAACCTAGAAAGCCCCTGAAACACGTCGGCGTCCACAGAGGAAATGCCGTGGGAGACAAGCCGCAGCTTCGTGAGATTAGTCAATCCCTCAAATGCGTAAGGAGCCACTGAGGAGATCTCGTTGAATTCGAGATTAAGGGTATCGAGATTGACTAGGCCCAGGAACTGGCCGGCAGCCAGAGAAGTAATCCCATTGAAACCAAGCTCAAGCGTACGCAAATGAGTGAAGCTACTCACTCCATCTGCACTGGTAATCCCCTTCCCTGTTGCATTGCACTCCCACCCCACCGGCCCCGGCGGGGTGTAGCCGTTGTTGAGGGCCCACTGGCCGAAGGTCAGTTCGGCGGAGGCGGGGGTGGCGAGCGTGGCGGTCAGGGCAGCGGACAGGATGATGGCGGTGAGTGCCGTGGGGCGTTTCATGGTGGTGGTTTCCCTTGCGCGTAGTGATTGGCCCGGGTCGCTGCGACGGAATCCGGCCCGATTGCCGTCCTGTGCAGAGCGACCCCCCTTTGGGGTGCTAGTATACACCGCCGCTGATCGCAAATCAACGACCTGGGGGCGTTTTTTCGGTACCGGGCCACCGCTTTGCATCCTCACGCTCCGCCTTGTATTCCTCACGCTCCGCGTGAGGTTCGTTGGTCCCGGTCGAGGCGGGGAACGCCTCACGCGGAGCGTGAGGAGTACGGGCCTTGCTCCCCTCTCCCGCTTCGCGGGAGAGGGGCCGGGGGTGAGGGGATTTCACGCA
>JAFGDS010000070.1 GCA_016931995.1 Pirellulales bacterium
TCAGATCGGCTCGGAGAGGTAGCGTGTCCGTCCGCCGGCGTTTGCTGTAGGCCGCTCGAACCGTCACCGTGGCTGGCTGTGCGTCCAACCAGTGGCGAGCGGCCCGTTCCTTGAAGGCGGCCTGGCCTCGTCGCAGTGAGCAATCGCCGCGCGGCCTGCTGGCCGCTGCCGCCGTCGCTTCGCCGGGCGGATTTGCGCGGCCTACCCCGAGGCCGAGGTTGTCGAGGCATTCGACACGCCGCACAATCGCATTGACTTGGGCACGGCCGATCCGCTGCAATTGCACGAACAGGGCAAGCGGACGCTTGTATTGGGCGAGCATCGCAGCGCGGTGCTATTCAGTGAAGAAGCAGGCAACTCCTGTCCGAACTATTGGCATTTCTCGCCTTACGGCTTCTGCCCCTACGGTTGCCACTACTGCTATCTCGCCGGCACGCCGGGCGTCTGGTTCTCGCCGACGGTGAAGGTTTTCCTCAATCTGGAGGAGATTTTGGCGGAAGTGGACCGCACGGCCAATCAGATTGGCCGTCCGACCGCATTCTATCTGGGCAAGCTCCAAGACGGTCTGGCCCTGGAACCGCTCAGCGGCTACGCGCGGACGATGATTCCTTTCTTCGCCCAGCATCCGTGTGCCCGCATGGTCATCCTGACCAAGAGCGCCAACGTTGAGAATCTGCTCGACCTCGATCATGCCAGCCGAACGACATTGTCCTGGACGGTGAACGCCCCGGAAATTGTGCAGCGGTTCGAGACGAACACGCCCGCGATCACCGATCGTATCGACGCCATGCGGCGATGCGCCCAGGCCGGCTATCCCGTGCGTGCCGTGCTGATGCCGATTATTCCGGTGGGCGATTGGCGAGAGACCTATGGGCGTTTCATTGTGACGCTTCTCGAATCCGTCCCCTTGTCGCGGATCACGCTCGGCTTGATCTGCTCGTACCCACAAGCCCAACGACTGATGGAACTCAAGCTCGGCCGCGAGAACGCGATTTCGTTGTTGCTTGCGTCTCCCCTCGCCCGGAACGGGAGAGGGGCCGGGCGTGAAGGCGGTGAGAGGTCGGACGACGGCCGAATTCGCTTTGGTCGTGCGACCCGCGAAGAGGTCTATCGCTATCTAATCGGCTGTATTCGGCGGCACCGCCCCGATCTGGAGATCGGCCTTTGCCTGGAAGACGAGGCGATGTTCGCGGCACTGGACCTGACAGGGAGCATGGGACGCTGCAACTGCGTGCTTTGAGGGCCTGGCAAGAGATGGACGCCGATCAGAACGATTCTCGGGACATGCCCCGCCTGCTCGAACCGGGATGGGTTTCCGCTCCATCTCAGACAAGGCGGTTCTGGGAGTATCTTCATCGCTGGCGAGTGTCCTTGTTCCATCAGTGCATTCGAGAGGCTCGTGGGAACACGCGGCCGCCTCCAGGTCAGCCTGGAGCATCCTGGACGCCCGCTCGGCCCATGTGCCCGACCAAAGCAACCCCGTTCGCCCCGGCAGCCAGTTGCTGAGGATTGCGGCGAGGTCGTCTCGTAGCGGCAGCGTGTCCGTCCGTCGGCGCTTCGAGTACGCCCTCACTCCAGCAGCAGCACAGCCGAGAGTCAGAGCGTTTACCTTTACCCGTTACCTAACCCATACTCTCATAACCCCTGGTACAGAAAACGGGGGCAGGTCACATCAACACGACTGGACAGTACCATGCCTTCCTCCTGACGCCCTTGCCGGAACCGTCCACAATCGTTCTTCTCACCATCGGTCTTGTCGGTCTCCTCGCCCGCACATGTCAACGGCAGATGCGAGTCGTGTGGCATAGTGGCGGCTACGGTAAATAACCAGTTGCTGATGTGATCGGTCATGGTCCGTAGACACTCGTCACACATGGATCAGCTTTTGGGGAGCAGGCCAGGAGCATATCCGATGATCGTCGTCTGTGTCCCAAGATGGTCCGCGTGGCTTCGTCGTCTTTGACCTGAACCCATGATGCTTGTGATTGGAAGTGACGCACGTCAATCTGAACGACGGCACGGTCGAGGGCCTTGCCCATCGCCGCCATCCGGCCTTCTGCGTCCAATACCACCCCGAGGTCTCGGCCGGCCCCCACGACAGCAGCTACCTGTTCGCCCGGTTCCGGGAAATGCTGGGCCTAGGTCCCGTGCGGCGAGTCGGCGCATGCGGGGGGTACTTGCGCCGTGGTTTCCGGATGCCCTTGGCGGTACGTGGCGCTCGGGTTGTTCGTCAGACGCGGTACCATCCGGTTGGAGGAGGTTCTTTGCGGCGCCGTGGGGGTTTGCTATCATGGACGCCGTCTTGAACCTTGTCCTCGAGGAGGCAGCCGCCATGTGTGATGGGATGACGTTGTGCCGCAACTTCGCTGCGTTGTCTTTGAGGTCGATGCGGCGGAACTGGATGTCTGGACTCTGCTTCGCCCTCTGCCTGGGCGTTCTGACGCGCGCCGCAACGGCTTGCGCCGTGCCGATTATTGAAGGTCCCGTGTATTGGTCCACGGCAACCGGCGATTGGTCCACGTCGGACAACTGGGAGGGAGGCGAGCCCACTTCCGAAATCGACGCCGCCATCGTCAACGGCGGGACCGCCCGCGTCACGCAATTGGACGAAGCCTGCCGTTATCTCTACCTTGGCGATTCCAGAATAGGAACCTCCGGAGCGGTCGAATTGACCGGCGGCTCCCTCTCCGCCTCGATCGAGTACGTTGGCGCCTATGGAACGGGATCGTTCACGCAATCGGGCGGAACCAACGTCGTTCTGGATAGTCTTTGTCTCGGGTACGACGGCGCGAGCGACGGCACGTACAATCTCAACGGCGGAACGCTCGTCCTGAAATCGCTCACGAGGGGTTCGGGCAACGCGACGTTCAACTTTGGCGGGGGAACGCTCCAGGCCAGCAGCCGTCTCGCGACGAATCTGCCCTTCGAACTGACGGCGACCGGCGGCAACGCCAACGTCGACACGTCTCGTTTCTCGGTCGAGCTCTCCGGCGTCTTGTCCAACGCGGGAGGGCTCACCAAGCGTGGCTCGGGCACGCTGACGCTGACGGGCGACAACACATACAGCGGCGGCACAACGCTTGTTGAAGGCCAACTCTGCATCGGGAGCCCCACGGCGCTGGGCACGGGGACCTTCACGATCGGAGGGTCCGGACCGTGCGAGATCGTCGCCCCGACGAACGTCTACGTCACGTTGTCGGACAACCCGATGGCGTGGAACGGCGATTTCACTTTCGGAAACAGTCCGAGCCTGAATCTCGGCGCCGGCTCCGTCACCCTCGGCGCGGATGTCGTGCTCACGTCCAAGCTGAACACGTTGACCGTGGAGGGCGTGATCAGCGGGGACCACGCGCTGACGAAAACCGGCAGCGGCTATTTGAATTTGTACGGCGAAAACACGTTTGCTGGCGGGCTTACATTCCGGGAAGGGGAATTGCGCATTAACAATGGCCAAGCGATCGGCACGGGCACGTTCACCATCGGTGGGACGAATCATCGCATGTTAGTCAACACGTCGGACGACCGCGTTACGCTGTCGAACAACAATCCCATCGTTTTCACTGGCACAAACGTCGAATTCAAAGGCAAGGACTTCGACTTCGGCAGCGGACCGGTGACGATCGCGCAGGGCAACCCTTGGCTGAGCATCTACGGCGAGACCGTCACGATCCGCGGCCCGATCGACGGAGACGGCGGTCTGATCCTGAGCAACGGAGGGCACTTCGGCACGCTCGTCCTCGCCGGCGACAACGCGTATCGCGGTGGGACCCGCGTCCACCACGGTTACCTCGACTCCGACGACAGATTTGCCATCTATAACACGCTGCTCGTCGCCAAACCCCGTTCGCTTCCCGGCTTCGACGCTCCGGGCAACATTACGGTGGAGTATCGGGGCATGTTGGCCGTCCGCTACGGCGGCGCCGACGAGTGGACTGCGGCCGACGTGCAAACACTTCGGGCGAAAGTGTCGTTCGACGCCGACGCCATTCTGGGATTCGACACGACGAACGCCCTGGGCGGCGCCACCTTCCCCGGCAGCATTACCGGCGGCATCGGCATCGCGAAGCTCGGCGAGAACACCCTTTCGCTCCCCGCCGCCCATGCGTTCACCGGCGGTACTATCGTGACCGCCGGCACGCTCGAGCTCACGTCGGGCGACAATCCTCTTTCCACGACGGGCGCCATTACGATCCACGGCGGAACGCTGGATCTCGGCGGCAACTCCCAGACGACCTCCGGCAACGTCATCATTCGCGGCGGCAGTCTCCGAAACGGCGTTCTCGAAACGTCCGGCAATGTGATCATCAACGGCGGCGCTATCCACGACGCGATCCTGCGGAAAAGCGGAGGCAAATTCGATGCCCGGACCGGAACGGTTTCGGCCGGGCTAGCCGACGGCGCGAGCCCCGCGGGGCTCTCGAAATCCACCAAGGACACGCTGATTCTCAGCGGCGTCAATACGTACACGAACGGCACGTTTGTTGCGGACGGCACGCTGCTGGTTACCCGTCCCGCCGCGCTGCCCGGCTACAATACGCCCGGCAAAGTAAGCGTGTACGGCGGCGATGCCGGGGTGTTGGCCATTCGCTACGGCGGCGACGCCAATTGGTCGTCGGCCGACGCGGACGCGCTCTTGGCCAACGCCTCGTTCGTGGCCAGCTCCACGAGATACGCGTATCTGGGATTCGACACAACGGACGCGCCGGGGGGCGCGACGTACGGAGGCCCGATCGCCGGGAAGGTCGGCATTTCCAAGCTTGGGGCCAATAGCTTGACCCTTTCCGGCTCGAACACGTATCTCGGCGGCACCCGCGTGAGCGAGGGGACGCTCATTCTCGACGGCGATGGCTCGTCGTCGGTCACCGGTTGGGGAGCGGTTGTCGTGACCTCGGGGGCAACGCTCGCCGGCTCGGGAGTCATGGACGGACGACTCACGGTCGCGGGCACGCTCTCGCCGGGAGAGGACACGGGGATCCTCAAGGTCAACAATCTCGTGACATTCCAGAGCGAAGCCGCCTTCGAAGTCGACGTGAACGGCCTCGCGGTTGGCGCGCAGTACGACCAGTTGGCGACAACCAAACAGGTGTCTTTGGCGGGGTCGCTGACGGTGCGCTTTGGCGATTTCGCGCCGACCGGACACGACATCCTCTTTCTGATCAACAACACGGGAACGGACCGCAATTCGGGCGCGTTTCAATACGCCGACGATGCGAGGATCGGCACGTTCAACGGCTGCGACTGGTACATCACCTACGATGCCCACAACGGCGCCGCGCCGAGCCTCGACGGCGGCAATGACGTGGCGATCCACAGTGTGCCCGAACCGGCCTCCCTCGTTCTTCTCGGCCTGGGCGCGGCCAGTCTCATCGCCTTCGTCCGGCGGCAACGAAAACAGACCGCGTGACGCGGGGCGCGGCGGTCCAGGATGGATGGATTCCCGCCGGGCGTATTCCGGGCCGGTCCGACTGGGGGGTGTCAGCTCGCGACGGTGCTTGACTGCGCGGCGAACATCGGGTACGCTTTTGTGTTTCGACGCGGCCTGCAAGCCCCCTTTTCCGCTTCGGGGGAAGCTCCAGGGCACACGGGTGGCGACGGCGCGGCGGAAGGTGTCCGGGGCGTGCAAAAACTCGCCTCTGTGCCGCCGCGCCGCCGCGAGGCTTGACAGAGCTCGAACGATGACAATACTTTAGGTCGGCCGGGCGCATAGCTCAGTTGGTTTAGAGCGCGTCCCTGATAAGGACGAGGTCCGAGGTTCGAATCCTCGTGCGCCCACTCGACGCAAAACCCGCCGAAATCAACTCTTGAACCGCCGGCCGTCGGTTGTCCACGGCCTTCGGTCGGCATCGGGCCGCCGGAGGATCCTCGGAGCGTCCCGGGGAGATGCGGTCTTGCCGGCCCGTGCCCGATCCCGCGGCAAAAACGGACCGGCGCGTCCGATCCTCGCCCAGCCGTCGCGCAGTGCTGAATCACTTGTGTTTCCGAGCACTGGCAGAGCCAGTGGCACACGCTGGAAGTAGGTCATGCCGTCTTCACCCCGCGGAGAGACGATGAGGTTGCCGGCGCTCGCATGTGGGCTCCTTCTCGCGTTATGCGGCGCCGCGCGCGGCGGGGATGCGGCGCCCGCCGACGCCGGCGATCCGGCAAAAACGGTCCGACCGATTCCGGCGTCGGCGCTCACCCCGAAGCCGTCCGCCCCGGCGTCCCTCGGATTGATCAAGAAGTACCACGATTCGGTCCGGCGATGGGAGACGGTGGTCTCGCCTCGGGTAAGGCCCGTGCCGGAACGTTCGGGCCAACTCTATCTCGGCCTGCCCCAGCACACCGAGGACGACGTGCGGCCCACCGCGTACGCCGCCATGGCGCTCGGCTTCCTCGCGGTGTACGAACCGCCGGGCGTAAACGTCGATCCAAAGGATCGCGAGGCGTGGCGCGAGACGGCGATCGGACTGTTGCGCTATCTGACGTCCAGCCACGTCTCCGCCGGCGGGACGTGCGTCAATGGCAAACCCTGGGGCAACCAGTGGCAATCGGCCATGTGGGCCCGAGCCGCCGGGATGGGCGGCTGGTTCTTGTGGGACGACCTGGACGCGGACCTCCAGACCGCGGTGGCCCAGCTGGTCGAGTTCGAGGCCGACCGTTTTCTCCGCGCAGCGCCCCGAAGCCAATTGCGCAACAACACCGGCGCGGAGGAGAATGCTTGGAACGCGTTGGTCACCTCGCTGGCGTGCAACATGATGCCGGCGCATCCCCGCGCGAAGGCGTGGGAGGAAGCGGCGATTCGCTATCTCTACAACAGCTTCTCCGTGGCCGCCGACGCCCGCGACGAAACGCCGGGCGATTGGGGCCGCGCGGTCAAGGACTGGGTCAATACCGTCAACGCCCACGACGACTTCACGCTGGAGAACCACGGCCTGGTGCACATGGGTTATCTGAAAAACACGGCTTCGGAAGTCCAGGAGTGCCTGTTGCCGTGGCTTCTGGCGGGTCGGAAAGCCCCGGCGGCGTGCATGCACCACATGCCCGAGGTGTTGGAGCTGCTGATCGACTGCATGGCGTGGGACGGCGGTCCGCTGTACTTCGCCGGCACGGACTGGAAGATCTACCACGAGCAAAGCTGCGAAATCGTGTTGTACGCGATGCAACGCCTTCTGGCGGGCGACCGCCGGGCCGCGTTTCTGGAGAACACCGCCATCGAGTGGATCGCCCGGCAGCAAAAGGCCGAGGGTGGATTCTACAACGTCCGGCGCGACCTGGAATACGGCGGCCTGTGCGCGACCCGATTGATCGCGTGTTGCTTGGCGCACGGCGTCGTCGACGCGGCGCCGACCGTGCCCATCACGGCGGACGAGTTCGACCGGTTGGCCAGCGGGACGCGCCATTTCGTGGCGGGCAAGGCCGTGGTGCACCGCACGCCCACGAAGCTCGCCTCGTTCGCTTGGGCCCAAAAGCGAATGGCCCTGGCGATGCCGCGCGAGGGCAACTGGGTGATCTGGCCCCACTTTTCCTCGTATCTGGGCGTTGTGGACGGGCAGGATTCCTCGGAGCGGAACGTCTGGCTGACGCGCATCGACGTGGACGCGCGACCAAACGCATTTCGCGTCTCGGGCACGCTCGCGCGATGCCAGGGCAGGCTGGCGCAGGACTTCTTCTTCGCCTCGCCCCCGGGAGACTTCACGGTCTACGTCGAGCGGCTGCGCATCGACGAGGGCTTTCGCCTCGCGTCGCGCGAGACCGGCGTGGTGGGCCTGGAGTACGCCCTGGGGTCGAACCACCGCACGCTGCACGGACCGTGGGGCGCGAGAAAAACCACCAGCTATGGCGGCAAGGCAGCCGTCCACGTCTTGGAAGGCAATTGGCTCAATATCGACGACCAAGTCGGCTACGTGGTTCTCCGCTCCGACAATCGGCTAAATGTGATCCGCTACCACGACGAGAGCCGGGGGGTCGGCCGCGTGCCCCAGTTGCAGGAATGGATCAGCCTGGTGGGCGAGGCCGACCCCGTCGCCCTTCCCGCGTCAAGCTGGGCCTGCGTGGTTACCTTCCTCAACAAAACGGCCAAGGACACCGCGAAACTTGCCGAAACCGCGCGACTGGAGGTGGACGGCGACAAGGCGACCTGCCGGATGGGCGAGGACGAGATTTCGGTCAGCTTTGGGGGACAGACGGGGCATCCTGGGGAAAGCGACGGATCTCCGTGAGGTCCAGGCGAAAACGGTCGTTTCTCCCTCCAGAAGAGGGCTTGGTGAGGCATCCCGCTGCGGGGACGTTGCCAACCGTTCCGCGGCGATTCCTCGTGGCGCTGCCCCTACCCCTCTCCCAAAGGGACAGAATAATGATGGTCCATCCCCCTCGAACCGACGCGGGGGTGGGGAACGTCTGGCGGACTCGCTGGGGGCGCGATTTGGGGAGAATTCGGACAGGGTGGGGTTGAATCGGACGCCGATTCGGGCAAAATAGAAGATTCGCCGCCCATGGCTTCGGATTGCCCGGCGGCCACGAGGATGCTCTGGTTGCCTATCGTCTTTGTTCGAGGATACCCCATGGCGGAAACACTCCAGGTTGGACTTCGCGACAGCCGCGGAAAACGGAACGCGCGCCGGATGCGCAAGGGCGGCGCGATTCCGGCCATCTTGTACGGTCACGGCCAGGACTGCGTCGCCTTGTCGGTACCCGCCGACGCGATGGGCGCGGCGCTGCGTCACGGCAGCCGCGTGGTCGAGTTGGCTGGCGCGGTCACGGAGAGCGCGCTGATCCGCGAGTTGCAGTGGGACACGTGGGGAACGCGGCTATTGCACATCGACTTCACCCGCGTCTCGGCGGACGAGATGGTCACCGTCACCGTGGCGGTGGAACTGCGGGGCGAGGCGCCGGGCGTGAAGGCCGGCGGCATGATCGAGCATTTTGTTCACGAGGTCGAGATCGAGTGCCTGGCGACGGCCGTGCCGGACAAGCTGGCCGTGAACGTCAACCACCTCGAGCTGGGCGGCGGCGTCACGGTGGCCGATCTGCCGTTGCCCCAGGGAGCCAGGTGTTTGGACGACCCGGAAACGGTGGTGGTCCAATGCGTGTTGCCGACCGAGGCGCCCGAGGAACAGGCCGTCGAGGGGGCCGAGGGCGAGGCCGAACCGGAAGTGATCGGCGGCCGCAAGGAGAAAGAAGAGGAGTCCGAGGAGGGCTAGGTTTCGTGGCATGGCCCCCAGGGCGATTGCGGGGGAGCGCATCCGATGAAGTTGATCGTCGGGCTGGGGAATCCCGATCGCCAATACGAGGGCACGCGGCACAATGTGGGTTATCGGGTTCTGGCCGAGCTGGCGCGGCGCCACGGCGAAGGCCGGCCCAAGACGCGGTTTCACGGCGAGGTGTTGGAATCGACGCTCGAAGGCCAACGCGCGTTGCTGTTGAGCCCGCTGACGTACATGAACCGCAGCGGATTGAGCGTGTGCGAGGCGGTGGGGTTCTTCAAGCTGAGCCTGGAGGACCTGCTGGTTGTCTGCGACGACCTCAACCTGCCCGTGGCCAAGCTGCGGGTGAGGGGGGGAGGATCGGCGGGTGGACAAAAAGGTCTGGCCGACGTGATCGACCGGTTGGGAACGGAGGAGTTTGCCCGGCTTCGCGTGGGCATTGGCCCGCCGCCGGAGGGATGGGACGCGGCCGACTACGTGTTGAGCAGATTCGCGAAGGAAGAAATACCCCAGATCGAAAGCGCGGTGGGCCGGGCAGCGGACGCGGTCGTCTGCTGGGCAGCCCTCGGCGTGAACGAGTGCATGAACCGATATAACTAGGAGCATACTCTTGGCTGAGAACGTCTACGAAGGCATGTTCATCCTCGACTCGAACCGATTCGGGCGAGATGCGGAAGCCGTCTCGGGACAAGTCGCCCGGATCATCGAGGAAGCCGGCGGCACGGTGCTGGTCAGCCGGCTCTGGGAAGAGCGTCGGCTGGCCTACCCCATCAAGGGCCACCGCAAGGGCACGTACTGGCTGAGCTACTTCCGGCTCGAAGGCCCGAAGCTGGCCTGGATCGAGCGGCAGTGCCAGTTGAGCGATTCGATGCTTCGGTTCCTCTTCCTGAAGGTCGATCCGCGGATCGTCGACGCGCTGGTGGCGCATGCCCTGGCGGGACCGACGGCCAAGGCGGAACCGGAAGAAGTCGCCGCGGCCCGTCCGAGCGATCCGGTTGACGTCGGCGAAGCGGACGAAACGGAAACCGAGGCCGCCGACGTCCGGTAAGGCCGTCCACCCTGGCACGTGAGACGGTCGGCCGAGGCGATTCCGCCCGGCATACCACGCAACGCAAGGGAGTCGATTGCCATGGCAAGCTACAATCGCGTGATCCTGCTGGGAAACGTCACCCGGGATCCGGAGCTGCGCTACATTCCCAGCGGCATGGCCGTCACGGAGATCGGGTTGGCGGTGAACGACCGCCGCAAGAACAGCGCGGGGGAATGGATCGAGGAGACGACGTTCGTCGACGTGACCATGTGGGGGCGCACGGCCGAGGTGGCCTGCGAATACTTGACCAAGGGCGCGCCGCTGTTTCTGGAAGGGCGGCTTAAGCTCGACACGTGGGAAAGCAACGACGGCCAGAAACGGTCGAAGCTCCGCGTCGTTTGCGATCGGATGCAGTTGCTGGGCGGTCGGGGCGGCGGGGGCGGGGGCGGCGGCGGCGGATCGCGTTCGCCGGCGCGCCAAGCGCAGGGCTCGTACCGCCAGGACGAACCGCCTGAGTCGTACGGTTCGCCCCCGTCCGAAACGCCAGACAATGATATTCCGTTTTGAGCGGTATCCCCAAAGAGGCTTTCACTTTCATGCCGAAGACACGAATCCAACGTCCGAAGCGGCTCGCGGTTCCCCCGCGGGGCAAGCGGCTTCCCGTCGGCCCCCAGGGGGGCGTTCAGTTGCTCTTGGTGCAGCCCGTCGAACATTTGGGCAACCAGGGCGACGTGGTCGAGGTGCGGCCCGGCTACGCCAACAATTACCTGATTCCGCAGGGCCTGGCCACGCTGGCCACGGACCACCACAAACGGATGATCGAGAAGCACCGCACCCGGTTGGCGGATATCCAAAGGGCCCGGGTGGCCAGCCTGAAGAGTCTGGCCGACAAGCTCGCCCAGCAGAGCCTCACCATCGAGGCGAACGCCAACGACGAGGGCCATCTCTACGGGTCGGTCGGGGCCGCGGAAATCGTGGCCTGCCTGAAGCGGGCCACCATCACGATCACGCCGGATCAGGTCCGCCTCGAAGGCCCGCTTAAAGAGCTCGGGCTCTACACCGTCAAGATCCATCTCGGGCCCGAGGTGGATGCCGCGGTGAAAGTCTGGGTCGTTCCCTCGGTGGGCGACGATCCGGCCAAGTCGTAAGCAGCCTTCCGACAATCCCATTCCCGGCGTCGTGAGCCAAACAGCTCCTGGCGGCAAGCCGCGCCGCCTGGGGGCGCCCCCGTTTCTGGGGCCATTCTCTTCACGACCGCGTCCAACCCTGCAAAGTGTGCAACCATGCGCCCCATTCGGGTGGTTGCCAGCGAGCATTCCTTCAAGAAGGTGTTCGCGGCATCCCTCGCCGCGAGGGCAAATGTGCTACATGCCATCATTGGGACACGACCCCTTAACGGTGGTCGGAGTGCCCTTGGGTGGCTCCCTACCTGCACCTTCTTGGGAAACGGAGGCTCGATCGCGATGTTCAAATGGTTGTTCAATCGATCGCTTCGGACGCGGCTGATCATCTTCTTCATGCTCATCGGCATCGTGCCCATGGTCCTCGCCGCGTGGAAACTCTCCAGCGGAGCCATTTCGGCCCTGCAGACGGCCCAACAGCAGTCGACTGACGCCCTCCAGACGCAGGTTTTCTCGCAGCTCGTGGCGATGCGCGACGCAAAGATCAATCAGCTTGAGGCCTATTTCCAGCAGCGCAAGACCGACCTGGAAACGCTTGTCCAGACGGTTAAACGGCAGAGCCGCCAGGCGTTCAGCCATCTGGCTTCCATCCAGGAGCTCAAGTCCAGCGAACTGCGGAAGCTCTTCGCCCGGATGCGCGGCGACGTGGACACTCTCGCCGGGACCGCCGAAGTCCGCGAGTTGGCTCAGGACCTGGTCAAGTATAAGGCCACCCAATCGCCCAAGGACGGCGAGACGATGGATACCTCGGCCGACGAGTATGAGAAGGCCGTGAAGCAGTGGGGCGCCTTCGTGCAGGAGTTCGTCAAGGACTTCGGCTATCGCGACGCGATGCTCTTCAGCGCGGACGAGGGCCGCGTGCTGTATGTCGCGGCGGACAAGGGGGATCTCGGCAAGTCGCTCGCGGGCAACGCGCTTGCGGGCACGACGCGGGCGGCGTTGTGGCGGGCGGTGATGGAATCGAAGGGCGTGGCCGTCGAGGACTTCGCCCCCTATTCGCCCACGGACAGTCAGCAGGCCGCCTGGCTGGGCGCTCCGGTCAAGGACGACCGGGGGAACGTTCTCGCCGTGCTTGCCTTGCGCGTTTCCCCCGATCCGATCAACGCCATCATCCAGCAGCGGCTCGGCATGGGCCAGACGAGCGAGACGTATCTGGTCGGCCAACGCGAGGGCATCACGGCCTTCCGAAGCGACATGAAGACCATGGGCGACGGCAAATTCGTTGTGGGCTTCGAGATCCACACTGCTTACATCGACAAGGTAATCGCCGGCGAGAAGGGCCAGGCGCTGTTCACCGATAGCTCCGGCAATCCCGTGGCCGTGGACTACCAGCCGCTAAACCTGCCGGGCCTCCATTGGGCCATCGTCACGAAGATCAACCTGGAGGAGGCCCTGGCCGCCCGCGCCGAAGGCGAGGCCACCGACACCCTGATGAAGTTTGCCCAAGGCTACGGCTACGACGATCTTCTTCTGGTCAACCCGAACGGATTCTGCTACTACTCGGTCGGCCACGCCCCGGACTACCGAACGAACCTGCTCGAAGGGGAATACGCCGGTTCAAACCTGGGCAAGCTGGTCCGCGACGTGCTCCGCACGAAGCAATTCGGTTTTGCCGACTTTGCTCCGTACGCGCCGCGGGCAGGGGCGCCGGTCGCGTTTGTCGCGATGCCGGCCCTCGCGGCGGACGGCCAGGCAAACACGGTCGTCGCGCTGCAGCTTCCCCTGGACGCGATGAACGAGATCATGCACGTTCGGGCCGGCATGGGCAAGTCGGGCGAGATGTACCTGGTCGGTCCCGACGGGCGGATGCGGTCCGATTCCTTGCAGGATCCCAAGGGCCATTCGGTGGCCGCGTCGTTCGCTGGAACCGCCGAGGCCAATGGAGCGAACACCGAGGCGGCCCGCAAGGCTCTCTCCGGCAACACCGGGGTGGAAGTCACCACGGACTACGCCGGCAAGTCGGTGCTCGGGGCATTCGCGCCCTTGGACGTCTACGGCGCCGGCTGGGCATTGATCGCCCAGATCGACCAATCCGAGGCGTTTACCCCGGTCGCGGCGATGGAGGCCCAAACGGCTCGCGAAACGTCGGTGATGCTCGCGACCGCTTTGGTGATCGCGGTCGTTACCGTGGTGGTCGTGCTGGTCGTGGCCTACTGGGTCTCCGGGCGAATCTCCCGGCCCGTCGAACGCGTGGCCGGCGTGCTCAAGGCCGCGGCCCAGGGCGACTACAGCCAGCGCGTCGACATGGACACGCAAGACGAGATCGGGCAGATGGCCCGGGCGCTGAACGTCGCCATCGAGGCCACGAAGTCCGCCCTGGCCGAGGCGCAGAAATCATCCGGTAATCTCAACAACATCCCCACGCCGCTGTTCACCGTCGATCGGGAATTCAACATCACCTACATGAATCCCGCCGGCGCCCGCATCGTGAATTTGTCTCCCGAGGAGTGCGTGGGCCGGAAATGCCACGACCTGTTCAAGACGCCCCACTGCCACACGCCGGAATGCCGTCTGCACCAGGCCATGACGAAGGACGGCATCTTCACGGGCGAGACCGTGGTCGACCCGCAGGGGATCAACATGCCAATCCAATACACCGGCGCGCCGCTGAAGGATCCGCAGGGCAACCTCATTGGCGGCCAGGAATTCGCCGTGGACATGACCGAGGTCAAGAAGGCGCAAAGGGTGGCGCAAAAGGTCGCCACGTTCCAAGAACAGGAAGTCCAGAAACTGGCCTCCGTGCTCGGCGACGTCGCCCAGGGAGACCTGACCGTTCGCTACCAGGTGGGCGAGGGCGACGACGACACCGGCGGCGTCTGCCAGGCGTTCCGCGGCATCGCCGAGGCCACCAACGCCACGGTCGGCACGCTCAGCGAGATCATCGGACAGATCACCGAGAGCGCCGCGCAGTTCAGCGAGGGCTCGCGCGTGATCGCCGAGAGCTCGCAAACCTTGGCGCAGGGAGCCCAGACGCAAAGCTCCAGCGTCGAGCAGATGACGGCCTCGATCGAGGAGCTGGCCCGGTCCATCGAAACGGTCAAGGAGAACGCCCACGAGGCCGACGCGGTCGCGCAGGAGACCAACCGCCTGGCCGAGCGGGGCGGCACGGCCGTGCAAAAATCGGTCGAGGCGATGGAGCTGATCCGCAACAGCTCGCAGCGGATCGCCGAGATCATCCAGGTGATCTCGGAGATCGCCAGCCAGACCAACCTGCTGGCCCTGAACGCCGCCATCGAGGCCGCCCGCGCCGGCGAGCACGGCATGGGCTTCGCCGTGGTGGCCGACGAGGTCCGCAAGCTGGCCGAACGCTCCAACCGCGCCGCCGGCGAGATTACCTCGCTCATCAAGGAATCGAGCGGCCGCGTCTCCGAGGGCGCCCAACTGAGCGATCAGACGGGCAGCGCCCTGCGCGAGATCATCGACGGCGTCGAGAAGACGGTGACCAAGATCTCGGAGATTGCCGCCGCCACGGTTCAGCAAGCCGGCAGCGCCCAAGAGGTCGCCTCCTCCATCCAAGGCGTCGCCGAGGTGACCGAGCAGGCCGCCGCCGGAAGCGAGGAGATGGCCTCCAGCAGCGAAGAGCTTGGCGCCCAGGCCGCGGCGCTGCGCGAGCTGGTCGACCGGTTCCGCGTCGACGCGAATCGCGCCCGACAGGCGACCAGCGCCTGAGAAGACCGTCCTATTGAGAAGAGCGTTCACGGCTCGGGAGGGCAGGATTCCTTCCGAGCCGTGAGTCTCGTGCCCACGCGCAACTCGGCGGGTGCTTCGCCCTCCCGCCAGAAAGCGCCGATCCCTCGGCGGCACGTCCTATCGGTGGCGCATCGATCAAAGCGCGCCGGCTACCGGTGCCGGTTCCAGGCCAACGCAAGTGGAGCCAGGGCGATACGCACGGCAGGGACGGCAAGGATGACGGCTGACAGAAGAATGGGCCAGGAGACGACGGCGCGGGGGAGGAGCCAAACGGCAATCGCCACCAGCGCAGCGACCGTGGCCAGCCAGACCGCGACAAGCCGCGCCGCCAATGCTGGATCGAGGAGTCGGCGGCAAAGCCTGCGAAGCAGAAAGCCGGCCAGCAGGAGCTTGATCGCGGCAATCGCCACGAGGAGCCAAGGGGCCGCGGCGCGAAGCGGTTCGTGCCACTCGGGTTGACTTCGGATCCAGAAACCGACGATGAGAAATGCGTAAAAGAGGGCCACACCCGCGGTGCCCAGGACCGCGGTCAACCATGGCCGGCCGGTCAGGCTGACAAACAGGCCATCGGCCACGAGACGCCAGGCGACCGCCGGGAGGATGGCCAGGGCCAAGAGGACGATGCCTACCCGCTGGGTGGGCGAGGAGACCAGCCCCACGAGCAGATTCAGTCCGCGATCGTCGTGAGTCCACGCCATGAGGCCCGCAACCAACGGCACGACCGCGGCGTAGGTGACGAGCACGGCCAGGGCGGCCACCTTGAGCTTGGCGGCGACGAAACCCACGCAGTCAACTGGGCGGACGGCCAGAAACGGCGAGTTCATCCCCGAAGCGCGCCCCTGCGCGACAAATCGGCCCATTGTCGCTCCCATCGGCAGGGCCAAGAACCACGGCAGGAACAACGGCGCCACCGGATTCAGAATCGGGGGGATGCCTGCGCTTGGCGGAGCGGAGGCAACGAAGACAATCGCGCCGGCAAAAAGCGGCGCAGTCAGCCCTATCGCCCAGATCATGCCGGTGCCGTGCAATTGCCATTCGAGCCAGACCTGGGCACGCGCCGCCGAGCAAAACGGACGCCGCCGCGCGCGGCTCGCGAAAGCGCCCTGAAGGCGCGCGACGAGCCACGACCAGTCGGGCCCGTCGCCCTGTCGCGCCCGCCGGAGACCCCACACGGCCGCGCCGAAGGCGATCGGGATCTGCGCCGCAATCAGCGCCATCCGCGCCGCGTCGGGCCAGCCGCCGGTCTGTGACAGGATCCAGCTTGCAATCACAATCCCGACCACGCAAACGATTACGCGGAGCCACCGCAGCCCGAACGGCATCCAGGCGACCGCCTGGCCCCACGCCAGAGCCGCCGTGACAAACAGGCTCGGCCCCCAGATCGCCGTCTCCGGCCAAATGGTGCGCAGGGCTCCCTGCCCGATGGCCAGGCAGAAAGCCAGTGTGACCGCCGTGCCGAAGAGCATGGGCGCCATCGCAAGCCGCCACGTGGCCAGCGGTATCGCGAGCATCCGCCGCGGGAAGCCTGTATCGGCTCCTGCCAGATCACTGTCGGCCCCGAGCAGGAACAGAATGAACGCCATCGGCGGCAGGGCCACAAGCGGCACAAGAAGACAGTAACGCACCTCGTCGGCCCCCGGGCACGCCGACGTCGGAAGCAGTTGGCACAATGCGATCGCCACGAAGGTGTAGATGGCTCCCCCGGCCACGTACCACCGGTATCGGGCCAAGATCTGCCAGGCAATGGCCGTGAAGGGGGAGTGGATCACAAGCCGAGCCGTTGTCCAATGCGAGTGTTGTCTCGTCTGCGCGTCAGTGGCAACGTCGAAGGATCGCATGGTTCAGGCCTCAGCGGAAACCAGGTTCTCGGCCCCGACGTGGGCGACGAAGATCTCGTCGAGCGAAAGCGCCCGCTGGTGGACCCATCGCCCGCCGGCGCGGGCCGTGGCCGCGTGGAGCTCATCGGGCGATCCGCGGTGGACGGCCGTCCATTCGTGCGCCGCGCCGCTCCAGGCAAGCGCGCCGGGGATCGACGGCGGTTCGCCGCGCGGCTCGTCAAACCGGATCGTCGCCTCGCGATGCGAGTCCTTGATCGCCTCGGTGCGGTCGCACAGAACGATCCGGCCGTCGTGGATCATGGCCACGTGATCCGAGACGCGTTCCACTTCGTCCAAGAGATGTGACGAGAAGAGCACGGTGCGCCCCTCATCTGAGATGGTGCGGATGATGGCGGCCAGGATGTCGCGGCGGACGATCGGATCGAGACCCGAGGAGGGCTCGTCGAGCACGAGGACCTCGGGGCAATGGGCCAACGCCAGGAGGAGGCCCGTCCTGGCCCGTTGGCCCTTCGAGAGATGGCGGACTTTCGCGTTCAGGTCGAGTTCGAACGTGCGGCGCAGGGCTTCGGCATAGGATTCGTCCCACGTGGGATAGAACGCCCTCGTGTAGCGGAGCAATTCGCCGACGCGCATCCAGTCGGGCAGGTCGTTCTCCTCGGCCAGGTAGCCGATCCGCGCGAGCACGCGGACGGGCTCGGCGACCGGATCGAGCCCGAAAACGCGGATCGAGCCGGCCTGGGCCTTCAGAAGACCCAGGACGTGCCGGATCAACGTGGTCTTGCCGGCGCCGTTGACGCCAACCAGGCCGAAAACGGAGCCGCGCGGGACGGTCAAAGTAACGTTGTCCAAGGCCGTGACGTCGCCGAAGTGGCGCGAGAGGTCCTGGGTCTGGATTACTGCTTCGCGGTCGGCGTTTTCATGCGGGGTCATGTCGTCCTCCGGTGGGCCACGTGGTCATGTGCTTGTCCCGCTGCCAGATCAACTGAATGAGGTCGTCGGTGGGCACGTCCATCTGTCGCGATTCGGCCAGAAGGGCGTCGACGCGTTCCTGGAGAATCCTGCGGCGCTGTTGCCGACTCAGCGGCGAGCCGGCCTGGGCGACGTACGTGCCCGCGGTGCGACGCTTCTCGACGATCCCGGCCGTTTCAAGCTCACGGTATGCCCGGGCAACCGTGTTCGGGTTGATGAGCAGTTGCTCGGCCAGGGCTCGGATGGGGGGCATCTCCTCGCCGTGGTTGAGCCGGCCCGCCGCCACCAGATACTTCACCTGGTTGACGATCTGCAGGTAAATGGGCACGCCGTCGCTGGAGGAGATGTGGATTTGCATCGCCCGTCGGGCCAAAACCGGATGTCAACCCCTCGTTCACCTTTGTATTAGTACATTAGTACAATCGGGGTCGGCTGTCAAGAGAGAATCTGCGAAAAACGGTCGCGAGGTCGGCTCACCGTGCCGCAACGACCATACCTTCCGGTGGCGAAGCGCCGGCCCGGGCTGGTCGGAGCAGCCGCCCAGGGCTCGGCCGGGCCCTCGCCTGGGGCCGGTACAACTGTCACAACCGGACGGCAGGCGATGGGCTTTGCGCAACGCGCGTAAGCTATGCTTGGTTTGAGGTTCCGGCGAGCCGAGCGTTCCGGCCCGGGGCCACGCGCACGTCGCCCGGTCGCTCTGACGGCTGCCGGCGCGCGGCGGACAAGTAGCTCGTTTCCTTGGCGGCTTCGACCATGAGACCTCCCACGACGCTCCGGCCCACCGACAAGAAGGAAGCCTCCTTCGAGGAACTCAAGCAGCGCATTCACAGCAAGCTGGTGGACAAGCTGGACCTGTCTCGCGTGAGCGAGCTCGAGGGGGACGTGCTTCGGCGCGAGATCCGGCTGGTCGTCGAGCATCTATGCGACACGGAAGACACGCTGCTGAACCGAAACGAACGCGACCGGCTCATCGACGAGGTGCTCGACGAAACGTTCGGCCTGGGGCCGCTCGAGGTGCTCCTGAAGGACCCGACGATCAGCGACATCCTGATCAACGGCCCGAAGCACATCTACGCCGAGCGCCGCGGGAAGATGGAGAAGACAAGCGTCACGTTCCGCGACAACAACCACCTCATGCAAATCATCGACCGGATCATTTCGAAGGTGGGCCGTCGCGTGGATGAAACCTGCCCGATGGTCGACGCCCGCATGATGGACGGCTCGCGTTTCAACGCGATCATACCGCCGTTGGCCCTGGACGGGGCGGCGGTTTCCATCCGCCGTTTCGGCGCCAATCCGCTCAAACTGGAAGACCTGCTCAACTACCGCGCGTTCACGCCCGAGATGGTCATGCTGCTGGAGGGGGCAATCAAGGCGCGGCTGAACATCATCATTTCCGGCGGCACGGGTTCCGGCAAGACGACGCTCCTGAACACGCTTTCGAGCTTCATTTCCAACGCGGACCGCATCGTCACCATCGAGGACGCCGCGGAACTTCAGTTGCAGCAGGACCACGTCGTGCGGCTGGAGACCCGTCCGCCCAACATCGAGGGCAAGGGCGCCATCACGGCGACCGACCTCGTGCGCAATGCCCTGCGCATGCGACCGGAGCGCATCATTATCGGCGAGTGCCGCGGGTCGGAAACGCTCGACATGCTCCAGGCGATGAACACCGGCCACGAAGGATCGCTCACCACGATCCACGCGAACACCCCGCGCGACGCCCTGGCGCGGCTCGAAACGATGATTATGATGGCGGGCTTCGAGCTGCCGCTGAAGGCGATGCGCACGCAGGTGGCCAGCGCGGTGGACCTGATCGTGCAGGCCAGCCGCCTGCAGGGCGGACCGCGCAAAATTACGTACATTACCGAGATCGTCGGCATGGAACAGGATACGATCGTCATGCAGGACATCTACCGATTTGAGCAGGACGGCATCGACGAAAACGGGCGGGCCTACGGCCGATTCATGGCCACGGGCATCCGGCCGACGTTCATGAACCGTCTGGAGTCGGCCGGCGTTCGGCTGCCCTCCAGCGCCTTCCGCGAACGCGTGATGATGGAGGACTAACGGGCCGTGGTCATTTCTCCGCTCCTTATCGGCGTTGCGGCGTTCGTGGGCGTGGCCGCCCTGGTCGGCGGCGTCGCCATGATGCTGCGCGACCGGCCCTCGAGCAAGATCGAAGGCCGTCTCGACTTCATGACCGGCGCGACCTCGTCGTCCGCCAAGTCGCCCAAGACCCCGGGAAGCGTTTTGGCCGAGCCGCTGGGTGACACGCCCGGCTTTCTCGAAACGGCGATCGGGAAGTTCGGCAACATCAACGTGCTCTTCGAGCAGGCCGACACGTCGATGACCGTGACGCGGCTTGCCCTGGCGTGCCTGATCCTCGCCGTGGTCGGCGGGGGCGCCGGCGCGGCGATGGGCGTACACGTGTTCCTGCTGCCCGTGATGGCTCTGGGGATGGGCTTTTTGCCGTTCTTTTGGCTCCTGCTGCGGCGCCGCAGGCGAATGAAGGCGTTCGGCGTTCAACTGCCCGACGCCCTCGAGATGCTCGCCCGGTCGCTCCGGGCGGGCCAAAGCCTGGGCTCCGGATTCAACGTCATCGCGCAGGAGATGAGCAACCCCATCGCCATGGAGTTCGGCCGCGTGTTCGAGGAGCAAAACCTGGGCATCTCGCTGGAGGAGTCGCTTGACTCGCTGTGCGAACGCGTACCCAACCTCGACCTGAAGTTTTTCTGCACGGCGATCATCCTGCAACGTCAGACGGGCGGCGACCTGGCCGAAATCCTCGACAAGATCGGCCGGCTCATCCGCGAACGATTCCAGATCTGGGGGCAAGTCCAGGCCCTGACGGGCGAAGGCCGCCTCTCCGGCATCATCCTGCTGGCGCTGCCCATCGCCTTGTTCCTGGTCGTGTACCAGATGAATCCCGACTACGTGATGGTGCTCTTCACCGACCCGGTGGGAAAGAAGATGATCGCCTTCGCGGTCTTCCTGCAGGTGATCGGCGCCCTGGTCATCCGGAAAATCGTTAATATCAAGGTGTAGCCGTGCCGCTAGCCGATCTGATTAATCTCCAACAGCTTATTCCGTTCGCCGCGTTTGTCGCCATCGCGGCGTTGGCCTGGTGGGCGCTGGACATGGTGGCCACCGGCAAACCCCGCACGCTGGAGCGGCTCGACGCGTTGCGTCATCCTCCCGGCCGCCGCGGCCAAGAGGAACCCGTCCTGGCTCGCCGCGAACGCATGGCCAAAGTGCTCGAAACGGCCGCGCCCAAGCTGGCCAAGCCGCTCCAGCCGCAAAGCGAAATGGAGATGAGCAAGCTGAAGCTGCGCCTGGCCAACGCCGGCTTCCGCACCGAAGGGGCCACGACGGTGTTCCTCGGGTTGAAGTTCGCGGGGTTGCTGTTCGGATTGGCCATCGGCGGGAGCACGCTGTTGGGCACGGGCATGTCCAAGTCGTCGATGCTGGGCGCCGCCTTGATCGCCGGCTTCTTCTTCTACCTGCCCACGCTGGCCGTCTCGATCCTGGCCCGAAGCCGCCAGCAGCGGATGTTCCTGGGGCTGCCGGACGCCCTGGACCTGATGGTCGTCTGCGTCGAGGCCGGTCTGGGGCTGGACCAGGCCATGCGCAAGGTGTCGGAGGAGATGAAGAAAACCCATCCGATCGTCGCCGAGGAGTTTGGCCTGGCCAACCTTCAACTCCAGATGGGCCGCCCGCGCAACGAGGTGTTGCACGAGCTGGGCGTGCGGACCGGCGTGGCCGACGTCCGCGCGTTGGCCGGCGTGCTGATCCAGGCCGACCGGTTCGGCTCGAGCATCGCCCACGCCCTGCGCGTGCAAAGCGACTCGATGCGGACCCGGCGCCGCCAATTGGCCGAGGAGAAGGCCGCCAAGACGGCGGTGAAGTTGATCTTCCCGCTGGTGATTTTCATCTTCCCGGGCATCTTCGTGGTGCTGGTCGGTCCGGCCGCCATCACGATGATGAACCAGATGTTCCCGCTCCTGGAAGGAAAATAGGCGGTCTGGGGGACATCTATCGGTTTGAAGGGCTGCCGTCGCGGCCTCACCCCGTCAAAGCCGATACTCCAAGCAGTGCCCTTAGACTCGTTGGGCGCTCCGGCCGTGCGCGGCTGCGCACGCCCGTGGTTCGGCTTCCACTCTCGGGGGAGAATCCGACTGATGAACGTCCGGCCCCTGTGCTGCGTGGCTGCGGCCCTGGCAACCATCATCCTTTTGCCCACGGCGGCGCAGGCCCAGATGGCCGCGCCGGCCGAATGTGCCTCTGCTGGTCCCACGGGCGCTGACTGCTCGCAGCGGGGTCCCGCGGCCGGCGACCCGGTCACGAACCTGGTCAGGATGATCTGCCGCGACTTCAAGCGGAACAACTGCTGGCCCGATCCGTTCGTCTGCCCCGACCGCCAAGCGGTCCGCGAGCCGTTTGTCCGGATGGTGGCCAAGGGCTGGGTCCGCCAGAACACCCTCGGCGAGCACCATTTCGAGCCCGAAAACGGCAAGCTTACTTACGCCGGCGTGCTCAAGGTCCGCAAGATCCTCCTGGAGGGTTTGCCGGAGCACCGGACGATCTACGTCTATCGGGCCCTGAAGCCGGGTGAGACGGCCGCGCGGGTGGACGCCGTGCAGCAGCTTGCCGCCGAGACGTTGCGAACCGGCGAGCTTCCGGCCGTGCTCGAGACGGACCTGCCCGCCCCGGGCTGGCCCGCCGATCAGGTGGACGGCGTCAGCCGGCGCTACCAAGCCACCATGCCCGACCCACGGCTCCCCGCCGCCACCGGCGACGCCGGCAGCTCCAGCGACAGCCAGTAAGCCGCGCGGCCGGCTCTTATAACGTGTTTGGGAATTGGGTGCCACTGCTGGCTTGTCCAGCGGTGGCGGGGTATTCCCTTGGCGGAACGACGGATCTTGCCAACGCTCGCCTGGCTCCCCTTGCACGCGCTGACGCGGATGTGGTAGACTCCGTGGTATTACGATTTCACTGATCGTATTATCAGGAGCCACCTCAATGACGAACGTCGCCAGAAGTCGTTTCCCCGTAAGAATTTACAGCAGACTCGCTGCGTTGGATCTCCGCCGCCCGGCCTGCTGGGCCATGCTGGCAATTCTTGTCCTGCCCGGCGTCCCGCGGGCTGCCGATCCCGATTGGCAGACGCTGCCGTTCACGCCGTTCTCCCAGATGCAGGCCGTCTACCCGCTCGGCCACGACCTCGCCGGCTATCCGTCCTGGCAAATGCCGACGCCGCCGCCGGACGAGACGCCGGCGTACCGGATTCGGGGCGTGGTGCTCAACGCGCCCGCCGACATGCTCGACGCCGCCGCCGACTACCAGACCGGTCCCCTGGGTTACATGGGCGGCCAGTGGCAGGTCTTCATCCAGGCGGTGGCCCTCGACGGCGACGAAACGAATTGCCCCGAGTTGGCGGGCGACGTGGGCGGCACGGCACTATGGATGGGCCAAAACTACGGGAACCGATGGGGTATTTGGGGTACCACCGGATACGAGCTCAAAAGCTACTCGAACGACGAGTGGAACGCCGAGCTTGAGCGCATTAACTACCCGATCGACCTTGCCACGGGCGAGCCCGTCACCGAGCCGCTGCGGCCCGGCGACGTGATCGAGGTCCGCGCGCGGGGCGGCAAGGCATACGGCGGCAAGTTCAACTGTAACGAAGAGCACCTCAAGACGTCGCTTAAGGACTTCGACGTGTATCTCATCGAGCGGGACCACGCGGTGGAATCCACCACGATCGCGCTCGACGACGTCATGGCGACCGACGGGGCGTTTCTCTTCGATTTCGACCGCGGCGCCGGCGCCGAGCTCTATCAGGCCCGGTACGTGACGCTCGAAGGCGTGACCATCGACAGCTCCGCGGAAACCTGGACGGCCGACGGCCGGGCGCTAACCGTGACGGACAGCGGCGCGCGGTCGTTGACGATCTGGCTGGGCCACAACCCAGCCTTCAACACGGCGACCATGCCGACCGGAACGCTCAACGTCACCGGCATCTTCAACCAGGAGTCGGGCAGCGGCGATCCGACGGTCGCCTATTCGCTCTGGGCCATGACGCCCTGGGAGTTCGTGCCCGCGGATCCCCTGCCCGGCGACGCCGACAACGACGGCGCGGTGAACGAGGCGGACGCCGCGACGCTGGCCGCGCATTGGCTCCAGGCGAGCGGGGCCGGCTGGTTCGACGGCGATTTCAACGGCGACCGCGCCGTGGACGATTTGGACCTTGCGATTCTCGCGGCGAACTGGGGCTCGGCCGGTTCTCCGGGCGGGGCCGTGCCCGAGCCCACCGCCGTCGCGCTGGCCCTGGCCGGTTTGATGACGTGGACGATCGCGCGCCGTCGGCCACGGTAGGAATACCGTTTTTGACGATACGGTTGGTGGGCGCCATGCAACGAATGAAACGCGCTTTCACGCTTGTCGAGCTGCTGGTGGTGATGGCCATCATCGGCGTGCTCGCGGCGCTGATGCTGCCGGCGGTGCAGGCGGCCCGCGAGGCGGCGCGGCGGGCGCATTGCGCGAACAACCTGAAGCAGATCGCCCTGGCGGCGCACGCCTACCACACGGCCCACGGGCACCTCCCGCCGGGCAACATCGTCACTCGGGCCGGGTTTTGCCCCGGCGGAGACTACAACGGGGAGCTGGAGAACAAGGCAAACTGGCTCCTGGCGATTCTGCCCTATTTGGAGCAGGGGCCGCTCGAGGGGGGCTACGACTTCGAGGCGTACAACGCGGGCGAGCCCAACCGGCGGGTTCGTCAGACGTACGTGGCCGTGTACGCCTGCCCCGCGGACCTGGCGGCGGACGAGCTGGCCGTACCCGCCGCGGGCCCCGCGGCGCCCTTCGACGCGAACGACCCCTACATGCCCGGCTCGTATCGGGGCGTGAGCGGGCGGAGCGAGGGCAACCGATTCCTGGACTCGTCCGAGATGACCACGTATCCCGTCCGTTGGCGGGGCCCGTTGCACCTGGTCGGCGCAATGGGGTTCACGTACGAGAGCTTCGATAACGTGTGCGATGGACTCTCCCACACGCTTCTGGCCGGCGAATCCACGACGCAAACCAACCGCGGCTGGCGGACGTTCTGGGCGTACGCCTATGGCCACTTTTCGCTCTCCGCCGTGACGCCGCAATCGAGGATCCTGCTGGGCGACTACGACCGATGCCTGGCCGAAGCCGCGCCGGGCGAGCCTTGGCTGGACGGCCCCTGCCGGCGCGGCTGGGGTTCCTACCACCCGGCCGGCCTCCACTTCGCCACGTGCGACGGCAGCGTGACGTTCGTCGCCCCATCGATCGACATGGAACTCCTCGCCCGATTGGCCACGATCGATGGCGGTGAAGTCACCGGGCTGCCATGAGAGACCTCCGCAACGGGAGTGATTTTCGTGCTTTCGTCCTTTCGTGCTTTCGTGATCCCGTCAGCGTAGGTCGTTGCCAAGCACTTCCGGCTGGAACTGGCTTGGCTTCGTCGATCCAGGACAATCACGAAAACACGAAAGGACGAAAGCACGAAACGCGCAAGTGGCGAGCCATTCCCTCGTCCGAGGGAATGCTGTAGTGGCGGAAACCCAGGATCCGTTTTCGCACCCTGGGCGGTTCGGGGGAGTCGCGGTGATTGCGGTCTTTGGGTCAACTACCCAGTGATCGCGTCATCCCTATTTGTCCTGCACGAGTCTGCGCATTTGTGTAGTGTCTCGAAAAATGACGGTGTTTATGTTGCGTCGTTTCGGCAAATTGGGTGCCATGCCCACGCTTGCCGTGGGCATGAGACGACGGCAAACATGCTTGCTGTCTCGCTGCGCTCGCCTAGCAAGCATGGCACCCATACATCACCATCACCATCAATGTGAGACACTACAGTAGCTCGCGACGGCCTCGGCCGGCTCGCCTTTCTCGTTTGACTGGTTCGTGCTATTCTCCCGGCCGAAAAGCCATGCGACCGCAGCCGCCGGAGTCCCTGGTCCGACTTCTGGCCGAGCTGGGTTTGGCCCGAGCCGACCAGCTTGCCGCCTTGGCTGGCCCTGCGCGGCGGCTTGCCCGCGGCGTGCCGCTGTTCGCGTCCGTTTGGGTGGACGTCGCCGCCCGGGCGGGCATCCTCTCGCCGTTTCAGGCGGCCGAGATCAACGCGGGCCGGGGCGAAGGGCTCCGCGCGGGACCCTGGGCGCTGTGGCGTCCGCTGGCGGGGTTGGGCTATGCCGGCTGCTACGAGGCCCGGCGGATCCGCTCCGGCGTTCGAGGGCGGCTCGCGCGGATCGACCCCGCCGGATCCCTCCCCCGCTCGATCGAGGCCGACATGGAACGCCTCGCGCAACGGGCCGACGCGCTGGACGGCCCCGCCGTGCCGCCCGTCATTGAAGTGGGCTTCGACCGTGGGCAGCCCTGGGCGGCGTGCCGTTGGATCGACGGCTGGACCGCCCACGAGTGGATGATCCATCACGGCCGCCTGCCGGGCGGTCTCGCGCTCGAAATCGCTCGGGAGATGATCGCCGGACTGGCCGCGCTGGAGCGCGCCGGCGCGTGCCACGGCGACATCCGCGCGGCAACCGTGCTGTTGACCGCGAACCGCCCCGGGCGCGGCTGCGTCGCGATGCCCTATCCGGGTTTGCGGGGGCTGGCGCGACCGGCCGAAGGCTTCGCCCACGCCGACTTGCCGCCCGAGGCCCTCGATGGCCTCGCGCCCGAGCGGATCGGCCGGGGCGAGCCGCCGAGCATCCGATCCGATCTGTTCGCGTGCGGGTATCTCTGGTGGCATCTGCTGGCCGGTCGGGCGCCGGCGCTGGGGGGCGATGGGCTGGCAAAATTGCGCGCGATCGTGTCGCGCGAGATCCCCGACGTGCGGCGCGTGGCGCCGGACGTGCCGGAACCGCTGGCCCGAGCCATTGCGGCATGCACGGCGGTCGATCCCTCGCGCCGACCGAGCCGGCCGGACGAGGTGGCCGTGATGCTCGGCGCGTCGGACCCGGCCTCTGGCCGTCGCGCGGCCGGGGCGCTTGCCCGCGGCATCCCGCGGCGGACGGCCTGGAATCGACCCCTTGCGATGGCGTGGCTGATCCGTCCCGCGGCGGTCGCCGTCGCGGCCGCGCTCGTCGTGGCGGCGGCCGCGACGGCGATCGCGTGGTCGCTGGGCCGCGGCGGGCTGCCGGAGGTTGCCGAGCCGCAGTCTGTCGGCGTTGTGGAGAAGCCAACACCAGCGATCGTGGAGAAGCCGGCGGGACAGGGCAACGCGAAACCACCGGAGCCAAACCGAACCTTGCCGCCGTCGCTGACGCCCTCCGAATCAGGCGAGTTGGTGCTGCCGGCCGGATGGGCCCAGGGGTTCGACCCCGCGTCGCTGCGGGCTGGCCAGCGCGTCCGCGGCGCGGGACCAGAGGCGACGGTCTTGCGCGTCGGGCCGGCGGGACTTGCGATCGCCGTGCCGGGCGTGCAGTTCGAGGGTATCGAGTTTGTCTGGGATCATCCGGCGAACGAGTCGGGCGACCAGCAGCTCGGCATCGTTCGGCTCGACGCGGCCGAGGCGACCTTCCGCCGGTGTACGTTCCGCGCGGCGTCGGGCCAGGTCGCCGCGATCCTGTGGACGTATCCGGCCCAGCGGGACGCCGCGCGGCACGACTTGCCCTCGGGCAGAGTGGTGTTGGAGGACTGCATCCTGGCCAGTGAAGGGGCCACCGTCGAATGCCACGCCGCTGGGACGCTGGTCCTGGAGTTCCGCAACGCGCTCAAACTCGGCGCCGGGCCACTGGTGCGTCTGGACCACGCCCCGCGGGCGGACGAGCCCACGGTGATTCGATTGGCGCGAACCACGCTGCGCGAGAGCGGGCCGCTTCTGGAGTGCCGTGGGCTTAACGGCGGGCCGGTCGGCGCGATCGCCGTCGAGACGCGCGATTGTGTGCTGGCCACGCGCGAAAGCTCGCCGCTGGTGCTCTTGGCCGGCGGCGCGGGGCCCGAGGCGTTTCTCGATAAGCTGCGGTGGACGGGCGCCGGGTCGCTCGTCGAGCCCAAGGCGGCTATCGCCCGCTGGCAATCAGACGACGGCGAGGCCGCGCCCATTGACGACGGCTCGATCTCCATCGACGGCGTGGTCCGCGGCCGGGTGACGTTCGCCGGCAGTGCGGATCTCCATCCGGCCAACAGCGAGGCCACGCTTTGGCAAGCCCCGCTTCGTTCGACCGCCCCGCCCGGCATCGACCCGACGCGACTGCCCAAGCCGGCAACGTAGCAGGGCGCTGGGCGCCACTGCTGGCTTGTCCAGCAGTGAAGAAGGGCCACCGTGTGCCACTGGCTCCGCCAGTGCGTCCCTGAGAGTTGGACCAACGACGTGTCACCCACGATCCCGTCTCCACCCACACTGGCAAAGCCAGTGGCACTCCTTATCAATCAGGGCTCTCATTCGATCTTCACCCTGACCGTCGAGGGCGACGGGAAGGGAACGCTGCCGTACGAGCCCAACAGGGTTTCCAGAGGGACCCGGGCGGCGGGACGGCCGGGGGCTTCGACCACCAGGACGCTGCCGGCGAAGTCGATCCAAGAGCTCTCGCGGTTGCCAAAGACGGTCTCGTAGTGCGTCGTGATGTAGGACATCTCTTCGGAGAGCTCGGCGCGGCCTTGGTTGTTGGTCCGGGCGGTATTGCCGGTCCGGCTATGACGAATCTGGACCGTCGCGCCGGGCACGGGCTTGCCTGTTCGGGCGTCGAGAACGAGGATCGGCACGTGGATGACGTGCCAACCGGTCGTGGTGGTGACGTCGGTCCGGCGGGCGGAATACCGTACGCCCTGGTACATGGCCACGGTGGCCATCAGCCCCACGACGGCCAGCCTCCACCGGCGCAACACGATTCCCACAACCGTCAGGCAAACCGACGCCCCGAGGAAAAACTGAAACGCTCCCAACTCCCGCCGCCACGAGATCATGCCCATCAAAAGCGCGCAGGCCGCCGTGAATCCCAGGAGCGTTCGTAGCGTGAATTGAAGCCGGAACCTCGCGGCCGGCGGAGAGGGGGCGGGTTCTGACGCGGATTCATCGACCATGGAGCCTCACCCTCCCGGGCTCGGGACAGGGACTCATCCTACCATGCCAGGACGGGACCCCGTCAAGGCACTTGGGCGGTCTGGGGGGGCCCTTGTCAGGTGGGCGGAGCTGGGGTAGGCTGGCTAACTGGCGTTGTTCGCACGTTGCAGGCAGTAGGGTAGGGCACACTTGCCCCACCGTCTCTGTTGGCTTGGTGGTGGGGCAAGCATGCCCCACCCTACGAAGACTGGTTGCACGGCGGCGTGGCCGCACAGCCGAGGGCGGCTGTGTCATAAACACTCCCGTTGGTCTTCTCCCACGATGAGCGATCCTTACTTCCAGAAGTTGTTTGCCCAGCGGATCGGCGGCGTCGAGTACGGCAAGGGCACCGAGATCTACAAGTTCGAGAAGATCAAGCGGGCGAAGCGCCGGGCCGTGGCCGAGCACCCCGAGCGGCGGCTGGTGGACTTCGGCATCGGCGAAAACGACGAGATGGCCGACGCGTCGGTCCGTCGGGTGATGGCGGCCGAGATCGACCGCCCCGAGAACCGCGGTTACGCCGACAACGGCGTCGCCGCGTTTCGCGAGGCCGTGGCGCGGTTCATGGCCCGGCAGTTCGACGTCTCCCTCGAACCCGCCCACGAAATCAATCACTGTATCGGCTCGAAGACCGCGCTGGCCATGCTGCCGGCCGCGTTCATCAACCCGGGCGACGTCACGTTGATGACCGTGCCGGGTTATCCCGTGGCCGGGACGCACACGAAGTACTTTGGCGGCGAGGTGTACCGGTTGCCGCTGGCGGCCGAGAACGGTTTCTATCCCGATCTGGACGCGATCCCCGCCGACGTCCGCCGCCGGGCGAAGCTCCTGGTGCTCAACTACCCCAACAGCCCGACGGGCCAGGTGGCCACGCCCGAGTTCTTCGGCCGCGTCGTCCGTTTTGCCAAAGAGAACGACGTGGTCGTGGTGCAGGACGCGGCCCATCTTATGCTCACGTACGGCCGGCGGCCGTTGAGCTTCCTGCAAGTGCCCGGGGCGCGGGACGTGGGCGTCGAGGTCCACTCGCTCAGCAAGGGCTGGAACATGATCGGCTGGCGGATGGGCTGGGTGTGCGGCAACCGGCGGATCGTCCAGGCGTTTGCCGACGTGAAGGACAACTGCGACTCGGGCCAGTTCATCGCGATCCAGAAGGCGGCGGCCGCGGCTCTGGATAACGACGAGATTCCGCGATTGACGCGAGATAAGTATCACCGCCGGCTGGTCAAGCTGGTCGAAACGCTCGGCGCGTGCGGATTCGACTGCAAGATGCCCGGCGGGAGCTACTTTCTCTACGCGCCGAGTCCCGCCGGCGCGGCCGACGGGATCGCGTTCGAGACGGCCGAGGCCGCCAGCCAATACTTGATCGCCGAGCATTCGATCTCCACCGTGCCCTGGGACGACGCGGGCCGGTTCCTCCGCTTTTCCGTCACCTACGAAGCCGCCGACGAAGCCGCGGAAGACGTGCTGATGGCCGAAACCCGCCGACGGCTGCAACAAGCGGCACTGACGTTCTGAACCCCATAGGTCGGACTCTGCCATCATCACATCCCCTGAGGAAGAAACGTCATGCTGAGCGAAGCGAAGCATCTGGCTGCTCCCGTCGCGACAGAGATCCTTCGCTGCGTTCAGGATGACGTCCGAGGGCTGGCCTAACGGCACGGCAAATTGACATTCGTGACCCCGTGAGCGTCGCCATCATGTCCACCGCCACGCCGCTTCTAGGGCCCGAGTTGCTCGCCCGGCTCGAAAAAATGGAGCTGGTCAGCCGGAAGATCTTCCGGGGACGGATGAAGGGCGAGCGGCGGAGCCGGCGCAAGGGGCAGAGCGTCGAGTTCGCCGATTTCCGCAACTACGTGCCCGGCGACGATCTGCGGTTCATCGACTGGAACACCTACGCCCGGCTCGATCGGCTCTTCCTCAAGATGTTCCTCGAGGAGGAAGACCTGCACTTCTACGCCCTCGTCGACGCTAGCGAGTCGATGGACTTCGGTAACCCGACCAAGCTGGACTACGCGAAGCAACTGGCCGCGGCGCTGGGATTCGTGGGCCTGGTGCGGGGCGACCGGGTGAAGATCGAGACGCTGGGCCAGCCGCCCGGCCGGTCGCCCGTCTTCCGCGGACGCCGCGGCCTGTGGCCCATGCTCGACCACGTCGGCGGCTTCGCCCCCGGCGAGACCACGCCGCTGGCCCAGGGTGTGAAGAACTTCTGCCTTCGCAACTCGGGCAAGGGCATCGTCGTCTTGATGAGCGACCTGATGGACAAGGCGGGATTCGAGGGGGCGCTGCGCTACCTAGTCGCGCAAGAGATGGACGTCTACGTGGTCCACGTCCTGTCGGCCGAGGAGCTCGAGCCCGACTTGCAGGGCGACCTGCGGTTGGTGGATTGCGAGGACGCCGACGTGGCCGAGGTGACCGTGAGCGCGGCGCTTATGGCCCGATATAAACGCACGCTGGCCGGCTTCATCGAGTCGGCCCGCGACTTTTGCACCCGCCGCGGCATGGCGTACCTGTTGGCCAAGAACGAGATCCCGCTGGAGACGCTGATCACCGACTACCTTGCCCGGCGGGGGCTCGTGCGGTGAGAGGGAGAATTGAAATTCACCACGGAGACACGGAGAGCCCATCGCAGGACCTTGCCGAAACGGTCATGCTGAGCGAAGCGAAGCATCTCAATTCGTGCGATGCGGGCGAGATCCTTCGCGGCGCTCAGGATGACGCGCGTGTGCCACTGGCTCTGCCAGTGCGTGAATGCCGGCATCGCACGGCACTGGCAAAGCCAGTGGCACCCAATGGGCATGAACATGCGGGAAGAGGCGTTGGAGCCTATCTTGTTCTCTTTTTGCCGGAGATTGACCAATGAACGCCGTGCGATGCGCTCATCTGAATCGCGTTTTTTGGCTTCTCAGGGTGGTCCTCAGCCTGGGGTTGGTTCTTGTCGGTCTCGTTTTTTGCGCCGACGCCGCGCCGGACGTGCTGTATGTGGCCACGGATGGCTCGGACGCGTGGAGCGGCACGCTGGCCCAGGCTAATGAAGACAAGAGCGACGGTCCGTTTGCCTCGCTTGCGCGCGCCCGCGACGAGATCCGGCGACGAAAGAAGGACCAGACGCTCTCGAAGGACGGCGCCACGGTGATCGTCCGTGGCGGCACGTATGAGTTGACCGAAACCCTCGAACTTTCGGCCGAAGACGCGGGCTCCGAGAGCGGGCCGATCGAATACCGCGCCGCGCCGGGCGAGGAAGTGCGGATCTCCGGCGGGCGGCGAATCACGGGTTTCACGCCAGTCACCGACTCGGCGATCCTCGCGCGGTTGGACGAGGCGGCCCGAGGCGAGGTCCTCCAGGCCGACCTCAAAGCCCAGGGGGTCACCGCGTTCGGCACGGCGGGCGACGGCGGCTTGCGGCTTTTCTTCGCCGGAGAGCCCATGACGCTGGCCCGCTGGCCCAACGAGGGTTTCGTCAACATCGTGGACGTGATGAAGACCGATCCGGTGGACGTCCGCGGCACGAAGGGCGACAAGGTCGGCAAGTTCCTCTACGACGGCGACCGGCCGCGGCGCTGGATCGGCGAGAAAGACCCTTGGCTGCACGGCTACTGGTTCTGGGACTGGTCGGACGAGCGGCAACGGATCGAATCGATCGATCCAGACAAACGCGCGATCGCGATTGCCCCGCCCTATCACACCTACGGCTATCGCAAGGGCCAGTGGTATTACGCCCTGAATCTCCTAAGCGAACTGGACGCGCCGGGCGAATGGTACCTCGACCGCGAGACCGGTGTGCTCTACTTCTGGCCTCCCGAGCCGATCGACGCCGCGAAGACCGCCGTCTCCGTACTGGACCGGCTGCTCGTGATGCGGGACGTGGAGCACGCGACGTTCCGCGACATGACGTTCGAGGCGGCTCGCGGCGCGGCCGTCACCATCGAGCGAGGCAAGGCCAATCGAATTGCGCAATGCACGCTCCGCAATCTGGGCGGCCTGGCCGTGGCGGTCGAGGGCGGAACGGACCACGGCGTGGAAGACTGTACGCTCTATCACCTTGCCCGCGGCGGCATCCGGCTCGCCGGCGGCGATCGGGTGTCGCTTACGCCCGCCGGCCATTGGGCCGTCGGCAACGAAATCCACGACTACGGCCAGTGGCAGCGGATGTACGCGGGGGCGATCTCCCTGGAGGGCGTCGGCCAACGGGTGGAGAACAACCTGATCCATTCCGCCCCGCACACGGCCATCTTCTTCTCCGGAAACGACCACCGGATCGAGCGCAATGAGATCCACCACGTGTGTCTGGAGTCGAACGACGCGGGCGCCATCTATGCCGGTCGCGACTGGACGATGCGCGGCACGGTCGTGCGGCACAACTTCCTCCACGATATCACCGGTTTTCGCGACCAGGGCTGCGTCGGCGTGTATCTCGACGACATGTTCTGCGGGACCCAGATCGTCGGCAACGTCTTTTGCCGGGTCACCCGCGCGGCCTTCATCGGCGGAGGGCGCGACGTCTTGATCGAAAACAACATCTTCGTGGACTGCGATCCGGCCCTGCACGTCGACGCCCGGGCGCAGGGCTGGGCCGCCGATAGCGTGGACATGACGATGAAGGAGCGTCTGGCGGCCGTGCCCTACGCGAAACCGCCGTGGTCGAAGCGTTATCCCGAGTTGGTCGGCATCCTCCAGGACGAGCCCGCCGCGCCGAAGGGCAACGTCATCGCCCGCAACGTCCGTGTCGGCGGCCGCTGGGACGGCGTCGAGGATCGGGCCCGACGCTACCTGACAATGAAGGACAACTTGATTGGCGTGGATCCCGGATTCGTCGACGCGGCCAAGATGGATTTCCGGCTCCGCCCGGATTCGCCGATTCACGCCAAATTGCCCGAATTCGAACCGATTCCGTTTGACCAGATCGGCCTGAGACGCAAGAACTCGGCCGCACGGCACTGGCAAAGCCAGTGGCACTCAATCACGACGGCTTCGTTTTCGTGTATTTCGCGTCTTTCGTGGTTCCTCCCTTTTATATTGTCTTTATCCTCCGTGGTGACCTCGATTTCCTTTTGTTCTGAGTGCGACGGATGGGCCTGAGCTGGATCAACATGCTCTCGTGGTGGCAATGGGCGATCCTGGCGGCGGTGCCGCCGGCGATCGTCGTGCTGTACTTCCTCAAGCTGAAGCGCCGGCCGGTCGAGGTGCCCAGCACGTACCTCTGGCTCCGTTCGATCGAGGACCTGCACGTCAACAGCATCTGGCAGCGCCTGCGCAAGAATCTGCTTCTGTTCCTTCAATTGCTGCTGGTGGCCCTGTTGATCGTGGCGCTGACCAGCCCGGGCTGGCGGGGGCAGCGTCTTTCGGGCGACCGGTTCATCTTCCTGGTGGACAACTCGGCCAGCATGACGGCCGACGACGTCGAGCCCAGCCGCCTGGACGAGGCCAAACGCCGCGCCGTGCAATTGATCGAGGCGATGCAGTCCGGCGACGCCGCCATGGTGATCAGCTTCGCCGACGCGGCGCGGATCGAGCAGGATTTCACGGGCAACCGGCGTCTGCTGACCCGGGCGGTGGAGGGCATCCAGCCGACCAACCGATCCACGGCGCTGGGCGACGCCCTCAAGATGGCTGCGGCCTTGGCCAATCCCGGCCGCAGCGCCTACGACATCACCGACACCCAGGTGGCCGAAGCCCTGCCGGCGACGATCTACCTCTTGAGCGACGGCAAGTTCCCCGACGTGACCGGCTTCTCGCTCGGCAATCTGACGCCCGTCTACGTTCCCATCGGCGAAGCAAAACCGGCCAACGTGGGCATTGTCGCCTTCACGATCCGCGCGCTGGAGTCGCGGCCCGAGGCCCTGCAGGCGTTCGCCCGGCTGGAGAATTTCGGGGCCGACGAGGTTCGCGTGGAGGCGGTGCTCCGCCACGACGGCAAACTGCTCAACGCCACGACGCTCGAACTGCCCGGCGGACAAGCCCGCGGCGTGGCCTTCGACCTGGGCACGATCAACGCGGGCGCGCTGGCGCTGGAGATCCGGCCGGACGACGCGCTGGCCGTGGACAACACGGCCTGGGTGGCCGTCAACCCACCCCGCCAGGCCGAGGTCCTCCTGATCACGCCGGGCAACCGGCCGCTCGAGCTGGGCCTTTCCACCGAGGGGGCCGCCAAGCTGGCCAAGCTCACCGTCCAGCCGCCCTCGTATCTCAAAACGAAGGCCTACGCGACCGCCGCCGACGCCGGGCGGTACGACCTCGTGATCTACGACCGCTGCGCGCCGGAGACGATGCCGCAGGCGAACACCTGGTTCCTCGGCGTCGTGCCCCCCGGTGGCGAGTGGAAGGCCGAGGCCACCGTCGACGTGCCCAAGATCATCGACATCGACCTAGCCCATCCGATCATGCAGTGGATTGCCCTGGATGACGTGATTTTGTACGAGGGCACGCCGCTGGCGCCGCCGCCGGGCGGAAGCGTGCTGGTCGATAGCAAAATGGGGCCCATGCTGGTCGTCGCGCCGCGGCAAGGCTTCGAGGACATGGTGCAGGGCTTCCTGCTGGTCGAGGACGTGGACGACCAGACGTACATCCGCACCACTTGGCCCATTCGCCCCAGCTTTCCCGTCTTCCTGTTCAATTTGCTTGCCTACTTCGGCGGCGGTCCGGAGGTCTTGGCCCAGGGTAGCCTTCGACCGGGCCAGCCGGTGATGCTCGAGACGCAGGATCCGAAGAAAGGTCTTTCGGTCGTTGCGCCGGACGGAAAAACGAGCCTTCTTGAACAGTCGCGGCCAGGCAAGTACAACTTCACCGACACCGACAAGCTGGGGGTGTATGAGGTCCGCACGGGCGGGAAGCTGCAGGAGCGGTTCACCGTGAATCTGTTTGATCCGGCGGAAAGCGACCTGGCGCCCCGCGCGAGCTTCGATGTTGGCCCGGTCGAGGTTGCCGGACAAACGGGTTGGGAGGACGTCCGGCGCGAGCTTTGGCGTTGGCTGGTGTTGGCGGGGCTAGGCGTTTTGCTCGTGGAGTGGTATATCTACGGGCATCGCGTCTCGTTGTGACCTGGGGGCGCCCGTCGCTCTGCCGCCGTCCGTTTGCCCTGCTTTGTTCCCATCTGGGGACCGCTCCATGGTGAAGCTTTCTCCTCCCCGCCGTCGAGACGAGCGACGCCGCCAGCGGGCCCGGCGAAACGTCATCAACCGCCTGCTCGAACACCGGTTGATCAAGCGAGTCAGCTACGAGAAGTACCGCGAGAAGGTTCGCCACGTGTACGACGGGCCGCAGGGAGCCCTGCTGGCCACGTGCAGCCTCCTTTCGCTGCACACGCCGCTGGGCGAGCGGCTGTTTCGCGAACGAAAATTTGACCTCCGCGGCGTCCGGCGGATCCTCGACGTCGGCAGCGGGGCGGGGCAGCTCGCCAAGCACCTACTGAAGTACGCGGATCCCGAGGCCACGATCACGTGCTTCGACCTGTCGCACGAGATGCTCCGCCGCGCCCGCACGAGGCTCAAAAACGCGCGGCCCCGCTACCTTGCCGCCGACCTCACGCGGCTTCCGTTTCCCGACGGCGCGTTCGACTGCGTCACCTGCGGGTACGTTCTGGAGCACCTGCCCGATCCGCGCGACGGGCTGCGCGAGCTCGCCCGCGTCATGATGCCCGGCGCGAGGATGCTCCTTCTGACCACCGAAGACAACTTCGGCGGCGCGTGGACGAGCCGGATGTGGTGCTGCCGCACCTACAACCGCCGCGAGCTGGCCGAGATTTGTCGCGGGTTGGGCCTCGACTGGTCCACCGAACTCTGGTTCACCCGCATGCACAAGGTCTTCCGCGCCGGCGGCATCTGCGTCGAGATCTTGCGGCGGTGAGCTGTCTGATTGGCCCAGCAGGGTAGCCCAGATCACCGGGTGCCATGCCTTGCTGAGAACCTATCCGAGAACCCTATTATACAAAATCCGAAACCCGGGGCCTTGACCCACGGGCGGTTATGGGTGACCCCTTTTCGTCCGCTTTTCGTCCGGACCCGACGGACATGCTGAGCGAAGCGAAGCATCTGAACTGCTTTGACGCTGACGAGATCCTTCGCTTCGCTCAGGATGACGCGTGGTCAGGCACGCGTTTTGGGATGGGCTCCAAGGCCATCCGCGTTCATCCGCGGTTCCCTTCATTCTCCCTTATGCCACCCGATCGAAGGGGACGCAAAAGGAGGGTCCTTTTGCGCGATTTGGCGCACACCGTCATTGCCAGAATGGGAGATCAAGCCTACGATGATAGTTAGGCGGGCGGTGTTTGTCGGCGCACCCGTCCGCTGGCGAGCCGGCGGCAGTGGAGGTGCGCCGCCGGTGGTCGCCCTTTTCGGAGGCGTTGGGTCGGTTCCGCGATCCACCCCCGACCTGTCGGACAAGGTTCACGCTTCTCGGCTGCGCCGAGGGGCTGATCTCGCGGAACCCGCCTGGAGGCGCATTTCAAGCGGGGAGCACGGGCCAGAGTTCGTCTGCAAGCAGGGTATGGTCCGTCGCCGGACAATCGGCCGCGCGGCTTCGCGGGCCCGTCCGGTCTTTTTGGGGGGAATCCTAACCATGGAACGTCGTCGCGTCCGGCGCGGTTTCACGCTCGTGGAACTGCTTGTCGTCATCGCCATTATTGGCGTCCTCATCGCGTTGCTCCTGCCCGCCGTCCAGGCCGCCCGCGAGGCGGCCCGGCGCGTGCAGTGCGGCAACCACATTCGGCAGCTCGGCCTGGCCATGCTCAATTTCCACAATCAGTACGACCATTTCCCGTCGGGCGGTTGGGGATATCGCTGGGGACCCCATCCGGGACGCGGCGTGGGCAAGGATCAGCCGGGCGGTTGGGGATATGCCATTCTCAACTACATTGAGGGAAACGCCTTGGCGTCCCTCGGAACCGACGTTCATCCCAACGATTTCACCAGCACGAAGCTCTTGCAGGCGAACAAGGTCATCAACTCCACGCCGCTGGTCATCTGGTATTGTCCTTCGCGGCGCGCGGCGAAGGCCTATCCCATGAATAGCATCTCGTATGTGCGGAAACCGTTTCTCTGCGATACGTTGACGGAGGGCGCCCGCAACGACTACGCGGCGAACGCCGGCGAGAATATTCCCTGGATTCCCGATGCCGGCTACGGCGGGGTCTACGCGTTTGGGCCGGGTCCCAATTACAGCTACGCGGAATCGCTGACCTACAAGTTTCCGCCCGTTGAGGAGTGCACGGGGATCGTCTACGTTCGCGGCGATTTCCGGATCGCGGACGTCACGGACGGAACGACGAACACGTACATGATCGGCGAGAAGTACGTTACACCCGACCACTACGAGACCGGTATTTCGGTGGGCGACGATCAGGGACCGTACAACTCGGACGAGCGCGACATCGTCCGCTGGGCACGCAGCGGGGCAACGTTCCTTCAGCCCATGCAAGACCGCCCGGGCGCGGACTACACGTGGCGGTACGGCAGCGCCCATCCCGGCGGCTTCAATATGGTGATGTGCGACAACTCGGTTCGCCTGATTAGCTACAATATCGACCAGGTGGTTCACTGCGCCCTGTCCAACCGCATGGACGGAACCGCCGTCCGAGCCGAGGACCTTTAGCGGGTCCGCCCCGGTGGGACCTCCCGCCGATTCGCGATACCCCGGTCAATACACGGGGGAGGTGCCCTGCCCACGCTCGCCGTGGGCATGTTTTTGCGCCCCCCTCCTTTGGAGTGCGACGACTTGCCGCCGCTGTCGTCGGGCGCCATGTAGCACGGCCGCCCTCGGCTGTGGTACTCTAAGCCACGGCAAAACAAACCATCCCCTCACCCCCGACCCCTCTCCCGCGAGCGGGAGAGGGGAGAGTGGCCCCGAACGCGCGAGGTAACAAAATGGCTCGATCCGTCGTGTTTCTCATGTTGGCCCTCGCCGCGTGGCTGGCCTGCCCGGCGGACGTGGCCGCGGGACCGGAAGAATACTTCGCCATCCAAGTGGTCGATCGCGAGACGGGCCGCGGCGTGCCGCTCGTGGAACTCCGCACCGTGCACGGCGTTCGGTACGTGACGGACAGCAACGGGCTAGTGGCCTTCCACGAGCCGGGCTTGATGGGCAAGACGGTCTTCTTCTACGTCACCAGCCACGGCTACGAGTACCCCAAGGACGGGTTTGGCTACGCCGGGACGCGGCTCGACGTGACGGCTGGAGGCCAGGCCGTCGTGAAGATCGACCGCGTGAATGTCGCCGAGCGGCTCTACCGCGTCACCGGGGCGGGCATCTACCGCGACAGCCTCCTGCTGGGCCGACCGGTACCCACGAAACAGCCGGTCATCAACGCCCTGGTCTTCGGCTCCGACAGCGTCATTTCGATCGAGTACCGTGGCAAGATCCACTGGTTCTGGGGCGACACGAGCCGGCCGTCGTATCCGCTGGGCAATTTCCACGTGCCCGGAGCCACGTCCACTCCGCCCGAGAGCGGCGGGCTCGATCCCGCTCGGGGCGTCGATCTGGAATACTTCCTCGACAAATCCGGCTTCGCCAAGCCCACTGCCGAGATGCCCGGCGAGGGCCCCACGTGGATCGACGGCGTCGTGGTGCTCGCGGACGCCGACGGCCGCGAGCGGATGTTCGCCAAGTACGTCAAGATCGCCCCGCCGATGCGGGTGTACGAGAGAGGGCTGGTCGAGTGGAACGACGAGAAGGAGCAATTCGAGAAGCGGCTGGCGCTGGACATGGCCGCGCCGGTGTGTCCGGTCGGTCATACCTTTTTGCACGCCGACGGGACGACGCAATACGTGTACTGCTGCGACGCCTATCCACTCGTGCGCGTGCCGGCCGATCCGGAGGGCCTGCTCGACCCCGCCCGGTACGAGACCTACACCTACTTCAAGCCCGGCAGTCGCGAGGACAAGCCCGAGCTGGACCGCGACGCCCAGGGCAAGCTCCGTCTGGCGTGGAAGCGCGACGCCTTGCCGATGACGGAAGACCGCGAGGCCCAGCTCGTCAAGTCGGGCAAGCTCGCCGAGGACGAGGCGTGGTTTGGCTTGCGCGACCTGATCGACGGCAAACGGGTGCGGATCGCCCGAAGCAGCGTCTATTGGAACGAATACCGCAAGCGATGGATCATGATCGGCCTGGAGATCATGGGCACGTCCGTGCTGGGCGAAATCTGGTACGCCGAGGCCCCCGAGCCGTTGGGCCCCTGGCGCAACGCCCGGAAGATTGTCACCCACGATCGCTACAGTTTCTACAATCCGAAACAACACCCCATGTTCGCCCAGGAAGGCGGCCGGATCATCTACTTCGAGGGAACGTACACCAACACCTTCTCGGGCAACCCGGACCAGACGCCGCGTTACGACTACAACCAGGTGATGTACCGGCTCGATCTGGCCGACCCCCGTCTGCGTCTGAAGTCGGTGGGCGCCACTGGCTCCGCCAGCGCGTCAATCCCGGCAGCCCCTGGCACGGGCAAAGCCAGTGGCACACGTGCGCCCGCCGACCGGCGGGAATAGCGGTTTCCGCCCCCTCCCGCCAGTGGGAGAGGGGATGGTCGGGTGCGGACATTTGGCAAGACGCGCGGGCTCGTCGAGGGGCGGGGCGTGCCTAAGGCTCCCGTTGTGGCGGTTGTTCGCGTCATGCGGCATGTAGGGGCTTTCATGGCTGTAGCGGAAAGGCCCGTTTTTGGGGAATGTCCGGCGGTTTCGGTCGATTCTCGGTTGTAGGCCTTCTTCGGCGCATTCCGGATTTGCCGAGGATAGGGCCCGCGGGCCGATGGTCCACGCGGCGCGGCGTCGCGGGAGTCGGCAGCGGATCGGCTGCGTCGCAACCACCCCGAGTGGCCCCCGCCGCATGAAAGACATGCCCAGCGAATTCCCCCGCCTTGCCACGCCCCGTCCGGACGCTTCGGCCGGCGTCGCGCCGCGTCGCCGGCCGCCGAAGCGGCGGCTGCGCTGTCCGTTGTGCGGCAATCCGATCGAAGCGGACGCGGCGGCCGACGAGGTGGTGTGCGCGGCGTGCGGGTTTGTGGTCCGATTGCGTTTGACAAATCCATCGGGCAACGCGGCGGCCGAGGCAAAAGACAAGCTCGAAAGCTGGCTGGACGGCGATCCGATCGCGCCGCGACGCATTACGGAGCGGGAGCGGCTCTGGGCGTGGTGCCGAAAGCGGCCGTGGTTGTCGCTGACCGTCGCGATGACCACGGCGGCCGTGCTTGCCGTGGCGGTCGCCGGCGCCACGGGCTATTGGTACGCGTCGCGCCAGTTGAGCGAAGCGCAAGACACGACGCGCGAGTCGGAACGGCGCCGACAGCAGGCCGAGTTGATCGCCGCCGAGCAGGCCCGCCTCGCGCAAGAGCAGGAGCAGCAGGCCCTGGCCGAGACCGCCGCGCGCAAGCAAGCCGAACAGGAGCGCCGCGAGGCGGAGCGCCAGCGTCTGGAAGCGCAGCGGCAGCGTCAGATCGCCGAGCGGAAGCAACGCGAATCGGAGCGGCTCGGACGACTCGCGCTGGCGAGGCAGCTCATTGAGGATTCGCAAAAGAGCCTTGCCGAAAACCCGTTCTACAGCGTGTTTCAGGCCCAGGAGTCGATCCGCGTCATGTTGGGCGAGGGCCGGTCTCCGGATCGGCGGGCCGAGCAAGCCCTGCGCGACGCGCTGTCGCTGGTGGGCGGCCAGATGCTCCACGGCCACCGCGGCGGGATCCACGCGATCGCCGTCAGCCGCGCCGGCCGATGGCTCGTCACCGGCGGCCAGGACAAGGTTGCCCGGCTCTGGGACATGAACGCCCCCGAGCGGGCGCCGATCGCGTTGACCGGTCACCAGGGATGGATCAGTTGCGCGGTCTTCGGACCGAACGACCGGTGGCTCGTCACGACCGACTTCGACGGGGCGGCGCGGCTGTGGGACCTGTCGGCCGCCGACCCGAGCGCGGCGCCGACCGTTTTGCAGGGACACGAGGGACGCGTCACCGTGGCGGCGATCAGCCCGGACGGACGCTGGCTCTTGACCGCCGGCGGCAGTTACGACGCCGACGATAATACGGCTCGGCTCTGGGATCTCGCGGACCGCGACCCTGGCCGCCGCGTCGTCGAGCTGCGCGGGCACGCGCGGCCGATTCTGGCGGCCACCATCACGCCGGATGGACATTGGGCCGTGACGGCCGGGCAGGACAAGACGATACGTCTGTTCGACCTGACGGCTCGCCACCCCGCGGCCCAGCAGATCATTCTCCGCGGCCACGAGGGCTGGATCAGCGGAGTCGCGGCCAGCCCCAACGGCCGGCTGCTGGCCACGTGCGGCCACGACGGCGCCGTGTGTCTTTGGGATCTCCGCGAGCCCGATTCGGCGGCGACTCCGGTCGTCCTGCGCGGCCACCAGGGTTGGGTGAATGCGTTGGCCTTCAGTCCCGACGGCCGATGGCTCGTCTCCGGCAGTTTCGACAATACGGCGCGACTTTGGGATCTTTCCGCGGAGGATCCCGCCGCCGCCTGCGTCGTCTTCGCCGGGCATGAAGGCCGGATTCAACACGTGGCGTTCAGCCCAGACCAACGTTGGGTCATCACGGGCAGCCACGATAAGACCATCCGGCTCTGGGATCTGGCGGGCGCGGACCCGGCGGCCGCGCCGGTGATCCTCCGCGGGCACGCGGGACCGATCACCGCGCTGGCGGTTAGCCCGGACGGCAAATGGCTGGCCAGCGGGAGCACCCAGACGGCGGACGAGCGGGCCAATCCGGTGCGGCTTTGGGATCTCCAATTGGACGACCTTCTCGAGACGGCCCGGCGCACCGCCGGACACCGCCTGTCCAACGAGGTGCGACGCCAACTCCTTTTGGAGGCCGCCCAACACAGCGAGTCGCTCAAGTAGCCAGCCGTCGGAACGCCATTAGGTCCGGCTACTGGTGGTGCTGATGGAGCACGACGTCGCCCACGACGAGGCAAATGAGGCTGAACACGATCAAGATGATCGCCTGGGCGATGTTTGCCGAGAGCATGGGGAATGTCGCTTGAGCAAGGGGATTAGGACGCACGTCGTCGGGGCAGCGACCTGCCCGGCCGCGCGTGTCATCGACCGGACGGCCGGCTCGTCTGAAGCGACCGACGGGCGTGCGGTCTAATCGGCCCAAGCCGCCGTCGGAAACCAACCGATCGGGCTTGCGCCGTTGGCGCAGGCGATCGAACCGCGGCGGCTCGCTCGTCGATCGCGGCGAAGAGCCTGGTTTGAAGTTCGCCCACGCCCTGCGCCGCCCCGCGCGCCCGGAGCTTGCCGCCAACGCTCAGACCGTCTCGCTCGCCTCGTCCTCAGGCCCTTTCTCCGATCGAGCGAGGGCGAGGGCCCGTTGGGTGGCGCGGACTTCGATCACTTTCATCTCCAATTCGGCCCGGGCCTTCCGAACCCATCGGTCCAGATTGTCGCACCACTCGTTGGCTTTCTTGTCGTGCAGGGCGAAGCTGTCGATTTGGTACTCCCGGCAGAGATGCGCGATCTGACGCATGTGCGCGGCCAGGTCCAGCAGCCGGAGGGTGAATTGATCGAGCCTCCGCGGATCGTAGGGTTTAAGAGTCATGTCTGAAGGAGCGTTGGGGATCGGGCTTCGGGAAGGAAGATGCCCCCATCCTAGCCACAAACTGGGGGTGAGTCGAGCGGTTTTGGTCAAACAATTGTTCAGGAGTAACCCAATTATGGGGATTGTAATGACAATAATGCGCACAAATTGGCGTGTTTTCTTGTTGCTTTTATGTCATCTATTTGTTACTCTCGGGCGCGCTGAATGCTTAATGGCTGCTACTTGGTGACGACTTCCAGACGCGGACGGAGTCCCACGATACAACGAACACCAGTTTTTTTGTGTTCAAAACAACGGACATTTTTGCCGCACATATACGTTCAAATCAGCGGGAACACCGAGGACATTCGAGGAGATGCGCCATGATCGCGCCCACGGTGGTTCGGGAGATCCAGCGTCTGTTGGAGCAAGAGGGTTTATCGCAGCGGGCAGTCGCCACGCGGATGGGGGTGAGCCGTGGGACCGTGGGATCCATCGCCAGGGGGAGACGTCACCATCAGCACGATTTCGACGAACTCGACGAGGACGATCCACCACCCTTCAGCGGTCCGGCCCGGCGGTGCCCCTCTTGTGGGCGATTGGTCCAAATGCCCTGTCTAGCCTGCCGAATTCTGGCGATGAAAGAGAAGGGATACTGGGCCGTTGCACGGACCGCATCAGGCCACCAAGGGGAGGGTCGGGATGGGCATGCCGTGGATCGCGTGGGGTTGCCTGGTGGCGGCCACCGCCTTTGAGGCCGTGTCCGCGGTGGAAGACGTCCCGAGGCCCGAGCATCCGAGGCCCGATCTCCGCCGCGACACCTGGGCGACGCTCAATGGCCCCTGGCAGTTCCGCTTCGATCCGGACGACTGCGGGCTGGACGAGAAGTGGTGGACCGATCCGGCCGGAATGGACCGGCGGATTATCGTTCCGTTCTGTTGGTCGAGTCGGGCCTCGGGCATCGCCGACCAGAGCGGTCAGAAGATCGGCTGGTACCATTGTCGTTGCACGGCGCCGGAGGCGTGGCGGGGTCGACAGATCTGGCTCCGGTTCGGGGCCGTGGACGAGGAGGCGACCGTATGGGTGGACGGCATCGAGGTGGGCCGTCACCAAGGAGGTTCCGCGCCGTTTGAATTCAACGTGACCCAACAAGCCGAGCCGGGCCGCCAGACGTCGGTGGTCGTGCGCGTCCGCGGCGCCGGCCAGTCGCGCCACGCGCCGTCTGGCCAGACGCACGCGCCGACCGACGGCATCTGGCAGACCGTTTGGCTCGAAGCGCGGCCGGTCCGGCACGTCCGCGACGTCCGGCTGGTGCCCAGGCGAATCGGGACGGAATGGTCGCTGGAGGTGGAAGTCGACGTCGTGGGCCCCGACGGTTCCGCCCAAATCGAACTGGTCTCGCCGGACGGCGCATTTCCGGAGCAGAAGGCCACGTTGACGATCCAGGGGGGCGCGGGGCGCGGCCGGTCGTCGATCCTCGTTCCCAACGCCACGCCTTGGTCGCCCGAGCGGCCGCGTCTTTACGATCTCGACGTCCATCTCAAGGACGTGCGGGCCGCCGGCGGCGGCGGCGACGAGGACGTGGTGCACACGTACTTTGGCCTGCGGATCATCGAGCGGGGCGATCCGGCCGGCGCGGGACGCCCGATGGTGTTGCTCAACGGCGAGCCGATTTTCCTTCGGGGCGTCGTGGACCGATCGACGAACCCGGAGGGGTTGTGCACGGCGCCCAGCGAGGCCGTTCTTCGCCGCGACGTCGAGATCGCCCGGCGGCTGGGCGTCAACCTTCTGCGGACCGGCGCGACAACGCAAGAACCGCGGCGGCTATACTGGGCGGACCGGCTTGGCATTCTGGTCATGGCGGACGTGCCGGCGACATGGTCGGCCGACGCGACGACGCAAGAGAGCCGCCAAGAGGCGGTTTGCGCGGCGATCCGTCGCGATCGGAACCACCCGGCGATTGTCGCGTGGTGTCTTGTTGGCGACGTTGGGCAGCGAGGCGGGCGCGACGCGAAGGCGGACGAGGCGGCGCGGCAATGGGCCCAGCGGCTCCGGTCCGAGATTAAGGAACGGGTCGACCCGACGCGGCTGGTCGGGGACGACGACCCGCTTTCGCGGAAGGCAGCGGGGAAGGACTTCGGCATGTGGCGTCTTCTTCTGGACGACTACACGGAGGCGCGACAGCACGTGGAGCGCGTGGTTCGCGGCCTGATCTCGCGGGAGGCGGACCGACGGTCGGGTTCCACCCCGACGGAGCCGCCGCTTCTCCTTTGCCAGTACGGCGGCGTCGTTCCTGGCGGCGGCGATCGGGACGTCTCGTGGTCGTTTCGATACCTCACGACGCTGCTGCGTCAGTTTGATCTGATCCAGGGTTACGTCTACAACGAGTTGACCGACGTCGAATGGGAGCACGACGGGCTGGTGAATTACGATCGGACGTCGAAGGAGTTCGGCTACGGGGCCTTTGTGACGGGTATGACCGTGGCCGACCTGCAGGGCGCGGATTTCGTCGGTTACGATGCCCCGCCGTTGCTCGTGCTGGCGCCCGACGAGACGTTTACCCTGCCCGTCTTCGTGAGCCATTATTCCTCGCGGCGCGAAGCGCCGCGGCTCCGCTGGCAGATCGTGGGCATGGACGACCTGGGGCAGGACGAATCGACCGAACCCCGCCAGATGCAGACCACGTGGCGGCCGCATTGCGTCACGTTTCAGAAATCCATGACGGTGGCGGTGCCCAGTCGGCGTCCTTTCGTGGGGGCGTTGACTCTGGAGTTGCTGGACGACCGGGGCGACCGGATCGCGGCAAACTACGTCAATCTGATCGTCCGTCCGTCGGGCGCGCCGGCCGACGCGGCCGGGGCTTCGCCTCGGCAGTCGCCTCGCGTGGAGGTGTTGGGCCGCCGGCTGGTGGCGCTGCGGTTTTCGCCGGACGACTTCTCCGCGTTTCGAGCCGACCAGCCCATGACGCATTGGCTGACCCCGCGGAGCCGGTTTTTTGGATACGGCCACTGCGAAGTGGAGTACCGGATCGCTTTGCCCGAGTTCGTCCGCGACGCGGTTCCCGTGCAGGTCGTGCTCATGGCCGAGTTGGCCACCAAGGCCCGGGACGAGCGGCTCGACTGGCCCGCCCAACGACGCGAGTCGGACTGTCCGCAGACGGAGCATCGGAAGTATCCTGGCAAGATCGCCGCGCGGCTGGCGGGCAAACCGTTGTGGCGGTTCGACCTGCCCGACGACCCCGCCGACTCCCGCGGCGTTCTCTCCCACGAGCAGCGCTGGCAACACGGCAGCTACGGATACCTCGTTCATCAGCGGGTGGATCTCTTCGGCGAGGCGGCATTTCGGGACCAGTGGCGATCGTCGGACAACGTGCCGCTGGTTTTCGAGGCGGTCGAAGACGAGAAGGACGGGAAGCCGGTGGCCCACGGGCTGAGCCTGTTTGGCGAGCGGCTCGGGCGGTACCCGATGGATCCGACGCTTGTCGTCGCGACCTCGGACGACCTGCGGCGACCGCCGGGCTGGACGTCGTTCGAGTCCGTGGCGGTGAACCGTTTGCTGGACCGGGTGCGCCGCGAGACGGGCGCGGCCACGGCGGCGGCGGGCGGTCACGTCTGGCGCTACGCGACACAGCGGCCCGAGCCGGACTGGCTCGTTTCCGAGGCGTCCACCGCGTCGTGGCGGACCGGCTCGAGCGCCTTCGGACAGCCCGGCACGCCCGGCGTTCGCGTCCGAACGGACTGCGCGAGCCCGGAGATCTGGCTCCGCACGGACGTGGAACTCGGCGCCATGCCCCGCGAAATCGTGTTGGACGCCTGCTTCGGCGAGTCGATCGAGGTCTTCGTCAACGGGAAGCCGCTCTGGCGGGGGACCGGCGGCAACGCCGAGTACCATTCGATCCCGCTTTCCCGGGAACAGAAGAAGCTCTTCCGAACCGGTCGCAACACGGTGGCCGTGCATGCCCGCCAGGGCAGCCCGCCGGCGGCGCTGGACGTCGGCCTGGAGTGGATCTACCTGGACGCGCCCAAGGAGCCTTAGGGGAAATGGTCTCGCGCGGGGCTCAATCCGTGTGGCCGCCGGTCAAGTGCATGGATCGGATGGCCGCCGCGCCGGTTTGGCCGGCGTCGTTGGCGTAGCGGGAGAATGCCAACAGGTCGGTGACCAGTTCCTGCATGCGCGTGGCGCCGCCAACGACGAAGGGGACGAGATCGCGCGGATCCTCGCGGAGGCGCCGTTGAAGCTCCCTGGCCAGCCCGGCAATGGTCTCGGCCGTCTCGGCAAGTCGATCCTTGGAGCGATGGGGATCTTTCTCGTCGTGCGGTTCGGGCGTCGACGTGGTTTCGACCAACCCCTTGGACAGGACCAGATTTCGGAACCATCGCAGGAGCGTTCCCCGGCTGATGGTGCCCACCGGGCAGCCGTCGGCGACGATCACGACGCGTCGGATGGACACGCGGCAGAGGAATTCGTAGACGACGCGGATGGGCGTGTCCTCGTCGTAACAGATGACGTTGGGTTTCATCACGTCGCGGACGGGCGACTCCCAGCTATCGAACGAGACCATCGTGGCCAAGAGATCCTTCTCGGAGAGGATGCCGACCAGCTTGCCTTCCCGATTGACCACCGGCGTCGAGTTGATGCGGGAGCGGAGAAAGAACTCGGCGGCCTGGCCCACCGTCTCGTCCTCGTGGAGGCCGACGACCATGGGGCTCATGACGTGTCGGGCGGTGATCCCGCGGAAGATGCCGTGCTGATCCGACTCGTCCAGGTCGATTTGCCGCGCGCTGTTGAGCAGCTCGAAGGAAACCACGCGGTCCCGGCCGGATTGTTTGGCGCACAGCAGCGCCTGGTCGGCCTGATCGACCAGTCCCGCGGACGTTTGGGTGTCGTCGCGGCGTTGGGCCACGCCGAAGCTGGCCGTGACGCGAAGCTCGGTCCCGCCGCCGCGGATAACCGTGCCCGACAGCGACGCGCGAAGGCGCTCGGCCCAGGCCACCGCGGCTTCCTCGGTGGTGTCGGGCAACAACGCGCAGAATTCCTCGCCGCCGTAACGGCAGATCGTGTCGCTGGCTCGGCAATTCCTCAGGAGAATTTCGGTGATCGTCTTCAGGACGGCGTCGCCCACCGGATGACCGTGCATGTCGTTGACGCGCTTGAAGAAATCCAGGTCGATCATCGCGCACGACAGGGGCGCGCCGCTGCGCGACACGCGTTCCCATTCCTTCTCCAGGACCTCGTAGAACGTCCGCTGGGTCCACAGGCGGGTAAGAGGGTCGGTGCGCGCCATCTCGGACAGGCGCCGCTCGAGGGCGACGATTCGTCCCGCCGCCCGCATCCGCGCCAACAACTCGCCCTGCAAGATCGGTTTGCCCAGATAATCATCCGCGCCAATCTCCAATCCGGTAATCATCTCCGCCGGCGCGGAACGGATGGTCAGGAACAGGATATAGACGTATTTCGGCAGGTTCGACGCCCGGACGCGGCGGCACAACTCCGGGCCGTCCACGACCGGCATCTCCCAGTCCGTAATCAGGAAGTCGGGGCAGTCGGCCTCGATGGCCGCCAGGGCCTCCATCCCGTTGCCGGCCTCGCGCACGTCGAAGTCGGCGCCACGGAGCCAATGGGAAAGGATGCGGCGCAACGCCGGGTCGTCGTCGACAAGGAGAACCCTTCGATTAGGCGGATTCATCGTATTCCAGGAAGCAGATCACGGTGACAGCCCAGAGGGCTCTTCCAACCCGCGTCTCTCGCCGCCGGTCGCGACGAGGCCGCGCAAATCCTTGCTGGGACTGCCCAATCCAATCAAGTCACGTGGAACACGTCGCGAACGGCTCGCCGAGTCCGCGCGACCGGAGAGCCCGCCACGAGTGCGATTTGCCTGACCACCCTTCACGTTGGGAGATATAACAGGTCAACCCTCAAGCGTAGCTTAGAGTCGGGAATCATGCGGTCTGGGGGGGCGTGATAATCGCATGGGCGTGGTCGGGATGAGTGGGACGAGCCAGGAACATCCCGCCGGGCATGCCCTAACCCCGCGTTGGAGCGCTTCAGAACCCCAGCGTAATCCGCACTTTCGGCCCCTTCGCCACGAGCGGTCAGTTGGCCGGGATCCGGCCCGGGCTTTTTGCCGGCGCGGTCGGCCGGTGCGGCGGTGGGATCGACGGCGAGGCCGCCTCCCAAAGCGGAAAACACGCCGCCCGTTCGGCGGCCACCCTCGGCGCGTCCCAGCCGAGCGACTTGGCCATCCAGGGCGCGACGGCGTCGGCGACCGCCTGGACGTCGGCGTGGTAATACCACCAGCCCGTCCTTCGGATCAGCACGTCGTCGAGGCGCAGCGCCCATTCGTTGTGGCAGTAATGCTCCACCGCCTCGCGCGTCACCGGCGGCGGCACGATCGAACTGGGACCGACGTCCTCCCGCGGATCCAAGAGCGGCTCGACGGCCGTGCGACAGGGGTTCGCCGGCCGCCCCAGGGCGCGGATGACGCGATCGACGGTCTGCTCGGCCATCAGGCGGTACGTGGTCAGCTTTCCGCCGGTGACGTCCCACCAGCCCGGCTCGGCCAGCGTGATTTCGTGCCGGCGCGAGATGTCCGAGGGTTGGCCGTTTCGATCGGCCACCAACGGCCGGAGGCCCGACCACGTGCTGATCACGTCGCGCGGCGCGATCCCGGCGCCCGGAAAAAGCGCGGCGACGACGTCGAGTACGTACTGGACGTCGTCGGGTTCGCAGGGAGGATCGTCCACCGGGCCGGCGTAGTCGGTGTCCGTCGTTCCCAGGATGACGCGCTGGCCCCAAGGAATGGCGAAGAGGATGCGCGCGCCTTCGGTGAGGACGACCGCTTCGGGAATGGGGAGCCGACCGCGGTCGATCACGAGATGGACGCCCTTGGTCAAGCGGAGGCGCGTGCGGCTGTGAGGCAGCTTGTCGGACCAGGGGCCCGTGGCGTTGACGATCTGGCGGGCGCGGATCGCCATGGCCCGGTCGGCCGCGGCGTCGCGCGCGTCGATCCGCCAATGGTCGGTCTGGCGCGCCGCGTCGAGAAACCGGGCATAGTTGAGCACGATGGCGCCGTGTCGGGAGGCGGATCGCAACGTGTCCATGACCAGTCGGGAGTCGTGCGTCAATCCGTCGAAGTAGCGCACGGCTCCGGTCACGCCATCGGGCGACAGTCCCGGCAACAGTTCGAGCGTCTCGCGCCGCGTGAGCGTGCTGGACTTGCCCAGGTTGCGCCGTCCGCACAAGAGATCGTAGAGTTTCACGCCGATACCGAGCTTCCATCGCGCCCAGCGCCATCCGCGGCGCGTGGGAAAGATGAAGGCCTGGGGAGCGGCCAGGTGGGGCGCGATCCGGTGGATCACGCGCTTTTCTTTACTGGCCTCGTGGACCAGGCGGAGGTGGCCCTGGGAGAGATAACGCAGCCCGCCGTGCAACAGGTGGCTCGATCGGCTGCTGGTGCCGAAGGCGAAATCGCGCTGTTCGATCAAGCCGACGCGCAAACCGCGCATGGCGGCGTCGCGAGCCACTCCCGCCCCGACGATGCCGCCTCCCACGACGAGGAGGTCCAGCACGTCAGTCTCGAGTCGCTCGGCTTCCGGTCGCCGCGTGGGGGGTTTGGGCGGGTGATTGTCCACGATCCATTCTCCGATGCCGACGCAGCGCGGCGCCAAACTCGGCCAGGTCGCGGCAAACGAGATCCGGCGGCTCGTCCAGCGCCGCCGCCTCGTCCGCCGTGGCCTCGCCCGTCAGAACGAGCACGCCCAGGCATCCAAACCGCCGGGCCATGGCCATGTCGGTGTACAGACGGTCCCCCACCATGGCCAGTTGGGCCGGCTCAATCGCATGACGACGGACGATGCCTTCCAGCATCCGCGGATCCGGCTTGCCGGGCACCGCCATCGGGCGCCGGCCCGTCGCCTCGTTCAACGCCGCGCAGACCGACCCGCAATCGACCAGAACCGTCGCCTTGCGCGTGGGGCAGACGCGGTCGGGATGCGTGGCCAGATAGGGTTTGCCTTGGGCCAGCCAATACGCCGCGCGGCACAGCCCGGCGTAGACCAGCGTCGTGTCGAAGCCCACCACGACGGCGTCCGGCTCGTCGGCCGGATCGTCCGCGCTAATCGCGAAGCCGAACGACTGGAAATGGCTTCGCAGGCTGTCCGTGCCGACGACGAACAGCCGCCTGACCCGGGGCAACTCCTTTTGAAGGAAGCTGACCATCGCGTCGGCCGACGTGTAGACGTTGTTCCGATCGGCCCGGATGCCGACCTTCCGCAGATGGGCGACGTAGTCCTCCGTGCTTCGCGAGCAATTATTCGTCAGGAACGTGCGGCCGATGCCCAGCTCGTCGAGCAAATCGAGAAACGGACCGGTGCAGGCGAAGGGCTCGCCGTCCTTGTAGACGGTGCCGTCCAGGTCCAACGCCACGTGGCGGACCTCCGCCAATCGCCCCGCGCTGTTGTCCTCTGACGCCATGAGCGCGCACCCAAAGAAAAAAGCCCCGCGCACAAACGCGGGGCCTTCTCGGAATTCTCTCAAGCCCGTTTGTTGAAGGAATCGCTTGCGGGCGACCCCCATTACGTCTATTATGGACAGGCGACGGACCGCGTGTCAAGAGGCGGCTTTTGTCGGAGAAAGCCCCCCGCGGCGCGAAACCTCCGGCTCCCCATCGGTTTATGACCGCGAAAACCCCTCCCGGCCTGCCCGAGTCATTCTTCCGAAAACCGGTCATTCCTTACTTGACCCATTTGGCGGACGAGTGCATCGGCCTGCTGGCCCACGCCAGCCTGGTCATGATCCAGGCCGACGAGCTGACCGATCTGCCCCGCGTGATCGAGCCGTTCGAGCGGCCGCCCCTGGCCCACACGCCGGTGCTTCTGCATTTGGACTTGATCCACGGGCTGGCCCGGGACGAGGCCGCCGTCCGCTTCGTGGCCGGCATGAAGCGCATCAACGGCATCATCACGGTGCACCATCATCTGGTGGCCGTGGCCAGACGGCTGGGGTTGCTCTCGGTCGTGCGGCTCTTCCTGCAAGATGGGCGCGCGGTGAAACGCGGATTGTCGGTCATCCAGAAGTCCAAACCGGACGCCGTCGAACTTTTGCCCGGCGTGGCCGCCATCGAAGTGGCCGCCGAGTTCCGCGCCGTGAATACGCCGCACATCGCCGGAGGCCTGATCCGCGGACCGGAAACCTTCCGCCGCATCATCGCCAGCGGCTGCCGCGCCGTGAGCACCACCAACGAAGCCCTCTGGCGTATCAATGAGCAGGCGTAGACTTGTAGGCTAGAGCATGTTTTGGATGACCGTGGCGTTTTGGGTGCCATGCCCACGCTTGCCGTGGGCATGTTCTCCCGAGAAATGCCATGCATGGCCACCACGGGGGCGCCACTGCTGGCTTGTCCAGCAGTGCCCGGCGAATCGTGCGGGAGAAAGGGTTGGTTCCGGGCGAGAGACACTGCTGGACAAGCCAGCAGTGGCGCCCAATTTCAAAAACGTTCTTAGCGCCGCTCCTCCGCCCGCCGCCGGGCGATGGACTCGCCGTGACGCCGCACGCGGAGGTCGAGATCGGCCCGCGCAAGACGCTCCACCTCGGCCAACAACGCCGGATCGTTCGACGTGGCCAACAATCCCACCGCCACGGCGCGCACGTCGCCGTCGGCGTCGCGGGCAAGCCACAGAAGCCACGGTTCGGGCTTGACGCTCCGCAGCCCCGGAAGCGTCCGCGCGAGACGCTTGCGGACCTCCGGATCGGGGTCGAAAAGCTGCCGACCCACCGCAAGCTCCACCTGGCCAAAACCCCGCCTCGTCAGCTCCGCCCTGGCTTGGTCGGCCGACGCCGGGTCCTCGTGCCAGAGTCCGCGCAGCAGATCGAGCGTCTCGGATTTCGCCAACGGCGAGACGACCGTGGGCGACTCGTCCAGAGACGTCCGCGGATGGGCCCCGCCAGCCGTGCTGGGGGGCAACGGGGAATCCTCGGCCGGCGCGGACGCCGGCGGGCTGCCCTCGAGCGGCCGCGCCCCGCCCGCCGCGCCGCCCAAAAGACGCGGCGCCCCGGTCGACGGCCGAAGCCGCTGCGCGCCCGACGGCCGGTTCAACCGTTGAGGCTCCTCCCCCGGCGGCGGTTCCTCTGGATGTCCGCGGACGGCCAACGAGGCGTCGGGGCGTTCCTCGGCCAGCGGCGCGGGCAAAAGCCCCCCGCCAGGAAGCTGGGCCAGGCGGCCGGTCTCCAGATCGGGCGAATCGGCCGGACCGAAGCCACGCGGCGGCGGGGCGTCGCGCGAGGCGGGCTCCCCCGCGACGGAGTCCTCCGGCAAGACGATCTCGGGCGATTGCTCCTGGTCCACGGCCGCCAGGGCGCGGCGATCGGCCCGCGACCGGCGCAGGACGGTCTCGCACGCGTCAATCACCCGTCTGCGATCGACGGTCGCCGGATCCATCGGGCAACGCAGAATCCGCGTGGCCAGCTCGGCGGCGTCGAGCCGAGCCGTGGGGCCAAAACGATCGACGTGGTCGGCCAGGCTCCGGGCCAACGCGGCCAGACGCGGCGACGCGGAACGCGCGTCGAGCGATTTCCAGTCCTCCAATTGAGCAAAAAGCGCGCCCCGGGCCGCCCGGGCCACGCGTTCGCGCGGCGAGCCGAGCATTTCGACCAGGACGGGCAGTCCCGGCGGGCCCAGCCCGGCCACGCGGCCCACCAACTCGACCGCCCGGGGATCGTCGGCTTGCGCCATCTCGCGCTGCCACTCGCGTGCCAGCCAACCCCGTCCCGCCTCGCGGAGCCCGAACGTGACCCCCAGCAACACCGTCGCCACCGCCAGCGCCGCCCACCAAAATTGACGTCTGTTCATGCCGAAGGCCCCACCCGGTTTGGAGAAGGGCGGCATTGTCCCGGGGGCGGCGGTCCGCGGCAAGGTCAAAACACGGCTTGGAAAGCGGGAGGCTCAACGGGGCTGGTAAAATGGGCAGTCTTGCCCGCGGAGCTTCGCCGGTTTTTGGCTGGGGTGGGCCGGGCCGGGCGGCCGAATAACCATCAATATCCGCATACTCGCCGCGCCCGGCCGGGCGCGGCGATGCGGCGTGGCAGCCAGCTCGGCTAACAGGGGGGATCTGACGTGCCCGTGCAACGTGCCATCGGAGAGACCGCGCGCCTCGCCCGCCATCGGTGCGTCGAAGGGGACAGCCCCATCTTCGCCCGTGCGAAAACGGGGACATTTCCCCGCCCGCGGCTTGGCGTGTCGATTGCTCTGCTGTGCGGCCTTCTCGCGCCGGGCGCCGCCCGGGCCGAATCGGTCTCCAGTCCGCTTCGGGCCACGACGAGCCGGGCCGCCCGCGACTCCGCCATCCAGTCGATTCCCTTCGAGAAGCTCACGCCCGAGGCGCGGAAGAAAGTCACGTCCGTCCTCTCCACCACGCACGTCTTCCGGCGGCTGCCGATCCACGTCACCCCGTGCGATCCGGATCTGTACTTGTTCCTCGTGCGCCATCCCGACGTGGTGGTGGGCATCTGGGAAGCGCTCGATATCAGCGACCTGCGGATGTCGCAGCTTGGCCAGGGGCTCTACCGCGCGGGCGACAGCGATGGGACCACCGGCACCGTCGAGTACCTCTATCAGGACCACGAGACGCACGTCGTCTTCACCGACGGCTACTACGGGGGGGCCATGTTCGGCGGGCCGATCCGCGGGCGGACCCTGGTGATCCTCAAAACCGGCTACATCCGCGAGCCGGATGGGCGGCATTACATCACCAGCCGGCTGGACGCGTTCACCCACATCGACAACGCCGGGATCGAGTTTCTCACCCGGACGTTTCAGCCGATCGTCGGCAAGGTGGCCGACTCGAATTTCGTGCAGACGTCCGCCTTCGTGGGCAGCCTGTCGCGCACCGCCGAGGTGAACCAGGAGGGAATGCAGCGCCTGGCGGCGAAGCTCTCGCGGGTTCGGCCCGAGGTCCGCGACGAGTTTGCCGCCGTGGCCCAGCGCGTCGCCGAGAAGGCCACCCGGCAAGCCTCTTGCGAGACCCCGGCCGTCAGGCCCGAGATGGCGCTCGCGCCGCCGGCCGCCCAGCGCGAGTGACGCCCGCCGCGCGCAAGGTCACGTGGCCTCGTCCACGCCCGCGCGAACGTACAAGTCGATCGGACAAGACACGTCCCACACGGGCGTGGACGCGGCGCCCGACAGGCTGCTATTGCGTTTCGATCGGTGGGGCGTCCGCGGGGGCCTGCGAGCCCATGACATTCACCTTCGCGGGCGGCGGAACGGTATCCTTCGGTTTTTCGACGCCCTTGCCGCTCTCGCCGCCGCAGCCAATCACGGGAAACAACACAGCCGCGCAGACCAGAACATGTGCCAATTTTCGCATGGCGATGACCCCTGTACGAATCGAGTGACGGAAAGCAATTCCCAATCGCTCGGTCGTGGCGGGAAGGCGACGCGACGCGGGTTCAAAGTGCCTCGCGAAGCCGATTCCCCGACGACCGACGCTCGTTTATTGTGCCCCGGGCGCCATGAACCGTCAAGCGGTCCCCGGGCGGCCCGTCCGCGACGCCTCGCCGCCGGGACTGCACGGAATTCCATGTGTGGTACGGCCATCCTGGCCGTGTTCCTTCACGGGCTGGCAGCCCGTGCCACAAAAAAACCCACACAGGCCCTCGCCGCCGGGCGCCCTGCCCACGCTCAAAAAAGAAAAAGGGCAATGCCCACGAAAGAGGTGGGCATTGCCCGAATGTTCAAACGTTTGCCGCGATGCCGCGTGGTTTACTCGAAGGTCGCCCGCTGACCGTCGCACATGCCGCCCAGCTTGAGATAGGGCATCAGTTCGATGTCGTTGCTCACCGCGTGGACCGAGGCGTCCGCCGCGACGAATTGCGTGATGTTCGGGTGACGGCTTTTGAAATTGACGTTCGCCGCAATGCTATGCCCTGGCGTCAGGCGGGTGCTCCAGGAGCCGGAGCCCATCCACGCCATGCAATAGGGCGCGGTGCCATCCGCGGGGGAGAAGGTCGATTCTCCGAAGAGCATGGTGCAGTTCGTGCCGTCGCGGATGTCGCGGACGGAGGTCTTCGACCGGTTGTAAAAGATGCCCCGGTACAGGTTCAGCGTCGCCTGAGTGCACTTCCCGCACGGCCCGGCGCAGCCGATGTAGTTGGTCTTGCCCAGCGCCGCGACCGACGCGGGGTCGGTGGCGTTGTCTATCGTGCAACACCACGGCACAACATTGGTGCCGCTCGGGTTAGTCAGGTGCATCCCTATAATGATTCCGTCGTACCGTCGGGCCGCGGCGGACGGGCACAACAGGGCGGGGATCTTCGTTTGCGCCACCCGAAACGGGACGCCCGAGACGCCGTTGATCGTGTGGCTGGGGTCCCACCACGGGGCCGCCGCCTGATCCACGCTTTCAAAAGGCACGTCCATGCCCGCGTTGGGCGCGATGCCGGGGGCGAGGTACCCATCCAACTGGTCGAGCACCTGCTCGGTTTCCAGGTACGGCAGCACGTAGAAGATGCACCCAATGTACTGGCCATCATTGAACGGTGGTTGAGAGATCGTCGGATTGTTGGGGATCATGGCCAAATACCCGGGCGGGAAGACCTTGAACGCCCCCTCGAAGTTGCTGGCGGCCAGGGCCAGTTGTCTCATGTTGTTTCCGCATTGGGTGCGGCGGGCGGCTTCGCGGGCAGCCTGGATGGCCGGCAGCAGAAGCGCCATGAGGACTCCAATGATGGCGATCACCACCAGTAGCTCAACGAGCGTGAACGCGACTCTTCGACGCGTGCCCATTCCAATGTCCCCCATGTGAGGAAAGAGAAAGAGATGAATCCAATACGCTGCCCTCACACGGTCGCCCAGCCGGCCACGCCCCCCCGAAATCTCCCCCGAGGGCGCCCGCTCCGGCGATCCGTAGTAGCCGCTTTATTGTCGGGCACGTAAGGGGGTGTTGTCAAGGAAATTGCAGCGTTTCCTCGGGCGGAACGCGGACGATTTTGCCGGATGCCCCCGTGGGGGGTTGTCCCATGCCACGCGTTGAATACGCATGTCCGCCGGGAGATGTCATCTTAGGCAAACCTGGCGACATGCGGCAAGGCGCGTGTCATTGGCTCCAGCCGTGTGCGACAGGCTGTGTCCGTGTGCCACTGGCTCCGCCAGTGCATGAATCTCGGCATTCCCTGGGCACGGGCGGAGCCAGTGGCACACCGCCGGGCACGGGCAGAGCCAGTGGCACACAAGCTTCACCCCGCATGGAGGCGGCGGTAGACGTCCTGGGCGTCGGGAAAGGGGCCCAGCGCGCGGTCGAGGATGCCCAGCGTGAAGGCGATGGCCACGCCGTAGTTGGTCATGGGCACGCCGGCCTGGCGGCACCGCAGCAGGCGGCTGAGCATCTCGCGGCGGTTCCACATGCACCCGCCGCATTGCACGACGAGCTGGTAGTCGGACAGATTGTCGGGGAAGTCGTGTCCCTGGGTGGTGTGGAAATCGAGATTGCCGCCGACGTATTGCCGGAGCCACCGCGGGATTTTCACGCGGCCGATGTCGTCGGTGACGGGATGGTGCGTGCAAGCCTCGGCGATGAGCACGCGTTGGCCGGGCCGCAGCCGCTCGATGCCCATCGCGCCTTCGACGAACTGGGCCAGGTCGCCCTTTTGCCGCGCGAAGAGGATGGAGAACGACGTCAGCGGCACGTCCGGCGGCGTGTCGGCCGCCACCTTCAAAAACGCCTGCGAATCGGTGATCACCAACGACGGCGGGCGGCCCAGCCGCGCCAACGCGTCGCGAAGCTCCCGTTCCTTGACCACCAGCGCGCAGGCGTCGCCGTCCAGCAGGTCGCGGATCGTCTGCACCTGGGGCAGGATGAGCCGGCCCTTGGGGGCTTCGAGGTCGATGGGCACGACGAGCACGGCCAGTCCGCCGGGACGGACCAGATCGGACGCAATGGGCGGCGCGTGCAAGAATTCCTCGGGCACGGCCGCCAGCAGGGCCTCGCGAACGGCCGCGACGCCCTCGCCCCGCGAGGCCACGGTTTCGACGCAGGGGACCTTCCGGCTAGCTAGTTCGTCGAGCGCCGCGCGATCGGGCCGGGCGAGATCGGACTTGTTGAACACGACGACGGCGGGCACGTTGCGCCCGGCCAGCTCGGCCAGCGCGGCCTGCTCGAACGGGCCCCACCGACCGGCGTCGACCACCAGCACGCCGACGTCCGTGCGGTCGAACACCTGACGGGTTTTGGCCACGCGCTTTGCGCCCAGCGCCCCGGCGTCGTCCACGCCGGCCGTGTCGATGAACAGAACCGGCCCCAGCGGCGGAAGCTCCATGGGTTTCTCGACCGGGTCGGTCGTGGTGCCGGCCACTTCGGAGACGATGGAGACGTCCTGCCGCACCAGCGCGTTCAACAGCGACGACTTGCCCGCGTTGCGGCGGCCAAACAGCCCGATGTGCAGCCGAAAGCCCTTGGGAGTGCGTTGCATGGGGGGGTGGGGCCTGGTGGATTGAACGATCCGTGCCGGTAGGGTATTGTACCTTCTGTAGCACGTGTCGGGAATTGTGGGAGGCGACTCCCGTCGCCGAGTCCTTGGGGAGGTGGTCGGTGACGTGAGTCGCCTCCCACAAGGGCGCCACAACACGAGAATAGGGACAAAAAACCATGATCGCGTATTGCGGGCTGGATTGCGCCAAGTGCGAGGCGTCGATTGCCACGGCCAACGACGACGACGCCCTGCGGGCGAAGGTGGCCGAGGAGTGGTCGAGAACGTTCCACGTCGACATCAAACCGGAGGACATCCACTGCGCCGGCTGCCGCACGCCGGGCGTGAAGGTGCATTACTGCGAGAGCCTTTGCGAGGTCCGCAAGTGCGCCCTCGCCCGCAAGGTGGATACCTGCGCGGCGTGCGGGGATTTCCCGTGCGGCCATTTGGCGCCGATTTTCAAGATGGCGCCGGAAGCGGAAGCCGCGCTGCGGTCGTTGCGGACGTAGACGAGCGCCGCGGGCTTTGCCCGTGTTTTGTGGCACGGAGATACGGCACTGGCGGAGCCAGTGGCACACGCGCCAAGCACTGGCGGAGCCAGTGGCACTCGGCGGACTACCCACGGGGCCCAATATGCTTCCACTACCCGAGCACATGCGGGTCCCCTCACCCCCGGCCCCTCTCCCGCTTGCGGGAGAGGGGAGATGGTTGCACGGTTGGCCCCTCTCCCGCGGGCGGGAGAGGGGAGTTGGTGGCCAGGTCGAACGTCGCCGCATCACGCTACATCACGCCCCATGCAAGAGCCTTTGATTCACAGTCCGACGGGCATCCTGGCGACGCTTTTGGGCGTGACTTCCCTGTTCTTGTGGATGGAGAGGCGGTGGCGGTGGCGGTTCTTCAACTACTTCCCGCCGCTATTGTTCATCTACGCGGCGCCGATGGCGCTTTCCACGTCGGGGGTGCTGGCCAACCGCTCGCCCGTCTACGACTGGATGGAAGATACCGTGCTGCCGGTCTTCCTGGTGTTGATGCTGTTGGACGTGGACCTGTTGGCGGCGGGGCGGGTGATGGGCCGCGGGGTGCTGGTCTTTTTGGCGGGCACGGCGGGCGTCGTGTTCGGGGCGCCCATCGCGTACGCGATGGTCAAGGGACATCTGGAGCCCGACACCTGGAAGGCGTTTGGCATTTTGGCCGGAAGCTGGATCGGGGGCGCCGGCAACATGGCCGCCGTGGCCACGGGCTTGGAGCTGAAGCAGTCCGACTCGAGCTACACGCTGGCCGTGCTGGGCGACGTGGTCGTCTATCTGCTCTGGATCCCCATCCTGCTGAGTTCGAAGGGCTTCGCCGGTTGGTTCAACCGCTTCACGCGGGTCGATCCCCAGCGGGTCAAGCTGCTCGAGGAAGCGTCGGCGGATCTTCTGAACAAGAAGGGCGACTTCGAGATGCGGCACGTGCTGTACCTGCTGTTCGTCGGACTGGCGTGCACGTGGCTGGCGACCGCGCTGGCGGGGTACCTGCCCGAGGTCGGCGCCGTGTTGACCACGAGTTCGTGGCGGGTATTGATCATCACCACGCTCGGACTGCTGCTGGCGATGACGCCGGCTCGCCGGATTCCGGGCAACCATCAGATCGCCATCGCCATGGTGTATCTGTTCGTGGCCAAGATCGGCGCCGGGGCGGACGTAAGCCGGCTGGCGGGCCAGGCCCACTGGTTCGTGCTCGGGGCGCTGGCGTGGATCGGCATCCACGGGACGTGCTGCGTGGCGGGGGCCCGGCTGTTGCGGGTGGACGTGCATTCCACGGCCATCGCCAGCGCGGCCAACATCGGCGGCATCGCCACCGCCTCGATCGTCGCCACGCACCACAACGAAAAGCTCGTGCCCGTGGGAATTCTCATGGCGCTTCTCGGCTATGCGCTGGGCAACTACGGCGCGCTCATGGCCGCGTGGCTGTGCGAAATGGTCCACGCGGGATGGTGAGCGGTCGTGGCTTGTCGTCCCCTCGCCCAAAGGGAGAGGATTAGGGTGAGGGGCGTGTGCCACTGGCTCTGCCAGTGCGGAACCCGGCATTCCCCGAACGCTGCCCTCACCCCCGGCCCCTCTCCCAAAGGGAGAGGGGAGGCCGCTTGCGTCCTACAGGTCGTCGAAGAGCACGCAGAGGACGTCGAGGGCCTGGACGGCGTGGGAGGTGTCGCGGGTGGAGTTGCCGTCGCGGGCGCCTTCCCAGATGAACAGGGCGTGGCGCAGGTATTGCTCTCGCGATTCGTCCAGAAGGTTGGCCCCCAATTGCGTCCGCAGCGTCGGCCAGACCGCGCGGAGCCGGGCCAGGGCGTCGTCGTTGCCGCCGATGGCCTCGAAGACCAGGTCGTCGAGCTTTTCGAGCTTTTCGAGGACGTCGGGATTGTTGGAGTCGAGATGCTCGGGCAGGGTGGTCGCCCCGCCCGGCTGGACGGCCGCCAGTGACGCCCCACCCTGGAAACGGCGATGGGCCGCGTGGGCCTGCTGAAGCCCGTCGAGCCAATCCCGCGGCGAGGGCGGCTCGTCCGGCGCCTTGGCGCGGGCGCGCGCATCGCCCTCTGGCGGGGACATGCCCGAGGCGTCCAGCTCCTCCAGCAGTTCCAGTCCCAGCGCGGGCAGGTCCTTGGCCGACAGGGCGAATCGCCGCTTGGAGAATTGCGTGGCCAGAAACGAGGTGCGATGCGACTTGAGCACGGCTTCGATGAAGCGGGCCCAACCGTCGATGGGCGCGAACGTTTGGGGCGGTCGGCCGGAGAGATCCAGCACGGTGGCCCCGTATTGCTGTTCGATCCGGCGGCGCTCGCCGCGATCGTCGCCGGCCGTGGCGACGCGGAACGGCCGCCTCGCCGAATACTTCAGCCCCGTCGAGAAGGAGAATTCCGTGCGGCACTCCGGCGGCAGGCAGTTGATCACGCCGGCGATGACGTGCTCGGGCGCCGGGCTGCCGGCCAGGATCAGGCACCGCGTGGCCAGCGCCGCCTGGATGACCGTGGCCATCCAATCGGCGCCGGGATTCGCGGCAAGCCGGGCCAGCAGGGTGGAATCGACCGCCGCCGAGCGCCCCGACAGACGAAGCGGCTCCAGCCGCGATGGGACCTCTTGATGGATTTCCAGCGCCCCGCCGGCCAGCGCGGCGCGGAGCACGGCGAAGGGGTTGTTGGCAAAGCGGCCCAGCTCCTCGGCCGGCACGATCAGGCATTGCGTGTACACCCGCACGCCCCCGCGGCCGCTGTATTCCCAACCGGCCGGCGTGGTCCGCGAGACGCAGTACGCCCCGTTTTCCAACGGGTGGAAGTTGAAGCTGACGCCCTCCGGGCCGGCGTCAATCAACGCGCCGTGCGTGGGTCCCCAGACGGCCAGCTCCCGCACATCGGCCTCGGAAACGCCCGGGCTGGCGGCGACCACCTGGTAGCCCGCCGATCGCTCGGTCGCGGCCGACGTGAAGACGGCCTGTTCAATCAACAACGACATGGACGGTTTCTCGAAACGACTCCCGAACGCCCGCCAACGCGGTGGGAGAATCGGTGCAGTCGAAGTGATCGAAAGGCGCTATGGTCGGCCGGATCCAGGCCACTGGGGAGGAGGCTGGTCTTCCCTAGTGTAGCTTCCGTTTACGGGCAAGAACGAGGCGACGGTTCCGGTTGTGACGGAGGAAATGGTTGTGAGGTCAGGGTGCCACTGGCTCCGCCAGTGCGGCGATTCAGCGGATTCCGACGTGGCGACCCACGGCCCCTACTGCACGGCACTGGCAAAGCCAGTGGCACGCGTTTGCTACTCGGCGGCTTCCTCCAGCAGCCATTCAAACGGCTCGATAATGCCGCGGGGTTCGATCCGCAGGGGCACGTTGATCCGTCCGTCGTAGCGGCTTTCGTGCCAGGCACAGGCTCCGGCCACGGACGCGGCGAAGAACCGGTGGCAACGGAACCGATCCTGGCACTGCTGCCACAGGCCCGAGGCATGGGATCGCGCGAATCCGGCGGGGTTCTGCTCGCACTCGTCGCACTGATCGGCCTTGGTGAACAGGACGGCCACGGGCCGCGTGGCCCAGCCCGTCTTCGGATCGTCGTCCAGCTCGGCCAGGTAGCTCAGCAGCTTCATGCTGAAGTAGTCGTGGTCGTGGTGTCCGCTGACCAGCTCGACGGCGTCGATGAGGATCATCACGCCGCCGCACTTCTTGAGGAAGGAGCGTATCACGCGGTAGGAATGGGGGTGATCGACTTCCTCGAGGATCGCCTCGCCGGCCATGTCGGGCATGATGAGCTCGGCCGCCTCGCGACGTTTTGGCCTTCGGACCTGGCAGTGGACCCAATTCCACCGATCCGGCTCGCTGGCCGTTTTATCCGGGAAGCGGCATCGCGACAGGTACGCCGTCGTGGTTTGTTGCAACGTGATGGAGAACGCGCCGCGGGCCATGATGCGCAGACGATGGGGCATCCGCGAGAGCATGTCCATCAACATGCCTAGGTAGACCGTCTTTCCGGCCCCGCTGGCCCCCAAGGTGCCAATCAGGCGCGGACGGATCTTTTGGCTCTTGGCCTGATGGGCCAGGGCCATCGGCGCCTGGCAATGCGTGCACAGCTCGGCGTCGAACGTATTCTCCGCGTCGCACATGTAGCAATGGATCGGCACCGCGTACTGGGCCAGCCGGTACGACTCGAGCGGTTGGATGACGCTTTTGCCCATGGTGAACCTCGTCGATCGGTGGCACGTCCTTGGGGGATGCTCTTACAGGGGTGCCACTGCTGGCTTGTCCAGCAGTGCAAAATGAATCACACGGAAGACACACTGCTGGACAAGCCAGCAGTGGCACCCTTTTTTCAAGTCTCTTTCACACTGCGGCAACTTCTTCCTCCGCCGGTTCGGCGTCGGCGCGACCGGGCTGCGCTAGCGCCAGATCGCACGCGCCCAGCGCGACGCGGAACCCGATGTTTCGCCGCCGCGCCAGCGCCGCGTCGCCGCTGAGGAATTGGCACGTCGCCTGGTTGTCGAAATAGGTGTCGTACGCGCCGCCCCGAAGGCTTTTCATCGGCGTGTCGAACGTCAGATCGCCCATCGGGTGGCACGTGCCGTCGTACGGGCCGGAAGTCCATTCCCACACGTTGCCCACAAGCTGGTACACGCCGCCGACGCTTACCCCTTCCGGCAGGGCGTCGACCGGGATGACCTGTTCGGGCCCCGAGCCCCACAGGTTCGCCTTGCCGCGGTCCATCGCGTCGCCCCAGGGGAATTTCCGCTGGAAACGTTTCGTGTCGGACATGGGCACGGGCCAGCTTCCGGCCTTCGTCCACTCGGCGTTGGTGGGCAGCCGTTTGCCGACCCACCGGGCGTAGGCCGCGGCCTCGTGCCAGCACACGCCCACAACGGGGTGATTCTCCTGGCCGCGCAGGTAGCAGCCGTTCTTCCAGTAGCGCGGTCCGGGCTGACCCGTCCGATCGACGAAATCGAGCATCGCCGGCAGAATGGCCGGATCCCAAAAGGCCGCCTGCTGGTAGCCGCCGGCGGCGACGAACTCGAAGTATTGCCGATTGGTCACCGGATGACGGTCCAAAAAGAACGCGTTGACGTGGACCACCTGCCGCGACGCCTCGGCCGGCGCTTCCTCCTCGGGGAAGAAGTCGTCCGGCCCCTCGTCGATCCGGCCCAGCGTGACCGTGCCCTCCGGCACCAGGGCCATGTGTGTTTCCAGCTCCTCGCGGGCAAGGCGGAACTGCTCGGCGGAGAGTCCCTTGGCCACTTTGGGGCGCAATAGCAGAGCATAGCGCGATTGGGCCACCATCTGGGCGACCAACGCGTCCGGATCGCCCGGCGGCGCCGCGCCGGACCGACCGCACGCCGGCGCCGGCAGCGGATCGGGGTTCTCGTCCACCGGGGGCGGATAGACTTTCGTCTCGGGCTCTTCGTCGCGTCGCCGCGCCGCGGCCCAGCCGCCCGCCACGCTCACCACGGTTGTCACCGCGATCCAGAGGAGCCAGGGGGCGTCGCGCACCGCGGCCCACGCGGCGGCGCTCAGACTGCCCACGGCGGCCAACGAGCCGCCCGCCCACCAGGCGAGTCTCCGATGCCATGGATGGTTTGATCGCATCATCGTGCTCCTCGTTCCGCTCGGACGCCCTTGGATCACGTATTGGATTCCGCCGCTTTGCCTCGCCGTCGCGCCACGTCGCGCTGCAGCATCTCGAATTGCGCCATGACCGACTCAAGCGCGGTGTCGGCCGCCTGCACCTCGCGCGACGCGCCGTCCGGGGCCGGCGCCGCCGAACGGGGCGCGGGCGACTCCGCCAACGCCCGCGTCAGACGCTCCAAAAGCGAACGCTGGCGCCGCAGCTCGTCCACCCACTGCGCTTGCTGCTCTTCCGCTTGCCGCTTCTGCTCCGCCAGCGCCTCGGCCAGCTCCGCCGCTCGGGTGCGCACCGCGTCGAGTTCCGTCTCCAAAACCGCTTGCTCCTGGCGCGATTCCTCCAACAATTTCGTCAGCGCGGCGTCCTGATCGCCGGCCGTCGCGGCGCGCGCGGCCGCGGCCTCGCCGACGGCGTCGTCGCGGGCGGCCTGCCGCGCGCTCAGGTCGGCCAAGGCCCGGGCGATGCCCGTGAGTTGTTCGGTCACCGCCGTGACCACCTCGCGCAGGGCGGTTTGTTCGCTTCGAATGCCGTCCAGAAGCGGCTCCACGATCGGCCCGACGGCGCCCGCCGCGTCGGCGCCCGCGCCCGCGCGAGAGACCTCTTGTACGAGGCTCTCGCGAAGCCGCTCGAGATCGTTGCGCTGCTGGTCGAGGATCTCGGCCCGCTGGTCGAGGGCCCTTTCCTTCTCGGCGCACTCGGCCTGCCACCGTTCGCGCTCGCGGGTGAATTCGGCGAGGATGCCGTCGAATTGTCCCAGCGCGTCGGCGAAGAATCGGTCCGCGTCCTGCTGCCCGGCGAGAAGCTCGCCCAGCGACGCGGACAGACCGCCCAGCTCAGTCAGGGGCGTCGAAGGATCGGACACGGAATGCGACACGGTTGTGGATTCTTGGGTGACGTACCTCGGGGCCGAGCGGCCCCGCGATCGCGCGGCGACGACGCGCTGCAGCGCTTTCCAAAGCCGGGTCGAAGACGAGACTTGCGGCGACCCAACCTCTCAGGAAAGTCTAGTTCAGGTCCGCCAGCCGGGCAAACGCGGCGGGTACACGCGGAAGAAAACGTCGGCACGGAGAAACCGGTCCCAATCGTCACAATGCGACGGCGCGCCGCGGCACAACCGGGCGGAAACGTTGCCCAAGATCCCCACGTTGCGTGGCGACAACGTCGCGAGTCGAGCCAGCCCCCCCCTATTCCGTCCGGTTCGGCCGCTTCGGGTCGGCGGCGGGGGAGTGGTGGTGGGGGCCGTCCGTGCGGAGAATCTTGCCGGAGGAGAGGACGTCCAAGCCGGTCTTGGGCGCGGGCGGCGACGCGTGGGCCGGCTCGACGCGACCGGGACGCGCCCAGGTCCGCCCCAGGCCCAACCACCGCAGCCACGGCAAAAGCAAATGCGCGTTCTCGCGCAAGTACCGCCAGCGGAAGAAGTAGTGCCGGAAGCACTTGCCGTGGAGCGCGGCAACCTGCTCGATCGACAAGTGATCGTACCTCAACACCGGTGTGTACACGTCGTAATGGCTGAAGTCGAAGTCGGCGATGCGGTCCTTGATCTGGCCAAAAAACTCCGTGCCGGGATAGGGCGTGACGACGTTGAAGTTGGCGAAGGTCGGGCCGACCGCCTCCGCGTACCGCAGCACGCCGCGGATCGACTCCTCCGTGTCCTCGGGAAAACCGATGAGGAACCCGGCCACCGTTCGGATGCCCATCGCCCGGCACAGCGCGACGAACTCCCGCTGCCGGTCCTCCTTGATCGGCGCGCGGCGGTAGCGGCGCAACGTCTCGTCGTCGGGCGTCTCGATGCCCACCGTCACGCTCGTGAGCCCCGCCCGCTTCAGCACGCGCAACACCTCGGGCCGCAACAGGTCGATCCGCGACTCGACCGAAAACTGGATCCGCCGCGGCAGCCGGCCGATCCGCTCGGCCAGCTCGAACACCCGGGCGCGATCCAGGCCAAAGAGTGGATCGCGGAACTTGAACGACCGGAAACCCCAGCGGTCCATGTCGTGGCGGATCTCGTCCACCACGGCCTCCGGCGAGCGCTGCCGGTTGCTGTTTTCGACGATGATGTAGGGGCAGTAGTTGCACTTGAGCGTGCAGCCGCGGCTGGCCTGCACCAGCGCCGTGGGAAACCGCCAGAAGTCGTAGCCGATACGGAACGTCTTGGGCCCAAACGGCGACCAGTCGGGCGGCGGCAATGAATCCAAGTCCTCGATGGAGCCAAGCTGCACGGTCGCCCGGGGAGACTCCAGCACCTCGTCCAACCGCCAGAGCAACTGCTCCGCCTCGCCCTTGATGATGGTCACGTCCAATCCCGCCAGCGCCTCGGGCATCACCGTGGCGATCGTTCCGACGACGAGGATCCGCGCCCGCGGCTCCTGGCGGCGAACCTGCCGGATTACCTCGCGCTCGAGGGCCACGGTCAGGAGCGAGGGGTTAAAGACGTACAGATCGGCCCCCGGCACGATCTCGTCCTCGGTGTAGGTCACCTCGTGGCCCAGCCGGCGGAAAATCGCCGCCAAGTGGGCAAACAGGAGCGCCGCGGGCCGCCGGTCGCGAGAATAGAAAAACCGGATGATCCGGTCCCGCGGGCCGCCGCGGGCCGCGTATTGGCCCACGCCCATCCCGCCGGCAAAGTCCTTCGAGACATTCAGCTTCCGCGTGTCCCACAGCACCACGTGCATCGCGCGCTCCTCATGCGGCCTTGTGGACAATAGTTGAAATCTCGCGGCATAGCGGGAGGGTCTGGCCGTCGTCGGGCGGCGCGTCGGGCGGTTGGGATTCCTCCGCCGGGCGGTCGACGATCTCCGACCGGCCGCCGCGGTAAAGCCGGTACGTGATGTCGCGCCATCGCACGTGCCGCCCCACGGACGAGCCGATCATCCCCAGCCAGTTGGCCAGACTCGCCAGTGGACCCGCCCACAGGTCGAACGCGCCCGCCGCGCGAAACCGCGATTCCTGTTGCGGGAAATAGAGCCTGGCGATCGATCGATGCAGGATCGCGCGGATCGCGGCCAGCGCGAACAGGGCGGCGCAGACGCCGCCGGGCAGCCACGCGCCCAGCCCTCCGCCGGCCAGTCCCCACGTCAGAAGCGCCGCGCTGGCGATCCACGCCAGATTGGCCGCGCTCGCGGCCGCCAGCCCCGCCGCCCAGCCGGTTGGCGCGTAATATCGGCCGATCAGGTATTGCCGCCGCAAGAAGGAGAATCCTTGCCGGAGGTCGCCGTCCCACGGCGAGGCAACCATGCAGGCCGGCTCGAATTTCACGACCAGGCGGCGGCGCCCCAGCACCCGCGCGGCCACCAGATCGTCGCTGAGCGTTCCCTCCCAGGCGTCGCGCAGGCCGATCCACTCGAACACGTCGCGCCGGATCGCCCACGATCCACCCCAGACCGGATACCGACCGCGCGAACCCAAAAGCGTCGCCACGTTGGCATTGACGTTGGCCAGGAGATATTGGGCCAGACCCGGCCTCGCGGGAATCATCCACCGGTAGCCCGTCGCCGCCCCGATCCGCTGGCCCCGCCCGTCGCGACGATCCTCTAGCCGGGCAAGAAACGCCCGAAGCCACTCGCGGCGCGGCTGGGCGTCGGAATCGACGAAGACGAGGTACTCGATCCGCGGGTCGATCCGCTCGGTCGCCGCGCGAAGGTTGTGCACCTTCTGCCCGCAGGTGGTGGCCGGGCCGGCCACCACCAATCGCGACGCCCGACGGGGATGCTGGCTCTGCAATCGCCGGATCGTCGCGCACGCCGGATCCTGGACGCTTTGGACGATGAAGACGATTTCGTAATCGTCGTAATCCTGGGCGAAGAGCCGCTGGAGGTTTTCTTCCAGCGCGACGTCCAGCCCGCGGCAGGGCACCAGCACCATCGCCCGGCCGCTGACGCGGCACGACGGCAATCGCGCCAACCGGCTCCGCGCGAAGCGGCGGTGTTCCCAGGTTTGCAGGGCCACCAGCGCGGCCTGTGCCAGGGCGACCCCCGCCAACACGAGATAGATGTCCGCCCAAAAACCGCCCATCGTCCGTGAAGCCACCCTCCATGGTGGGAACCACCGCCCGTCCCTGCCGCCGCCGACAAATGATCGACCGCACACCATAGCCCGAAACGGGCTCGGCGGTCAAGGTCAGTACGTCCGATTTGGACAACGTTAAGTCGATGAGGGGAGACGACTTAACGCCTGCGCGGAAGCCGCGGCGAGGATGCCTGATCGAACGGAAGAGGCGACAATCACCCTGTGCCACGGGGTCTGGGTGCCATGCCCACGCTCGCCGTGGGCATGCCTTCCCGGGCAACGCCGCGCCAGCGCGGCCACTGTAGCCGCTACGATTAGGGCTCGTAGAAGAACGACTTGTTTCTTTACGGCCCCTTACACGTGACTCGCGCTAATCTAGTAGTCCGCCTCGTCGAGCACCGTGTTGGCCCAGTTCGAATTGTTGAAGAACGGCCAACTGTATTTCACGCCATCGCGGTAGGCCTGCTTGCCGTGCGGCGTGAGCAGGTGGAGATACGTGAAGATGTTCACGTCCTCGTTCAAGGCATACTGGTGCCCGTCGGCGAACGAGACGATGACCAAGCCCGTGTGGTACGACGCCGGCACAATTCCCCTGCCTGGATCGTCGAAATTGACGTTGATGAATTCCATTCCGTGCGCCGGATACTGGTTTGTGTCCGCGACCTGCGGCACGCCGAAGGCCAGATACGTCTCCCGAGGCAGATCGGCACTGGTCGGATAGAGAGCGTTCCAGAACGTGGTCGGGTCCTGCGTGGGCGGCGGCTCGAGCGTCCACGACGATTGCTGCGTGTTCTCCGCCAGGATCAACGTCGTCGTGGCGCCGTCGCGGATCGCGCCCTGCGAGAGCTTCACGCTCTTCAGCAGCGCGGGCTGCGGCGGCATGGGGACGGTGAAGTAGGGCGCCTGCACGTCGAACAGCCCGATGGCCGTCGAGTCGGTCGGAGGAGACACGTTGTGGGCGAAGCTCGTCTCGGCGCCGGCGGTGATGGAGACCCGGCCGCCGTTGACGCGATAGGAGCAGGGCATTTGCCCCTGCTGGTCGGGCTGGCTGGGACACAGCAGCAAGTCCAGGTTGACGTAGCCCGGCGCGTCGCTCGTGCTGGAATAATCGCGGTGCACCCCGCGGCTCCAAAGGTCTTGCAGGTCGGCCCTGTCCATGTAGGGGAAGAGGGCGACGACCCAGGTCCCGAAGACGGGATACCCCCTGGTGGAAGACAACTGGCTTTTGCCCACCTCGTTCATGTAGCCGGGCAGGCCGCCGCGGCTGGACTCGTGCTGCAGGAGGGCCAGGGTGACGTTTTTCTGGTTGTTCATGCAGGTGGCTCGACGCCCCGCCTCTCGGGCGGCTTGGACCGCCGGCAGCAACAGCGCCATGAGCATGCCGATGATCGTGATCACGACCAGGAGCTCGACCAGCGTAAAGCCTCTTCGGTGTTTGGACGCTTTCATGACATATTCTCCCTGTATCCTCGGGGCAGAGCCCTGGCCCAATAATTATTGTCTCACAAATCCGCGTCCAGTGCCAGCGTTTTCTTGGAAAAGAGGCCGGTTGGGGACAGGGGACTGGGGTTTCGGGGCTAGGGGTTCGGGGCTAGGGGCTAGGGGCTGGGGATTAGGGATTAGGGATTAGGGATTAGGGATTAGGGATTAGGGATTAGGGATTAGGGATTAGGGATTAGGGGACGGAAGGGGGTGGGAGGTGTTGTTGAAATGCGTTTTGAAACAAGGACTTCCAGCCGGTTCACCTCGTTCCCCAGTCCCTAGCCCCCAGTCCCTAGCCCCCAATCCCTAGCCCCCAGTCCCTAGCCCCCAGCCCCCAGTCCCTAGCCCCCAGTCCCTAGCCCCCAGCCACTAGCCACCGGCCCCTGCCCCCTGTCCACCCCCACCGCCGGAAAACCCATTCCTCCCTGGAGTTCCACCGAGCTTTGTGGAACAATGGAGTTGGGCCAAGCGGTGGGCACGGATTGGGTTGCCTTGGGGGTCTTTCGCATGACCGGACGCGGATCACGCGGGTTCACGCTCGTCGAATTGTTGGTCGTCATCGTCATCATCGGGGTGCTGATGGGCTTGCTCACCCCGGCCGTGCTCGCCTCGCGCGAGAAGGCCCGGCAGGCCAAGTGCACCAACAACCAGGAAAACCTCGCCAAAGCCGTGGCCCAGTTCCAACTGGACCGGCAGCAGTTTCCCGGCTACGCGAACCGTACCGCGGGCACGACGGCCGAGGCCGGCTGGCTGTTGGTGCTCTTGAAGTACGTCGATCGGACCGACCTGTGGGACGTCTGGCGGCAGGGCAACGCGGCGGCCCTGGCGGATAAGCGCATCGATCTGTTCGTGTGCCCCAGCGACGACCCGCCCGAGCCGGCCGCGGTCAGCTACGTGGGCAACTGCGGCCAGGAAGACTGCGGCCGAGATGGGCTGGGCGACTTTTCCGCGACGCCGGCGAAGATTCCGCCCGACTGGAAGGCCAACGGCGTTTTCTTCCGCCAGCACCGGCAGGGCCTACCCGACACGGTGAATCAATGGCTCAAGCAGGTCGGCACTATTTCGACGTCCGACATCAAGGATGGCGCGCAGCACACGGTGCTTCTCTCGGAGAACATCCAGGCGGGCGTGTGGATCGACCTTAACCCGGCGCCGACCGCGCGGCTGGACGTCAACGAGTTTTTGGCCGGGATACTCTGGTGCGCGAATCCCCATCACGACCACGACACCACGCACGGCGGCATCAACGTCGACCGCGACGCCGGCTCGCTGGCCACGGATCACGAGCACGCCCGGCCGTCGAGCTACCATCCCGGCGGCGTGGTCGTCGCCTTCTGCGACGGGCACACGCAATTCGTCAACGAGCAGATCAACTATCTCGTGTACCAGCTCCTCATGACGCCCGACGGCGCCAACGCCTTGATTGCGGGCAGTCGGGATGTGCCGAAGCCCGAGCCGGCGTGGCGCACGACGCCGCTGGACGACACGATGCTGCTGCCGTAGCGCCCGCGGGGCGGCGCCGATGGCTTGTCAGGTGGTGTCGCGCGAGCGACACGAGGAATGACCCACCACCCGTGAAAGCCTCTTGGGCCGATGGCCGGCCGCTTCTTTTTTGTGGTTCATCCGACTGAAGCGCGCGAACGCAAATCGTTACGTTAGAAGCGGCTCTCGCCGATGGATTTTTTGAGGCATGAATCCGGTGTCCAATGGGGTTCAAGA
>JAFGDS010000071.1 GCA_016931995.1 Pirellulales bacterium
TCTCGCTCCCAGAACAGAGAAGAGGAACCCGTAGTCAACGAACTCGCTGTTTCAACGAAACTCACCCACGCATTCCGCCGAGGAGCCTTTTTTGACGCGTGCCACCAACACGACCACCGAATGGAATCTCCCATAGACAATCTCCTGGCTGATCTGACGCCTGCCCAACGCGAGGCCGTGACGCACGTCGAGGGGCCCATGCTCGTGCTGGCAGGGCCGGGCAGCGGCAAGACGCGGGTCATCACGCATCGAATCGCCTACCTGCTCTCCCGGGGCGTTGAACCGCGGGAGATCCTCGCGCTGACGTTCACGAACAAGGCGGCCGACGAGATGCGCTCGCGGCTCGAGCGCCTGGCCCCGGACCGACCGGTCTGGATCGGCACGTTCCACCGCTTCTGCGCCCAGACGCTCCGCCGGCACGCCGCGCTGGTGGCTCTGGCCGAGAACTTCACGATCTACGACACGGAGGACAGCGGCCGGGCCCTGCGCCGCGCGATCAACGCCGCGGGCGTGGACACCGCGCACGTCACGCCGGACGCCATCCGCGGCGCGATCGGCTGGGCGAAAAACCGCCTCGTGGGTCCCGGCGACTACGAGGTCCGCCCCGGCGATTTCCTGGGCGCGCTGGTGGCCAAGGTCTACCCGGAGTACCAGCGGCTCCTGCTGGCGTGCAACGCCGTGGACTTCGACGATCTTCTGTTGCACGTGGCCTCGCTTCTGCGCGAAAACCCCGAGATCCGCCGCCAGCTTGACCGCCGCTACCGGTTCGTGCTGATCGACGAGTATCAGGACACGAACCTGGCCCAATACGTCATCGCCCGGGCGCTGTCGATCGACTACCCCAACCTCGTCGTCACCGGCGATCCGGACCAGTCGATCTACGGCTGGCGCGGCGCGCATCTAAAAAACATTCTCGACTTCGAGGTGGACTACCCCGAGGTCCGCGTCGTGCGGCTGGAGCAGAACTACCGCAGCACGAAGCGGATCCTCGAAGTGGCCGCCGAGCTCATCGCGCACAACGTGAAGCGGAAGGAGAAGGACCTGTTCACCGGCAACGCCGAGGGCGAGCCGGTCCGCCTGACGCAGTGCGCCACGCACGTCGACGAAGCCGAGGCGATTGTCGAGCGAATCGCCGAGGAAACCCGCTCGGGCCGGCGCAGCCCGCGGGATTACGCCGTGTTCTATCGGATCAACGCCCTGTCGCTGGAATTTGAAAAGGCCCTGCGGCGGCGGGGGATTCCGTTTCAGATTGTCCGCGGCACGGAGTTTTTCCAGCGGCGCGAAGTCCGCGACGTGGTGGCCTATCTTCAGCTCTTGGCCAACCCGCGAAACGACGTCGCCTTCATGCGCGTGGTGAACACGCCCGCCCGCGGGATCGGCCAGACGACGACCGATCGCCTGACCGAGTTCGCGCGGCGCCATGGCCTCGCGCTGGTGGAGGCCGCCGGCCGCGCCGGGGAGATCCCGACGCTGGCCAAACGCGCGGCGGGCATGGTCGGCCGGTTCGCCGCCCTGTTCGCCAAGCTCGCCGCCGCGGTCGACGCGCCCATCGAAGAGCTGTTGGGCAACGTGCTCGAACGGAGCGGCTACCAGGCGGCCCTCGAGGCCTCCGGCAGCGAGGAGGACGAGCAGCGTCTGGCCAACATCCAGCAGTTGCTCTCCGTGGGCCGCGAGTTCGACGAGCGGCACGTCGGCCCCGGCCGGCTCGAAGCCTTCCTCGAGGAAACCGCCCTGGTTGGCGACACGGACGATTGGGAAGAGAAAACCGACCGTGTGACGCTGATGACCTTGCACGCCTCGAAGGGCCTGGAGTTCCCCGTGGTGTTCATCGTCGCCGTGGAGGAGGGGCTGCTGCCGCACGAGCGGTGCCGCAATCATCCCGACCAGCTCGAAGAGGAACGCCGGCTGCTGTTTGTGGGCATCACGCGGGCGCAAGAGGAATTGCAGCTGAGCTACGCCGTTTACCGCGACTTCCGCGGTCAGCGAAGAATGGCTATCCCCAGCCCGTTCCTCATGGAGCTGCCGCGGGCACGGATGACGATGTGCGAGGTGGGACGCGTCCACGAAGAGAGGGAGGAGGGGACTGTCCCGTTTTTCGCGCCGGGCGCCACTGCTGGCTTGTCCAGCAGTGCCCGGCGAGAAACACTGCTGGACAAGCCAGCAGTGGCACCCTCCTTAAAAACGTTCTCAGACAAACCACCCGCCCAACGCCCGCCGCGGCGAACGCCCGGCGCGGTTCCGCTGCGCACGGCCGCCGAGATGCTCCAGGGGCAGTCCGCCTCGCCGGTCTCGTCCGAGGTGTTTCACCAGGGCATGTTGGTCCGGCATCCGCAATACGGCCTGGGCCGGATCGTGGCCCTGGGCGGTTCCGGAGCGCTGCGCAAGGCGACCGTGGAGTTCCCCCCGCCCGTCGGCCAGCGGAAGTTCGTCCTCCAGTCCAGTCCCTTGCGGCCCGTGGCTAGTGGTTAGGAAAGCGGAAAGCGGAAAGCCGAAAGCGGAGGTCGGAAGTTGGGGAGTTGGGCGCCGGGCGCCACTGCTGGCTTGCCCAGCAATGTCTTTTCTCGTATTACCGTTGGCATCCGCAAAAGACGGCTGTTTCGCGGTTCAGGCCCCGATATGCCTATCGAATGCGATGAAGCGACGCATCTCCGACGCGCTAATCGCCGAACGACGGCTTGCCCCGCGCTGGCGCGACGCGCGTGTTGAAGGGGGCAGTCCCGTCTTCGTTCTCGCGAAAATCGGGACTGTCCCCCGTCGTTTTGCCTACTTCATCGGCCGCAGCACGATGGCGTCCAGACCGGCGGCGTAGCCGGTGGAGTAGTCGGACTTGCCCACCGATTCGACGCGGAGGGTCTTCTGCTTGCCGGACAAAGTCACCACGGCCTTGGCCGCGAGGGCCTTGCCGATCTCGGGGCTGGCGGCGTCGAACGGGGCGCCCACCGGCGCGCCGCCGAGCGACCACTGGCTCTGGCCGTAGTCCCAGGCGGTGCTCACCAGGAGCATGACCTCGTAGCGCCCGTCGGGCACGCTCTCGGGCAGGGCCGCTTCGACCCAATCGCCGGGCTTCTTCATCCGCGCGAAGAGCACTTTGCCGCCGGAGATCGGCGCGTCGCCGTACGCGCTGACCCGCTGCGCCGTGGTGACGACGCCCGGCGCGGATTTGACCACCTTGAGGTCCTCGCCCTCCAGGACGATCGCGTCCTTGGTCTCGCGGGCCAGCTCCAAGGGATTCCGCCAGTTGCCGATCCAAACGCGTGGCTCGCGGGCGCAGCCGTGCACCGAGTACACGTCAAACGCCCAGGGTAGGACCACGCCCGCCGCGCGGTACTCGTAGCGTTGACGCCAGGGATCCAGCGGGATCCGCTCGCCCGACCAGTACTTCGTGCCGACCAGCTCGTCGAGCGTGGCGGGATAGCGGCCGTTGTTGTCGCGGGCGAAGGCGTCCACGGCTTCGGCAAGGGCCCGCACGGTTTGGTTGGCCTCGCGCAGGTAGCCGTCGAAGAGCACCTTTTCCTTGGCCAGGTAGTCCTGGATCCACTGGTGCGGGTCCTCGATCGGCAGGAGCCGGAAGTTGACGGCGTCCAGGCCAATGGACATGCCCTTGCCGAACTCGCCGGTCACGGGATGGCGCGTAAGCGGATTGGCGCCGACGCACGTGAAGCGGACGCGGTAGTCGCCCGGCTGGAAGTGGTGCACGCCCAGCTTGATTTCGAGGGTGGTGCCGTGCTCGAAGTTCTCGGGCCAGTCCTCGATGCGGCTGACGCGGTAATCCCAGAAGTCGAGCCCGGGGTTGAGCACGGTCTCGCCCTGCGGACCGATGATCGAGATCCGCCAGACGCCGTGCTCCTTGAAGAGGTTGGCAAACACGGAGGCGGCGTAGCGGCCGCGGGTGGGGATTGTCACGGGGAAGTCGATCCACGAGCCGACCTTGTCGTTGCGGGCGTAGAAGTACACCTTCATGTTGCACGTGCGGTTGGACTTCTGCTGGGGACGCAAGCCCTCGGACGTGCGGACCTGGGCCAGGTCGATCTGGGCGGGCTCGATCCAGACCTCGGGCATGACGCGCTTTTCGACGGGCGGGAACGCCCAAAGCGGCTCGGCGATGCCCTTTTGATACCAGAAGGCGACGCTGGACCAGTAATCAGGGCGATACTTGAAGTCCTCGGAGTATTTTTTGCCGTCGGGACCGATGGCCGCGACGAAGCTGCGCCGCTCGATCTCGAATTTGAGCGATTTTTTGAACGTGACGGGATCGTCGATGTGCCAGCGGTAGGCGGTGACGCGGCGCTCGTCGCCCTTGGGCTCGCAGATGGTCGTGCCCACCCGATCGCCCGAGGTGAGCCGCAGGTTCCAGCCGTCGTTGAAGTAGTCTTCCGTGCCGGTGCCGATGATGGAGGGCTGCTCCTCGCCGTCGATGTAGAACCGGTCGTCGGCCTCGCCGAACCAACTGGCGATGTTGTTCTGCGAGGAGAGCACCGTGCCGACGAATTGGCCCTCGCCCTTGCCCTCGAAGACGGTGTAGGGCGAGAAGGGCTTGGCGGGATATTCCTGGCGGTATCGGGCGTGGAAGTAGTAGGTGTCCTCCGGCAGCGCGTCGAGCTTGAGCCAGTCGCAGTGGAAGTAGACGCAGCAGGTTTCCTTGCCCTGGTTGTGGATCTCGATGCGGCAGTGCTTCCGGAAGGGCATGCGCCAGTAGCAGTTCAGGGCGCGACCGAAGGAGCTGTTTTCGATGGTGCGGGTGCGGACGTTGGCCTTCATGCCGTTTCCGGCGGCGAAGAAATCGCCCAGCGGGGTTTCGACCGAGGGGACGTCCGAACCGTCGTAGAAGATCCGCAGCACGAGCGTGCGGGGCGTGCGGCGCTCGACGCTCATGGTGGTGAACCAGATGTGGCGGACCTCGCCGGGGCCGTCGAGATCGGCGAGCACGAGCCGCTGGCCGGGCCGCGGATGATAGGAGTCGCGGTTGGACTCCGGATCGAACAGTCCGCTCGAGGCTCGGCTGGCCCGGCCAGGGATGGGCCGGGTGATTTCGTCAAGCTGATCGGCCGCGGCGGGCCGGCTTGCCGGCGCGAGCGCGGCGGCAACGAAAAGGGTCGCGGCGAGCGTGGAAAACCGAGGGAACAGACTCAGACGTCGCATCAGGGGGCTCCTCGTATCGGGTGGTGGGACAGTCGGCGAGGACCGCGAGGCACTCTCGGGGCGGCCCGCACGGGGCGGGGCCATTTCTTACTTCTACTTATTCTAGGCCGCCGCCACGGGCCGCACAACCGGCCGGGGGAGGCGGTTTTGGGCGATTTGTTCGGTTATAGCCGGATTAGTATAGTATAAGGAATCGAAATGATTGCGGGGATTTCACGCGGAGGCGCGGAGACGCGGAGTTGATGGGGCGGGTCGTGTTTGGCAAAATCGGGGAGAGCGATTCTTGAAAATGTCAGGCACGGCCTGACCTTCGGATTCCCGCCTCCCGTCCCTCGCCCCCCCGCCCCTCATGCGCAAGGAGCCTGCCCGTGCCACATTGTGTCCTTTTTATCGCTACCGTGTCGTTGGCTTCGTTTTCATTCGTTGCGGGTGCGGCGCGGGCGGACGATTATCCGATCGAGCAGTGGAAAGCGTGGGACGCCGGCGCGGGCGATCGGTTTCCGGGCAAGACGTGGAGCCGGTTCGCCGCGCCGGAGGAGGCCGGCTGGTCGGCGGCGAAACTGGAGGAAGCCCGGAAGTACTCAGAAGAGATTGGCTCGGCGGCGGTGCTGGTGGTTTACGACGGCGCGGTGCTGGCCCAATGGGGTGATACCTCGCGGCGGTACATGTGCCATTCGATGCGCAAGAGCCTCCTGAGCGCGCTGGTGGGCATGCACGTCGCGGCGGGCGACATGGATCTGGACAAGACGCTGGCGGAGTTGGGCATCGACGACCGGCCGCCGCTTACGACGCAGGAGAAGCAGGCGCGGGTGATCGACCTTTTGCGGTCGCGGTCGGGCGTGTACCACACGGCCGCCTACGAGACGCCGCGGATGAAGACCGATCGGCCCGCGCGCGACAGCCACCGGCCCGGCGAGTTCTTCTGGTACAACAACTGGGATTTCAACGCCCTGGGCGCGATCTTCGAGCGCGAGACGGGCACGAAGATCTTCGAGGAGTTCCGTCGGCGCTTCGCCGAGCCGCTGGGGATGCAGGACTACCGCGCGCGGGACGGGTATTACCATCTGGAGCGGCGGCAGTCGATCTACCCGGCGTATCCCTTCCGGATGTCGTCGCGGGATCTGGCGCGGTTTGGACTGTTGTATCTTCGGCGCGGTTGCTGGGCCGACCAGCGGATTCTCTCCGAGGACTGGATCGACCGCAGCGTGGCCTCGCATTTCCGGCCGGGCGACTCGACCCGGATCAAGGAGTACGGCTACGGGTATCTCTGGTGGCCGATCATCCACGGCCCGCTGGCCGGCGTGGGCATGTATTCGGCCCGCGGGTCGGGCGGGCACGCGATCGACGTGATCCCGGGCGCGAATCTGGTGGTCGTGCATCGGGTGGACACGTTTTGGGACGTGTCGGAGTTGGGTAAGACCACGAAGCACAGCGTGGACGAACCGTTGCGGTTTGAACTCATCGACCGGGTGCTCCGCGCCCGCGTGGGCCCGCCGAAGCAGCGGCCGAAGCTGATTGATATCGTGGATAATCCGCGTCCGGCAGCCGCCGATCTCTCCGACGACGTGTTAGCCCGTTACGTGGGCCGATACGATTTCGGGAAGCTCAAGCTGGACGTGAAGCGCGGCGGCGATGGGCTTCTCGTGGGCAACTCCCAGATGGGCCAATTCGACCTGACGTCGCGATCGGCGAGCGAGTTCTTCGTCGAGGACGTCGAGGCCCCCGTCACGTTCGCGATGGCCCCCCACGGCCGGCCCACGGCAGTCTCCATCGAGTTTATCCCCGGCAAGCCGCTGCGGGGGCATCGGGTCGGGAACTGAGCCGTCCTCCGCGCCGGGGACTGTCCCGATTTTCGCGCAGCGACAATGGGACTGTCCCCTTCTGACTTCCCGCCATCGCCCCGGCTTGACACGGACGGAGCGGGGCTTACAATGCGGAAATGTCGAGGCGCGCGCAAGACGCTGCGCCGCTTTGCCGCCCCGACCCAAACTCGATGGCACGATTGTGCTCCACGCAGGCCAGAGATCATGAGAAAGGCCTCGCGGCGCGGCCGCGGGGCCTTTTTTGTCTCAACGCGTGCCACTGGTTTTGCCAGTGTTTTGGCATCGGGCATTGCACGGCACTGGCGGAGCCAGTGGCACTCAAGACCGTAGCCCCGTCCATGGGGAGCCACGCCGATCATGCGAAATCCCTTCGCACCGCCGCCGCACCAGCCGCGTCTGAGCGACGAGGAAGTCCAGCGCCTCTATCCGCGCTACCGGATGGACATCCTGGCGGCGACCTACTTCGGCTACGCGTTCTTCTACCTGGTCCGCAACAACCTGGCGACCGTCTCGAAGGACATCGGCGCGGCGCTGCACTACGACGACGCCATGCTGGGACACATCCTGGCGGCCACGGCCATTGCCTACGGGGTGGGCAAGTTCCTGATGGGCGCGATTTCCGACCGGAGCGACCCGCGGAAGTTCATGGTCTTCGGCTTGCTCCTCTCGGCCGTCGTCAACTGGACGTTCGGCGCGTCGAGCCATTATTACGTCCACCTCGCGCTGTGGACGATCAACGGGCTGATCCAGGGAATGGGCTGGCCGCCGTGCGGCCGGGCAATCGGCCATTGGTTCAGCGTCCGGGAACGGGGCTTCGTCTTCTCCATCTGGAACACGGCCACGAACGTCGGCGGCGGACTGGCCGGTTTCATCGCCGCCAGAGCAACCTTTTATTTCGGCTGGCGCAGCGCGTTCTACTTTCCCGCCGCCATGGCCGCCGCGGGCGCGGTCTACCTCTTCTGGCGGCTCCGCGATACGCCCCAGTCCGTCGGACTGCCGTCCATCGAGGAATACAAAGACGACTTCACCGCGGAGGAGCGCCGCACGGGCACGCACGAACAAGAGCTCTCCACCCGCGAGCTGTTCGTCACGCACATCCTCGCCAACCGGCTCTTGTGGATTGTTGCAGCGGCCAATTTCTTCGTCTACATCGCGCGGTACAGCATGTTGGATTGGGGCCCCATGTACCTCCGCGACGTCAAGGGGGCCGATCTCACGCACGGCGGCATAGCAATCCTGCTTCTGGAATTCGGCGGTATTCCGTCCACGGTGCTGATGGGCTGGTTCTCCGACAAGGTGGGCGGGCGGCGCGGCATGGTAAGCCTCTTGTGCATGTTCCCCGTCGTCGCCGCGTTCGTGGCCATACGTCTCAATCCGCCGGGCCACCTCTGGTTCGACATGGCCATGCTCGTCACGATCGGCTTCTTCGTCTACCCCCCGGTCATGTTGCTCGCGCTGGCCGGGCTCGACCTCACGTCGAAGAAGGCCGTGGGCACGGCCGCCGGATTGATCGGCCTTTTCGGCTACCTGGGCCGCACGGCCCAGGCCGAGGGTTTCGGGTGGATGGCGAAGTACTATAAGGAAACCTATGGCGTCGACGCGGCCTGGAACGCCATCCTCGTCGTGATCCTCGTCTGCGCGATCGCCGCCATTGTTCTGCTCTCCTTCACCTGGAACGTCCGCCCCCGCGCCTGAATCCCACCCGGCTGGCGGAGGGTAATGGGCGACCTCCTTTCCCATCTTCTCACACCTTCCGGCCCGAATTGACGGTTTGGCGCGGGCGGTTCTATAATTTGGTGCAGGTTTTGGATGGGGCACGCGTGTCGGACCCCACGTGACATGAACAGATTGCCAGGTCGCATGTTCCGCTGGGCGTTCGCGTTCGCATGGTTCGGGCTCGTCGCGTCCCGCGTGGCCGGCGCCGCGGGGGAGGAGACCGCGCCGGCGACCGTCGATCCGCCCGCCGAACAACAGGCAACCGACGAGGGCGGCCAAAAGCGCGTGGGCCACGCCTTGCGGCTGGCACTTCCCATCACCAGCGAGACGGACCGGCTCGCCCGGCGGTTCGTCGACCGCGTCTTGGCCAAGGCCCAGAAGGAGTCGTACAAGCCGGTTCTCATCTTCGAGTTCCACATCCCGCCCAAGCAGGAGGCCTTCGGCCGCGGGAGCCAGTTTGGCGCCGCGCTGGAGTTGGCCCGATATCTGTCGAGCGACGCCATGAACGCGGCCACCACGGTGGCCTACATCCCGCAGTCGATCCAGGGTCACGCCGTGCTCGTGGCCTTGGCGTGCGACGAGATCATCATGGCCCCGGACGCCACGATCGGCTCGGCGGGCATCGACGAAAAGACGATCGACGACTTCATTCTGTCGGGCTATCGGCAGATCGCGCAGCGGCGGCGCACCGTGCCGGTCGAGGTGGCGCTGGGCATGTTGGACCCGGCTCGCGAGGTGCTCGAAGTGAACACCGAGGCCAGCCGCGAGTTCGTCACGCCCGAGGAGCTCGAAGAGCTGCGCAAAACCCAGACCATCCGCGACCAGAAGGTGCTCATCGCCGCGGGCGAGGCCGGACAGTTCACCGGCAGCGAGGCCCGGCGTCTAGGGTTCGCCAGCGCCTTGGCCGGCAGCCTGCGCGACGCGGCCCGGGCGCTCGATCTCCCGCCCGAGGCCCTCCAGCAGGACGTGGCCCTGGCCGACACGTGGCGTCCGGTGCGGGTGGACCTGCGGGGCCCGGTCACCGCCCGCGACGTCGAACAGATCCGCAAGATGATTGAAAAGGCCGTCATGGGCGACGGCGCGAACTTCATTTGCCTTTGGATCGAAAGTCAGGGCGGCTCGCCGGCGGATAGCGCCCAGTTGGCGAGTTTTCTCGCCCTGGATCTGGAATCGAGCAAGATCCGCACGGTGGCTTACGTGCCCCGCGAGGCGCTATCCGACGCGGCGGTGGTCGCGCTGGCGTGCGATCAAGTGGTGGTGGGGCCCAACGCCAAGCTGGGCGGTTGGGGAACCCATCAGCTTTCGCCCGCCGAAATCGACGCCCTGCGCGCGTTGATCCGCGACAAGCTCGCCCCGGAGACCTCGCGAAGCTGGTCGCTGCCCGTGGCCATGATCGACCCGGGTCTGGAGGTATTCCGCTGCGCGCGGCTGGGCATGGTCGAGTACTTCTGCGAGGAAGAACGCCGGGAGCAGCCCAACGCGGACGAGTGGAAGCCCGGCGAGGCCGTGACCACGCGGAACGCGCCGCTGCAAACCGTCGGCGCCGAGGCGGTCGAATACCGCCTGGCCGACCACGTGGCGGACGATTTCGAGGCGCTGAAGGCCCTCTACGGCCTCGAGCACGACCCGGCCCTGGCCTCGCCGAGCTGGGCGGACCACCTGGTCGAGGCTCTCGGCTCGCCCGGCGTCGCCGTGCTCCTGTTGATCATCGGCGGCGCCGCCCTGTACGCCGAATTGCACACGCCGGGAGTCGGCATCGGAGGGTTTCTGGCCTTTGTCTGTTTCGTGCTCTTCTTCTGGAGCGCGTTTTCGGGCAAGACGGCGGGCTGGCTCGAGGTGATGCTGTTTCTCACGGGGTTCGTCTGCGTCCTACTGGAGATTTTCGTCCTGCCGGGCTTTGGGATCTTCGGCCTCGGCGGAGGGCTCTTGATCGTCGCGTCGCTCGTGCTGGCCACGCAAACGTTCATCTTTCCCCGCAATCCCTACCAAACGGCCCAGTTGCAGTCGTCGCTCACGATGATCGCGGCGGCGGCCGTCGGGGCGTTGGTGTTGGTGGCGCTGATGAACCGTTGGCTTCCCAACGCGCCGGTGCTGGGACGCATCATGCTCAGCCCGCCATCGCCTCAAGAAAAAGAACGGATCCGCCGCAACGAATCGCCGGTGGACTTCGATCGTTTGGTCGGCCAGGAAGGAATCACGACAACCCAATTGACCCCCAGCGGCAAGGCCCGATTCGGCGACCGGCTGGTCGATGTGATCTCCGACGTAGAGCTGATCGAGCCAAACACGCGGATCGTCGTGGTGGAAGTCCACGGCAACCGCGTCATGGTCGAGCCGGTGGAGCCGGCGTAGAGCGTCCTCGAAACACGAGCCGCTTGCGGCTTCGCAACAACGTTCACGCTCGCGTGGACAAAACACCACGGTGACGTAATCTCCCTGGAGCATTCACAACCCCATGGACTACTGGGCAATCGCACTTCTGGTCTTGGCGCTAAGCATGGCCGTGGCCGTGCTCGAGGTGTTCTTTCCGTCGGGAGGGCTGCTGGCGTTCCTCTGCGTCGCGTTGATGATCACGTCGATCGTCCTGGGGTTCCAAAGCAGCACGGCCTGGGGTTTTGGCATCCTTTCCACGGCGATCGTTGGCCTGCCGATCACCGTGATGATCGCCTTGAACCTGCTCCCCAATACGCCCTTCGGGCGGAAGATCATCCTCGACGCTCCCACGCCCAAGGACGTACTGCCCGACGACGGAAGACAGGAAAGCCTCAAAAGCCTGGTCGGCCGCACAGGCAGGGCAAAAAGCCGAATGCTGCCCGCCGGCGTGGTCAAAATCGGCGGGAGAACCATCGACGCGGTGACCGAGGGCGTTCCGGCCGAGCCGGGCCAGGCGGTCCGCGTGATCGAGGTCCGGGGAAACCGCGTCCTGGTGCGCCTTATCAGTGAATCGGAGCTGGCCCCCGAGCCCTCGGCCCACGATCCCCTCGACCGCCCGATCGACCAAATTGCCGCCGACCCGTTTGACGATTCCAATCCCCCGGCGGGTTGACAAACCAGCCCCGGGCGGATAAACCCCATAGTGGCCATTCCGTGAGGATGTCCAAAGTGAAGAACGCTCGCGTGGCGTCACTTTCTGTCATTCTGAGCGAAGCGAAGGATCTCGCTTTTGGCCGACGAGGTGCTTCGCTTCGCTCGGCATGACGGTACCCATGGTGCGTGCTTGGTGACGTACCCTCACGACAAACAGGATCCCGAACATGATGCTCCTCGCCCAACAGGCGGACAACTTCCGCAACCTCATCACAATCGTCGTCGTCTTCTTCGTGGTGATTGCCGCGTTGGTGGGGTTGGCCATCTTCACCCGCTACTTCCGGCTGTGGATTCAGTCCAAGACGACCGGCGCGGGGATCAGCATCTTCGACCTGTTGGGCATGACGTTCCGCAAGGTGGACTCGAGGGTGATCGTGCGGAGCAAGATTATGGCCGTGCAGGCGGGCATGGGCGACGACAGCGGCATCACGTCCAAGGCGCTCGAGGCGCACTATTTGGCCGGCGGCAACGTCCCGCTGGTGATCCGCGCCATCATCGCCGCCAACAAGGCTCGCATCGTCGATCTCGACTTCAAACGAGCCACGATGATCGACTTGGCCGGGCGAAACGTCCTCGAGGCCGTCCAGACGAGCGTCTATCCCAAGGTGATCGACTGCCCCGCCAAAGGGTCCGCCAAGGACTCCCTCGACGGCATCGCTCAGAACGGGATTCAGCTCAAGGTCCGTGCCCGGGTCACGGTCCGGGCCAACCTGGCGCAACTGATCGGCGGGGCAACCGAAGAGACGATCATCGCCCGGGTGGGCGAGGGCATCGTCAGCGCGATCGGCTCGGCCGCCAGCCACGGCGAAGTGCTCGAGAATCCCGACAAAATCTCCAAAACCGTGCTTGCCCGCCGGCTCGATTCGCAGACGGCTTTTGAAATCGTCTCGATCGACATCGCCGACATCGACGTGGGCGAAAACGTCGGCGCCCGGCTCCAAGCGGACCAGGCCGAGGCGGACCTCCGCGTGGCCCGGGCGAAGGCCGAGGGTCGTCGCGCGATGGCCGTGGCCGCGGAGCGCGAGAGGATCGCCGAGATCGAGGAAAATCGCGCGAAGGTGGTCCAGGCCGAGGCCGAGGTGCCCAAGGCCATCTCCCAGGCGTTCCGCGAGGGCACGCTGGGCATCATGGATTACTACCGCCTGCGCAACATTCAGGCCGACACCGAGATGCGCACGTCCATCGCCCGGCCCGGCGGCAAGGGGAGCGGCCCAGGAGCGGCGGCATGATCGGGCTAGTCCCACTGCTGGCGGACGGATGGGCCGAGGCGATCGGGGCGATCGTGATTCTCGTTGTTACCGGTCTGTCTGCCCTGGGGCAATTCATGGCCAGGCAACGCGAGAAGGCCGCCGGCGCCCCGCGTCCCGCGGACCGTCCGATGGGCCCGGCCGCCGGTCCGCAGCCGGTTCAGCCGGCCCGGCCCGCCCCGCCGGTCCAACCGCGGCGAGGGGCGCTGGAGGACGAGATCGGCGAGTTTTTGCGTCGCGCGGCGCAGCAGCGGGGCGGCCAGCCCCAGCAAGCCGACGTCGCGCAACCCCGGCGTGTTGTGGCGCAGCAATCGCGCCCGCAGCCGCCCCGGACGCTGCGTCCTTCGGCTCAGCCAGTCGAGGCCGAGATTGTCCGCGGCCCGGTGGGAGAAGGGGTGGCCCAAAAGGTGGCCAAGGACCTCGACACGACGGAGTTCAAGCGCCGAACCGCTCAGTTGGGTCAGGAAACCCGACAGGCGGCCGCGCGCGTCGAAGAGCGGCTCCAACACAAGTTCGACCATCAATTGGGCCAATTGGCCGCCAAGCCCCAAAAGCGCCGCAAGCCGGCTGCTCCCCAGGCGGCCGCCGCGGCTGCGGCCGATGCGCTTCCGCCCACCAGCGCCGCCGGATTCGCCGCGATTCTCAGCGACGTGGATAACGTCCGTCAGGCCATTGTCCTCAACGAGATCCTCCAACGGCCGGAACACCGCTGGTAACATGGGCGAAATGAAACAGCTCATCGGACGCGAAACGGAACTCGCCTGGGTGGGCCGGGCGATCCGCCAGTTGGCCGAAGGGTTCAACCTACCCGCGGTCGGCGCCTATCTCGTCTCGTGCAGCGACGAAACCGAGCGGGAGTGCGCCGAGGTGTTCAACCAATATCTGGCCCAACCGCTCCTGCCGGTGCTCAAGGACGGTTGCCGCGCGGCCTTCCACACGACGAACCTGGGTGCCCGCTACGAGCCGGGCGCGATCCGCGTCGTCGAAGAACACTACACCACGCCCGCGGCGCGCGAGACGACCAAGCTCCTCGTCGTCAAGATCAACGCCCACGTCGCCGTGCGGACCACGCTCGACGGGTTTCACTACGGCCAATTGTTTCGGTACGGTAAGCTGTCGGCCTGCTGCGGGGCGCTAAGGGCGATGATCGAGGGCGCGTCGCTACCGGCCGTGGACGAGCTGGCCAAGACCTTCGGGCCCGACCGGCTGGACGTTCTGGCCGATTCCAAACGGATCGCGCCGGCCCACCAGGCCCTGGCCGCCGCCGTGGCCGGCGCCGCGCTCCAGGCGGCTCGGGCGGTCGAGGAAATCGTCCAGCACGCGCCCGAAGGACCCACCGTGTATCTCGTCCTCCCATGCGTGACGCTCAACCGACCCGATCCGGACACGGAATTGGTCGTTGGCCAATACGGCATCGATTGGACCGGCGACTCCCCGCAGACCCGCTACCGCGGCCTGGGCAGCGAACCGGGCCTGTACCGCATCGGCCTCGACGGCGGCCGGCTGGTGGTTGAGGACCCGTCCTGGTCGGCCGAGCAGCCCGCGACGTGAAACCGCCGCCGCGTCGCGCCGAAGCCACAACGTGGACAGCCGGCGCCATGCCGGGCCCCGGCGCGTCGCGGTCCTCGCTCACCGCCGTCTTCGCCGGATCGCTTCGGCAAGCGCCATCAGGCCACAACAAGCCAGCAATGCGACGGTCGACGGCTCGGGAACCACATTCACTTGCAGGCCGTAGGGCGAGTAGCTCAATTCCGCCGGGGCGCCGGACACGATGATCTGCTGAACTTGCCAATCAATCCCCCCGTTCGCCTCGATGAGCGACCAGCTCCCGCCGGTCCCGGGAACGTACTCGTCGCCAAAGACGATCTCGATCGTGCCGGCCAGCAGGGCCTGACCGTCGATGATGAGCCGATCGAACTCGGTCGCGCTGTCGATCTCAAGGGTCAGCCATCCTGCCGACCGCTGCTCGTAGTTCCCGGTCACGTGAATGACGCCCGGCGACATGCCGGGCGAGACGATCCCCTCCTGAACCACGGAACCGAGAATCGTGCCCGAGCCTTCCAGCGTGCCGCAGTCGCGAACAACAACGCCCCCGGTCGGGATTTCCCCGCCGAAATCCGGGATTCGGACCTGCCCGCCGTCCAGCCGGAGCGTGCCGAGGACCTCGATGTTCCAGGCCACGAGATTGGGGTCCGCCTCCGGCGTCAGGACTTCGAGCGTTCGGTCCTGATCGATCGTGAGAAAACCATCGACGCTGATCAGCCCCTGGGATCCGATGGTCACGGTCTCGCGGCCGTTGATGACCGCGCCCATCCCATCGCCGATCCGCAAGTCCGTCGGCCCCGGCCCCACCATGAGTCTACCTTGCCCTGGCTGCCCGTTCGGACCGCCGAAATCAAACGTCCCTTCCACGTTCAGCCGCGAGCTGAGCGTTCCCCTGGCCAACTCCAGCGTGTAGCCCTCGCGGACGTTGAGCGAACCGAAGCCGCCGGCGATCTCATCGCTGTCTTGGTTCAGGACCACCGTCTGGTTTCCGCCGGGCCCAGTCATGCCCTCCGGGCCGATCTCCCATTCGCTCGATGCGATCATCACCTTTCCGGCCGTGTACTCAAAACGCCCGCCGGGTTCGAGATTCAATTCGCCCGTTTGGATCTGACCTCCGGCCACGGACAACAGATAGCCGTCTCGCACCGTGACGCTGGGCGACCACCCCAGCGTTTTTTGATCGAGAACCAGGTCGTAGTCTCCAAGCAATCCATCGGCCCCGACCACCAGCGGCGTCGACGTATCCAGTCGACCGCCGAGCCACGAAAACGTCCCGCCGGGGGCCCTGGTAATGGCAGCGGTATTCAAGCTCCCGGAAACCAGTTCCAGGAGTCCCTCGTCGGCGATATGCACGTCTCGGAACCAGACCTGGCCTCCGTCGACCGTCAAGCGGGCGTTATCCAGGCCGTTGCCGACGGTGAACGGTTCCAAGCCGTATTGGTTGATACTGAGATTGGATTGACCCGAGGTCAGGGTCAGCCCCCCGGCGTTCAGTTCGATCGCCGACGAGCCCGACGCCGAGCTGTTGATGGCTCCGACGGTCAGGTTGCCTCCGTTGAGGACGATCCTGTCATCCCACGTCGAGCAGTGGATGGTGGGACTGGTCATCGTGCTGCCGGCTTGAAGCTCCAAGACGCCCTCGTCCATCGCCACCGGGCCCTGGCTCGTCACGACGGCGCCTTGCTGCAAGACGAGGCTCCCCCGATGAATCGCCACGTCCGCGGCGCACTCGATTGTCCCGCCGCCAAGGGTCAGCGACTGGTCGTGGGGCCAGTTGGGATTACCCACTTCGAGTAACTGGCGCACCGTGAAGGTCCGCCCGGCAAGATCCAGCGTCGTCTGGGCGTCGCGGACGCGCAATTTGCTCAGCGCCCGATCCGCCTCGGCGGTCACCGTGTATGTATTGTCGCCGACGAAGCTGCCAAACTCGACTTCCGCATCGACCTCCGGAAGTCGCGGCCCCGTGGAGGAGAGTTGATCCCACGTAGCCCAATTGCCGACGGTTTCAAAGGACCCGCCGTCCGGATTCGCCCACAGGGCGAAATCCGTCTCGACCACGCGAATCCCCGGCGATACTTCCAGCGTGCCGTAATCGCTCCACGGGCGCATTTCGCCGTCCACCTCGACCAGCGGATCGATGCGGATAACCGGATCGGCGAACGCGTAAGCGGAAATCGTCCCCTGCACGCTGCCACCAGCGCCCAGCCATTGCTCCACTATTGATGGATAGATGCCGCCGTCAATGGCGGCCCAGGTTTGAAAGTGGAGAGAGTCTCTTCCATCGCCGACGAGGGTTTCGACCATGGAAAAGGTCCCGCGACAAGGATCGGATCGTGTGCCGCTTCCGCTGAGACTAATAGTGCCAATGAAATTGCCGGCATACCCGCTATCAAAGGACGCCGCGAATCCACCCCCAGTTTGTTCCCCCGTCGCTCGATTGAAGTGATACCATCCCGCCTGAGCCGTCGTTCTGAGATTATATGTTCCCTGAAGCGACGAGTCTGCTGCGCGGACCTCAATGGCGCCCTCCGTCCACCCCTTCAAATATCCGCCAATGGCCACCGGAATGCTAATGACCGGCCATTCCGGATTCGGATTAAAGGAGAGATTCCAGCCTTTGGCGATCAGTGCTTGTCCGTATTCCGAGTTGCCAGGGGCGTCGGCAAACGCAAAGCCTCGCGTGAAATCCCTCACCTCGACGGAGACGTAGGGCAACGCGCCGGAGTCGTGCCTAAAACAGATGCGCTCCTTGCCCGTTCCATACCCGGGAACGGCAGGCAAGACATCCCTATTCGTAGTAACCCCCAGGGGTTCTTCCACCAGCGTTGGGTTGCAGTCGACCACCTGGTATTGGAACCCATTCTCATAATAGCCCGCATGCGCGGCAGGAGGGCATCGTAACTGCCCAATCGCAACCAGACACAAGACGACCAGAGACGGGCAAACCCTAGACAGACCTTGCATGACTGCCTCCTCGAGTGGCGGGAAGAATTGTTGCCCTGTGAACGAACGGACGGAGAATCCGCGCTTTCTTTCGCACACGGATGCTTGCAGCCAGACGCAACGGCCGCGAGCGCGGCAGGACGATGCGCACCCCCCTAGCTGGGGCTCCCATTTTAGGATGAGTCGGGAACGGCCCCCAGGCCTACTTCGTCGCCTATCTTAACATCGTACTCCCCCGCGTCAATCGCCTGGTCCGCGTTTTTCTTGCATTGCCCACCCGCCGACTTACACCACCGAGGGTGCCTCCAATCGCCGATCCTCCGACTTCCAACCTCCCAACCCCTTGCCACCGACTACTGACCGCCAGCCACTGACCCCGTCGCTCGCCCTCGCCCCCCCTTCAGCACGCCCCCTGAAGAGGCTTGCGCTTCTGCCGAAACCGGCACAATAGCGTCCCTTATTGAGTCCTGCGCAGCCAATGAACCTCTCCGCGACCAAAACGCGAGCAAATCCGGCCGGTACGGCCGCATTTGCGGTTCGCAAGGGACATTGGCCACATCGGAATCAATAAGAGCGCCTGGCGCCTCGTCAGGGCTTGGTTTTTCGGGGAGTCAACGATCCCTGTTTCACAGGTTCTTCCGGACTTCTTTTTTTCCGCGGGCAGGCGCATGGTGGAGCGGCTCCTGTCGCGGTTTTTGGTGGCGTGCGCGCGCAAACCAGGCGGCCCGGGCAACGCAAACCGCGTTGCAGCGGCGGAATCAGCGGCATACGCGCGGCAGCATGCGCGCGTCGTTGCGCAACGCTCGACTACTTCCCGCCGCGGGCGGCGCCTTCGAGGTTGCCTTCGCGGAAGGCGGCGGCCATGGCCAAGGGCACCTCGGCCTCGGCCAGAACGACCTTGGCGCGGTTCTCGGCCACGCTGGCTTTCATCTCCTGCTCGCGGGCGTTGGCCAGCGCGCGGCGCTCTTCGGCCTTGGCCTGGGCCACGCGAGTGTCCGCCTCGGCCTGGTCGGCCTGCAGCCGGGCGCCGATGTTCTCGCCCACGTCGATGTCGGCGATGTCGATCGAGACGATCTCGAAGGCCGTCTGGGCATCGAGCCCCCGGTCGAGCACGGCCCGCGACACCATGTCCGGTTTCTCCATCACGTCCAGATGCGTCTCGGCCGAACCGATCGCGGTGATGATGCCTTCGCCCACCCGGGCGATGATCGTCTCCTCCGTGGCGCCGCCGATAAGCCCTCCGAGATTGGTCCGGACGGTGACGCGGGCGCGGACCTTTAATTCCACGCCGTTTTTGGCGATGGCGCTCAAGGTGGTGCGGTGCGAGCGGCGCGGATCGGGGCAGTCGATCACCTTGGGATAGACGCTCGTCTGGACCGCTTCGAGCACGTCGCGCCCGGCCAGGTCGATGGCCGCGGCCCGGTCGAAGTCCAGATCGATATCCGCCCGATGCGCGGCGATGATCGCGCGGATGACGTTGGGCACGTTGCCGCCGGCCAAGTAGTGGGCCTCGAGACGGCGCGTGGTGATGCCGGCCTCGCCCTCGCGGCCAATGCCCGACTGAACGGCCATGATCTTCGCCCGGACGATCAGCCGGGCGTTCACCTGGCGAAACGTCATGCCCACCAGGCTCAGCAGGCTGACGTTCGCCCGCGACATGAACGCCTGGAACCAGAGGTTCCAGTAAATGACAAACAGAATCACCAGCACGAGGGCCAACAAGCCCAGGATGGCCGCCACGGCCACCCAAACGCCCATCTGAACCGCCAGCAGGACCGGTAATCCCACGGACATGACGAAGTCCCTCCGTACCGAATCGTTCGCGAAAAATCCACCCGCGCGGACCGACATCCTAGCTTAGCGGACGGGGTCCCGGCGGAACAGCCCTTGGGAGGGATTTCGGTCGATTTGACGACGGTTCGCAATGCCGGGAAACTCGGCACAGGCGGGAAATGCGAAGGATGGGGGAACTGGGCGTTGTTTCCCACCGGCGTGTCGGGGCTCGGCGGACGCGGAATCGACGGCGGCCCGGCCGGGTCCCGGCGGACCCCGGGCGCGCTGCCCGGTAGTGGTACGGTTTGGCCGGGAATCCCAGGGCGCTAAAGAAAAAACAAACAACCCATCCATATGGGGTGTGGCCACAAACTCCGAGGCTGTGATTTTTTCCGAACTCGGCTTTTACGGTAATCGTCCTGGACAGGTTCGGGTCAGTCGATACAACACGGGTATGAA
>JAFGDS010000072.1 GCA_016931995.1 Pirellulales bacterium
AGTAGTTGTTCCGCGCGGGCCACCGCGTGGCGACTGATCCGCGCGAAGTCGGTTCCTTTGGGAAAGAACTGCCGAAGCAGTCCATTGATGTTCTCGTTCGTGCCGCGTTGCCATGAAGCGTAGGGTTGGGCGAAGTAGACGTCCAGCCGCACATGCCCAACCATGCGTGGCCCAGCTACGCGGCCGTGACCTATCCGAAGCAGTACTCGCCGACCGCGTGGCCGTACATCGGCCCGTTCTATCCCTACCCGCAAGTCCCGCTCGGCTGGCGCAAAGTCACCCTGGAATGGGACGACGGGGGGTGGATGCTCGACTTCAAGGACTGAGAGCCCCCACCAAAGACCACTCCGACCCGACACCCGACACCCCCGCGAACGCGAGTTCGCGGGGGTGTTTTGTTTGCGCCCGTCGGGCTCCGCGCGTGTGCCACTGGCTTTGCCAGTGCGCGTGAGGACGGGACATCTCGATTGCCGGGCGGCGATGGTCAAACCTGCGATTGACGGTCGCACTGGCAGAGCCAGTGGCACACGGCAGGCCGTGCCGCTTCCACGCCCATTGGACACCGGAGCCATGCCTTAGAAAATCCTGCGGCGAAGCCGCACCGATATCACGTCACGTCGAGCGAACATCCCCCCACTTGTGGCAAGATACGCATCCGGTTATGTTGACGGTATGGGTGTCCCCAAATGAGTTCACCTTTGGGTGGCCCGATTACGAACGATGTCGGACTTCCAGGATTTCATCCATTCTCGAGTTCTCCGACACCCGACAACGTGGATCGTCGCGGTGGTTGGTGGCATCTACGGTGGACTTGGGATGTACGGAATTCGCGAGGTTTGGATCATCGCTGGATTGCTTGAAAACGCGAACGTGTGGATTCGACAGGTCACGTTAGTTGCCTTGTATCTCGGTATCAACTGGCTCACGCAGTGCCTATGACTGCACGATTCGACTGGTGGCCGCGCGGAGGGATTGGCCTCCTTGCCGTCTGCTTCATTGTTGCGTCGATCGGCTTCCTCATCATGGATGGCAATACTTGGTATACGCGCTGGGTCTGCCCATTCTTCTTGCCACTCGGGGTTGGGCTCCTGCTCCGACAATCCTGGGCTCGTTGGGTCACCTTTGCATTCTTCGTAGTGATTGCGGTTCTGGTGGCAGTGTTGATGGCCCGCGATGGACTCACGCTCCGCAGTATTGTCCGCGTGGTGATCGTTGCGAGCAGTCTGGTGGCTCTTTGGAGGTGGAACGTCTATCCCGAGGACGAAGAATCAGATGCGGATTTGTCCTTGATGCTGGAAGATGACGAAAGGGAAACCGAACCATTGCCATGATTTGGCAAGTCGCACATCGTTGACGGCTAGGTCAATAAAACAACCGTATTATCTGTTAGCCAGGCAAGAGTTGCCCCCATGCACCTCCCCTTCCCCCTCCCACGCCTGCGACGCTTCGCCATCTGCCCCGAGGCGGGGTATTTCGTCGTCGTGTTCGGCGTGGCGCTGGCCGGCGCGATGTTGAAGGAGGTGAATCTGCTGTTCGTGCTGGCGGGCATGATCCTCGGGCCGGTGGCGATCAACGCGTGGTGGGTGGTCCGGTCGCTTCGGCGTCTCGCGCCGCGGCGGCGGATGCCCCGGAGCGTCTGCGCGGGCGACCTGTTGGTCGTCCAGGTCGAGATGGAAAACAACCGGCGAAGGCAAAGCAGTTGGGCCGTCGTCGTCGAGGACCAAATCCGCCGCGCGGGCGAGCCGACGCTCCGGCCGCGGGTCTACTTTCCACACGTCCGCCCGGGGCAAACGGGCGAGACCGCGTATCAGGGACGACTCGTTCGCCGTGGGCGGTACGACGTGGGGCCGTTTCGCGTGTCCACGCGGTTTCCCTTCGGCGTCGTGCGTTACACCGTCACGCTGGGCACGGCGCAGACGCTTCTGGTTTGCCCGCGGCTGGGCCGGCTCGCCCGAGGGTGGCTCGGCCGCCAGCGCGAGGCCTTCGAGGGCGCGCAGCGCCGCCAAGCGCGCACGAGCCGCGTCGAGGGCGAATTCTTCGGCGTGCGGGATTGGCGAGACGGCGACGGCAAGCGAGCCGTCCACTGGCGCAGCTCCGCCCGGCGCGGAGGGCTGGTCGTGCGGCAGTTCGAACAGCCGCACAGCCGCGATGTGGCCGTGCTCGTGGAACTCTGGCAGCCCTCGCCCGCGCCGGGTCCCGCCGAGCGGGACGCGGTGGAGCTGGCCGTGAGCTTCGCCGCGACAGCGGTGGCCGACGTGTGCCGGCAAGGCGGCGCGGAGCTTCTGGTGGGCACGACCGCGGCCCCGGCGGCGCCGCTGGCCGGCCCGGCCTCCGCGGCGCTCGTACAAGAGGTCATGGAGCACCTGGCCCTGGCCGACGCCCAACCCGAGGATCGTCTGCCCGCGCTTTTGGCCGGCGCGCTCGACGAAATCGCCAATGGCACGGACATCATCCTGATATCGACGCGGCCGGTGGATCTGGACGATCCGGGGCGATTCGCCCGCGTGTGGAGCGACGGGAGTCGCCGCGCGAAACGCCGCCAGATCCGCCTGGTGGACACCAGCGGCGACCAGTGGAACGAGTACTTCGAGATCGACGCCCCGGGAGCGATGAGTTAGCGCGGTAGCCAGTTAGGTAGGCAGTAGGCGGTAGGCAGAGAGCGGCTCAATCTCGAATTTCAGATCTCATATCTCGAATCCCCAATCCCCAGCCCCCATGTCCTACCCTCGTCTGCTTCCCATCCTGACGGCGACGCTGGCGGTGCTCAGCACGATGCTGTTGGGGTTGGGACAGCTTTTGGGCGTGGGCCAAGGCGGGGCGGGGCTGCCGCTGCTCGTGTTTGCCGCCGCCGTGCTGTCGGTCTGGCTGACCGATCTGGCCGGCTGGTTTCGGCTCCACCGGATGGTCGCCGGGGGCATGGCGCTGATCGCGTTCGTCATCGCCATGGTCGAAGCGTGGCCGCTGGCGAGCGTCATGTCCATCTTGCCGATCGCCCGGCTGTTGGTTTACATCCAGATTATCCTGTTGTTTCAGGCGAAACACATCCGGCTCCATTGGCAACTGGTGACCGTGAGCCTGTTGCAGGTGTTGGTGGCGGCGATCTTCAACCAAGGGGCGCTTTTTGGGTTGTTGATGGTCGCGTACCTGTTCGTCGCCCTGGCGGCGATGACGCTTCTGTTCCTTTCGCGCGAGGCGAGCGCGTTTACCCCGCCGCCGGCCGAGTCGGCGCCGACGGCGACCAGCGGCCGGCGGTGGCCCTTGGCCGATTTGCGTCCGGCGTTTGTCGGCGCGAGTCCGCGGCGGACGGTCGGATCGCGCGCGGGGCCCGAGCTGGCGCGGCGGATCGCGTCGATGGGCGTGGCCACCCTCTGCCTGACGGCCGTGGCGTTCTTTTTGCTTCCGCGACTGGGGCGGCCCGCGTGGCGCGGGCTGACCGTGCAGCCGCGGCGGATGGTGGGCTACTCGGGCAGGGTCGAACTCGGGTCGTTGGGCGCCGTGATCCAAAGCCCCCAGGAGGTCGCCCGCGTCGAGCTGACCGATCCGGCCACCGGCGAGATCGTTCGGCTGGACGAGGCGATCTATCTGCACGGCACGGTCCTTACGGAGTACCGCGACCGCGCGTGGAGTTACCCGCACGCCGAGCGCCTCCGCGGCGTGCCGGCGACGGAGGGTCCGCCAATCGTCGGAGCGGTCCGACAGCGCATCACGATGGAGCCGACCGACCATCGCGAGATATTCTACGCGCGGCCGATGGTCGCCGCGCGGCCGCGCGGGGCCGCCGAGAAGGAGCCGGGGCTCCAATTCGACCGCCGGTCCGAACGGCTGCTGCGCGACGAGGAATTGTGCGCGAAGCGGTCCGAGCACGTCGTCGAGACGTCCTCCATTGTCGTCACCAAACAGAAGCCGCTCGTGCCCGCCGCGGCGCGGCCCAACCTGGCGGCCCTGTGCGAACTGCCGCGCGAGGCCGTGCCGACCGTGGCGCTTCGCGCGGAACAATGGTTGACCCGGGCGAACATCCCGCCCGAGCGCCGGCTCGACCGGGCGCGCCATCTCGAGTATCAGCTTCGCGACACCGGGCAGTTCACGTACAACCTACGCGCCGCGCGGCAGGATTTCGAGATCGACCCGATCGAGGACTTCGTGGCCAACCGGCCCGAGGGCCACTGCGAATACTTCGCCACCGCGCTGGCCCTGATGCTCCGCGGCCAAGGGATTCCGTCGCGATTGGTGGTCGGGTATTGCTGCGACGAGTACAACCCGCTGGGCAGATTCTATCAGGTTCGCCAGCTCCACGCGCACACGTGGGTCGAGGTGTATCTCGAACCTGACCAACTCCCCGGCAACATGGGCCAGGACCCGATCTGGAGCCGCGGCGGCTGGTTCCGTTTGGACGCGACGCCCAGCGCCTCGGACCGACCCACCGGCGTGGTCGGCGCGGTCCTTGCGCCGGTGGGCCGCGGCGTGAGTTGGCTGGAGTACCTCTGGAACAACTACGTGATGGAGATGGATCGCTCGCGACAGCGGCGCGCGATCTACGAACCGCTTGTCGAGGCCGTCAAGGACGCGTACCGCCGCGCGACCGACCCCGTCTTTTGGCGCGAGCTGGGCGATGGAATTCTCCGCGCGATCAACCCGCGGAATTGGAACGTCTCGCAGTGGTTCAGTTGGCGCGGCGGGCTGGCGACGTTTTTGATCGGCGTACTCCTGGTTTTGATCTACCGGGCGTGCCGGCTCCTGGTTCGCGCGGCGCAAGGTTGGATACGGCGCCTGCGGCGACGCACGACGGCGGCGCGCGTCGAGGTCGAGTTCTACCGGCGTCTGGGACGCGTCCTGGCCCGGGCGGGGATCGTCCGTCGTCCGAACCAGACCCCGCGGGAATTCGCCGCGCTGGCCGGCCAGCGGATTGCCCCGCCCCGGGAGGACCCCGACGTGGGCGGGCTTCCCGCGCGGATCGTGGAAGCCTTCTATCAAGTCCGTTTTGGCCGAGAGCCCCTGGACAATCAAGCGGCTTTGGCGGTAGAACAAGCGTTGGTCCGGCTCGAAGCCGCCCTCGTTCCGACGAAGCGGCGGTGAGGCCGCTTGCGTCATTCTGAGCGAAGCGAAGAATCTGGAGTCCCCTCACCCCCTGCCCCTCTCCCGCTTGCGGGAGAGGGGAGACAAGATCGTCATACGGACATGAAAATCGGACTGGTCGGCTATCAGGGTTCGGGCAAGAGCACGCTCTTCGAGTGGCTCACTGGAGTTGCGCCCGATCCGGCGCACGCGCACTCGGGTCAGACGGCGATGGCCGAGATCCGCGATCCGCGGATGGATCAGATGGCCGCCATCTACCATCCGAAGAAGATCCAACACGCCGCGATCGAGCTGGTCGATACGCCCGGCTTGAGCCGCGACCACCACGGCAACGCCCCGCGGCTGGCCCTGCTCCGCGAGGCGGGCTGCCTGGTGCTGGTCGTGGCCGCGTTCGACGGCTCCGATCCGATGGCCGATCTTGTGTCGTTCGACGAGGATTTGCTTCTGGCCGACATGGAGATCCTGTCCGGGCGGTTGGAGCGGATCGCCCAAACGCTGACCAAGCCCGTTCCCCGGCCGGAGCGCGAGGCGCTCGAACACGAGCGGCACGTGGTTCAGTTGGTGTTGGACGCGATGGAAGCCGGCCGGCCCCTGCGCGAGGGCGACATGACGGAGGAACAGCGCAAGGTGACCCGGGCGTTCCGGCTTTTGAGCGAGAAGCCGCGCATGATTGTCGTGAACACGGCCGACGACGAGGCCCATCCGGAGCGATTCACCGAGGCGTCGACCGACGCGCTGCCGGTCGTGGCGCTGCCGGCCGGGTTGGAATTGGAATTGGCGCGGATGTCGCCGGAGGACCGCGCCGAGTTCGAGGCCGAGATGGGCGTCGGCGGGTCGGATCGCAATGGGCTCGTGCGCCGGCTGTTGGACGCCTCGGGCTCGATGATCTTCTTCACGGCCGGGGAGAAGGAAGTCCGCTCCTGGCTCTTGCCGCGCGGCGGCACCGCGCTGGACGCCGCCGACGGCATCCACAGCGATCTGGCCCGCGGCTTCATCCGCGCGGAGGTGATGACCTGCGCCGACCTGGTGCGGCTGGGCAGCGAGCGCGAGGTGAAGGCCCAGCATCTGGTGCGCCAGGAACCCAAGGACTACGTCATCCAGGACGACGACATCCTTCTGATTCGATTCAGCGTTTGAGCCGCGATGAATTCCCAGACGGAGCCAACGTTTTTGGATCGCCTGCGGGACGGAGCCGATCCCTTGGCGTGGGACGAGTTCTTCGAGCGTTACGGGCGGATGGTCTTTGCGTTCGCGCGGCGGCGCGGCTGCGCGGAAGACACGGCCGAGGAGATCGTGCAAGAGGTCATGCTCGCCGTGTTCCAGCAGCGAAACGTCTTCCGCTACGATCCGTCGCGAGGACGGTTTCGCGACTGGCTCGGCGCGGTCGTGCGGAATCAGGTCGCCCGGCGGCGACGCCGCCCGGAGAGGCGCATCCGCCCCGGCGCGAGCGACCGGCCGCCCGAGCCGGCCGACGACGCGCCCGACGCCGAGGCCGCGTGGCAGGCCGCGTTCGAGGAGGCGCTGCTGGGAGTCCTCTTGGACGTGGTCCGCCAGGAAGTCAATCCGCGGACGTATCAGGCGTTCGAGCTGACCGCGTTCGAGGGTCTTTCGGGCAGGGAGGCCTCGCGTGTGACGGGGCTGTCGACCAACGCGGTCTACCTCGCCCGCCGCGCCGTCACGAGGCGACTCGCGCAATTGGCCGGCGGCTACCGCGACGACGGGCGCTTGGGCGCGCGGCTCCGCGAGGCGCTGGGCGATGGGCCGTCGCCCCGGGCGCAGCGGGCCCTGACCGAACGGCTCACCGGCGGCCGCGGCGCCGGCGGAGGGCCCGCATCGTGAGCCCGTCCACGCCCGACCGCGCGCCGCCCGAGCTGCCCGATTTCAACCTGTTGCGCCGGGTGGGCCGCGGAGGATTCGGCGAAGTGTGGCTCGCGCGGAATCGCGCGACGGGAGGGCTGCGGGCGGTGAAGCTCATCCCGCTGGACCAGCCGGGACACGCCGATCCCGCCGGACGCGAGCTGGCCTCGCTGGCGCGGCTCGAGCGCGACGTCCCCCGCGCGGGCGAACATCTGGTGGAGATCCAGCACGTCGGCCGGACGGACGACTATCTTTATTACGTGATGGAACCCGCCGACGACGCGTCGGGCCAGGCCGCCTCCGACTCGCCCGACTATCGCCCCGCCACGCTGCGCAATCTTCTCGATTCCGGTCCGCTGCCGCCGGACGTCTGCTTGCGGTGGACGCGGCAATTGCTCGAAGGGCTCGCCGGGCTCCATGCGGCGGGCATGGCGCACCGCGACGTGAAGCCGTCGAACTGCCTGCTGGTCGATGGACGGCTGAAGCTGGCCGACTTCGGGCTCCTGACGCGCGCGGAGCCGCTGGTCTCCCGGTTGGGCACCCAGGCGTACATGCCGCCCGACGGCCGGATGGACGCCCGGGCGGACGTCTTCGCGGCGGGGCTGGTGATTTACGAATTGATCACGGGCCAACCGGCCGAGCGGTTTCCCCACTTGGGCCCCGTCGCGGCGTCCCTTTCCGGTGATCGCACGTGGGCGGCGCTCAATCGCGTGGCCCTGCATGCGGCCCAGCCCGCGCCCGCCGATCGATACCCCGACGCCGGCGCGATGTTGGCCGATCTGGCGCGGCTGGCATCGCCCGCGCCGCGACCGCGGCGCCGGCGGCGTTGGATCGGCGCGGGCGTCTCGCTCTTCTTGGCGGCCGCGGTGGTCTGGGGAGCCATCGTTTTCTGGTCCCGGCAGCGGGTACCCGTGAATTTCGTCACCGAGCCGTTCGAGGCAACCATCTGGCTCGACGACCGGCGGCTCGATCAGCCCGACGGCGAGCCCTACACGACGCCATGCACCGTGCCGGACGTTCCGGCGACGGAGGCCGAGGTGGTCTTCCGCGTCCCGGGGTTGCCCGATCTGGAAGCAGGCACGTTTGACTTCCGCGCCATCCGCGAGGTCGAAGCCCGGTGGAGCCAGCGGTGAGCCGGGGATCGGGATTCGGAGGTCGGAAGTCGGAACGATCCCCGAATCCAGATCCCCGACCTCCGACTACCGACCTCGACAGCCGCTTGCGGCTTCGCATGGATTATCGCGCGGCGACCGGCGGGCTTTCCGGTCGGCTCACGTCGAGCGGTCCCAGGCCGTCGAGCGATCCGTGCTCGGTAGCTAGACGCACCAGCCGGGCAATTTTCTCTTTGGCCGGGATCTCATCGCGGGCGCGCGTGCTGGGGGCGCGGCCCCAACGGATCGGCGTGCGGCCTTGCGTGAGCAGCAGATAGGTGTATTCGGGTCGGTGGCCGGAGACAACGCGCCCCTCGGGCACGATTCGGTACAACCGCAGCTCGCGCCACGCCGGGCCGAACGCCGCCGCGATCTCGGCCGCGCCCACCACCCGCTCGTCGCCCCAGCACGTGCCCTCCGGCCCCAGCGGCATCGTGTCCACGCCACTGAGGCGCGGATAACGCGTGCTCGCCTCGTAGGGGTCAAACCCGGCGACGGGCAGCCGCACGCCCCGCGCGTCGACCGGATAGAGCCCTCCGGTCACCTCGACCATGCAGACCGGCCGGCGATACTCCAGGGCCACGCGGATCCGCGCCGGGTGATGCTTGGTGACTTTGTAGACCCGGGCTACCCAGGGATGCAAGGCGAAGGCGTCCGACACCCGTTTGACCGCATCCGGCGCGAGTACCGACAGCGGCCCATCCATCAAGAGGTCGCGACAGACCTCGTCGCGGATGTCGGTGGGAACCCAGCGTGGCGGCGGGGTCACATCGAGGCTTTCCGCGGTGACCACGTATTGGTCGGAGCCCAACACCCGATCGCGGACCATCCGCCACAGGCCGAACCACAGTCCCCCGAGGATCAACGTCACGCCGAGAACCGCAACCGCCGGCCTGCCCGGCCCTCGGCCGAACCGGACCACCCGACGTACCCAGGGCGGCAATACGGGATGCGCGGCTTTGGCGTTTTTCTTTGCCATGGTGACGGAACCCACGCAGTTGCGGACCATCGGATCGAGATGCATCGATCGCCCCGGAGCGACCAACCCACATCCGGATTATCGACGCGCCGCCCGACATGGCGCAAATGGGATTGGCCCTGCCGGAATGGTCCAACCAGGCGTACCCTCTCGCACGGGGGGGTCTGGCGAAAAAGAACAGGGGACTGATCCTGTCATCCCAACTGGGAAAACAGGATCGTCCCCTTCCGCTTAACGCCGCGTTCGCCGCAACGCCCGACTATCGTTTGACGGCGACCGTATCGGTCGCGGACTCGGTTCCGGCAACCCTCATTTCGGGTTACCAAACCTCGATCTCCCGCTCCAGCACGACCTCCATCCGCTGTTCCACCTGGTCGCGGACCAGGTCGATCAGGCGCAGCACGTCCTGAGCGGTGCATTCGGGCTCGGCAATAATGAAATTGGCATGCCGCTCGCTCACCACGGCGCCGCCTATCCGGGTGCCCTTCAGGCCGGCCTGGTCGATCAATTGGCCCGCGTGCATCCCCTCCGGGTTCTTGAAAATGCAGCCGGCGCACTGATGGCCCATCGGCTGCTTCGCCTTGCGGATGATCCACTGCTTCTGGAGCCGCTTGGCAAGATGGTAGGGGTCGTCCTCCTCCAATTCGAGGCAGACGGACAAGAGTACGGGCTCGTCGAGACTGCTCTGGCGGTAACCGAAGACCAGTTCCTCGCGCTCCCGCTGGACGACCTCGCCGGCATCATTCAGAGCGGTCACGCGGTTGGTCCACTGGCCGATGTCGCTGCCGTGGGTGCCGGCGTTCTGGCGCAGCGCCCCGCCGACTGTGCCGGGGATGGCCACGAGTTCCTCCAGGCCGCCCAGCCCGGCGCGAACCGCCGTGGTGACCACACGGCCGAGCCGAGCCCCCGCGCCGGCGGTGATCGTCGTGCCGGCCACGTCGATCGCGCCGAACGCGGGCTCGCTCAGACGAATCACCACGCCCCGGATGCCTTCGTCGCGCACCAGCAGGTTGGAGCCGCGCCCCAGGATGCGGATTACCAGGTCCTCATCGCGAGCGCGGCGGACCACGGCCACGAGCTGATCGAGGTCGCCCGGTTCGGCGAAGAACTCGGCCGGTCCGCCCAACTGGAACCACGTGTGCATGGCCAGCGGCTCATCCCGCCTCACGAACGACTCGAAGCCCGTCAAGAAACCCATCGCAGATCCTTCGAATGTCTCCGGCCCCCAGTGTCACCAACACGTCGCCCGCAGCCAGACAGTTTTCCAGTTCCCGGCCAATGGCCTCGATGGCGTGAACGTCGCCGGCGCGACCCCCCCGTTGGCGAACCCGCCGGACCAGATCGGCCGCCGTGGCCTCGCCGGCCTGGGGCGCGCCCTCGCGGGCACGGAACACGTCGGCCACCCAAAGCTTGTCCACATTCTGAAGGCTTCGGGCCAATTCGTCCAGTAACCGGCCCGTCCGCGAGGCCTGATGGGGTTGGAAGACGCAAACCAGCCTCCGGGCCGGGTACATCTGCCGCACGGCACGAAGGGTGGCGCATACTTCCGTTGGGTGGTGCGCGTAATCGTCCACATAGACCACGCCCGAACGAACGCCCACGATCTCCTGGCGGCGGTGCAGCCCGGCGAACGCGCCGAGCGACCGGGCGATCCGGGCGGGCGCCACGCCCGAATGCCACGCCAGCGCCGCCGCGGCCGTGGCATTGCGCACGTTGTGGACGCCCGGCATTCGCAGCGCGACCTCGCACAGTTCCTCGCCCCACCGGGCGAGCACAAACCGGTATCGCCCCAACCGGTGGTCCACGATTCGGGCCGTCCAGTCGGCCGGCTCGTCCGCGCCGAGCAAGCCAAAAGTCTCGACCGGGCACGCCGCGCCGGCCGCCAGATACTGCGTCACCGGGCAATGCCCCGCGGCCAGGAGCAGCCCCTCGGCGGGCAGGCGCGCCACAAATCGGCCGAACGCCTCGTTGAGCGCGTCGGATGTATCGAAGCAATCGAAGTGGTCCGGCTCGACGCCAAGCAACACGGCGTGCGCCGGATGCAGTTTCAGGAAGTTTTCGCGGTATTCGCAGGCCTCGACGACGACCAGACGGCCCGAGCCGGCGCGGCCTCCGTCGGACCGGCCGCGGGGCGCCGCGCCGCACAAGACGGTCGGATCGAGCCCGGCGTCGACGAGCACGTGCGCGGCCATTGCCGTGGTGGTCGATTTGCCATGTGTGCCGGCCACGGCCAGCGCGCGGCCTTCGGCGGTGAGTTGGCCGGCGACGTCGAAGTAGCTCTTGGCGGGGATTTCCCGCCGCCGCGCCTCGGCCAGTTCGGGATTATCGTGCCCCACGGCGTCGCTAAAGACCACCAATTGCACGTCGGGCCGCACGTGCCCGGCGACGTGACCGCGATAAAGGGGCACGCCCTCCGAGGCGAAGGCCGCGGCGCCCTCCGGCGCGAGATCCGAACCCGAGAGAACGCACCCGCGCTCCAACAGCACGCGGGCGAGGCTTCTCATGCCCGCCCCCGCAATGCCGATCAGGTGCGCCCGGACGCCGGCGGGGACATGCTCGGAACGGCTTCGGCCGACCGCCACCGTGCGGTCGGTTGTTGGTGGACTTCCCTTTCCCATGGGAGGCGATGATACGCCACGGGCGGCTTGCCGTCAATGGAAGGCGCGTGCGCGACGTATCCCGCGGCGGCCAGCAGCCCGCGCACCAACTCGGCCACGGCGCGCGTGGCCTCGGGCCGACCAAGCCGGGAGACCGTGTGGCTGATCCGCGCGCGGCGGGGGGCATCGGCCAGCAGTTTTTCCAACGCCTCGGCCAGCGCCTCGTCGAGCCGGCCATCCACGTCGCGTTCGTCCACCAAAGGGCATCCGCCGCGGCGGCGGAACAACTCGGCGTTGGTCCGCTGATGGTCGGCCGTAGCGCGGGGATAGGGCACCAGCACGGCCGGCACGCCCACCGCCGCCAATTCGGCCAGAGTCGATCCCCCGCATCGCGATACGACCAGATCGGTCCGGCTGAGCACGCGGGGCATGTTGCGCACGAACGGCACCACCAGCGGCGCGAGGCCGAACTTGCCGTAGAGCGTGCGGGTGGCCTCGACCGCGCCGTCGCCCGCCTGATGCACGATCTCCCAGCCGGCCAGATGTCGGCGAACCTGGTAGAGCGCGCGGGGTACGCTCTGGTTGAGCGAGGCCGCTCCCTGGCTGCCGCCGAGCACCAGGAGCCGAGACGCATCGCCGCGCTGGGCCCGCTCGAAGCCGGACCGAAGCGGCGTGCCCGTCACGTGGACGTGAGTCCCACGCGGCAGCCGTCCGGCCGTTTCCTCGAAGGCGACGTAGACGGCATCGGCGCGGCGGGCGAGCCAACGCGTGGCCCGACCCGGCTCGACGTTTTGCTCCAACAACACCAGGCGCACGCCGCATCCGCTGGCCGCGCGGGCCACCGGCACACTGGCGTAGCCGCCCAGACCCACGACCAGATCCACCCCCTCGCGCCGCAACAGCCGGCGCGCGGTGGCAAGGCCAAGCACGTGATGAACAAGGAAGCTGGGCACGTGCCAGGGCCGCCGGGGCGCGGGCCGGCAGGCGATCGCGCGGTAGGCAAAGCCCGCCGCCGCGACCTGTCGCTCTTCGAACCATTTGCCCGAGCCGACGAACGTGACGCGGATCGACGGAAGCCACTGCCGTAGCGTCTCCGCCACGGCCAGCCCCGGGAAGAGGTGGCCGCCGGTGCCTCCGCCGGCAAACACGACATGGGGAACGCTGGTGCTCATATTCTCCATCGTTGAGCGCCACTGGCTCTGCCAGCGCCGTGTGATCCCGGGATTAGGGCACTGGCAGAGCCAGTGGCACTCACGACCGACCTCCGGAAGGATGTCTCAACATCCGCAACTCAACTGGGTTTCCAATAAGACGCAGCCGCCCGATGAATCGTTCACGGACAATCTCAATTTCTAGTTCATTCGTTCCAAACCCCGAAATCTTTCGGGAGTTCCGCACGCAAGTGTCTTGACGGCACGAAGGCGAGCTTTCCAAAGAGGGGGTCTCTTTGGGAGTGCGGCGACTTGTCGCCGCTTTCCTCCGTCGAGCTATCCTATTTGGCGAGTTGGCGTTCGGTAAATCCGAGCCGCGGCCGGTCCCTTCACAAGAACGCGGCGAAAGCGGCGACAAGTCGCCGCACTCCACAGGGGCGTCCTACCGGATGGTGTCCCCCGGTTGGGACGCGATTTCGAGGGGGGAGGATTCAAGGCGGGGGGGTTCGTCCACGGAAAGCTTCAGAGCTGCCGCGCCCACCAGCGCGCACAACGCCGAGGCGATCCAAAACCGCGCCACGATGCGGCTCTCCGGCCAACCCAACAGTTGAAAATGATGATGAATTGGCGCGCAACGAAACACGCGTCGGCGACGCCAACGGTAGACAATCACTTGGATGATCACGCTTGCGGCTTCCACGACGAACACCCCGCCAATAAGGACCAGCAACAATTCCTGTCGCGCGGCCAGGGCGACGAGTCCCAACAGACCTCCCAAGGGAAGCGAGCCGGTATCGCCCATGAACACTTGAGCCGGATGACAATTGAACCAGAGGAATCCCATCAGCCCACCGACCATGGCCCCGGCCAGCACGGCCATTTCGCCGGCGTCGGCGACGTGGGGGATGCCCAGATACGCGGCCCATTGGGCGTGTCCCGCGGCATGGGCCACGAGGCCCATGGCCGTCGCGGCGCACACCAAACACCCGCCGGCCAACCCATCCAGCCCGTCGGTCAGATTCACGGCGTTGCTCGATCCGACCAGCACGAGCACGGCCAGGGGAATGAACCCCAGCCCGAGCGGCCACGTAACCTGGGTCAACGGCACGTGCATCGCGAGCCCGTCGAGCGAGCCCGCGTGGTGTTGATACAGCATCGCGGCGGCGACCGACGCGACGACGAGTTGCGCCAGGAACTTCGCTCGGGGTGAAAGCCCGTTGGCCTCGCGGCGGAGCTTGGCCAGGTCGTCGACCGCGCCGATGGCCGCCAGACCGAGCGCGAGCAGCAGGGCGATTTGGATGAACGGATTGGCCAGATCGCCGAAAACCACGAGGCCCGACACGAGCCCCGCGACGAGGAAGAGCCCTCCCATCGTGGGCGTGAGTTGTTTGGACTGATGCAGGCGTTGGACCTCGGGCGAGTCGCACTTGATCGGCTCGCGGAATCGCTGGCCGAGCCACCCGATCAGGCGCGGCCCCAGCGCCAGCGCGAGCGCGCACCCGACCATGGCCGCCAGCGACGCGCGGAGGGTGATTTTCTCCCACGCCGCGCCGGTCCAGTCGGGATGGCGTTCGATAAACCAGAGGAACATGGCAGATCCCTGAGTCGCCGGAGCGGCGCACGCGCGCCGCCCCGGCGCTCAGTCCAAAGCCCCGTCGTGAAGCGCTTGCCGGAGCGGTTGACCCAGTAACCGCGCGATCCGGCAAGGTGATGCTCCTACCCAGGAGGGAGGGCAGTGTCGCGGTTCCCGCAAACCCGACACGGCGACGGGGCTTCCACTAGACGCGTTGTTTTGGGGTGACTCCTCGTGGAGGTGAAATGGCCAATGACCAAATCGCAATGCCCAACAAATGTCCCAAGTGCCAATGCTCAAAGATGTCTGGGATGTGTTTTTCCCGTTTTCGATAGTAGTCCCTCTTTGGTCATTGGTGCTTGGTCATTGGTCATTCCTTGCCTCTACGCACTCCTCCGCTGCGGGTATCTCCGCAGCGCTTCGACGACGTTTTCCATTCCCATTTGGCGCGAGCCTTTCACCAGCACGGCGTCGCCCGGCAGGATCGTCTGCCCCAGGAAGGGCATCGCCTCGTCCGTGTCGCGGCAGGGAATGGTCCGCGCCGGGGACATGCCGGCCGCGCGGGCGCCTTCGACCACCGATCGGGCGTGCCGACCGCAGGCGATCACGAGGTCCGCGCCGCAGGTCTCGACGATCTGGCCGCCCAGGGTAAAGTGCAATTGCGCCGACTCCTCGCCCAATTCGGCCATGTCGCCGCAGATGACCACGCGACGGCCCGGCACGTCGAAATCGCGCAATAGCTCCAGCGCCGCCCGCATGGCCGTCGGGCTGGCGTTGTACGTGTCGTTGATGATTGTCGCCCCGCGGACCTCGATCACCTCGCACCGCATCGGCAGCGGCGCGAATTGGCCCAGGGCCGCGGCGATCGCCGCCAGGTCCAATCCATGGAGCCGCCCCACCGCCACGGCCGCCAGCGCCGCGTTGAGGTGATGCCTACCCCACACCGGCACGCGGAATTCCTGCTTTTCGACGCGAAACCGCAGCCAGCCGCCGCCGCTGGCGACGTCGTCGGCCACCAGGTCGCACGCGCCGGCGCGCCCCACCCACGTGATCGGCGCCTTGCAGTACGAGGCGATCCGCCGGATCCAGGGATCGTCCACCAGAACGGCATGCCCATCCTCCGGCAGCGCCGCCAGCAGCTCGGCCTTGGCCCGGGCGATGCCGGCGCGGCTGCCGAACCCGCCCAGGTGCGCGTCGCCGATGTACGTGATCACGCCCACCTTCGGACGGCACAATCCGGCCAGGGCCGCGATTTCGCCGGGGCCGCTCGCGCCCAGCTCGAGCACGGCGTAGTCGTCCTCGGGGGCCAGCGCCATCATGCTCAAGGGAACGCCGACGTGGTTGTTGTAGTTGCGCGGGCTGGCGGTGCCCCGCAGGCGGCTGCCCAACACCGTGTGGATCATTTGCCGCGTGGTCGTTTTGCCCACGCTGCCGGTCACGGCGACCACCGTGCCGGTGAACCGACGCCGGCGCCACGCCGCCCATTGCCACAGGGCTTGGGACGTGTTGTCCACGATCAGAGCCCAGCGTCCGGCGGGCACGGTCGCCGGCCGTCCGGTCACCGCGCCGTTGGCCTGGCATCCGAAGGCTTCCTCGACGAAGTCGGCCCCGTCGTGGTTCGGTCCGCGAATCGCCCAAAAAACGTCGCCCTCGTGGACCGCGCGGCTGTCGGTCACCACGGGGCCAAGTTCCCGGTCCAGCGCCATCGCGGCCGGCTCGACCTGTCCGCCGATGGCATGGTGCAAGTCTTGGAGCGTGGCGCGGGTCATGGTAAATCTTGCGGGCTTGTTGCCTTGGCCGCGCGTCAGTCGGCGGCGGTGGGTTGGTTCTCGTAAAGCCAGTCGGCGGCAATCTCCAGGTCGTTCATCGCGATCCGCTCGTGCCCGAGAATTTGGTGGCTCTCGTGCCCCTTGCCGGCGATGAGCACGCAATCGCCCGGCGCGGCCGACGCCAGCGCCTGGCAGATGGCGTCGCGGCGATCGAGCACGACCCGGACCCGTTCGGGATGCTCGAAGCCGCCAAGGAGGTCGGCGGCAATCGCCCACGGGTCTTCGGTCCGCGGGTTGTCGTTGGTCAGGAAGACCACGTTGGCGCCGGTCTCGACGGCGCGGCCCATCAAGGGACGTTTCTGGCGGTCGCGGTCGCCCCCGGCGCCGAACACGCAGATGACCCGTCCGGCCGTCACGTCGCAAAGCGTCTGGAGGCAGCCTTCCAGGGCGTCGGGCGTGTGGGCGTAATCGACGAACACGCCAAACGGCTGGCCGCACTCGATCCGCTGCAGCCGGCCCGGGATGTATTCGACCGCCTCGAGCGCGCGGACAATCGTCGGCAGATCCAGCCCGTAGGCCAGGCCCACCGCGGCTGCTTCCAAACAGTTGTAGATATGGTGCGTGCCAATCATCCTCGTCCGCACGGGCACGGTGTCGGTCCCGGCGGTCATGAGGAACGTCTGTTCGCTCAAATGATGTTCGACCGGCACGGCCGTGATCTCGGCCGCCGAACGGATCCCGATGGTCAGCACGGGGCCGTCGAGCTTCCGCAGATAGGATGCCGACGTGGGATCGTCGGCATTGACCACGGCGAATCCTTCGGGCGAGAGGTATTCCATCGCCCGGGACTTGGCCAGGCGGTAGTCGTCCAGCGTGCGGTGGTAGTCGAGATGATCCCGGCGCACGTTGGTCACGCAAAGCGCGTCCAGCGTCACCCCGGCCAGCCGCGACTGATCCAAGGCGTGGCTGGAGACTTCCATCACGGCGTGCGAGCACTCGTTTTTTGCCATCCGGGCGAGATAGCGGGCCAACTCGTCCGCCGGCGGCGTGGTCCAACTGGCCTCGTCGTAGCGCAGACCGTCGAAATAGCCCAAGGTGCCCAAAAGCCCCGTGCGATAGCCCACGCGGGCAAGCATTCGGGCGATGAGGCACGAGGTGGTTGTCTTGCCGTTGGTGCCGGTCACGCCGACGACCCTCAGCCGGCGGCTCGGCTCGCCGGAGAGCGTCTGACAGATTTGGGCGAAGGCGGCGCGGACGTCGGAAACGAGGCACACCGGCACGTTCACGTCGTCCACCGGCCGCTGGGCCAGGATGGCGCTGGCGCCCCGGCCAATCGCGGAGGCGATAAAGTCGTGGCCGTCGTGGATTCCGCCGGGCAAGGCGGCGAACAGATCGCCCGGGCGAAGCCGCCGGGTGTCGCAGGCGCAGGAGCCGACTTCGATGTCGCCGGCGCCGTGGAACTCGGCGCCCGGAAACAACTTGCGAAGACTGATCCGGCATGCCCGATCGGGGCAAACCCGCATGGCCCTCGGCCTCCTTGCCTTGCCACGCCCAACCCAACGGGGTCGGAGGGGATGGATGGTTTTCAGGGCGAGCCGCCCGGCCTTGGCGGGGAGGAACGTCCCTGTTCACCCTCGCAAAGGCGGCCGGATTGTCTCGATTTTGCCCGCCGCGTCAAGGCCGGATTCCGCGCCCCCGACCGGCGCGCCGTCCGGCTCGCGAGCACAACCGAAAAGCGCGTGCAACCGCGCTGCGGCCCTGAAGTGGGGGCGTAATACGAATACCCCCTTGTGGCAAACCCCTTTCCGGGCGACAATGACTCGCACCACTCCTCTTCTCCTCCGCGTTCAGGAGCCTCCATGCCTGAAGATCTAAAGATCACGATGCTCGTGGACAATACGGTGTGCCGAGCCGACTTGCTGGCCGAGCACGGCCTGGCTTGCTGGATCGAAGCCGACGGGCATCGCGTGCTGTTTGACACCGGCCAGGGTCGAGTCCTTCGCTGGAACGCCCGACACCTCGGCGTCGACCTGGCCACGACGGAGGCGATCGTGCTGAGCCACGGGCATTTCGATCACTCCGGCGGACTTCGGAGCGTGTTGGAGCAGGTGGCCCGGTGCCCCGTGTTCCTCCACCCAGCCGCCACGCAAACGCGCTACTCCAGGGGAGCTAGCCCTCCGCACCGCGGGATCGGTCTGTCGAGCTACGACCACCACGCCCTGACCCAACGCCAGCGAGACCTGGTCTGGACGTCGAGCCCGACCGAAGTGGTCCCCGGCGTTTGGGTAACCGGCGAGATCCCTCGCCGCAACAACGTCGAGGACGCCGGGGGGCCGTTCTTCCTGGATCCCGAGTGCACCCAGCCCGACCTCCTGCCGGACGATCAGGCTCTCTACATCGAGACGCCCCAGGGCACGGTGGTCGTGTTGGGCTGCGCCCACGCCGGCGTGGCCAACACATTGGATTATGTGTCGGAACTCGCCGGAGGGCGACCGCTTTGCGCGGTGATCGGCGGGCTGCACATGGCCAAGGCGTCGCCCAACCGAAAACAGGCTGCCGTCGAGGCCCTGCTGCGACACCCCCTCCAACTGGTTGCGCCGGCTCACTGCACCGGTCTGGACGCCCAGGTTGAACTCCAGGCGGTCTTGGGCCCCCGCTGGCGGGCCTGCACCGTGGGTGACGTTTTCACCTTCGGGCGCAACGAGTAGCCGCGGCAAGCGGCCGTCCTTCCCGAGCCCGGTGTACTATTCTTTTCAAGAGCCCCGAGAGGCCGCCGCCAGAACCTCCTCCTGACTCCCACGGAAGAGGGAGTCAGGACTGGTCGGCAATCCACCAATAACTGCATGTGACCGCACACATTTATGAAATGTAATTATAATTCCACTTGACATAAGTTTATCTAATGATAAGAATCCCCAAAGACCCGCGGCTTCGGATGAGGGCGTCCGCGGACGTGCGGTCCCACGGCGATCGCGAGAAGAACGGATGAGATCGACTCCTCCCCCGGCCCGTGGTCTTTACGACCCGGCCCACGAACACGATGCCTGCGGCATTGGCGCGATCGTCAATATTTCGGGACGGCGCGAGCACGCGATCGTGGACTATGGGCGGCAGGTGCTTTTGAACCTGCTGCACCGCGGGGCGGCTGGCGCGGATGAGTCGACCGGCGACGGGGCGGGGATCCTCATGCAGATTCCCCACGAGCTGCTCGCCGCCGAGTGCGATCCGCTGGGCTTCGCGCTGCCTGCGCCGTTGGAATACGGCGTGGCCATGGTCTTCCGGCCCCAGAAGGCCGAGCTGCGCCGCCGCTGCGAAGAGATCCTGGTCGAGACGGTCCGCGCAGGCGGACTCTCCGTGTTCGGATGGCGCGACGTGCCCACCGACAACACGTGCCTGGGCCAAATCGCCCGGGCGGCCGAGCCGGTTGTCGGCCAGCTCTTCGTGGGCGGCGGGGGTCTGCGCGACGAGGTCTTGGAACGGCGGCTCTTTGTCGTCCGCAAGCGGGCCGAGCATCGCGCGCGGCGCGAGCTGGGGCCCGAGGCCGCCGATTTCTACGTCTGCTCCATGTCGTGCCGCACGATCGTCTACAAGGGCATGTTCTTCGCGCCGCAGCTTTGGGGTTACTACCCGGATCTCTCCGACGAGCGCGCGGCCACGGCCCTGGCCATTGTTCACCAACGATACAGCACGAACACGTTTCCAAGCTGGCGGCTCGCGCAGCCGTTCCGGATGATCGCCCACAACGGCGAGATCAACACGCTGCGCGGCAACGCGCACCGGTTGCAGGGTTACGAGAAGACGATGCGCTGCCCGGCCTTGGCCGAGGATCTCTCGAATCTGTTTCCGATCCTCGAGCCGGGGGCGAGCGACTCGGCGTCGTTCGACAACGCGATGGAGCTCCTCGTGCGCGCCGGCCGCTCGGCGCCCCACGCCCTGATGATGATGATTCCCGAGGCGTTCGGGTCGCGCTACCACATCAGCACGGACAAGCGGGCGTTCTACGAATACCACGCGGCGATCATGGAGCCCTGGGACGGGCCGGCGGCCATGGTCTTCAGCGACGGCCGCCTGGTGGGCGGAACGCTCGACCGCAACGGCCTGCGCCCCTGCCGGTATCTCGTGACCACGGACGACCTGGTGGTCATGTCGAGCGAGGCGGGCGTGATCGAGTTTCCGCCGGATCGCATCCGCCTGAAGGGCCGACTTCAGCCCGGCCGCATGTTCCTGGTGGACACCCGCGAAGGTCGGATCGTCGTCGATAACGAGATCAAGGGCAAGATCGCCCGGCAGAAGCCGTATCGCCGCTGGCTGGACGCGAACCGGATCGAGCTTCGGGGGCTCTTCCAGCCGTCGCACGCCGCGCAGATCGACGCGACCACGCTGGCGGACCGGCTGCGTTGCTTCGGCTACACCCGCGAACACCTTCAGACCATCGTGGCCCCCATGGCGGCCAACGCGCAGGAGCCGGTCGGGTCGATGGGCACGGACACGCCGCTGGCGGTGCTCTCCAACCGGCCGAAGCTCCTGTTCGACTACTTCAAGCAGCTCTTTGCCCAGGTGACCAACCCGCCCATCGACCCGCTGCGCGAAGGGCTCGTGATGTCGCTGATGTCGTTCACGGGCAAGCAGCGGAACCTGTTGGCCGAGACGCCGGAGCACTGCCGCCAGTTGAAGCTCTCCCACCCGATCCTAACCAACGAAGACGTCCAGCGGCTCTGCGCCGTGGATCGCGCGGACTTCCGCGTGGCCCGGCTTTCGGCCCTGTTTGACGCCGACCACGACAACCCTGGCGAGGCGCTGCGCCGCGCGATCGACGAGCTGGTCGAGTCGGCCGAGCGGGCAATCCGCGACGGGGCTTCGCTTTTGGTGGTGAGCGACCGGGACGTGACCGCGCGACAGGCGCCCATCCCGAGTCTTTTGGCAACCGGCTCGCTGCAGCACGGTCTGCTGGCGCGGCGGCTGCGGGGCGAGGCGGGCCTGGTGATCGAAAGCGGCGAGCCCCGCGAGGTGATGCACTTTTGCCTGCTTTGCGGTTACGGCGCCAACGCGATCAATCCGTACATGGCGTTCGAGGCAATCCAGAAGCTGCACGCCGACGGCGTGCTCCCGCAAGAGGTCGATCTCGATCAACTCACCGATCAATACATCACGGCGGTGAAAAAGGGCATCCTCAAGACGATGTCCAAGATGGGGATCTCGACGCTGCGGAGCTACCATTCCGCGCAGCAGTTCGAGGCGATCGGGCTGGCCCGCGAGTTGGTGGACGCCTATTTCACGGGCACGGCGTCGCGGATTGGCGGGGCGCGGCTGGACGTGATTGCCCGCGAGACGCTTGCCCGGCACGCGGCGGCGTATCGCCCCCGGCCGGCTGGCGAGTTGGATCTGGACTTCGACGGCGAATACACTTTCCGGTTGGATGGCGAGAAGCACCTGTGGAATCCCGCCACGGTGACGCACTTGCAGCAGGCCGTGCGGCGCGACGACGCGGCCGAGTACACGCGATTCGCCGAGGCGGTGAATCGCCAGGACCGCGACCTGTGCATGCTGCGGGGGCTGTTCGAGTTCGTGCCGGGCGCGCCGGTTCCGCTTGAAGAAGTGACACCGGCCGCGGAGATCCGCAAGCGGTTCTACACCGGCGCGATGTCGCACGGCTCGATCAGCAAGGAAGCCCACGAAACGATGGCCATTGCCATGAACCGGCTGGGCGGGATGTCGAACACGGGCGAGGGCGGCGAGGACCCGCGGCGCTACCAGCCAAGCCCGGACGGCGACTCGGCCAACTCGAGCATCAAGCAGGTGGCCAGCGCGCGGTTCGGCGTGACGATCGAATACTTGTCGCAGGCGAAGGTGCTCCAGATCAAGATGGCCCAGGGCGCCAAGCCGGGCGAGGGCGGCCAACTGCCCGCCCACAAGGTGACCGACGAGATCGCCCGGCTGCGGCATTCGACGCCCGGCGTGTCGCTCATTTCGCCCCCGCCGCACCACGACATCTACTCGATCGAAGACCTGGCCCAATTGATTTACGACCTGAAGGCGGCCAATCCCGGCGTGAAGGTCTCCGTGAAGCTGGTGTCCGAGGTGGGCGTGGGCACGGTGGCGGCGGGCGTGGCCAAGGGTAACGCCGACGAAGTGCTCGTAAGCGGCCACGACGGCGGCACGGGCGCGAGCCCGCTGTCGTCCATCAAACATGCCGGCGCCCCCTGGGAGATCGGCCTGGCCGAGACCCAGCAAACGCTCGTGCTCAACGGCCTGCGCGACCGGATCCTCGTGCAGGTGGACGGGCAGCTTCGCACCGGACGCGACGTCGTGATCGGGGCCCTCCTGGGCGCGGAGCGGTTCGGCTTCGGCACGGCCGCGCTCGTGTCGCTCGGCTGCGTCCTCATGCGCAAGTGCCACCTGGGCACGTGCCCCGTGGGCATCGCCACGCAGGACGAGGAACTGCGGGCCCGCTTTGCCGGCAGGCCGGAGCATCTCACGCGGTATCTCACGTTCGTGGCCGAGGACGCGCGGCGAATCATGGCCGAGCTGGGATTCCGCGATTTCGACGAGATGGTCGGCGCGGTCGACCGGCTCGATTGCCGCAAGGCCGTCGAGCACTGGAAGGCCCGCGGGCTGGATTTCTCGGCCCTGTTTGCGCCGCCGGACGCGTCCAACGGCTGCGCGCTAAGGTGCGTCCGCCCGCAGACCGACACGCACCAGGACCACTTGGATTGGCGAATTCTCGAAGAACTCGGCGACGCGATCGCGACGAAGAAGCCCACGCGGATCGAGATCCCCGTGCGGAACATCCACCGCGCGGTCGGGGCGATTTTGAGCAACCGGATCGTGCGGGCGCACGGCGCGGCGGGACTGCCCGGGGAAACCCTCACGATCACCTGCCGCGGCTCGGCCGGCCAAAGCTTCGGGGCGTTTCTCGCCCCCGGCGTATGGCTGCGTCTGGTGGGCGAGGCGAACGACTACCTGGGCAAGGGGCTCTCGGGCGGGCGGATCAGCGTCGAAACGCCCGACGGATCGCCTTTCCTGGCCATGAACAACGTCATTGTCGGCAACACGCTCCTCTACGGCGCCACGGCCGGCGAGGTGTACATCAACGGGCTGGCCGGCGAGCGGTTCGCCGTGCGCAACAGCGGCGCGGTCGCCGTGGTGGAGGGCGTCGGCGATCACGGCTGCGAATACATGACCGGCGGAACCGTCGTGGTGATCGGACGCACCGGGCGCAACTTCGCGGCGGGCATGAGCGGCGGCGTGGCCTACGTGCTCGACGAGCATCAGCTCTTCGACACGCTGTGCAACCTCGACATGGTGGACCTCGAGTCGATCTGGCAGGAGGAGGACCGCCGGCTGCTGCACGATCTGATCGAGAAGCACGTGCACTACACGGGCAGCCGGCAGGCACGGCGGATCCTGGAGAAGTGGGAGGAGATGGCCGGCCAGTTCGTCAAGGTGATGCCGACCGACTACCGCCGGGCGCTGGCGAAGCTCCGCGAGCGCGAGCAGGTGGGCGACGAGATGACGCCCGCCACGGAGGAGGTCTACCATGGCTGATCCCCGCGGATTTCTGACCTACCCCCGCGTCTCGCCCGGCTACCGCGGCGTCGCCGAGCGCGTGAAGGACTTCGCCGAGGTGGACGCGCTCCTGCCGGTCGAAACGCTCCACCAACAGGCGGCGCGGTGCATGGATTGCGGAATCCCCTTCTGCCACGCGGCGGGCTGCCCCGTGCTCAATCGGATCCCCGAGTTCAACGATCTGGTGTATCAGGGACGGTGGCGCGAGGCGGCGGACAATCTGCACTCGACGAACAACTTCCCGGAAATCACCGGCCGCGTGTGCCCCGCCCCCTGCGAGCCCGCCTGCACGCTGGCGATCAACGCCGATCCCGTGACGATCAAGCACATTGAACTGCAAATCGCCGAGCGGGCGTTTAACGAGGGCTGGATCGAGCCGGCCGCGATCGGCGCCCGCACGGGCCGGCGCGTGGCGGTGGTGGGCTCCGGGCCCGCCGGCTTGGCCGCCGCGCAGCAGTTGGTCCGAGCCGGCCACAAGGTCGTCGTCTTCGAGAAGGACGACCGGGTGGGTGGGCTCTTGCGGTACGGCATCCCCGACTTCAAGCTCGATAAAGACGTGCTCGACCGTCGGTTGGCGCAGATGATCGTCGAGGGCGTGAAGTTTGAAACCGACGTGAACGTCGGCATCGACGTCTCGACGCGCTATCTCCGCAAATCGTTCGACGCGATCTGCCTGTGCCTGGGCGCCGGCGAGCCGCGGCCGCTCGAGGCGCCCGGCGCCGAGCTGGGAAGCGTCCACTTCGCCATGGACTTCCTCCGGCAGCAAAACCGCACGATTGCCGGCGACGATCTGGCCCGGCGCGGCGAAACGTTGATCCACGCCGCGGGCAAGCACGTCGTCGTGATCGGCGGGGGCGACACGGGCAGCGACTGCGTCGGCACGTCCATCCGCCAAGGCGCCGTCTCGGTCACCCAACTCGAGATCCTCCCCAAGCCGCCCGAGGGCGCGAACCCGGACACGCCCTGGCCCGCCTGGCCACGGATTCTGCGGACGTCCAGCTCGCAGGAAGAGGGCTGCGCGCGGCGGTGGAGCGTCCAGACCCGCTCGCTCACCGGCGAGTGCGGCCACGTGACCCATCTGCACGGGTGCGAGGTCGAGTGGACCCGCGGCCCCAAGGGCTGGCAGATGCGCGAGCGGCCGGGCAGCGATTTCACGATCAAGGCCGATCTGGTGCTCGTGGCGATGGGCTTTCTGCACGTCGTTCACGCTGGCTTGGTCAACCCGATGGGCATCACCCTTGACGGTCGCGGCAATGTGGCGGTGGCCAACCACGCGACCCACCTCGAAGGTGTCTTCGCCGCGGGCGACGCCGTCCGGGGAGCCTCGCTCGTGGTCCACGCCATCCATGCCGGCCGGCAAGCCGCCCGGGCGATCAACGCCTTTCTGGCGTCGAAATAGGCCTCGCCATTGCCCGATCCGCCCGACGATTGACAACCGGCCGGCGACGGCTTAGACTCCTTTCTCGGGGGCATCGCAATGCCCTTCGCCATGGGTAGTCCTGGGCGCGGATCCTCCTTTTCTCTTTTGGCTGGGTGGAGGCGGAAAAATGGTCGGGCATTCCTCTTTCGGCGGTCGTTCGATCCGTGTGGCTTCTCTCTTGGGAGTCGTGGCGACTTTGGCCGCGTTCGTCCTGACGAGCTGGGCGGCCGAGTGGAAACCCGTCACGGAAAGGACCAAGCTGAAGCGGGGCGATAAGGTGCAGGTGCAACGGCTCGGTCAGTGGGTCGATGGCGTGGTCGTCGGCGTGAACCAATCGGGCTGGATCGGGGTGCGCTTCCGGGACGAACACTTCGGCGGCAGGGAAATGACCCTGACGCTGCCTCGCGATCATTTCCGTATTCCCGCCGCGCCCCGCCGGCCGCGGAATCTGGTTCCGGCAAACGAGAACCCCTTCGAGCCGGCGAAGAAGACGCGGACGTGGTCGGACAACACGGGCAAGTTCAAGATCGAGGCCGAGCTGGTCGAGGTGCTCGAAGACGCCATTCGCCTGAAGCGGCCGGACGGCCAGGAGATGACCGTGCCGCGGGCCCGCCTGAGCCGCGAGGACCGCGAGTATCTCAGGAGCCTGCAACAGGCGGACGATGAAGACGACGACCGTTTTGGCCAGGATGACGAAGAGGATGACTCCGGTTTTCCGATGAAGGACGCCGACGTGAGCGGCGCGACGGTGGTCATGCTTGCCCAGGCGCCGAAGCCGGAGAATCTGGCCCCCGACGCGGTCGCGCCGCCGAAGGAGCCAAACGCGCGGCCCGTGGCGCTTCCCGCCAAGGGGGACTTCTTCGAGCAGATGGAGGGGTTGCTCGTGGCGGCGTCCGATCCGAAGAGGGCGGTGCTCGTCTTCGAGAATCGGCACCACAACTACACCCGCCACGTCCTGGCGACGCTCGCGCCGGGCAGCCGCGCGTCGGCCGCGCTCGAGGGGGCGGACGGGATGAAGGCCATCGACCTGTCGCCGGCGGGCGACCTCCTGCTGACGGTGCCCGCGGGCCGATTCCACGACCGGACCAGCCGCGTCGACGTGTGGCGCATCGCGGGCACGAAGCTCGAACACGTCGTCGGCTGGCAGCCGTATGCGGCCGGAACGCGCGGGTTCCGCGGTGTGGAATGGGGCGCGTTCGTCGACGCGGATCACGTTCTGACCGGCGACCTCCAAGGCAGGCTCGTCCTGTGGAAACTGCCGGAGGTAAAGGCCGTGTACACCTGCGAAGGCCGGTTCAACATGGCGCCCGCGCTGAGCGCCGGGCGGAAATACCTGGCCGTTTCGACGGCGGAAGGCGTCGCCGTGCTCGACGCGAAGTCGGGCGAGACGCTGGGCGGGTACCGCGGCCCAAACGCCTGGGGCACGCTCAGCTTCCGCCCCGACGGCAAGCAGATCGCGCTGGTCTCGGCCAACCGGCTCACGGTTTGGGACTTTTCGACGGGCGAGCTGTATCGCGACATCGGCCTTTCGGTTGGCCCATGGCACGGCGGCGGCATCGCCTGGCCGTCGCCGGGCTACTTGCTCGTGGGCAACAAGTATTTGATCGATCTGGAGCACTACGTGCCCTTGTGGGAGTATCGGCCGGCCCCGGGCGCGCACGGCGGCGCGATGGCGTTCGACATCGGCGGGCAGTTCTGGTATCTCCTGCCGGGGACGGGAGGACAGGCGCTGCTGCCGCTTTCGCTGCCCCACGACGAGGCCAAACAGGTCGCCGCGCAGCTCGACGCCAGCAAGCTCCTGGCCGTCCGGCCGGGCATGACGGTCACGCTCGAAGTGAACGTGTCGGCCCAACCCAACGAAATCCAACAAGTCACCGACCATCTCACCCGCCTTCTGACGGCCAACGGCCTGAAGGTTGCCCCGGGCCAGCCGGTCAAGCTCGTGGCACAGACGCGGCCGGGTGAAGCCACCGACGAGACCTACGGCCCCTTTGGTCCGTTCTCCCGCAGGCAAAAACAGACCGTCCAATTCCAGGAGCACGTCAGCGAGGTGGCCTTCGTCGTCGCCGACAAGAAGGCGTGGAGCGTCTCGTCGCTGACGCAGGCGCCGCATTCGCTTCACCTGCAGGAGGGCGAGACGTTGGAACAGGCGCTGGCGAAGTACGCGCAACCCAACGTCCAGTTCTTCCAGAAAGTCAACCTTCCGCAGTGCATCGCATGGCCGCGGGAGCAGGACGTCTACGGCGCCACGGAGATCTCGCCCCAGGGGCTGCACCCCGCGGCCGTACGGCCCAAGGCGCCGAAGACGCCCCAACCACCCGGCAGCGACCTGCGGACGTAAGGCGCCCACCAGCACGCCGTGCCGGGCGAAGCGAGGCGCCCTGGGAGAACGCATCATGAAGCGATTCATCAAATTGGTTGGCGCGGCATTCGTCATGGCGACCGGTGTCGGCGCCGGCTTGGGCGCGGAGCCGGCCGAGGGGAAACCCCTCGCGATTCGCGTCGTCGTTACGGCCGACGAGCTGGCCGATGCGCCGGCCAGTCCGATGATCTGCGGCAACTTCATCGAGGCGGGCTTCGGCCGGCAGACGGAGGGGATGTGGGCCCAAATGCTCTTCAACGGGAGCTTCGAGGAGATCCCGCCGTACACGGCCGCGCTTTACGATACGCTCGGGCACGGGCCCAAGGACGATCTCGCCGCCCAGCCGTGGTGGCACAGCGGATACGAGGAAAACCCGTGGGAACTGGCCCCCGGCAACGACGAGGCGAAGTGGCGCCGCGCCGACCACGTCGGCTTCTGGCGGGGCCAATGGGGCGGGTGGCTCGCCAACCCGAGCAAGACCCGCTGGGCCGCCGTGATCCAACGCGGCCTGTATCTCCGCAAGGGCGAGACCTACCGGTTCACCAGCATGTTGCGGACCGGCCGGTACCCCTGGGACCTTGCCTCCGAGGACGTGTCGATCCAGGCGGAGCTTCGGCTGTATCCCGAGGGCGGCGGCGCCGTCGAGCCGATCGCGCGCAAGACGATCGACGGCATTGGCAAAGGGCTGTCGCCCAAAAGCTGCACGATCGCCAACGCCGACCACGAGGGTCGCGCCACGTTCGGCCTGTGGATACCGCCCGAGACGAACCTGGGCATGGACGACCTGTCGCTCATGCCGGCGTCGAACGTCCAGGGATGGCGCCGCGACGTGATCGAGCTTTCCCGGCGACTCCGCCCGCCCATCGTCCGCTGGCCGGGCGGCTGCTTCGCCTCGTTTTACCACTGGCGCGACGGGATCGGTCCGCGGAGCGAACGCCGGCCCGTGACGAGCTGGTTCTGGGGCGGCCTGTACGACAACGACGTGGGCACGCCGGAATTCGTCCAGTTCTGCCGCCTGATCGACGCAGCGCCGCTTCTTTGCGTGAATATGATGACCGGCAGCGCCGACGAGGCGGCCGATTGGGTCGCCTACTGCAACGCCCCGGCGGATCATCCCGTGGGACGTCTGCGGGCGCGGGACGGCTTTGCCGAACCGTTTCGCGTGAAGTATTGGGAGCTGGAAAACGAGCCCTATCGGCGGTTCACGCCCGACGAGTACGCCCAGCGCTGCGCGGAGTTCGCCCGGCAGATGCGGGCGGTCGATCCGACGATCGAATTGGCCGTGGTGGGCTACGATCCCTTCCGGCCCCACGTCGGCGAGATCTTGGAGATCTGCGGCCAACACGTCCAATACGTCATTGACCGGGCAACGGACGAAGAAACGCTCCGCGGCGTGCTGGACGCGGTCCGCGACTACAATAAGAGACACGGCAGACGCGTGCGCCTGTGCAACACGGAGTGGCCGGCCCCGGAATGGGAGCGGCCCGCCAACGTCGACGAGGCCGCGCTGGCCAAGATCCCCAACGTCAAAGGTCGGCAGCGATGCTGGTACAGCGCGCTGAACGTGGCGCGGATCCTCCTAACGTTCCAGCGGCTCGGCGGGGACCTCGCTTTCTCGAATTTCAATAACTTCGCCAACACCTGGGGCCAGAACGCGATCGAGTGCCCCAAGGAGACAACGTATCTCGCGCCGGTGGGCGAGGTGATGGAGCTGTTCGTCAGGTCGCCCGCGGCGTGGCCGCTGGCACTCTCTGTCGACGACAAGCCGGAGGGCGTCGAGATTCAAGCGGCTTGGAACGCCGACCGCACGGCGCTGTGCGTCAACGTAATCAACTACCGCGACGACGCCGTGACGCTGCGGTTTGACCTTGGCCGGCTGCGCCGGAAGTTCGCCCAATGTGATGCCACGGTTCTTTGGGCGGACTCGCTTACCAGCTACGCCACGCCCGAGCGGCCCAACGTGGTCCAGCGCGGCCAGTCGAAGGAGAAGTTGTCCGACGGCGCCGCGTTGGACCTTTCCGTGCGGCCGTACGCGCTCGTCCACGCAGTGCTCGAGTGAGGCCGCGGTGACGGCGCCTCCCCTCTCCCGCTCGCGGGAGAGGGGCCGGGGGTGAGGGGATCTGGCGAAGCACTGGCAAAGCCAGTGGCACGCTACGCCACCCTCTCCCGCTCGCGGGAGAGGGGCTATTACGGCGCCGGTTCGTAATAGAACGCGGCGCTGCGGTAGTCGGCGGGCACGCGGTTGTCGGCGCCGTGCTCGATCTCGGCGCGGATGGTCGAGTCGTAGGGCACCGGATCGGTCAGGTGCCAGCGGAACGCCGAGGCCTGGTTCCGCTCGCCCACCAGGCGGTAGACGGGAAACCCATGCAGCGGCTGGGCCCCGGGCCCGTTGAGCCGGCCGGGAAGGGCGTACCAACCGCAATTGAAATAGTCTTCCGAGCCGGTCCCGTGGATCGCGAGCCGGCCGTCCACGGTGAACCGCTCGTCGCCTTCGAGCCACAGCGGCAGCTTCTCCTTCGTCTGGCCCTCGGTGACCAGATAGGTCCCGACGTAGTGGCCCGTGCCCTTGCGATCGAGGAACGGATGGTACACGTCGGGCTTGGTGGGCACGCTCTCGTTGTAGGCCGTGTGCAGGTAGCCCCATGTTTCTATCGCGCCTCCGGTCACCCCCGTGAGGATCCGGAGTTTCGCCTTGATCGGCTTGTCGGTCGAAACCGTGACTTGCGCCGATTGTCGGTACGGCATCGGCAGAAAGTTGTACCAGCCGGCGTCGTTCGTGCCGGTCAGAAGCGCGCGGTAAGGCGGCGCGTCCTGCGCCTGGCAGAAGAGGAACTCGGCCGGCAGATCAACGGCGGGTTCCTTGGCCCCGTCCCAGCGGATTTGGATCCGGGCTTTCGCGGCCGCTTTGAGTTCCTCGGGCGTGCCCTCCAGCAGGATGGCTCGGACCATGCGCGACCCCTTGGGCAGGTCCGCCCGGCGGGATTCGCGCTCTTCGAGGTTCAAGTCAACGACGGTTTCCTCCACGTTGGCCAACCCCAACGCGTCTATCTCGCCCGGCTTCGACCAAAGCCGCACGGCGGCGTCGAGCGCTTCCTTGCGCTGGGGCGACATATCCATCGTGAAGCTGCGCACGTCTGGGGTGGTCCAGAACGTGCGGTACGTGATCTGGAAGAACCGCACGCCCGTGCCCTCGACGAGGATCTTGCAGCCGTCGCGATAGGCGATGGGCACGTAGCAGTAGAAGCCGCCCTGTCCCTCGCCCACCAGCGGCCTGGGAAACCGCGCGAGTGCGCCGCTGAATATGTCCTCCAGCGGCACATCCAGGGCCGGCTCGTCGCGGCCGTCGACGTAGATCTTCAGGTGTTCCTTTTTGTAGTTGAGCAGGCCCGGCCTTCCCGTGGAATGGGTGAACCAGATCCGTTCGATCGCGCCCGCGTCGCGCATGACGGCCAGGACGCTGTTGCCGTCCTCGATCCAGAGCTTCGAGTACGTGCCGCCGAATCCGTCGTTGTTCCCGCCCGTGCGGTCGTAGCTACTGAACATCCGGCAGCTCTCGTCCTGTCGCAGCTCGGTCAATCGCCCGAGATCGTGGAGACGGGCCCAGAGATCGACCTCGCCAGGCGAGGCGGGATCCACCTCGACAGGCGGCGCGGCCGCGCGGAGCGTGATCCGGTCGATTCCAAATCGCGTGCCCTGCGACTCCTTGTTCTTGCCGACGATTTCGACCATCAGGACGTGCTCGCCCTCCTGCAAATCATGTACGCCCAAGGGCACGGGCGGGGTCAGGCCGACCCACGGGCTCCACAGGTCGATCCGGCCGCCGACCTTGCGGCCGTCGAGCGAGAACTGCACGATCCCGTAGTCCGGCGCTTTGGTCAGCGTGACGGCCAGGTGTTGCCGGCCGGACCGCTTCACCGGCACGAACAGCTCGATCTGGTCGCCGGGCTTGGCATCCTTCCAAAAGAGCTGATCGTTGTTATCCCACTTGCCCAGCGGAAAGCCCTCCATCGTCTGAACCGTGACCGGCCCGCCGGGCGCCGAAACCACCAGAAAGCCAGCCACAGTGCGAAGGTTCTTGTCGGCCGCGACCGCGGGCAAGGCAAGGCAGCACAACAATAGCAACGTGGGCGTGAAGCGTTTCATGGGATTTCCTCGTTTGCGGGTGTGGGTGGCGGACGTCGCGCGTCGGGCAGAGTGGCACTGGCTCCGCCAGTGTGTCAACAGTCCAGCCGAACAAGCACTGGCAAAGCCCGTGGCACGCGGACTGGATCGTCGGCCAAGTAGGGGTCAATGACGAAACGGATCGACCACCAGCCTACCGTCCGGCGTGTCGTTTTTCCACCCCCCCAGGTTTGGATTCCGTCAACCGCCGAGGGGCGGCCGTTGCCGTGCGGGCCTTGTCGGAAAGGCCGTGGCGCGGATAGGCTGGTGTAGTAATTCACGCTGTTGGGGTCTTATCCAGCGAGTACCACCCATGACCACGTATTTCGCCGAAGGATCGCCGGCGCGCGACCTCTCGACCGACGACCTGCGGGCCGCCTTGGACCACTGCTTCGCGCGGATCGGGCCGCGGGAGAAGGTGCTGGCGATTCCGCCCGACTTCACCCGGGCCAACAGCATGGCCGGGCCGCTCGTGTGCATGGTTTACGACCACTTCGGCCCGCGGCTGGCCGACGTGATGCCCGCCCTGGGCACGCACAAGCCGATGAGCCGCGAGCAGCTTCGCCACATGTTCCCCACGCTACCCATCGAGCTGGTCCGCGAACACGACTGGCGGCGCGACGTGGTCACGATCGGCGAGGTGCCGGCCGACTTTGTCGCCCAGGCGACCGAGAGCATCTGGACCCGCCCTTGGCCCGCCCAACTCAACCGGCTCGTCTGGCAGGGCGGCCATGACCTCATCCTCTCCATCGGCCAGGTCGTCCCGCACGAAGTGATCGGCATGGCCAATTACAACAAAAACCTCTTCGTCGGCACGGGCGGGGCCGCCGGCATCAACGAAAGCCACTTCATCGGCGCCGCCTACGGCATGGAACGCATGATGGGCCGCGCCGATACGCCCCTGCGGCGGATCCTCAACTACGCCCAGGACCACTTCTGCAAGCACTTGCCGGTCGTGTTCATTCTGACCGTGATCGGACCGCGCGAGGACGGAACCCTTGCCGTGCGAGGGCTGTTCGTCGGCGACGACGCGGACTGCTTCCAACGGGCGGCCGCGCTGTCCGTCGAGGTGAATTTCACCGTCCTCGACGAGCCGCCGCGGACGATGGTCGTCTATCTCGATCCCGAGGAGTTTCAAAGCACCTGGCTGGGCAACAAGGCGATCTACCGCACGCGGATGGCCATCGGCGACGGCGGCGAGCTGATTGTCCTGGCGCCGGGCGTGGAGACCTTTGGCGAGGATCCCGAGATCGACCGGCTCATCCGCAAGTACGGCTACCGCGGCACGCCCGAGACGATGCGCGCCGTCCGCGAGACGGACGACCTGCCCAAAAATCTCTCGGCCGCCGCGCATCTAATCCACGGTTCATCCGAGGGCCGTTTTTCGATCACGTATTGCCCTGGGCGGCTCTCGCGCGAGGAGATCGAGTCGGTCGGCTACCGCTGGGCGGACTTGGCCGAGATGACCCGCCGCTACCCGCCGGACCGGCTTCGCGACGGCTGGAACACCCTGCCCGACGGCCAGCGGGTCTTCTTCATCCGCAACCCCGCCCTGGGTCTCTGGGCGTCGCGGGCGCGGCTCGGCGGATAAGCGCGAAAGACGGTCGGAGGAGGCTTCGCCGCTCGCGGATCACGATGTTCGTTGCCCCTCATCTCGGGGGGCTGCCTTCTAACTATCGTCAGGATGCGATAGACTGAGATCTTTGGTCGACTGGACGTGGCACCCCACAACTTATTCGGGACAGCCTCGCGCGTTTCGAGGAACAGAATGGGGCCGGATCGAAGCGATCTTAGCACATGCCGCCGACGGCGCTCGGGTCCCCGCTGGCTGCTCTGGGGACTGGTCTGCCTCGCGTCTCTTCTTTCCGTGACGGGCTGCGGCGGGTGCCGGCAAGACGAAAAAACCGAGGCCGAGAAAGAGGCCGAACGCCGGGCCAAGGAAGAAGAGGCCAAAAAGCCCGACTTCGAGTTCGGCAATCTCGTGGCCCAGCCGCTGGACCAGTCGAGCGAAAAGAACCGGACCGTGCTGTGTTTCTACAAGCCCGGCCACTGGACGAGCACGCTCCTGCCGGCCAAGGCCAACAAGGAGGACTTCGTCGGCCAGTTGAACGTCGAGGTCACACGGCGAAGCGAATCCGGCGGGGCCACCCGCGAGCCGATGCCCCTGCCGGGCGTCGCGTACACGATGACCCAATCGCGCGACGTGGCTCTTCCCAAGGGCCAGCCCAAGCTCTTGAGCGGCTACCTCTTCGTCCCCCCTTCCACGAAGGACGAGCAGGCGTCCGCGCGGCTCACGCTGGCCACGCGCGGCGGAGGGAACACCCGTGCGGAAGTGCCCACGCTGCTGACCCGGATGCCCGCCCATCAATACCACTTTGTCGTCCTCGCCCGCGGCCCGAATCGATATCAATACCTCAAGTCGCTCGACTCCGTTTGCCCTCCGGCCGACGCGATGATCAACCAGCTCCAGCGGCGGCACTACCAGGTGTCGCTCCTGAAAGCCGGCTCGCGGCTGCCGCTTCCGACCGACGCCCTGTATTGGACGAGCATCGCCTACGTGCTCTGGGACGACGCCGACCCGCAGTCGCTTAGCGTCGATCAGCGCCAGGCCCTGGTCGATTGGCTCCATTGGGGCGGACAGCTCATCGTCAGCGGCCCGGACACGCTGGACACGCTTCGCGGCGACTTCCTGGACGACTACCTGCCCGCCACGGCCGCCGGCGTGTGGGAACTGGCCGCGGCCGACTTCGACGAGCTGAACGCCCGGCTGGCCCGGCCGGGCCAGCCGGCGCTCAAGCCCACCGGACACTGGACCGGCGTGAAGCTCGCGCTGGCGCGGGACGCCCAATTCGTGCCGGGCACGGGCAAGCTCCTGGCCGAACGCCGCGTCGGCCGAGGGCGGATCGTCGTCTCCGCCCTCAGGCTGAGCGACCGCAACCTCATCACTTGGGCCGGGTTCGACGGGCTGGTGAATTCGTGTCTTCTTCGCCGACCGCCGCGGAAGTATCACGCCGGCGAGTTCGGCGACGTGGAACTCCGTTGGGCCGACGAGAAGGCCGATTCCCATGACGCCGGGCGCACCTGCTCGCTGCGCTACTTCAGCCGCGACGCGGGCGTGGCCCGAGGCCAATACACGCGGGGATTCGTCCCCGAGCAGGCCGTGGCCGAGCCCACGGCGACGATGGCCTATCCCACGGGCATGGGCGAGCCGGCGCCGGATCTCGCGGACGATACGTCCAAGACCGCCGGGCCCGGCGTGGCCGCGTGGTGCGACTTTGGCCCCGTGCCCTCCGCCGCACGCGAGGCGCTGGCCAACGCCGCCAGCGTCGAGGTCCCCGGCCGCTGGTTCGTCGTCTGGATCGTCGCCGCCTACCTCGTCGTGCTCGTACCGCTCAATTGGCTCGTCTTCACGGCGCTGGGGCGCGTGGAATGGGCCTGGGTCGCCGCGCCCGTGATCGCGGTGGCCTACACCGTCGTGGTCATCCACATGGCCCAATTGGACATCGGCTTCGCCCGCTCGGAGACCAACGTCGGCGTGCTGGAGATCCAATCGGGCTACGCCCGGGCGCATCTGACCCGCTACACCGCGCTGTATACCTCGCTGACCACGTATTACCGCGTCGAACACGAGGACCCCGGCGCGATCGCCCAGCCGTTTTCCGAACTGGAAGACCCGCGCGAGTTCAAACCGCTTTCCTGGCAGCGGTACGACACGCTCACGTATCATCACGGCAAGGAGTCCCAGCTTGCCGGCCTGCTCGTGGCGTCCAACTCGACCGACTCGGTCCACACCGAGCAGATGGTCGCGATGGAGGGTAAGCTCGACTTGATGAAGGACTCCCGCGGGCGGTGGCAATTGCTCAACCGCACCGGGTTGCCCCTGTTCGGCGTTGGCATCTTGCATCGCGCGGACGACGGCCGAATCGAGACGGCCTGGGTCGGATCGCTCGGGCCGTTTTTCAGCGCGTCGCTCGACTTCGCGCGGGCGGCCGACCAGGACGGTCCGTGGTGGCCGGACCAGCGCGACGCCGAGCCGCAGACCGCCGCCGAGCCCACCCGGGGCGTCTGCAACATCCGCAAGATGATGGACCTGGCCGAAAACCCGGCGGAACTTCGACCGGGTGAGTTCCGGCTTATCTGTTGGACGGATCGGCATCCGCCGGGCGTCGAGGCGCGGCCCGCCGCGCCGCAGTCGCAGTCGGCCGTGCTGGTGGTGGCCCACCTGCGCTTTGCCCCGCCGCCCGCGCCCGAGCCCGACGCGAATACGAAGGAGTCGTTCGAGAAGGCCGACCGGCGGGTCGGGCCAGAGGACTTTTTGGACGAGGACGCCCTGCCCAACGGCCCGAATCCCGCGGTACAATAGACGCGCCATGATCGAACTCATCAATTTCACGAAGCGCTACGGCGACCTGACGGCGGTGGACGGACTCAATCTGAAGATCGAGCCGGGGGAAACTTTTGGCTTCATCGGGCCCAACGGGGCCGGTAAAAGCACGACGATCCGCTTTCTGGCCACGCTTCTGAGGGCCACCGGCGGCGAGGGAATCGTCAACGGCCACCGCGTCACCCAGGCGCCGCTGGAGGTCCGCCGCAGCGTCGGCTATATGCCCGACAGCTTCGGCGTCTACGACGGCATGAAGGTCTGGGAGTTCCTCGATTTCTTCGCGGTGGCCTATCAGATCCCCAAGGCGCGGCGCAAGGCGGTCATCGGCGACGTGCTGGACCTGTTGGATCTGACGGGCAAGCGGGACGACTTCGTCAACAATCTCTCCCGCGGCATGAAGCAGCGGCTGTGCCTGGCTAAAACGCTGGTGCACGACCCGCCCGTACTGATCCTCGACGAGCCGGCCAGCGGCCTGGACCCCCGCGCGAGAATGGAGGTCAAGGCGCTTCTTAAGGAGCTGCGCCGGATGGGCAAGACCATCCTCATTTCCAGCCACATCCTCACCGAGCTGGCCGACTGCTGCACGTCGATCGGGATCATCGAGCGGGGGCGGATGCTGATGCACGGGCCGATCGACCAAGTGTACCGTCAGATCCGCCGCAACCGCGTCGTGGTGATCAAGTGCCTTGACAAGGCCGACATCGCCGCGTCGATCGTCCGCAGCCTGCCCGAGACGCAGCAAGTCCAGCTCGACGGCGCGACCCTGACCGCCGAACTGGCCATGGACGATCAGCAAGCCGCCGCCCTTTTGGAGCGCCTCGTGGCCCAAGGCGTCCGCATGCGGAGCTTCGCCGAAAAAGAGCCGACGCTGGAAGACGTCTTCATGCTCGTCACCAGGGGCGCGGTGGCGTAGGCGCCGGCACGTCATTGCGGCCAAAGCCGCCGTGACTCCTCGTCGCTGTAACAGGCGGTCACGGTATGCGTCCCGTCTGAGTCTCTTTGAATGACGAGCATCGTGTGATCGAAGCCGCTGGCCCACACGAACGAAACCGTGTGGGGTGGTGCCACGTAGACGTGCTGTATCTTCAACGCCTTCAGGTCGTCCGGGGCAGGTAGGGCCGCGCCTTGGGGCGAGGCGGCAAGCAGGCGCTCGGCGCGGTCAATCCACCGCGGCATATCCTCCGCCGTCAATGAGTCCATGAACTCGCGCCCAGCCCTCATCCGCGGGTGAAACTCGAAGAAGACCACCAACCCGGGCAGGCAACAGGTGAAGACCGCCGCCACCGCGAGCGCCAGCAGGCCGCCGACGGCAATTAGAAGTCGAACTCTCGGCGTCATCCCTTCTCCCCGGGTCGATAGCCGACTCGAATTGAGTCTCTCGGCAGCATAGTCGGGCAACCACAATGCCGCAAGCGACCGTCTCGCCAAGCCCCGATCGAGATCCCCGCGCCACTCCCTCTGCGTCTCGGCGTCTTGGCGCGAGCAATCCGTATCGGTTTTTCTCGCGCCAAGACGCCGAGGCGCCTGTTCATTTGGAGAGAATCTGATTCGGGAAAGGAAAGGGGCTGGATAGCCCCGTCCTCCGCAGCATGGATGTCGATGGACTTGAGTGTACACCGCTTGCCGGAACGGGAGAAGTGACAGACGATGCGGTCTACGACGGTTTTGAGGGCCTCGGCCTTCTGGCGAAACCGGCTCTCCTGGTTCAGGATGGCGGTAGCCCGCTCCAGGGCCTCCTGGCGGGCCTTGAGGTTGGTCTGGAGCCACTCCCGAGGGACGCGGAGGTCCACCAGGTCACGCTGGAGACGGTCGATCTCCTTCTGGATCGCCTCGCCCCGTTGGTTGGCTCGCTCCTTGAGTTTTGGGGAGAGTCCCGAAAACCCATCCAGGAGGGTCTCCAATTCGGCTTCTTTCTTGGCGATGGCCTTCTCGATCTCGGGTTTCATCTTGCCCTAAAGAACATCGTAGAGGCGTTCCACCGACATCTTCTTCACAGCCTTGCGGTGAGCCTTGCTCGGGAGGCATCTCTCGGAGAACACGGCCATGTCGAGCCAGGCGAAATCCAGGTCGCGCTTCGTTTCAAACAAAGCCTTCAAGAGCGGCCGGGCCGTTTCCAGGTCGTTGGCGTCGGTGGCGTCCACGAAGGTCTGCAACTGTGGCACGACCTCGGCGAGGTAGTCGCGGACCAGCGTTTCGACTAGATCGTGTTCGACGCGAAAATGGCCGCACCCGTGCGGGGCACGCGAACCCCATCGCCCGTATTCGGCGCAGATGTAGCCGGGGGCCAAGCCGTTCCTCTCGTTACCGGATTGTGCCCGCATGGGCTTGCCGCACCTTGAGCACACAAGAAGACCCTTGAGCCAAAGGTGGGCGTTCTTCGGGGCGCGGTAGACACGCTTCTTCGTGGCGGCCAGCTTCGCCCGCGCCTTCTCGAATACCTCGGGGGCAACGACGGGTGGGAATTCCTCTTTATCTGGCGCTATCTGATCGGCCTTGTCGCGGGGCCGGTCGGTCTTGCGTGCGGCCGTTCTGACCTGCCCGTTGCTGAATTCCATGAAACGACCGCCGCTTTCCTTGTTGTACGTGGGGCGGCCGAGATAGACCGGGTTTGTCAGAAGGTGCTTGATCGTGTTCTGATGCCAAAGCGGTCCGTAAACGGTCGAGACGCCCAGATCGTTCAGCCGCACGGCAATCTGCCCGGCGCTGATTGACTCGGTGGTGAACCATTTGAAGATCCGCTTCACGTACTTGATCCGCTCGGCCACGATCGACGGCCGGTACTTCAATGTCTCGTGCAGGGCCTTCGGCGGGACGTTACGCTTGCCATCGAAACGCTCTCGGCGGCCCTCTGGATAGACTCTGACCCGCTTGTTATGTCCTTCATAAACGCATCGCCATTGTTCCTTGCCCTCGACATCGAAACACACGATGTCCATCCCATGGGGCACGAGTCCGCCCAGAAAATGCCCCTTGCGGGCGAGTGTCACCTTGCTTGTGAGAACGCGCCCGGCCCTTTCCTTCTGCTCGCGCGTGCTGGTGCGGCGGCCCAGGATTGACGGATTCCTGGCGGGGCGTGGTTTACGCCGCCGTGGCCGGGGCGTGTTCGGCTTCGTAGGTGTCGGGGGAACGGTAGCCTACTGGCTCATCCCACTTGAGTTGACGTGTTTTTCGATTCTCCGAGGCTGTGATTTTTTCCGAACTCGGCTTTTACGGTAATCGTCCTGGACAGGTTCGGGTCAGTCGATACAACACGGGTATGAA
>JAFGDS010000073.1 GCA_016931995.1 Pirellulales bacterium
ATCTGAACTCCTGAAACGCCAACGAGATCCTTCGCTTCGCTCAGGATGACTTGCGGCGAGGGCGAGGGTTCTAGGATAGGCTCTAAGTATAGGCGCTACAAGACGATCGGGGAAGTGGCCGGGCCGACGGCCGGATCGATCTCGTGCCGTGGGACCTGCCCCCGATTTCCTCCAGGCGGCGTTGTGCGACGGAGAGCTATATTTTGGTTGTCCGGCGGCCAAAACCGTCCGGGGCGCAACCGTATTGTCGTCGCTGGGGCAAGGGAGGCGTTTCATGGGGACCTCCCCCGCAATCCGTAAGATCCTGTTGGCCGACGACTCGCGGCTCTGCCGGGAGCTGCTCAAGGACGGTCTGCTCGGCCGGGAGATCGCCATTTTCGAGGCCAACGACGGCCAGGAGGCTCTCGACCTGGTCGCCCGCGACCTCCCCGACCTCATCCTTTTGGACGTGCAGATGCCGGTGCGCAACGGTTTGAGCGTCCTGCGCGAGCTCCAGGCGGACGAGCGAACCCGCCGGATCCCGGTCATCATGCTCACGGGACAGGGCAACGAAACCGTGGCGGTCGAGGCGATGAAGGAGGGCGCGAAGGACTACCTGGTCAAGGGCAGCGTCACGCCGGACACGCTCGACCGGGCCATCGCCAACGCCGTGCGACAATCGACGTTGGATCGCGAGCTGAACGCCAAACAGGACGAAGTCGATTGGTTTGCCACCGTGGCCGAAGGCGATCTGCGGCAGCCGCTTGAGGCAATCCTGGACTCCTGCCAGACGCTGCGCGCCGAGTGCCGCGGCAAGGTCGGCCCCGCGTCCGACCGGGCCATCGACGCCATCGCCGACGCCGCGATCCGGATGAGGCAATTCCTCGAATCGCTTTCAACGGGCGCGCGGGCGGACGCGCCGGCGGCGGAATCGACGCCGGTCGATCTCGGCGACGTGTTGGCCGCCGTCACTGCCGATCTTCGGCCGGCGATCGAGGCCGCCGGCGCGCGGATCGATCTTGGGGCCATGCCGACCCTGCCCGGCGACCGCGCGGCATTGACGCGGCTCTTTCGGAGTCTTTTGGAAAACGCGCTGAAACACCGGGGCAGTCAGCCGCCGACGATCGTTGTGACCGCGGAACAGGACGAAGGCACGTGGCATCTGGCCGTTCGCGACAACGGCGCCGGCATCGATCCGCGCGACCACGCCCGGTTGTTGGCGCCCGAAAGCGCGCGGGGGACCCCGGCCGAGGGCGGCGCGGGTTTGGGCGTCTGCAATGCGATCATCCAGCGGCACGGCGGCCATTTCTGGATCGACTCGGCCGTGGGCCGCGGCAGCACGTTCCACGTGATGCTTCCGGCCGGCGATCCCTTGCCCCAAGAGACGGCGCCGCGATCCATGCCCTGACTTCTGGCGGGGGCGTTGGCTCGTCATCTCGGGCTCGCGGGCGGCTTAGGCGGCGGCGCGGGCGGCGGGGCCCGCGATGTCGAACAAGCCGAAGATCTCCTCTTGCGACAATCCCAACCGGCGGCCGGCCGCGGCGCCGGAGAAGATGACGTCGAACAGCTCGCGCTTCTCCTCCAGGATGCGGTGGATCCGCTCCTCGATCGTGTCGAGCATGAGGAACCGCGTCACGGTGACCGGCTCGGCGGAGCCGATCCGGTGGACGCGGTTGATTGCCTGATCCTCGACGGCCGGGTTCCACCACCGGTCGAAGAGAAACACGTAGCTGGCGAACTGGAGGTTCAGCCCGACGCTGCCCACCCCGTAGCTAATCAAGAGCACGTGGGCGTCGGGGTCGTCGCGGAAGCGGCGCAGGACGCCCTCGCGTTCCCCCGGGGCGACGCGGCCGTGATACTCCAACGGCGCGAGATGCGCGAGCCGGCGGCGCAGCTCGACGAGCGTCTCGACCCATTGGCTGAACACGAGCGCCTTGCGGCCGCTCTGGGCAACCTCCTCCAGGTCGGCTTCGAGCCGTTCCAGCTTCGCGCTGGCGCCCGTGGCGGGATCGAAGTTGCAGATCTGCTTGAGCCTGAGGATCAGCTCGAAGACGTGCTGGATCGTCGCGGCCCCTCCCAGCTCCTTCAGATGCACGACGCCGTCGGTCTCGGCCAGTCGGTAGGCGTCGGCCTGCTCGGGCGCGAGGGCCAGCTCGGCGTCGCGAAAGAGCTTCGGCGGAAGGTCTCTTAGGACCTGCTCCTTGGTGCGGCGGAGCACGTAGTCGCTCACGGCGCGGCCCATCCGCCGCGGGCGCATCTCGGGCGACAGGAAGCCGGGCGCGAGAAACTCGAAGATGCCCACCAGGTCCTCCGCGCTGTTTTCGACGGGCGTGCCGGTCAGCGCCCAGCGCCGCCCGCCGCGGATTGCCCGAACCGCCTGGCTCGTGGCCCCGTGGCGGTTTTTGATCCGCTGCGACTCGTCGAGCACCACCAGGTCGAAATCCCAGGCCCCGCGGTCCTCGCCCACGGCGTCCGCGTCGCGGTGCAGCAGCTCGTAGTTGGCGATTTTGACGGGCACGTCGGTCAGTTGCCACTGCCAGCGACGCCGCGTTTGCGTTCCCTCGATCACCGCCGTGGGAACCTCCGGAGCCCAGTGGGCCAGCTCGCGGCGCCAATTGTTCACCAGCGGCTTGGGGCACGCGATCAACACGCGTCGGATCTCGCCGCGGTGAAGAAGCAGACGGATCGTCGTGATCGCCTGCATCGTTTTTCCCAATCCCATCTCGTCGGCCAGGATCGCCGCGTGGCGAGGATAGAGAAACGCGACGCCCTCGCACTGGTACGGAAACGGCGTCTGGGGAAACGCGAGCGCCCGCTCGGCCATGAGGGCCTCGAGCGACGGCTGCAGCACGTAGTTCAGCCGGTCGCGCAGCTTGATGACGTCGCCGGGCGGTTTGATGCGCGTCGAAGACGTTGAAGGGGACAGTCCCCTTTTCGCCGGCGCGACAATCGGGGCAGTCCCCGGGGACGACGCGCCGAACCAGCTTTTCTCCGGCGGCTCGGAGAACGCGAAACTCCGCACGCGGGGGCGGGCACCGCGGGGAATCGGAACGCTCAGGGCCCGCGCGGCCGCGCCGCGCACGTCGATGGCCACCACGCGAACGTCCGCCGCGGCCAGCGGATCGCACGTCGTTAGCGCTCCGAACGGCGATGCAACCAGCGCAAGCTCCGTGGAGACGACGGCTGGCCGCGACGGCGCGTGCCAGTCGAGGCCGTCGCTCGGGTCGATCGAAAACGCCCCCAGGGTCGCCACGTCAATGCCCTCCGCATCGGGCTTCCTCGATCGCCTCGCGGATCCGCCCAAAGGGCTCGGCCAGATCGAACGTGTCGGCAACGGTGGCCAGACGCTGGGCAATCATCCGTTGATCGCCGCTGGCGGTGGCTGACACGGCCAGGTGGTTGCGGCCAAGTTGAAACGTCGTCAGCGACGAACCCAGGCCGTGCGCCGCGTCGAAACGGATCCGCCGCCCGGACGGATCGGACGTCGTCGTCGCGGCCGACGCCTCGACCGGCTCGTCGGAGACTGGCGGAAGAACGAGCGCGACGGGCACGTCCACGAGCTCGCGAACGGCCAGGGCCGCGGGCCGATCGGTGCACACCACCAGCGGCTGGGCCTCGGACTTCGCCAGGAGCGTTTGGCCGATCTGCTCGCCATAGAGATACGGCTCCAAGGTGGGACCGTACAGAATCGCCTGCGCACGGTTGGGGCGAAGCGGCGCCGTGCAGTGGAACTCGAGGGGGCGGCCCAGCAGGTTTAGGACGAGATAGCCCCCGAACAGGCCGTCTTGCTCGTCGTCCAATACGGTCAGGAAACCCAACGTCCGCGGGGACATTGGGGCGCAGTTCGCTTCCGGCGGCATTGGTGTCTTTCCCAAGTTGTGCGACTTCACTATGTTTTCGGGCGAAGACGCCCGTGGGTCTGTGGGTGGATCGGGTCGCCAGGGGCCGCGACTTTAGCGGCGGCAAGACTGGTGGAATCCCTCCAGTGGGTTATTAGTCGCGCCAGGCAGCGTCATTTCGGGGACTGTCCCCTTCGGCACACGCCCCCGAAGGTCCTTCGTTCGCTCACGATGCCTGTCTGGACGGTTCCCCATGCCGTTCCAGCCCCCACAAACCGAATTCTCTTGGGGGGGTTGCGCGTTGTTGTCGGACAGAGGCTCGACTTAACCGGCGTCTTCTGCTTATACTGGAAGCTTGAAAGGAACGCCCAACCATGAGTGAATCGTCTCGGTCCAATCTGTCGTTATTTAGCCAGATTGACGTTTCGAATACCCCTGCGGCGGGGAAGCCCGTTGTCCAGACGCACGTCGGGTGCGGCGACGGCGAGCAGACGCGCCTGCTGCGCGAGATCCTCGCCGCGCAGGACCGGCAGAACGAGCTTCTGGAGGAGCTGGTCGGCCAAGTCAGCGCGACGCAGCGTCAGCGGGCGGCGGAGCTGGGGCAATGGAAGCAGGCCAACCCCGCGCTAGCCCGGGCGTGCCGCGGGGCCGCCGAGTCGCTCAGCAAGGTCCAAACCGAGTTCCTGGTCGGGCTGACGCGGGAGATCCAGGAAAACGCCGAGGCCCTGATGGACGGCGAGTTCATGCTCAATGAGTTCGTCGACCGGTTTGGCCCGCGGCTGGCCCACCTCAACGGCGTCTTGCAGGTGCTCTCGCAGCTCAGCGCGACGCCGAACCCCGCCAATACGCCCTGACGTCGCGCCCCTCGTTTTTCGGCGGGTCCTCGGCTGGGCGGGAGCCTTGCCTTCGCGGGAACGTCGATGGTTGTCTGTCGAAGCACATGGATTGTTCTTGCCGTAACGGTGGTCTGCTCGGCCGGTTGCGCTGGGGCGGACAAGGAACCCTCCGACGCCGCGCGGCAGCCGGGCGCCCCTGCTAACTTATCCGGCAGCGCTCACGACGCCGTCGCAACGCCCGCCCACACTGCTGGACAAGTTAGCCGTGGCGCCCAGCCGAAAAGCGGAACCGGTTCCTCCGCGGTGCTCTCACCCTCCGCCGACGCGTGGCCCCTGGCCCGTGGCGACGCCGGCGCAAGCGGCGTGGCACGATCGACCTTGCCCGAGAAGCCTCGGCTCCTCTGGACGTTCTCCGCGCCCGACGGCGGGTTCGAGACGGCGGCGGCCATCGTCGAGGGGACGGTTTTCGCCGCGTCGACCGACGGCAATCTCTATGCCGTCGCTCTGGCCGACGGTAAGGAGAAGTGGCGGTTTTCCACCGAGCTGGGCTTCACCGCCGCGCCGGCCGTCTACAGGGGAGCCGTCCACGCGGGCGACAGCGACGGGCGTTTCTACTGCATTGACGCCGCCACGGGAAAGGAGCGGTGGCGATTCGACACGGAAGCCGAGATCAACTCCAGCGCGAACTTCCATGACGGCCGCGTGCTGTTCGGTTCGCAGAATGGCACGCTCTATTGTCTGGACGCCGCCTCGGGAAAGGAAATCTGGCGATATGTTAGCGACGATCAGATCCGCTGCTCGCCGACGATCGCGGGAGATCACACTTTCGTCGCCGGCTGCGACGGGCAACTCCACGTCGTCGATCTGGCCGCCGGCCGATGCGTCGGCAAGGTCCCGCTGGGCTCGCCCACCGGATGCACGCCGGCCGTGCTGGGCGACCGCGTGTTCGTCGGCACCGAGGGCAAGCGATTCTTGGCCATCGACTGGAAGACGCTCAAGGTCGCGTGGGAATACGCGGCGCCGGACGGCGGTTTTCCGTTCCGCTCGTCCGCGGCGGCGCGGGACGACGTGGTCCTCGTTGGCTCGCGCGACAAGCGGTTGCACGCGATCGCGACGGACTCGGGCAAGCCACGTTGGCGGTTCGCCACGCGGGGCCGGGTGGACGGCTCGCCGGTCGTCGTCGGCAATCGCGTCTTCTTCGGATCGAGCGACGGGCGGATCCACGCGGTGGACGTGGCCTCGGGCAAGGAGGTCTGGCAGTACGAAGCCGGCGGACCCGTCAATTCCTCGCCCGCCGTGGCCGCCGGCCGGCTCGTGATCGGCTCGGACGACGGCGACTTGTTCTGCTTCGGACCGTAGGTGAAACCAGTTCAACATGTCCACGCAAGCGTGGACATGGCACCCAGCTCCGTATGCCACTGGCTTTGCCAGTGCCTCGCAAGGCCCGGATTCACGCACTGGCAGAGCCAGTGGCACACGCCCGCACTGGCGGAGCCAGTGGCACACGCGCGGCGCCCGTCTGGGCGCGTTGACACGGCCTCGGCCCGCGCTGACAATAATGGGGGGCAGCCAACGTCATCCCACCGACTCTATTCCCACCTTCAGCAAAGGACTATCCCATGGGCAGCTCCGACAACCGCGGCAAGCAGGTTCCCTCTCGGCGCGCGTTCTTGAAGACCTCGGGCGCGGCGCTGGCCGGCGCGGCGCTGGGGGGCATGCTTTCGGCGCGAAGCCACGCCGGCGAGAACAACACGATCAAGGTGGCCCTGGTGGGATGCGGCGGGCGCGGCGCCGGCGCGGCGGCCAACGCCCTGGCCACGTCCGGGCCGACGAAACTCTGGGCCGTGGCCGACGTATTTGAGGACCGCGTCGACGCGAGCCTCAAGAGCCTCTCGGCGCAGTTCGGCGACAAGGTGGACGTGACGCCCGAGCGACGATTCGTGGGGCTCGACGGCTACCGCAAGGCGATCGACGCGCTGGACGGCGGCGACGTCGTTCTGCTGGCCACGCCGCCGGCCTTCCGACCGATCCATCTGGAATACGCCGTCGAGCAAGGCCGCAACGTGTTCATGGAGAAGTCGTTCGCCGTGGACGGCCCCGGCATCCGCCGGGTGCTGGCGGCCGGCGAAGCGGCGGGCAAGAAAAATCTCAAGATCGCCGGCGGGCTCATGTCGCGCCACTACAAGCCGCTCGAGGAGGCCGTCGCCAAAATCCACGACGGCGCGATCGGCCCGGTCATCACGTGCTGGGCCTACCGCGAGCACGGGCCGGTGGGTTTCTCGCCCAAGCAGGAAGGTCAGAGCGAACTCGCCCATCAGATCCGGAATTATTCCTGCTTCACGTGGCTCAACGGCAGCTTCCTGCTGGACTGGCTGATCCACAATCTGGACGTGTGCTGCTGGGTGAAGGACGCGTGGCCCGTCTCGGCCCAAGGCCAGGGCGGCCGCCAGGTCCGCACGGAGCCGGACCAGTTGTTCGACCATTACTCCGTCGAGTACACGTTCCCCGACGGGACGCGGCTTCTGGCCCAGGGGCGCCACATGAACAACTGCTGGGGATTCTTCGGCGACGTGATCCACGGAGCCACCGGCTGCGCCGTCTTGGGCGAGGGCATCACCAAGCCGCAGTTGTACCGGGGCCATCTGCCGGTCACCAAGGATTCGATCTGGCGCTACCGCGGACCGGCGCACAATCATTACCAGTACGAGCACGACCTGCTGTTTGACGCGATCCGCAACGACAAGCCGTACAACGAAACGGAGCGATGCGCGAAGGCGGCCATGACGGGCATCCTGGGTCGGATGGCGGCCGAGTCGGGCAAGGAGGTCCGCTGGGAGGAGGCGCTCGCATCGGACTTGGAACTCGCCCCGGGCCTCGCGCAGCTCGCCACCCTGGACGCCCCCGCCCCCGTCCAACCGGACGCGGACGGCCGCTACCCCGTCGCCATGCCCGGGCTGACCAAGGCGTTTTAGGGCGCTGTTTGCGAAGTCATCCTTTACAAGGCGGGAGTCATCCTGAGCGAAGCGAAGGATCTCGTTCCCACCTCCCGACAGAGATCCTTCGCTTCGCTCAGGATGACCGCCTCCCGGCCGATTGGCGGCAGACTCTGGATTGGCCTTCACCCAAGCTCCCGGCTTCTTGACACCCCCCCCGTTTTTGCGTATACTCAGGACGGTCCTTCTGGTGGGTGGGTTGGATGCCACAATCCCCGGACGGCTCCGCGGGGGTGCGGTGGGTGCTGAGTTCCACGCGGCGGATGAGAGGCCTCGCTCTTTGCGGTGCGCCCTTGCGCGCATCGCCCGCGCCTTCGCGTGCCCTCTTCTGCTCGCGTCTGACGGCCGCGACTGGATGCGGTTTTCGTTGGGTTGTTGACGCGGCTCTGGCAGTATCGAGAAGAGACATACTGCCCTTGGTCTTAATAAGGAGTCTCCCATGACGGGACGTCGCTGGGTCCGCTCGCTGCGTTGGATGGCTCTTTGGTTAGGGACATTGGCTGGAGGGCTGTTGTCCGGCGGGGTGGCGGCCGAGGACTTCGACTGGCGCAACGTCCTGGGACAAAACTGGGTGAGCCCCGTGCGGAGTCAATTCGGCGGGACCTGCTGGGACTTCGCGGCGTGCGGCGCGCTCGAGGCGAAGTACATGCTCACCCGGAACGACCCCACCTACGCCCCCAACGTGTCGGAACAGCAGATCTGCTGGGAAGGATACATGGGCAGCGCCGCCAGCGGCGGCAGCGTCTGGGAGGTGTTGGACTATTTCACCAGCCACGGCGTCGTTCTCGAAACGGAGTGTCCGAACGACCGAAGCGATCCCGATCACTGGGACGACCCCGCCCCCGACGACCCCTGGCCCCTGGCGTCCGGTTGGGAAAACCGCGTCTTCAAGAGCACGTCCAACGTCAACACGATCTCCGAGGGAACGAACATCGCCTACGTCAAGGATTGTCTGAAGAAGTACGGGCCGCTGACGCTCCACATGGAGGCGGACGAGGACTTCTACATTCCCACGGGCACGGGGAGCGAGGGCCATCGCGTGGTGATCGTCGGCTACCACGACAACGTCGGCAGCGAGAACGCGCCCGGCGGAGGGTATTGGATCATCAAAAATAGCTGGGGCACCGGGTGGAATTCCAACGGGCCGGGCACCGTGCAAGACGGATACGGCGCGATCGCCTACGCCACGCAGCCCTCCTACGAGGATCCCATCTGGCCCTGGTCCTACAACCGCGACGTCTGCGGCATCAACGGACTCGTCTACTACACCGGCGCGATGGCCACGGTCACGTGGAAGGGCGGCTCCGGCGCCTGGACCAGCGGCGGCACGAATTGGTCCGGCGTCGATCAATACGGAACCGCCTTGCCCAGCTACGCCTGGCAAAACCGCGAAACCAGCGCCACGTTCAACGCCTCGACCGGGACGAGCATCACGCTCGGGGGAACGGTGATCGCCCACGGGCTGACAATCAGTTCCGGGGCCACCGGCTACGTCTTTAGCGGCGGCGCGCTCACGGTCACGGGCGGCGGCATCACCGCCAACGAAACCGTCGCGATCAACGCCCCCGTCACCATCGGCGCCCCGCAGACCTGGACCGTCGCCAGCGGCAAGACCCTGACCGTCGGCGGCGACCTGCATACCATCATCAGCGGATTGAAAATCACCGGCAGCGCCAACACGGTCATCTCCGGCTCGATCGACGGCGGCGGCGCGCTCAACTCGACGGGCGTCGCGCCGGGCAAAATCACGCTCGTTGACGGCGCCTACCTCTGGCTCAACGGCGCCGCCACCTACGCCGTCGAGATCGACGCCCAAGCAAGCAGCCACGGCATCTGCTTCAGCCAGCCGGCCGGCGTGGTGGGCAACTGCCACGGCAAGATCACCGGCGGCGGCTGGATCGACAAACGCGACCGGGGCACCATCATCCTCGACGCCGCCAACACCTACACCAACTGGACCTCGATCTACGACGGCGGCGCCGTGCAGGCCGACAGCGGCCTCGGCTTGCCCTCCGCCAGTCTCCTCAATCTCAACGGCGGCGTGCTCCAGAGCAACGGCACGACGACCTTCATCCGAACGCTCGGGACCTCCGGCTCCAACAAGTTCCAATGGAACACCGGCGGCGGCGGATTCGCCGGCGGCGCGGGGCCCATGATCGTGAACATCGGCGGCAGCGGCGCGGCGCTCTCCTGGGGCACGACCGTCGGGTCGAACATCGTCGGCCCACTCAAGTTCGGCTCCACCACCGCCGCCAACTCGGTCACCTTCGAGAACGTCATCGACCTCAATGCCGCGGAGCGCACCTTCTTCGTCGAGGACAACCCCAACACCGACGACGACGTGGCCATCATCTCCGCGGTGATCACCGATTTCCAGGGCGAGGCGCTCGGCTGGAAGGGCGCCATCCGCAAGACCGGCCCCGGCACGCTCATTCTGACCGCGCGCAACGAAAACGGCCCCGGCGACGGCGGCACGGGCAATACGACCATCGCCGAGGGCGTGCTCCAGGCGGACCGCAACCTCGGCCTGTCCGGCTGGGCCGGGCTCATCCTCGACGGCGGCGTCCTGCAAAGCAACAGCGAAATCGCGTACACCGAGCCGCTCTGGGCATCTGGCAGCGGCGCCACCCGGGTCAAGTGGGTCAGCGGCGGATTCTCCGCCGGCGGCGGAAAAATGACCGTCAACCTCGGCGGCGCCGGCGCGACCATCAACTTCGGCGATTCCGACGGCACGCAAGGCATCGCCGGCATCCTCAAACTCAGTTCCAATACCGCCCACTTCGAAACGGAACTCCAAAACGGCCTTAATCTCCGAGGCGGCCACCGCACCGTCCAGGTGGACGACAACCCCTTCGACTCCGGCGATTTCGCCACGATCTCCGGCGTCATCGCCGGCACCGGCAGCTTGACCAAGACCGGCTCGGGCACGCTCTACCTCTCCGGCGCCGCGGGCAATACCGCCAGCGCCGCGTTCAACGTCACGGATGGAATCGTCTATCTCAACAAGTCGTCCGGCGCGGCCGTCTCGGGCAACCTGAACGTCGCGGGCACGGGAAACAACGTCTACGTCGTGCTCAGCCGCGACGAGCAAATCGCCGACTCCGCCGTGGTCTCCTTCAGCAACACGAACAACACCGCCTGGCTGTCCCTCCAATACCACACCGAAACCGTCGCCGGCGTCTCCTGCTCCGACGGCCGCGGCAGCGTCCAAACCGGCAACCTGATTCTCGGCGGAAGCGGCAATTACTTCTACCGCGGCACTCTCGGTTACGCGATCTCCCTCGAAAAACGCGGCACGGGCACGCAAACGCTCGCCGGAAGTCAGATCGGCCACACGGCCGGAACCACCGTCACCGGCGGCAAGCTCGTGCTCCAGGACACGACCCACTCCAGCTTCATCTCCCGAGCCATCACGAACAACGCCACGCTCGCGTTCGACACCGTCGCGACCGACGTCGCGTTCAACGGATCGATCGGCGGTTCGGGGGCGCTGGAAAAAACCGGCTCGGCGACGCTGACTCTCGCCGGCGCGACCGGCAACACCTACACCGGCCCGACCACGGTCTCCGCCGGCGTCTTGAGGCTGAATAAGACGTCGGGCTTGGCCGTTCCGGGCGACTTGAACCTCTACGGCAACGGCGCCGAAAACAATTACGTGTTTCTCGACCGGTCCAATCAGATTAGCCCGTCGGCCGTCGTCCGCTTCACCAGCGGCTCGTTGTACTCCAGCCGGCTCAACCTGCTGGGACACAGCCAAACGGTGGCCGGCATCTCCTGCGCCGACGGCCGCGGCGTCATCCAGAGCACCGAAAACGAGTCGGGCATCTCGACCAAAGCCGTGTTGACGGTCAACACCGCCGACGACCATTCCTTCAACGGCTATCTGCGGGACCGCTACCAAGGCGCCAGCACCGGCAAAGTGGCCCTCGTCAAGACCGGCCCTGGCGTCCAGACCCTTTCCGGCGCGGGCATCCAATACACCGGCGGAACCGCCGTGAGCGGCGGAAAGCTCGTCCTTCAAGACACCACAAACTCCTCGTTCCTCGCCGCGACCATCACCAACAACGCCACGCTCGAGTTCGACACCTCCTCGTCGAACGTCAACTTCACCGGCATCATCGCCGGCACGGGCGGGGTGCAGAAAACCGGCGACTACAAGCTCACGCTCTCCTCGGCGAGCAACTCGTACACCGGCACCACGACCATCCACGACGGCGTGCTGTCGGCCTCCTCCACGGCCGTGCCCGGCGCCGTCTCGATCCGCTCCGGCGGCGCGTTCGCCCCGGGCAGTGGCGTCGGCTCCGCCACCACCGGCGGCGCCGCCTGGTACGGCGGCGGCGCGTACCTGTTCGACATCACCGACGCCGACGCGACGCCCGGCGTCGGCTGGGATCTGTGGAACGTCGGCGGCAGCCTTTCGATCACGTCGGGCTTCACCATCGCCGTGACGACCTTGAGCGGCGGCATCGCCGGCGCGATGGCCGATTTTGACAACCAGCTTTCCTACTCCTGGCTCTTGGCCGAGGCCACCGGCACGGTCTCGGGATTCGACTACCTGAACCTGGACACGACCGGCTTCCAGAACGCCCTGGACGGCGCGCTCTCGCTGTCGCACAGCGGCGACTACAAGCGGATCTACCTCGACTATCTGCCCACCCCGAACCTGCCCGGCGACGCGGATCGCAACGGCGTCGTGGACAAGCTGGACGCCGCCATTCTCGCCCAGCACTGGCTGGACGCCGTGAGCGGCAAGGCCTCCGTGGGCGACTTCAACGAGGACGGCCGCGTGGACGACCTCGACCTCGCCATCCTCGCCGCCAACTGGAGCCCCGCCGGCGGCGGCAGCCCCACCGTCCCCGAACCCTCCACCTTCGCCGCGTTGCTGACCGGCCTGCTGGCCCTCGGTTGGCTGCGGCGGAAGCGCACACGGCAAGGAGCGTGAGGGAATTAGGGGAAGTGGGCAGTAGGCGCTAGGAAGCGGTCCGTGGCTGCCGACCGGGGACTGTCCCAAATTTTTGCACAGCAAAAATGGGACTGTCCCCCTTGGCGCAGTCCTCGCCACTGCGCCGCTGCAAGCGTGTGGGGAGCATGGCACGAGATAGAGGTGAAGGGCTTATGCACATTCTCGATTACCTGAGGGACGCTGAACAGAACATTCATGTCGATGAGAACTCCGTTGCGCGGTTCGAGCCTCGACTCGACGAAAACTCAGTGCGTGTCGAGTATCGCCTCGTCTGTAGTGGCACTCTTTTTCCGCGTGATTTTCCAGGAGACTGGAATCGCAGCGACACGGCGCGGGTTCTTCTCAGTCTACCCGTTGAACTGCTTGTGGCCAGCCGCCCCTACGACAGCTACCCGCAGGAACTCGTGCTACGTTTCGTCGTCCCCCTCGTTAGCGAGACGGACGGCAAGATTTCGCACTCGTACCACCCAGATCAAGAGACCGCGTCAGACGTCGCCGCGCTGCTGACTTTGCTGTGTCGTCGCCTCGTGACGGTCGCAGTGAAGGTGAGGGAACAGCATCAGTCCCCTGCGCTCTCTCCGATCTTGGAGGATTTCCCGGTTCCCGCAGCAACGGTGACGCGGGTTTCGTACTGGAAACCACGTCCGATGGACCTTCTTTACAGCCTGCACGGCGTTCGAGTTCGCAGCTACCACCCGCCGCCTCAGCCGTTCGACACTACCGGAATCATCACGATGCTACTCTCTCTTCCGAAATCGCCGATCGCTCGTGCTGTCTTGCGGGCCGCACGGCTCTACGCCTTGGCCATGGAACTGATCGAGTCGCAGGTGGAGATTTGTTACCAACTGTTTATCTCGGCCGTCGAGACGATGGCCGGGGCAGTCCTCAAAGACTGGGAGCCGGATCCCCAGAGCAAGATTTCCGCAAAGGGCAACGGCTGGTCCAAGCGGAAGTTCAAGAAGTTTCTCCTCGACAATCTGGATCGTGGGGCGATTGGTCGCGAAGACGACCTGTTCATCGTGCCGCAAGAGTTCTGTCCCAAGGACGACCAGATCGAGAAGGCCCTCGGCAAAGTGTACGATATCCGAAGCGGAGCCACCCACGCCGGGCGGTCCTACCCTGCCAGCGCCGCGATCGGGCCTTCACCATCCGTACCCGCGAAAGCGATCGATGCGGTCGTCAATCTGCGCCCCACGTTTCCCCCGATCGGCTGGTTCGAGCGTGTCGTGAACAACGCCGTCTGCAATTACTTGCGGCGAGAGTTGAGGGCTGGCACGGCTCCCGAAGGAGATCGACAATAGACACGGAGAAGGGGAGCACGGAACAGGGCACATCTCATGAACTCGATTTCCACATCGCGATGCGTTGCACTCGGTGAAGCAGACCCTTCGGGATGGCCAGGATGTTGCCTCCCCTCACCCCCGGCCCCTCTCCCGCGAGGCAGGAGAGGGGAGGGTCGAGTTGGCCGCGGCGAACGAGGGATGGGTGCACTCGGCGACGGGAGTCGCCTCCCACAGGGTAAGCACTGGCGGAGCCAGGGGCACTCGGCGACGTTGACCTTCTTTTTGGGGCAACCGCCCGACGCAATGCCAGACATCTGCCCCGAAGGGGCTTTGTAGGTTAGCCCAGGGTTGACGCCGAAGGCGGCTACCCTGGGTGCGCGAGGCCAACCTCACGGGAAACCCCAACGGGGTTTCGTGGCCGACGCCCTTACGCAACCCTTTCAGGGTTGGATGTGTTGGCGAGGCACGGCATCCCAGGGGAGCGGCGAGGGCGCCGCAACCCTGGGCTATCCTAGGGAACGCCTTCGGCGTAATAGATCGCATCTCACGAACGTGTAGCGGGCGCCATGGCCGCGCGAGCGTGGCCACGCGGCAATTCCGCTCGGGGATACATGCCCATGGCGAGCGTGGACAGGGCGCCAAACACGCGCACTGGCGGAGCCAGTGGCACACGCCCGAAAATCCCCAAAGGGGACAGTCCCGAGCCCCGAACCCCGAGTCCCAGTCCCCAGTCCCGAGCCCCAGCCCCGAGCCCCCAGCCCCCAATCCCCAGCCCCTCGCCCCTCATCCCCCGTCGGAGATTCTTCGCTGCGCTCAGAATGACGGCAAGCGGCCGCGTCAGGTGAAGATCTTGATGTCCCCCGGCGTGACGTAGACGCGGCTTTCGGGGGCGAGGCCCAACGCGCGGTAGCGTTCTTGGGTCATCTCGGCCAGGAGCATCTCGCCCGAGTCGGCAATCAGCTCCAGCCGCACCAAGGGACCGGCCGAGTGGACGTGGCCGATGCGGGCCGGGAAGCACGGGTGACCGTTGCGCTGCACGTCGATCTGCACGTCGTGCGGTCGGACGAACACCTCCGCGGGTCCGTCGGCCATGCCGTTTGGCTCGGGCGTGGGGCACGCCATCGCCGCGAAATGCACCATCCCGTTCTCCAGCCGGCCGTGGAAACGGTTCACCTCGCCGAGAAAATTGAGCACGAAACGCGTCTGCGGCCGGTGGAACACCTCGTCCGGCGTGCCGATCTGCTCGATCCGGCCATCGTTCATCACCACGACGCGGTCGGCCAGCTCCAGGGCTTCCTCCTGGTCGTGCGTCACGAAGACGCTCGTGACGTGGATCTCGTCGTGCAGCCGCCGCAGCCAGCCGCGCAACTGGCGGCGAACCTTCGCGTCCAGCGCCCCGAACGGCTCGTCCAGCAACAGCACCTTCGGCTCCATGGCCAGCGCCCGGGCCAGGGCCACGCGCTGCCGCTGGCCGCCGGAAAGCTGCTGCGGATAGCGGTTGGCCAGAAAGTCGAGCTGCACGAGCTTCAGCAGCTTGTGTACCTTGGCGTCGATTTCGGCGCGGCTGGGCCGCTCGCGCCGCGGGCGGACGCGCAGGCCAAAGGCCACGTTCTCGAACACGCTCATGTGGCGAAACAGGGCGTAATGTTGGAAGACAAAGCCCACGCGGCGATCGCCGACGTGGCGATGGGCGACGTCCTCGTCGTGGAAGCGGATGGGCCCGCTGCCGCGGTCCGGCCGCTCCAGGCCGGCGATGATCCGCAGGAGCGTCGTCTTGCCGGAGCCCGACGGGCCCAACAGGGCGAGCAACTCGCCCGCGGCCACGTGTAGGCTCACGTCGTCCAGAGCCCGGAACGTGCCGAAGGTCTTCGTGATGCGTTGGACCGAGATGCTCATTCCAGCTCGTCCCTGGGGCCGGTCAGTTCGGCGGCGGCCATCTGCCGCGCGGCGCGCCATTCGATGATCGACTTGGCCACGAGGGTGACCAGGGCGAGCATGGCCAAGAGCGAGGCCACGGTGAACGCGCCGACGAATTCGTAATCGTTGTACAGGATTTCCACGTGCAAGGGCATCGTGTTCGTATGCCCGCGGATGTGCCCGGAGACGACCGACACGGCGCCGAATTCGCCCATCGCCCGGGCGTTGCAGAGAATCACGCCGTAGAGCAATGCCCACTTGATGTTCGGCAACGTCACCCGGCGGAACATCCGCCAGCCGCTGGCCCCGAGCACGCGGGCGGCCTCCTCCTCCTCGGTGCCCTGGGCCTGCATCAGCGGGATCAGCTCGCGGGCGACGAAGGGGAACGTGACGAAGAGCGTCACGAGGACGATGCCCGGCACGGCGAAGATGATTTGGATGCCCTGCGCGTCGAGCCAGGGTCCCAGCCACCCCCGCCGGCCGAAAAGCAGCACGAAGATCAAGCCCGCCACCACCGGCGACACGGTGAACGGCAAGTCGATCACGGTAATAAGCAGGCTCTTGCCGACGAAGTCGAACTTGGTGATGGCCCAGGCGGCGGCCACGCCGACCAGGGCGCTGGCGGGCACGGAGATGGCCGCGGTCAGGAGGGTCAGGCGGATCGAGGCCAGCGCGTCGGCGTCGATGAGGGAGTGGAAGTAGGCGGCCACGCCTTTGCTGAGCGCCTGCGCGAAGACGGCCAGAAGCGGCACGAACAAAAACGCCCCCAGGAAGACGACCGTCACGCCGATCAACAGCCCGCGAATCCACCACGGCTCCGTCGTCGCGCCGGCGCGCCGGCCAGCGACGGTTTTCGAGCGATCGAGGGTGGTGGGGGCAGCGGGCATGGGATTGTCTCTCGGCAGCTATTCTTCCGTCTTGAGTGCCACTGGCTCCGCCAGTGCCGTCGGCCGACTGTGGGTGGCACGGCACTGGCAAAGCCCGTGGCACTCACGAATGCGCGTCTTCATGCAAAATACCTAACCCGCCGTCGCGTGGCGGCCGCTCCACCACTGAAGGCCGTTGATGGATAGCAGCAACAGGAACGACGCCGCGAGCATCACCACGGCAATGGCCGTCGCGCCGGCGTAGTCGTATTGTTCGAGTTTCGTGATGATCAATAGTGGCGCGATCTCGGTCTTCATCGGCATGTTGCCCGCGATGAAGACGACCGAGCCGTACTCCCCCAGCCCCCGGGCGAAGGCCAGGGCGAAGCCGGTCAAGAGCGTTGGGAAGATCATCGGCAGGATCACGCGGACGAACGTCTGGAGCCGGCCCGCGCCCAGGCTGGCCGCGGCTTCTTCGATCTCCGGGTCGAGATCCTCCAGCGTCGGCTGTAGCGTGCGGACCACGAAGGGCAGGCCGATCAGCGTCAGGGCGATGGTCACGCCCAACGGGCTGTAGGCCGCCTGGATGCCCAGCGGCGCGAGCCACCGCCCGATCCAACCGTTGGGCGCGTAGATTGCCGTCAGGGCGATGCCCGAGACGGCCGTGGGCATCGCGAATGGCAGATCGACCATCGCGTCCAGGAGCTTCCGTCCGGGGAACGAATAACGCACCAAGCTCCAGGCCACGATGAACCCGAAAAGGGCGTTGACCAGCGCGGCCACCAGCGACGCCCCGAAGCTGAGCCGGTACGAGGCCAATACGCGCGGATCGGTCACGGTCCGCCAGAAGTCGCCACCCGGAATCGACGCGCTGCGCAGCACGAGCGCGGCCAGCGGGATCAGCACGATGAGGCTCAAGTAGCTCAGCGTGAAGCCCATCGCCAGGCCAAAGCCCGGCAGAACGCCGCGTTTGCGCGTGGGAATCGGCACGTGCGTTTCAGCTATTCCGGTTTGTAGATCTGGTCGAACACGCCGCCGTCGTCGAAGTGCTCCTTCTGCGCCTTGGCCCAGCCGCCGAACACGTCGTCGATCCGGATCAGCTCAACCTTGACGAATCGAGCCACGTCCTCCGCCGGCACGCCCTCGGGCGAGACGGGCCGGTAGAAATGCTTTGCCGCCAGCCGCTGACCCGCTGGCGAGTAGAGGTGCTTCAGGTAGGCCTCGGCCACGGCGCGGGCGCCGTGTTTGTCGGCCACCTTGTCCATGAGCGTCACCGGCGGCTCGGCCAAAATGCTGATCGAGGGAACGACGATCTCGAACTTGTCCGGTCCGGAGTCCTGGAGAACGCGGAACGCCTCATTCTCCCACGCCAGAAGCACGTCTCCCATCTCGCGCTGGTCGAAGGTCACCGTCGAGCCGCGAGCGCCGGAGTCCAACACGGGCACCTGGCGGAAGAGCTTCGTGACAAACTCGCGCGCCGCCGCGTGGGCGCGATCCACGGCTTCCTTCTGGCTCGGGTCGTTGATCTTGGCCAGGTCGCCCAGCTCCTTCTTGAGCACGTAGCCCCAGGCGGCCAGGTAGTTCCAGCGGGCGCCGCCGGAGGTTTTGGGATTGGGCGTGATGATGGATACGTCGGGTTTGACCAGATCGCCCCAGTCCTTGATGCCCTTCGGATTGCCCTTGCGGACGAGGAAGACAATGGTGGAGGTGTAGGGGCAGCTATTGTGGGGGAGGCGTTTTTGCCAGTCTTCAGGCATAAGCCCGGCCTCGCGCGAGATGGCGTCGATGTCGTAGGCCAGGGCTAACGTTACGACGTCGGCCTTGAGTCCATCGATCACCGCCCGGGCCTGTTTGCCCGCCCCGCCGTGCGACATGTCCACGCGGACATCCTGGCCGGTCGTTTCCTTCCAGTGTCGAGTGAACTCCTCGTTGAACTCCTTGTAGAATTCGCGCGTGGGGTCGTAGGAAACGTTCAGCAGCGTGAGTTCGTCGGAGGACTGGCAACCCACGTTGGCCAGGCTCACAAGGCCGGCCAGTCCCGCGAGGCCCAGAATCACGACCAGTCCGAAGCGTCCTGACGTTCTACCCGACGGCATGGCAAGGTCTCCATAGGGGGGAAACACGGGCTCCATTGTACCCGGCATGACGGATTCATCGGGCGACGCGGCCGAGGCGTTGTCGCGGCGATCAGAACGCAAAGAGCAAGTGGCGTGCCGCCGAACGCCATCGGGCGGCGCGTTGGACGTTGGGCCCGGAAACGCGGCTTCCGCGACGGGAACCCCCGGAATGCTCCGAGTCCGTTATATGTGGTGGCACAGCTGCGTTGTGCGGTGGATATTCTACCACATATGATAGCACTCGGCATGCAATTGGGGGGTGGTGCGCGGTCTTCGGCACGGCTCACCTGGGCCCGTCCGGGGGCGGGCTGTGGTATGATGGGTTCTCCCACGGCACCGCCACCATCCGTCAGCGGCGCCGAGGCCTGTCCCACGCGATCCATTCTCAGGAGTCCCGCCCATGCGAGTTCTTCCCACCCTTGTGCTGTTATTCGTTTGTCCCGCCTTGGTTTTGGCCGAAGACGCGCCGCCAGCAGCCGATGCGTCAGGTCCGAAAGAGGCCGAGGAGGGCTTCGTCAGCATCTTCAACGGCAAAAACCTCGACGGCTGGCTGGGCGCGACCCAAGGGTACGGCGCCGAGGACGGCATGCTGGTCTGTAAGAAACACGGCGGGGGCAACCTCTTCACGAAAAAAGAGTACGGCGATTTCGTCTTCCGGTTCGAGTTCAAACTCGAACCGGGAGGCAACAACGGCGTCGCGCTGCGGTCGCCGCTTGAGGGCAATCCGGCCTACGAGGCCATGGAATGCCAGATCCTGGACGACTCGGCGGAGGCGTACAAGAAAGCGCTGAAGCCCTGGCAATTCCACGGCTCGATCTACGGCGTCGTTCCGGCCAAGACGGGCCACCTGAAGCCGGTGGGAGAGTGGAACAGCCAGGAGATCGTCTGCCAGGGCAGCAAGGTCAAGGTCACGCTCAACGGCGCGGTCATTGTCGATACGGACCTGGCCACGCTGGGCGACGAGATGCCCGACGGCAATCCCCACCCCGGCCTGCACCGCAAGAAGGGCCACCTTGGCTTCCTCGGCCACGGGCACCGCATCGAGCTGCGCAACCTTCGGGTGAAGGATCTGTAGGGGGGCCGGAATGCCGGGCCGGGAGTCGGCTCCGTCGGCGGTTGTTTCCCGAACGACGTCCTACGAGGCGGGCGGGGGCTGGCAGGAGTCGCGCTCGATCTGGGTGATGCGGTCGACGCGTCGGGCGTGGCGGCCGCCTTCAAAGGGCGTCTCGAGCCAGAGTTCCACCATCCGGTCGATCAGACGCTCGCCGAGCAGATCGGCCGAAAGGCACAGAATGTTCAGGTCGTTGTGCCGGCGGCTCATCTCGGCGGTCAGGTCGTCGTGGCAAGGGGCGGCGCGGACGCCGGGGAACTTGTTCGCCGCGATGCACATCCCCAGGCCCGTCCCGCAGATCAGCACGCCCCGCTCCACTTCCTTGTGGCTCACCTTTTCGGCGACCATGGCGGCGATGTCGGGATAGTCCACCGGATCGGGGCGATCCGTGCCGACGTCCACCACGTCGTGGCCGAGCCGCTGGAGCAGTTCGATGATTTTCGCGCGGATCTGATAACCCCGATGGTCGCTGCCGACGGCGATACGCATGAGAAATGTCACCTTGAAATGTCATCCTGAGCGAAGCGAAGGATCTCGTTGGTGTTGCGCAATTGGAGATGCTTCGCTTCGCTCGGCATGACGGATTCGGTTGGGAGCTTGGATAGACTCCAGAACAGCACTACCCCATTGTTCCGTCAAAGTTCGAGGGCGTCCAGGAGGCGGGACAATTCGGCGCGGATCTCGTTGGCACAATGTTGATACCTCTCTCGGGGACCCCCAATGGGGTCATAGACGTCGGCGCCATCGGCCCGAAGCAGGTGCGTGCGGTCGGCGGCCTCGGGCCATTGGGTCACAATGGCCTGCCGGTGCGAGGCGCTCATGGTGTAGACGACGTCGGCGTGGCGGACCAGTGTTTCGGTGACGGGGTGGGATTCGTGCATCTTGAGGTCCAAACCCGCCTCGGCCATGACGTCGATCGCCTCGGGGCTCGCGCCCAGGCCCATCGTGGCCGCCACGCCCGCCGAGCGGACCATCACGCCGCGGTCCTCGAGCTGGTCGATCCGGCAGCGGAGCCGTTGGGCGAGGATGTCGCGGGCCAGGGCCTCGGCCATGGGGCTGCGGCACGTGTTGCCCGTGCACACGAAGAGGATCATGAAACTCGCCAGCCGCTTCAGCGCCCGCTCGGGCACGACCCCGGCGCGAAGCACCTCGAAATCGCGTTGGCGGACCCGGACCACCGACGACGGCTGCCCGAACCGGCTGGGTCCGTCATCCAGGACGAGATCCACGTCGTCGCCGAGCGATTCGATGGCCTCTTGGGCCGTTTTGGCCTCGGGCCGGCTGCTGCGGTTGGCGCTGGTGAGCACCAAGGGGCCGGCCACCATTTGAAGAATATCCAAAACCACCTGGTGCCCCGGCACCCGCAAACCCACCGTCTTATGCGGCGAAACCGCCTTGCGGACTTCGGGGGGTAACTGGCCGATGAGGCTTTGCGGATGGGAATCGTCGACCACGAGGGTCACCGGGCCGGGCCAGCAACGCCGCGCCAACCGGCGGAACAGCGGACTGACGTCCGGGGCGTAGTCCAGCGCCTCTTCCTCGCCGCGGATGGCCAGGGGTAGCGGGTGGTCGCCCTTGCGGCTCTTCACCTCGCGCAGGCGGCGGACTGCCTCCGGGCGCAAGCCCAACGCCCCCACGCCGTAGACCGTTTCGGTGGGCAGGACCACGAGACGCCCTTCGACCAGGGCCTGCACGGCGCGGTGCACGACGTCCCGAAGGTCGTCGGCGCGACGGACATCAAGCACCGTGGGCGGCATCACATGGCCCCAAATCGACACAAACGAACGTAATAGCTTACTATAACAGCCTTTGCAGCCGTCCGTCAAGGTTCCGCCATCGCGAACGGGCGACTCCCGGGCCGTCCAAACCTCGCAGCCCTCACAACTCCCAAGCCGCCGGGACCCAGCCTGGTGTTGCGGCGAGGAATCGAGTAACCTGATAGGTAAATCGAGGGGGCTTCGCGGCCGGCGTTTGGCCCTCCAACACGCGCTGCAGAGGAAGGACGGCAGAGAAAGTGGGCATGGGCATCGCCACTTGCCGGGGCGCGGTCGTTCTCCTGTCGGCGTGCGCCATGGGACCGGGACTGCTCGCCCTGTGCGGCTGCCGCGAGGACCCCGGGGGACTGGGCCGGCTCGATCGGGTCTGGGGACGCCGCGGCATCTCCCAAGGCCGCTTCAACAAGCCCCGCGCCATGGCCATCGACCGCTTCGATCGCATCTTCGTCGTCGATATGACCGCGCGGATCCAGGCGTTCGACACCGACGGCAACTTCCTCTTCGGCTGGAGCACGCCGGAGCACGAATTCGGCAAGCCCACGGGCATCACGATCGGCCGCGACGGCAACGTGCTCGTGGCCGACACCCATTACTATCGCGTGCTGGTCTACTCCCCCGAAGGCAAGCTCCTGCGAACCATCGGCGGGACGATGGGCCAGAAGCCCGGCGAGTTCGACCTGGTGACCGACGTCGTGCAGGACCGCCAGGGTAATTACTACGTCTCGCAGTACGGCGAATACGACCGGATCCAGAAGTATTCGCCCGAAGGCAATTATCTGCTCTACTGGGGCGGGCACGGCAGCGAGCCCGGCCAGTTCCTCCGCCCGCAAAACATGGCCATCGACGAAGACGACCACATTTGGGTCACGGACGCGGGCAACCACCGGATCCAAATTTTCGACACCGAGGGCAAGCTGCTTCGGATGTGGGGCCGCGAGGGGAGCGAGGTGGGCTGCCTGTCTTATCCCTACGACGTCGAGCTCTTGCCGGATGGAACCGTGTGCGTCTGCGAATACGGCAACCACCGCGTCCAGCGGTTCACCCGCGACGGCCAGTCGCTGGGCTGCTGGGGCGTACCGGGGCGAAAAGAGGGCGAGCTTTTTAATCCGTGGGCCGTCGTCGTCGACAGCCAGGGCCGGCTCCACGTCCTGGATACGAACAACCACCGCGTGCAGCGGGTAAGGATGTGAACCATGTCCCCTCTCCCTTTGGGAGAGGGGAGGATGTGTGGCCCGTGCCGCTTGCGGCTTCGCAATAAACCATGTTCGACTACTCCATCACCTTCGACTCGCCCGGCTATCTGGCGCTGCTGGCGCTCGCGCCGGCGCTGTGGTGGTGGAGCCACCGGCGGCTGGCCGCGCTGGGCCCGGCGCGGCGGATCGCGGCCTTGGCCGTTCGGTCGTTGGTTCTGGTGCTTCTCATTCTGGCGTTGGCCGAGATCCAATGGGTCCGCAAGAGCGACCGGCTCACCGTCATCTACCTGCTCGACCAGTCGGCCAGCATCCCCGAGGCCCAGCGCCGCGAGATGATCGACTACGTGAACAAGTCGATTCTCGAACACCGGCGGGAGCAGGACCGAGTGGGCGTGATCGTCTTCGGCCGCGACGCGGCCATCGAGATCCCGCCGTTCGACGACGACGTGCAGGTGCCCTCGCTGATCGAGAGCCTGCTCGACCCCGAGCACACGAATCTTGCCGGGGCCATGAAGCTCGCCCAGGCGTCGTTTCCGGAGGACGCCGCCCGGCGGATCGTCGTCGTCAGCGACGGCAACGAGAACCTGGGCAATGCCGTCGAGCAGGCCCAGGCGTTGGCGGGCGCGGGCATCGCGATCGACGTCGTGCCGATCCGCGCGGAGGGCCGGTCCGAGGTGATCGTCGAGCGGGTGTCCCTGCCCAACGACGTCCGCCGCGGCCAGCCCTTCGACGTGCGCGTCGTCGTGACGAACACGACAAAGCCGTCCGCCGGACGGACGGGCGAGATCCCCGGGCGGCTCATCCTGACCAAATCGGTCGGCGATCAGACGGTCGTGGTCAGCGACGAGACGGTCTCGCTCGCGCCGGGCAAGCAGGTGTTCACGATCCGCCAGCAGATCGACGAGCCCGCCTTCTACACCTGGACCGCCCGCTTCGTCCCGGACCGGCCCGACGACGACGGCGTGCCCCAGAACAACCGCGCGACCGAGTTCGTGCACATCCGCGGCCGGGGACAGGTTCTCCTGATCGAGGATCAGGACAACCGCGGCGAGTTCGATCTGCTCGTCAAACGGCTCCGCGCCCAGAACATGGAAGTGACCGTGCAATCCAGCGATCGTCTCTTCTCCGACCTGGCGTCGCTGCAGCCGTACGACACGGTCCTTCTGGGCAACGTCCCCCGCGATCGGTTCACCGACGATCAGATCGAGATGCTCGTGCGCAACACGCAACAGATGGGGGCGGGCCTGGTCATGCTCGGCGGGCCCAACAGCTTTGGCGCCGGCGGCTGGGCCAATACCAAGGTCGAGGAGGCCCTGCCCGTCGATTGCCAGATCAAAAGCGCCAAAGTCATTCCCCGCGGCGCGCTGGCGATGATCATGCACGCCAGCGAGATGGCCGACGGCAACCACTGGCAAAAGGTGATCGCCAAGGAGGCCCTCAAAGCCCTGGGCCCACGCGACTACTGCGGCGTGATCCACTGGAACGGCACGGACCAGTGGCTGTGGCGCGGAGGGCTGGTCGAAATCGGCGACAGCCGCAAGAAGATGCTGGCCTTCCTCGATCGCATGTCGCCCGGCGACATGCCCCTGTTCACGCCGGCCATGCAAATGGCCAACGACGCCTTCGCCAAGCTGCCCGACGCCGCCGTCAAACACATGATCATCATCAGCGACGGCGATCCCACGAAAGCCACCGGCGCCGTGCTGCGGAGCCTGGCCAGCCAGAAAGTGACGGTGACCACCGTGGCGGTCGGCGCGCACGGCCAGAGCGATTACGCCGAGATGCAGCGGATCGCCAACGCCACCGGCGGGAAGTACTACGTGGCCAAAAGCCCCCGGGCGTTGCCGCGGATCTTCCAGCGCGAGGCCCGGCGCGTGGCCCAGCCGCTCGTGTTCGAGAGCAAAATCGGCGTGCAGCCGCGGATCCAGCAGCCTCCGCCGGAAATCCTCGCGGGCATCGACGCGCCGCTTCCGGCGCTGAACGGTTTCGTGCTCACGTCGCTCAAGGAGAGCTCCCTGGTCGAAGTGGGACTTGTCTCGCCTCAGCCGACCGATCCGAAAAACAGCACGATCCTGGCGAGCTGGACCTACGGGCTGGGCCGCGGCGTGGCCTTCACCACCGACACCGGCGCGCGCTGGACCACGCAATGGACCCACTGGGAAGGCTACGACAAGCTCTTCGGGCAAATGATCCGATGGTCCATGCGGCCCACCGGACAGACGGGCAAGTACAACGTCTCCACCCAAGTGGTGGACGGTCGAGCCGAGGTCGTCGTCACCGCCCTGGACAAAAACGACGAGTATCTCAACTTCCTCAACATGATCGGCCAAATGATTGGACCGGACCTGAAGCCGGCCGACGTGAAGCTCCAGCAGACCGCCCCGGGACGCTACGTGGGTTCGTTCCCGGCCGGAGCGGCGGGAAGCTACTTCATCGTGATCCATCCCGGCCCGGGGCAGGCGCCGATCCGCACGGGTTTGAACGTCCCCTATTCCAGCGAATTCCGCGAGCGATCCACCAACGAAGGATTGTTGACGGATATCGCTCGCCTCGCGCCGCGGGACGGCCCGCCGGGGCAACTCATCGAGGCGGTCGATCCCAACGCCAAGCCCGAGGCGAAGATCCGCGACTGGCTGGCCGTGAACACGTTCCGCCACGACCTGCCCAAGGCCACCAGCAACCAGGACGTGTGGCACCTCATCGTCCTGATCGGCGGATGCCTGTTCTTCCTCGACGTGTTTCTCCGCCGCGTGCAGGTGAGCTTCGCTTGGGCGCCGGCAGGGTTGGGCCGCGCGCGGGACTTCGTGCTCCGCCGGAAGAAGGAAGCCCCGCAGCCGGAGTTCATCGAGCGGCTGCGCAGCCGCAAGGCCGAGGTCACCGACCAGATCGACCGGATGCGCGGCGACGTCCGTTTCGAGGCGCCCGCCGAAGCGCCGTCCGACCTTGGCGCCGTCGAGGAGTTGGCCGGTCCGCAGCCGGCCGCCCGACCCAAACCGCCCCCGACCGCCGCGCCCGAGCCCGCCCAGGAGGAAAGCTACACCGAACGGTTGCTCAAGGCCAAAAAGAAAGTGTGGGACGGGCGGAAGGAGGAACCGTAAAAGAGGGATTAGGGATTAGGGATTGGGGATTGGGGATTGGGGATTGGGGATTGGGGATTGGATCTGACGGCAACGCCCAAATGCTAATCCCTAATCCCTAATCCCCAATCC
>JAFGDS010000074.1 GCA_016931995.1 Pirellulales bacterium
CGCCGACCGATTCCCGGATCGCCCTCCCGTCGTTGGGCGTCTTCCGGTTCACCAGGATCCTCCCCTTGAGCGTCATCACACACACCTTGTCTCCGCGTGTCAGTATACGCTCTTCACAGCACGAAGGGCGAGAGGGGGGATTGACGATGGCCGGAGGAACGGGGTACGTTGGCGGTGTTCTCATCTTCCTCTGGGGTTTGCATACGGGAGGACGCGTCGATGCCGATTGCCGTGGCGTGTCCGGGTTGTGGGCGGAAGTCGCAGGCACCGGACGCGGCCGCCGGCAAGAGGGCGAAATGCCCTGGATGTGGGCAGATTCTCACGATTCCGCGGCCGGCGCCGGTTGCCGCGCGGCCCAGCGCGGCGATGAGCGACCTGGACCGGCTCATGGCGGCCGACGCGGCGAGCGTGCCCGGCGCGCCGCTTGGGCCGGCGACGAAAAAGAAGAAGCGGGGGTCGAACACGCGACTGTTGGTGATTCTGGCCGGCGGGGCCGGCGCGGTGTTGATCGTGTTGCTCCTGGTGGCGCTCTTCTGGCCGTCGGGTGGAGGTTCGTCGCCTTCGACCGCGACCACGGGCACGACATCCGCGCCGACGCCGACGGATGACCCCGCGCCGCCAGCCAGCGATCCCTTGCCTGCCGCGCCCGGGACTCCGTCCGCGGCGTCGTCGCCGGCGGTTGGCGGCGCGCGGATGCCGGCGTTTCCGGACGCGATGACCGCGCCGCCGGATTGGTTGCTGAAAGATACGCCGTTTGACGTGGCGGCCTATTTCGCCGCGCCGCCGCCGGAGGAGAACGCCGCGCCGTTGTATCTGGACGCGCTCTATGAATTCAGCCCCGACGTCGCGCCGTGCTTCTCCGAGGACGAACAGACGCGGCGGACGCCGGTGGTCGCCGCGCGGGCGGAGCGTTTTGGGAATCTCTTCGCCGCCTGGCAAAAGGACCCGAAGTCGGTCGATCCCGCGGCCGTCGACGCCGTGCTGGCCGCGTTGGATGTCGGTTTCCAGAAGCTGGCCAAGGCGCAGGAGCGGAAGGAGTGCGTGTTTCAGACGGGGATGGGCCTCGACGTGGAGATCTCACCCTTCGCTCCCGCTCGCAACGTCGCGCGGGCGTGCCAGATGCGGGTAGCGAGGAGTCTGGCAAAGGGCAACGTCGATCCTGCCCTAAGTGAAATGGAGATCGTCTTTCGTTTCAGTCGCGGCCTCGGCGTCCGCGGGACGACTTTGGCACAATTGGTGAGGATTGCCATCGATGGCACCCTGTATCAGTTGGTGATCCCTACAGTCCTTGCAAGGCCGGAAATCACCATGGCGCAGTGCGACCGGCTGGGAACGATGCTTGCCCAGCAGGAGCAGGCAAGCGATGTGTTCCTGGCCTGCGCTCAGTCGGAATATATCATGGCGCGTTTGTTGCTTCACGATCTGGAGACCCACCGCGAACCGTTTGCCCCGGACGCCCCGGCGGGAGAGGATTCGCCGAAGGAGGCATTGGAGGCCGCATTGGAGAAAATGTCTCCCGCCATGCTTCGCCAAAAAGGGGTCGAGATTCTTGGGGAATGGTACCGCTCGATGGCGCAGGCGGCCCGCGGCGGTCTGGCCGAGCGAATCGAAGCGGATCAGCGGTTTGTGAAGGATGCCAAGGCGAAAAACTCGGCTTGGGCTCCGACCCTGGTGGGGAATCTCGGCGTCGTCGCCCAGGTGATCGCCCGCAACCAAGCCTTTCTTCGCGGCACGCGGTGTTTGGTGGCGTTGCGGCGGTGGGAGGTGGAGAAGGGAGGGCCGGCGGGGGATTTGGAGGCGGCGGCGAGGGCGGCGGGGATGGAGGGCGTGCCGGAGGATCCGTTCGGCGACGGGCCGCTGCGGATGACGACGATCGACGGCCGGCCGGTCGTCTATTCGGTCGGTCTCGACGGCGACGACGACGGCGGTCGGGTGGAATGGAACCTGGACCCCAACGCCCCGGATGGTGACGTTCTTTTCCGGCTTCCGCAGCCCGGCGAATGATTGGGCGTGTTCGATAATGAGTGGACTCGGCGTACCATGACCATCTGGTCTACGACCTCTAGGGTGAATTTCCCTTCGTTCACTGGATCAACACGGCTCGGCGGGAGCCTTGCCCTCCCGGCCGACTCACAATGACCCGGCTTCGAGCAGCCGAGCCAGCGAGGCGGCCATTCGTCGGGCGGCGCGGGCGCGGTGGCTCAGGCAGGCTTTCACATGGGGGCCTAGCTCGCCAAACGGACGGTGGTACTCGACGATCTCGAAGAGCGGATCGTAGCCGAAGCCGTGCGTGCCCCGCGGGGCCAGAAGAATCCGCCCGCGGCATTGCCCGTCCGTTTCCGCGCGGATCGCGCCGGTGGGGTCGGCCAGCGTCATGTGGCAGACGTAGTGGGCCGCGCGCCTCTCCAGTGGAACGTCCAAGAGGGCGTTGAGCAGCTTCGCATTGTTGGCCTCGTCGTCGGCCGACTCGCCGGCGAATCGGGCGGAAAAGACGCCGGGCGCTCCGCCCAAGGCGTCGACCGACAGTCCGCTGTCCTCGCCCAGTGTCCACTGGCCCAGATGCCGCGCCTGCGCGGTAGCCTTCAGCGCGGCGTTTTCGGCGAACGACTGGCCGGTTTCCTCCACGCGAAGCGCGTTGGAGAAGTCGGCCAGCGTGTCCACCACGAGCCCCAGCGGCCCGAACAGTTCGGCCAGCTCTTGGCCTTTCTTGCGATTGGTGGTTGCCAAAACGAGGCGCGGCGCGGGAGGCATGGTGGCAGCGTCTTCTCCAGGGATTGTGGGAGGCAACTCAGGAATTGTAGGAGGCGACTCCCGTCGCCGACCAAGTCAACCCCCTCTCCTTTCGAGAAAGGGCCGGAGTGCGGGCCCGCTACAACAGGGCGCGCGTCGCGTCGAGCGGCCCGCCAAGGTGCCCTCACCATACCATTTTCTCGTAGCCGCCGCGAGACAGCCTGATGACATCCGACTCATGCCTTGGAAAATCCCGCGGCGAAGCCGCATATTACCAAAGTGCGGTGGCACGCGAAGGCGAGATTCGACGGCGGTTGTGAAGATGCCGGCTCGCCGAGTTGCCCAGAGTAGGCGCGTCCGCACGACCGAAGACAGTCGCGCCACGGAGAAGGCCGTCCCCGACCGCCTACCAATAATGCCGCCCCGGATTATAGGGCCAGTAGGCTTTGCGGGTGCCGCCGAAGCGGACTTCGACGCCGGCGGTGAGGGAGAGGTTATTCAGGGTCCGCACGCCATTGGCCCCGAAGATGATGTTGTCGAGCACCTCGACGCGCAGGGCCCAGCGGCTGTTCCAGCGGTACTTCACGCCCAGGCCCATCGGCATGGCCAGGACGCGGTTGGTGTAGTTCTTCCCCAGCCGGTCCTGGAAGCCGATCCGCGCGCCGCCCAGGCCCAACAGGGCGTACGGACGCCAGGCCGAATCGCCCCAGGGGTAGTAAACGAAGCTGACGTCCCAGACGTTGATGTCCATGTCGCGGCGCTTGTCGTAGCGTTGGCGTCGCGGATCGTCCGGCCCCAGGCCGTGAAGCGTGTCGTCCTGCTGCTGCGCGATCTTCGCCCGGGCGCTGTCCCACTGCGGCAGCGAGCCGAATCCGTATCGGAATTCGCAGCCCCAGTAGTGGTCGTAATCCCACGTGAGCCGGTATCCGCCGAAGAAGCCGCCGTTGGCGCCGGCCCAGTCGTCGATCATCGGGCTGCCCTGCATCAGGCCCATGAACCAGCCGGCGCCAAACGGCCGATACCGCCAGCTCTCGCAAAGAAGCGGCTGACCCACGCCGCGATGCCGACCGGCCGGGCCAAACAGGCTTGGCATCCGCAGCAAGCCCGTCTCGTCCTCCGACAATTCGGCGTTCGAGTATTGCCCTGGGCGACGACAAGCCGGGGCGGGAAAGACCTCTCCGGTGGCGGGCTCGCCGAGCATCGGGCGCTCGTCTTTCAGGATGGGCCCGTCGCCCAGCAGAGGCGCCCAGAAGGCCGGCTCGACCACGTCGTCGGCTGAACCTGCCTCGAGCCCGGGACGTTCGGCCGAAAGGAATTCGTCCGGCGGCGCATCGGAGGACAGGAACGAGTCGTCCAGGAGGGGAACGTCGAAAAACGAGTCTTTGGCCTTTTCCGCGTCGGCGGCGACTCCGATGCCCCCGCCAAACCAGACCAGCCCACAGATCGTCACGGCGATACAACAGCACCGTGCGATCGTCTTCCGCCTGGCGTATGCGGCTTGAGCGATCTGGGCCATGTTGGGGCCAGCAGGTTGACATGTCGCTGGTTGGACCGACCTCGGTCATGCGGCGCGAAGCGGACGGGATGGCCCCCACCGATCTCGCGGGGCCCAACGCGACAATACGATGCGCACCATGACACGATGCTCGACGGGCGGCGGATTATGGAGATTGGCCCGAGGGGTGTCAATGCGAAACCGCGCGGCAACGGCATCCTCCCCGCCGAGGAACCCCGTCTCCGGCGGGGGGCTTCTTGTCATTGACGCTACCCCTCCGGCGCGTCCGCCCAAACGCTACAACCCACCCCAACGGCAGATTGCTTGACACGTCGGATCGCCACGTTAGTCTAAATATATTCAGGGGTTAATGGCGTTTTCCCGGAACAGAACCGCAAAAAGCCGCCGCGTGGCCGTCCAAGCAATCGCCGGCCTGGCTCGTCTTTGTTTTCCGGCGGAACCCCCTGGCTCGACGCCCCTAGAGTGCCGCAACCGGAGCCCGCGATGGCCGCGAAGCGCAAAGACGACTGGACCGACATCCTGATTCGGCAGGGCGTAATCAGCCGGGAGCAGCTCGCCGAAGCGGACGAGATGGCCCAGGAGTCGGGCATGAAGCTGGCCGAGGCGCTGTCCCGGCTGGGCTACGCCACGGGCGAGGAGGTCACCAGGGCCATGGCCCAAGAGCATGGGCTGGACTACGTCAATCTATCGGAGGTAGTTATCCCCCCGTCGGTGGTTGAGCTCGTGCCCGAGTCGGTCGCCCGCGAAAACGCCATCCTCCCCCTGGCCGAGCAGGACGGCGAGCTCACGGTCATCTGCAGCGATCCGCTGGATTTCGAGGTCTTCGAGAAGCTGAAGTTCATCCTCAACCGGCAGATCGAAATCGCCCTGGCGCCCCGGGAGAACATTCTCGAAGCGGTGAACCGGTACTACGGTCAGACGGTGGGCGAAAGCGCCGACTCCATGCTGCAGGAGTTCACCGACACGGCGATCGACTTCACCGAGACCGAGGGCGAGACCGGCGCCGGCGTCGAGGAGGTGGATGAGAGCAGCGCCCCGATCGTTCGACTGGTGCACCTCATTATCACCGAGGCGGTGCAGCTTCGGGCTTCGGACATCCACGTCGAGCCGTTTGAGGACCGCGTGCGGGTGCGGTACCGGATCGATGGGATGCTGATCGAGCGGGACAGCCCCCCCCGCCGGCTGCTCGGGGCCATTCTCTCTCGCTTGAAGATTCTTGCCCGGCTCGACATCGCCGAACGCCGCCGCACCCAGGACGGCCGGATCAAGGTCACCGTCGGCGAGAAGGAGCTCGACCTCCGCGTCAGCGTTATCCCCACCAACCACGGCCAGTCGGTCGTCATGCGGATCCTGGACAAGGACAGCATCAAGGTGGGCTTGCGCCAACTCGGGTTTTCGGAGGAGGATTTCCGTAGGTTTGAGGGGCTTATTAAACGCCCCAATGGTATCATCCTTGTGACTGGTCCGACGGGATCCGGAAAGACTACATCCCTTTACGCCGCTCTGAATGCCCTGAACACCCCGGACCGGAAGATCATCACGGCCGAGGATCCGGTGGAGTACTACCTGCCGGGCATCAACCAGGTGGAGGTCCGCCACGAAATCGGGCTGGACTTCGCCCGGGTGATTCGCGCCATGCTCCGCCAAGCTCCGAACATCATCCTGGTGGGCGAGATGCGCGACCTCGAGACCGCCCAGATGGGAATCCAAGCATCTTTGACTGGACACTTGGTTTTCAGTACACTACATACGAACGATGCGCCCAGCGCCATTACACGTTTGATCGACATGGGCGTACCTTCCTATCTGGTGTCCAGCAGCGTGGTGGCCATCATGGCCCAGCGCCTGGTCCGCGTCGTTTGCCAAAAATGTAAACAACCGTACATGCCATCAGAGGCATCCCTTCGTGCTGCTGGAATACCTCCGGAGAAGGTGTCCAACGCGACTTTCTTTAAGGGCAAAGGTTGTGGGAACTGCAGCGGCGCGGGCTACCGCGGGCGATTGGCCCTGTTCGAGTTGATGCTCATGTCGAGCAAGATCCGTGAGCTTACCTTCAACGAGGCCTCGACCGCCACGATCCGAAAAACCGCTGTAAGTGAAGGAATGAAAACGCTTTACGACGATGGTATCGTCAAGGCATGCCGGGGGGTGACCACGCTGGAGGAGGTCGTCCGGGTCGCCAAGATAAACGAATAGGGCAACAGCACGGAGGCGGAGTGGTGATTCCGGCTGGGGTGGCGGACGCTGCTTTGAGATGCTTCGTTGAAGAAAAAGGAAAGGAATAATGGGAGGAAAGGGCAAAATGAGGGAAATACAGCCGTGACGGGCTGTTTCTCGGCGAGCTGTTTTCGCGGCAGCGCAGCACGGGCTTGCGTTGGGAGGCTACGAATCGGGCATTCCATTTGCGGCCAACGCGGTGGGGCCGAATAATCCCGAGGCAGCGGGAGCGAGGCGGCTGGGGGAGTCGAAAGCCGCCCGCGAACATCCTGGCTGTCGGGTGGGTGCGTGTGTCCTCGGCTGCCGGAACGGTCATTTTGGGAGAAGGGGCTCGTCGCGGCCGCGACGACGGGCCTATTGGCAGAGGACACCCGCTATGGGCACCATACTCATCGACAAGCTGCTGCACACGGTCGTGGGTCGCAATGCGAGCGACCTGCACATCTCCGTGGGCGCTCCCCCGGTGGTCCGCGTCGACGGTCGGCTCTTGCGACTGGAGACACAAGAGCTCACGCCGGACGACACGGTGGCTCTGATGAAGAGCATCACGCCGGAGCGGTGCCAGCAGGAGCTGCAGGAGGTCGGCGGCACCGACTTCGGCTTCGCCTTTGGCGAGCTGGCGCGTTTTCGCGTGTCCGTCTTCAAGCAGCGCGGCCACGTCGGCATGGTGCTGCGGCAGTTGCCCGCCCGGCTGATGCCATTTGAGGAGATGGGCACGCCGCCGGTGCTGGCCGATTTGATCATGCGGCCGCGAGGGTTGATTCTGGTGACGGGGCCAACGGGCTCCGGCAAGACGACGACGCTGGCCGCGGCGGTGGACTACATCAACCACCGCGCCGACCAACACATCATCACGATCGAAGACCCGATCGAATTCTATCACAACCACGACAAGTCCATCATCAACCAGCGCGAGCTGAACGTGGACGTGCCGAGCTTTTCGGAGGCCATCCGGCGCGCGTTGCGGCAAGACCCGGACGTGATTCTCGTGGGCGAAATGCGCGACTTGGAGACGATCGAGGCCGCGATCACGGCGGCCGAAACGGGCCACATCGTCTTTGGCACGCTGCACACGACCGGCGCCCAGGGCACGGTCAACCGAATCATCGACGTATTTCCGACCAACCAGCAGGAGCAGATCCGCACGCAGTTGTCCGTGGCCATGATCGGGGTGGTTTCGCAGGTTCTGCTGCCGCGGATCGGCGGGGGACGAATCGCCGCGTACGAGATGCTCGTGGTCACCCCGGCCATTGCCAACCTGATTCGCGAAAACAAGGTGTTCCGCATCACGTCGGCCATTCAGACGGGTAAGAATCTCGGCATGCAGCTTCTGGACGACCACATGTTCGAGCTGTGGCAGAAGGGCATCGTGGTCAAGGAGGAGATCCTGGCCAAGGCCAACGCGAAGGACCAACTGGAGCAGAAGATCGCCCGGGCGGAGCGCGGGTTGCTCGAAGACGAGGAGGAGGCCAGGGCGAGGCTGGGCAAGGGCGGCAACGGCCGCAATCCGCCGCCGTTGACATAGCGGTGGGACGGCGTTTTTTCGGACTGACGCGGAGGCGAGCGACGCAACATGGCTATCCGGCGCATCGGTCAAGTTCTGGTCGACCTGGGGTTCATCTCCGACGAGCGGCTCGAGGAGCTCCTGGAGGAGCAGAAGCAGCGTTCGGGGGAGCTTCTGGGTCGGATCGCCATCGAGCTGGGCTTGATCAACGAGGATCAGCTTGCCCAGGCGCTGGCCGAGCAGATGGGCTTGCAGGTGATCAGCCTGGCCGACGTGGCGATTCCGCCCGACGTGCTCAACCAGGTCACCGAGCCGATGGCCCAGCTCTACCGGATCGTGCCGGTGAGCTTCAAGGAAAACACGCTCACCGTGGCGATGTGCGATCCGCAGAAGCTGTCCGTGCTGGACGAGCTGCGGACGTTTTTGGGCTACGACATTCGCGCCGTGGTGGCCACCGAGCGGGACGTGCTCAAAGCCTTGGAGCGGTACTACGCCGTGGGCGGCGAGAGCGTCGAGTCGCTCATCTCGGACATGGAGGACGACCTGGACCTGGCCGCCGCGGCCAAGGCCATGGAGAAGCGCGATGGCCCGCTCGATCTGACCAGCGTCGAGGCCTTGGCCGACAGCGCCCCGGTCCGCAAGCTCCTCAACATGGTCTTCCTGCTGGCGATCAAGGACCACGCCAGCGACCTGCATTTCGAGCCGTTCGAGAACGAATTCAAGATCCGGATTCGGGCGGACGGGATACTCTACGAGATGGTGCCCCCGCCGCGGCACATGGCGTTCGCCATCACGACGCGCATCAAGGTCATGGCGGATCTGGACATCGCCGAGCGCCGGCTGCCGCAGGACGGCCGGATCCAGTTGAGCGTCGGCGGCCATCCGATCGACATGCGCGTGAGCGTGCTGCCCACCATGTTCGGCGAGAGCGTCGTGCTGCGGATCCTGGACCGATCCGTGGTCATGCTCGACCTGGACGTGATCGGGTTGGATCCGACCAGCCTGGCCGAGTTCCGCCGGATCATCCGCAAACCCAACGGGATCGTGCTGGTGACGGGGCCGACCGGCTCGGGCAAGACGACCACGCTCTACGGCGCGCTCAACGAGCTCAACGAGATCACGGACAAGCTCATCACCACGGAGGACCCCGTCGAATACGACATCGACGGCATCATCCAGATCCCCATCGACGAGTCGATCGGCAACACGTTCGCCCAGTGCCTGCGGAGCATCCTGCGGCAGGATCCGGACCGGATCCTGGTGGGCGAGATCCGCGACCTGGAGACGGCGGAGATCGCGGTGCAGGCGTCGCTCACGGGGCACATGGTTTTTAGCACCTTGCACACGAACGACGCGCCGAACACGGTGACGCGGCTTCGCGACATGGGCGTGCCGCCGTTTCTGCTCACGGCGACGCTCGAGGCGGTGTTGGCGCAGCGGCTCGTGCGCAAGATTTGCCGCCAGTGCCACGAGGAAACCATGCCCGGCACGGAACTCCTGGCCGAGCTGGCCCTCACGCCCGACGACGTGGCCGGCAAGAAGTTTTACCGCGGGCGGGGCTGCGAGAGCTGCAACAACACGGGCTTCAAGGGGCGCACGGGGCTGTTCGAGCTGATGGAGATGAACGACCCCCTGCGCGACGTGATCAACCAGGGCGGATCCACCCAGCAGGTCCGCCAGTGCGCCCTGAGCGGGGGCATGCGGCCGCTGCGGATTTCCGGACTGGAAAAGCTCTATTCCGGCATTACCACGATTGAAGAAGTCATTCGCGAAACGGTTTTGGAAGAGTAGGCGAGGGCACGGCCATGCCAACGTTTCAATTCGAGGCGATGGACTCGACGGGCAACGAGATCAAGGACGTGATCGATGCCCCAACCGAGGAGGAGGCGCAAGCGACCATACGGCAGATGGGGTACTTCATCACGAAGATCTCCGTCAAGAAAACCCGTAAGGCCGCCGACGACAAAGCCGCCGGCAAGAAAAAGGGCAAGTCCCTGGCCATCGGCGGCGTGAACCTCAAGGCGCTCACGACGTTCACCCGGCAACTGTCCATCCTTCAGGACGCCGGCCTGCCCATCCTGCGGAGCCTGCGGATCCTCGAGCAGCAGTCCAAGCCGGGCGCGCTCAAAAACAGCCTGATCGACGTGTGCGACGAGATCGAGGCGGGGGCGACGCTCTCCGAGGCGATGGCCAAGAGCCCCAAGGCGTTCAACCGGCTGTACGTGAACATGATCAAGGCCGGCGAGGCGGGCGGGGCGCTGGAGGTCATCCTGCGCCGCCTGGCCGAGTTCCAGGAGCGGTCCATGGCCCTGCGCCGCAAGGTCAAAGGCGCCTTGGTCTACCCGATCGCCATCGTGGTCTTCGCCACGGCCATCCTCGCCTGCATCATGGTCTGGATCGTGCCGGAGTTCCAAAAGATCTTCGCCGACTTCGGGGTCGATCTGCCGTTCATGACCGTGACGCTCATCGCCACGGCCGATTTCGTCAAGGTGTACTGGTTCCTGCTGCCGGGCATCCCACTTTGCATCTGGTTGTTCATCAAGCTGGTGTGCAAGTTCACCGTGGGCCGAACCGGCTGGGACCTGTTTCTCTTGAAGCTGCCGATTTTCGGGCAGTTGATCGAGAAGAACATCGTCGCGCGAACCACCCGGACGCTCGGCACGCTGGTCACCAGCGGCGTGCCCATCCTCGAGTCGCTGAACATCACGAAGGAAACGTCCGGCAACGCGATTTTCGAGAACATGTACCAGAAGGTGTACGAGGCGATTCGCGAGGGCGAGACGATCGCCCGGCCGCTCAAGGAGCACGCCAGGCCGGCCTTCAACGCCGTCTCGCTCATGTTCTGGATCGTCTTCATCGCCGGCCCGGTCGGCATGTTGCTCTACCTCACCCGGATGAACAAACCCGTCCTGGACGACATGGTCGTCAACATGGTCGACGTCGGCGAGGAGACGGGCGAATTGGACACGATGCTCTACAAGGTGGCCGACACGTACGACGAGGAAGTGGCCGTCTTGACCAACAGCCTGATGAGCCTGATGGAACCGCTGTTGATTATCATCCTCGGCGGCATCGTCGGCTTCATCGTCGTCGCGCTGTTCGTGCCGCTGATCAGCTTGATCACCGAGCTGTCGAAGTAAAACGTCTCATCCAGCCGCGGGCCGGCTGAAAAAAAGCGAAAAAGGGCAAACGGAAAACCGGAGACAAGCGGCCTATCGCGAAACCCGTCCAATACGGTCGTGCCGAGCGTCTCCACGAGTCATCCCGAGCGAAGCGAAGGATCTCGATGGGAGTCGTCGAGAAAATCCTTCGCTTCGCTCGGGATGACCGGATGCGGCGCCGACCGACCGGTCGCGTTGGCGGGGGTTGTGAGACAGGCGTTTGGCAGCCACGCCCTTCGCAGCGCGCCACCGCGACGCGCCGGCGGCCCCGCGCGATACGCCCAAATTCCATCCAAGGAGGCGAGACATACCATGAACGTTCCGCGGAAACACTCCTGGGCCCGGCCCGCCTTCACGCTGGTCGAGCTTTTGACCGTCGTGGTGATCATCGGGATCCTGGTGGGCCTGATCACCGCGGCGGCCGTCCCGGCCATCCGCAAGGCCCGCGAGGCCACCATCCTTAACGAGATCCGCCAGGTCGAAATGGCCCTGGGCGAATACAAGGAGCAATTCGGCGACTATCCGCCCGATTTCGCCTACGTCAATCTGGCCGCCAACGGCGCCGCGCAAAACGAGATTCTGCGCCACCTGACGAAGGCGTTTCCGCGCTACCGGCCGGGCCAGCCGCGGCAGGGCACCAGCTCGCCGCCGGCGGCGTCCGACAGTCAGTGGAAGCGGTTTGTCGACGACGTGGCGTACTTCTGCCGCTTCTCGCCGGACGGCAGCACGGTCCTGCGGTTGGACGTCAACGCGATGGACCCGGCGGCGGCGTTGGTGTTCTGGCTGGGCGGACCGCCGGCGGCGGGCGGCACGACCAAGCTGGCCGGCTTCTCGGCCGACCCCGCCAACCCGTTCTGGGTCGGGGAGTTGGATCTCAACGGCGACGGCAACGTCGATCCCGGTCAAGACCTCAACGGCAACAGCACGCTCGACGGGCCGGGCTCGCGTTTGCCCCGGCTGTACGATTTCGCCGAGGGCCGGCTGCAGCTCCAGCACAGCGTCTACGCCCCGGCCCTCAACCCCTTGGTCTACAAATACGTGCCCGAGCACGTCCAGAATCCCGAGGGCGGCGGCGTGCCGCCGTATGTGTATTTCCGAGCCCGGGGCGAGCGCTACAGCGACGATGGCGCGGTCTACACCAGTCCCGGCTACATCCACACCAGCTGCGGCGCCTGCTACCCCTACGCCCGCGAACAGCAAACCGGCCGCCCTCCCGTCTGGCTCAACCCGCGGAAGTTCCAGATCCTATGCTCGGGCCTGGACGGGGTGTACGGGCTGCCAAACAACCCCGAGGACCAGCCGTTCCCGTCGACGCCGACGGCGATCCGTCTGGCCGGCAAGCCGGAGGATATCACGGACTCGAGCGAGGACGACAACCTGACCAACTTCGCCACGGGCCGCATCGGAGATGGGGTGCAGTGATGAACGGTTTAGCGCAGCACAACACGCGGGCGAATCGCCGCGCGAAGCCGCAAGCGGCTCGCGGGTTCACGCTCACCGAACTCATGATCGTCATCGCGATCATCGGGATGCTCGCCGCGATGGCCTATCCCGCCCTGGTCGGGGTGCAGCAGCGGGCGAAGATCGAAAAAACGAAAACGCTCATCACGCGTCTGCACTACCTCGTGCTGTCGCGATACGACTCCTACCGCGGCCGGCGGCTGCCGATCAACATGCCGACGGGCTTGGCGCCGTGGCAGGTGGCCCGCAGGAAGGCCAACGCCCTGCGGGATCTCATTCGGCTGGAGATGCCGGAGCGTTGGGAGGACGTGGTGAACAATTACGCGAATCCGACGGGCCCGGCCCCGCCGTTCGTCTTGCCGCGGTCGCCGAGTCTCTCGTGGCGGTATTATCGGCTCTATAGCGCGGCGTGGCAGGCGGCCGGCGGCGACACGACGCTCCAGGACAACGTGATTGCCAACGAGATGTCCGAGTGCCTGTACATGATCGTGATGAGCAATCCCGAGGCGGCGGAGCAATTCCACGCCAGCGAGATCGGCGACGTGGACCACGACGGCCTGCCCGAGTTCCACGACGCCTGGGGACGCCCCATCCGCTTCATCCGCTGGCCCGCCGGGTTCACGGCCGCCTACGGGGTCACCAGCGACCTGCAAGACGGGACCACGCCGGATCCCTTCGATCCGCGCAAGACGCTGGGCGACGCGGCCGTGGTCCCGCTGATCTACTCCGCCGGGCCGGACGGGATTAGCGACATCAACTTCATCGAGGGCGGCGGCACGTCGCCGTATCAGGCGGAGTTCCTGGCGACCGGCAACATTCGCTATTGGATCTCGGGGCTGCCTGCTCAGATCGGCCAACCCATCGACGGGCCGGGCATGGACGGATCGGACCCCAACGGCGAAGCGGACCACAGGGACAACATCCACAACCACCAGCTCGATCTCCGCTTCGGGCGGTAGGGAGGATGCGATGCGCGACGTGAAGCGAAGAATACTGGTTGATCTGAGTGCGAAGCCGCGAGCGGCCGGCGAGGTCGGAGGGCGGAAGTCGGAAAGCGGAAAGCGGAAAGCGGAAAGCGGATCGGCCGCGCCCCCCAGCCCCCAGCCCCGAGTCCCGAGCCCCGAACCCCCAATCCCCAATCCCCAATCCCCAATCCCCAATCCCTCGTCCCGCGGCATGACGCTGGTCGAGCTGCTGGTGGTCGTCTCGATCATGATGTTGTTGGCGGCGTACATCCTGCCGAGGCTGGAGCTCAACGGCGAGGGCCGGCGGATCCGCGAGGCCGCCCGGCTGACCAGCGTGTTCATGGGCTCGGCCCGCGCCCGGGCGATCGAAAACGGCCGTCCGGTGGGCGTGCTGTTCGAGCCGATCGACGAGTTGACGCCCGGCAGCGCTGTCCTCCGCCAGGTCGAAGTCCCGCCCTTGTACGCCGGCGACACGATGGGCGCGGTGATGATGCTGCAGGATTGGACGGTCAACGACGATTTCGACGCGAGCCATCCCATCGACAACACGAACTTCCGCTACTACGATCCCAGCGGCCGCGTGATCCTCAAGGCGCTCGTGCGGCTGGGCGATTTTTCCCCCGGCCTGCTGCGGCTGGGCGACCGCGTCCAGTTCAACGGGCAGGGACCCTGGTACGAAATCTGCGACGATCCCCGCGACAATGATTCGTTCGATCTGATCAACAACGGGGACCCGTTCCCGTTGGCCGCGGATAACACCATTGACTTCAGCGTCGGCACGAGCAGCGGCGGGACGTGGATCGACTCCCATTGGCTGACGCTCCGCCAGGTCGGTCCCGCGTCGGGCACGACGCCCTGGCCCAAGTGGCCGGGGCACGACTTCCTCGGCGCGGGCAACATGAGTTGGCCGGCGTACGCGAGCGGCACCTTTCCCTTGGCTTGGTCCGCGCCCGTCTCCTTCCAGATCCAGCGGCAGCCGGTGCCGACGGTCGCGCCGCCGTTGGTGCTGCCCGGCGGAACGGCGGTGGACTTCACGGCCTCGGGCAAGGCCCAGGACTTCATCCTCGCCTCGCCCAGGGTGGACACGAAACAGTTCTTCGGCGACGAGCAACGGTCAGCGGCCGTGGTGGCGATCCTGTTCGCCCCGACCGGCGCGGTGGACCGGCTCTACTGGACGAAAAAGGACGGGACCCTCGTCAGGGAAGTGGTGGGCGAGCCGGTTTACTTCCTCGTCGGAAAGCGATTGCAGATCGAAGTGACCGGCAGCGGGTCGCCGACGGTCCCGCCCAGGGTCGTCCTGGCCCGAAGCGACGACGCGAACGAAGAGGCCAAGGCCAATTGGCAGCTCTTGTCGAGTCGCTGGGTGGGCGTGAATCCCCAGACGGGCGTCGCCACGGTGAGCGAAAACGCGACCACGCCGGAGTTCTTCCGCCTGGCCGACCCGAGCAGCCCCGACTTCGACGGCACGTTGTCCGACAGAAGGCTTGCCAATCAGGTCGGCAAGCCGCAGGCCAGCCGGTATGTCCAGGAAGCCGTGGGCATGGGGGGCGCGCACCAATGAACGAGCGAGTTTCGTGGATCGAACGAGCGGCCGGGGCTGTTGCGAAGCCGCAAGCGGCGCGAGGTTCCCGCGTCCCGCGCCCCCCGCGCGGCATCACGCTGTTGGAGGTCTTGATCGCGATCTTCGTCGTCGGGATCGGCATGTTGGGCATCGCGGCGCTGATTCCGGTGGGCCGGTTCGCCCTGGTCGAAACGGCCAAGGCCGACCGGTCGGCCGCCTGCGGCCGCGCGGCCATGTGCGAGGTGAAAGCCCGGGGGCTGCTCAATGCCGTCGATCCGAACAACGCCACTTGGCCGTTGTGGTATTGGCCCAAGGCGACTCCTCCACCCCTCTCCGATGTCTTGCCCGGCAACGACTGCGCCGCGCTGGTCATTGAGCCGAGCCCCGGCGGCGGTATCTTGTGGGCGCTCGATCCGCGGCTGGTCGGGCAGACGTTCGTCATCGACCCGCTGTTCGTCGCCCGGGCACGCTTCACGACGGGAATCACGGTGAACGACTTGGGCAACGGCGTCGTCCAGGACGACGTCGTCTCGAAGTTCCCCTTCACCGACCGCCGGGCCGTCGGCGCGAACTTCAGCCTGCCGCGGATCACGGTGGACGTTTACGGGCGCAACGCCGCGGGCGTGCCCTTCTTCAACATGCCGGCACACACCGACGACCACAAGCTGCTCGTGCTGGACCGCATCTTCCGCTGGGAAGACGACCTGCGGATCTCGCTCGACGAAAACAACCCGGAACGCCGGCCGCAGCAAGACCGAAGCTGGGACGGCGGGCTGCCCCTGGCGGGGCAGTCGGTGGGCAACTACTCCTGGATGATGATGGTCGCGCCCTCGGCCACCGAAACGCCGTCGGTTCTCACGTCGTTGCGATCGGATCACCAGCGGACGTACCGCGTGTCGATCGTCGTGTTTTTCGGGCGCGATTTCTCGTACGAACCGGCGTCGTACACGCCGACGGAGCGGAGCCTCGAGATCGGATTTACCGGCGGCGGCCATGGCGGCGGCGACGCCGTGCTGTTCGTCCCGTGGGGCCAGATGCCCACCGGCGTCACTCCGGATCCCGAGGAATACCTGGCCGTGCGCGAGGGCCAGTGGATCCTGGTCTACGACGCCGTGCTCGATACGCGGCTGGTCAACTATCCGCCGTCGCCGGTGCGGTACCGCCGGATCGCCGACTGGTACCGCGTGGTGTCGGCCAACGAGATCGAGCCGGACGTGGACGACCTGGATAATGACAAGGACACGACCGAGTCGATCCGGCGGGTGACCCTGGCCGGGCCCGACTGGGACGCGAGCAAACAGATCTCGGGCCTCGCCCGGGCCGCCGTCGTCGACGGCGTCATCGGCGTGTACACGAAGACGATCAAGGTGGACCGAAACCCAACGAGGAATTGACGAAACGGGCCAGGGCAAACGGCGTTTCGTTGATGCGAAGGAATACGAGCGATGAAAACCAGCGATCAGGGATTGGGGATTGGGGATTGGGGATTGGGGGCTCGGGGTTCGGGGCTCGGGGCTCGGGAAAGCCGCTTGCGGCTTCGCGGGCGCGCCACCCCCCGCCGCGGCGTGCTGTTGCTGGTGGTGCTGGGGCTGTTGGCGATGTTCGGGCTGGTCGGGCTCACGTTTGTCATGCTGGCCAACCACGAGCAGCGGGGCGCGCAGGCCCAAAGCCGGGCCGACCTATACGCCGACCCGGCCGACGACCTCGTCGGCCAGGCCATGCTCCAAGTCCTCCGCGGCTCGAACGATCCTCAATCCGTCCTTCGAACGCATAGCTTGCTGGAGGATCTGTACGGGTTGCCTTACGTCAACGGGCTCGACGACGACGGCAACGGCCTGATCGACGATCCGAACGAGGCCCGAGTATGGAAGTACACCATCCAGGCCGCGCCAACGCAAGTTGTAGGTGGCGGCCAAATAATCGAGTGCCCGCTGCTAACTAATATGGCTCCCGCCCACATGCCCATGCCGGCGTTCTCCCATGGCGGGTGCGTGGTGACGATGCTGGACGGCCCGGCCGCGGGCCGGAGCTTCCGGATCGTGGGCCACAACCCCACGACGGGCGTGCCCCATCTGCTCATCACGGGCGGCGTCGCGCCCATTGTGGGCAATACGCTGTTGCTCAACGGCACGCCGTTCTCGGGCACGGGGTTTGGGTACAACTCGGGGGCCGCGTCGACCGACCCGCTGTTGACGGCCACGGCGCCGGCGTTGATCCCCGGCGTGACGGAAACTGAATGGCTTTACGCCCTGACGCCCAACCCGACGGCCTTCCAGCCCAACGCGCTCCTCAACTACACCGACCCGGCCGGTCCCGGCGGGGCCAACGAAGATTATGACCTGCCCGACTACCAGAACATGCTCCCGGCCATGCAGATACCGGAGGCGATCACCGGCCCGCTGCCCATCCCCGCCGGCACGACGCCGCTGCCGTCGCTGCACCGGCCGGAGCTGGTGAACTACTGGTTCCACCAGTTGCCCGGCATTCTCGACGACGTGATGGGGACCACGTCGACGTTCACCAACGGCTCGGACGCGCGGAGACGGGTCTGGTTCGCCAATCCGTCGGCAACGGTCGGCGGCTTCTCTCTCCCGCCTTTGGAGCGGTGGACGATCATGGCCCTGAAGCGGCGGATCCTGCTGCGGCCGCTGGCGGAGTACCATGCCAATTTCGACGGCGGCAATTCGGCGTTCTATCCGCTTTGGGACGGCGTCTCCCCATTCGTTCCATACGACATGAACTACGACGGCACGGTTGCCGCCGGCGAAGGATTTTCTCCCCGCTGGGACGTGGACAACGACGGGGACGCGATACCGGACAGCATTTGGGTGGACGTCGGCCTTCCGGTCCGCTCGATGAAGGATGGCCGCCTCTACAAACCCCTCGTGGCCATCCTCTGCACCGACCTCGACGGGCGGTTGAACGTCAACGCGCATGGGAATCTGGCGCAGACGGACGCGACGTATTACAACCAGGTCACGATTCCGGCCGCCACGTACCGATTCGCCGGCAACGTGGACACGGCCCAGCTCGGGCGGGGCCAGGCGTGCGGTCCGGCCGAGGTGAACCTGGGGGCGCTTTTTGGCATGGGCGGAGCGAACGCGGAGTACGCGTCGCTTTTAACGGGAACAACCCTGGGCGGCGGACAACGGTTGCCGGGGCGCTACGGCTGGCCGGGCGACGCGACGCCGGGCTGGGACGTAAACCCGGTGGCCCGAGGAAACGTGCGGACCCCGCAGAGCAACAATCTGTTGCCCGACTATCCCAACACGTGCGACGCCGCCACCGTCGCCGCGAACTCGGCCCTGGCCATGTCCTACGGCAGCCCGATGGACCTCAAGGGCATCGTGGCCGTGGGGCTCGATCCCACCGGGCAGCCGCTCTATTACCATCCCTACGCCTGGGCGAACGAGACGGTGGACCAGCCCTACGAGCTGGACCTGGGCCGCGACGCCGCGCGGTCGCTCAGCCGGAACCAGCCGACGGACAATCCGTTCTCCGTGGCGGAGCTAGAGCGGGTCTTGCGGATGTACGACGGCGACGCGGCGAACCTGCCGGACCGGCTCGCGCGGCTTGCGCCGAGCTTGGTGGACGGTCCCCGTCGCCACGAGGTGACCACGGAGAGCCGGAGCCTGCCGTGCCCCGCCGTGGCATGGACGGTGAAGCTGCGCGAGGCGAGGAACGCCAATCCGAGCTACGTGAATGGCCGCTTCGTGCCCGCCCACGTGACCGACCTGCTGTTGGCGCGGGGCGTGCCGTCGGCGAGCCTTGGGTCGCTGCTCGCGCCAGAGCTGATGTCGGGGCTGCGGATGGACTTGAACCGGCCGTTCGGCAACGGCGTGGACGAGCCCCCCTACAACCGCGTGGTCGACGAACCGCCTCGCGTGATCCGGAACGGGGCGAACAACGACTTCATCATCGACGCGGGCGCCGTGGGCGAAATGGAGCGGAACGAGAGAACGGCCAACGCGGCGGGCGGTTTCATTCCCGCGGCGACGCTGGGGTACCTGGACCTCTGCCGCGGCATCGACGTCAACCAGGACGGCAACCCCAACGGCGCGAACAATGAGGCGGCCGACCGGGCCATGGCCCGCCAGCTCTACGCCCGGCACCTGTACGTCCAGATGCTGTTGTTGATCGGCTACGAGGGCGGCCTGACCGCCCCCGACAAGGACGTTGCCCGGCAGGTGGCCCAATGGGCGGTGAACGTGGTGGACTTCCGCGACCGGGACGCGATCATGACGCCCTTCGAGTACGACATCGACCCGTTCCACGACAACGACGGTTCGCCCAACAACACCTGGGACGTGGACGGCGTGGTGGACCGGGATCCGAAGCCGGCGGCGACCGACGACGACCAGGCCCACCGCGGGCTGGTCTGGGGCGGCGAGCGGCCGGAGCTCCTGATTACCGAGACGTTGGCGTTCCACGACCGCCGGACGGAGGATCTCAATACCGAGGCGCAGATCCCCCCCAATGAACCCGACGACCCGGAGGATACGGCCAACGGAGACCTGGATTTCGATTCCCGCCGGAAGCCGGAAGGGTCGCTTTTCGTGGAGTTGTACAACCCGTGGACAAACCAGGAGCCGCCGCCCGGCGAGTTTTACGACGCGACGTACGGCGGCGTCGACCTGACGAAGAGGACGCCAGGTTCGTCGCCCGTGTGGCGGTTGGCGATCGTGCCGGCGGTGGACGCCGACAAGGACCCGGACGACCTGGGGACCGGGGCGGCGTCGATCGTCGAGCGGTCCGTGTACTTCGTGGACGCCTCGGGGTTCGCCGACCCGGACAACGCGGCCAAGTTCTACCCTTCGGCCCCGAACCGCATCGCGCCGGTCAAGCCGGGCCGGTACGCGGTGGTGGGGCCGGGATCGCGGAGCAAGCACCACCCGACGACCACGTTCATGGGCAAATTTCCCTCGCCGCCGCAGGCGGCGCCGACGGACGAGCGGCGGATCGTGCTCGATCCGGACAGCGATCCGGACTGTGCGACGCCGCAGGTGCAGGCGTGGTCGGACGGCCAGAATCCCGACCTTACGCCCTTCGACCCGTCAAACTACACGGATCGGGACGTCCAACGGCCCACGGCCGTCGTCATCGACGAGCCGCGCCGTCTGAGCGTGTCGGAGCCGACGGGCGTCGACTACTACGACGTTGACGAGACGCCGCTGCCCAACCCCCACATCTACAATCCGCTGACCGAGACGTACGACAAGCCGTACGATATGCCGCAGGACAAGAAGAAGCAGCCGGCGCTGTGGCAAAACGTCCTCAGCAAGAACGGCATGCACCTGCGTTTCGCCGTGGTGCACCTGCAGCGTCTGGCGAATCCGCTGCAGGACTTCGACGCGGAGTTGAACCCTTACCGCACGATCGACTCGACCCGGATCGACCTGACCACGTTCAACGGCGTGGCCAAGCCCACGCCGACGTCGGACGAGAACGGAAACGCTCCGGAGAAGAAGAACTTCATCAGCCGCGAGCGCGGCGAGAACGAGGAAAACGCCAAGGGGGTGCCGCAGCGCACGGCCAACAACCTCTGGACGGGCGACCCGATCCTGGATCCGAAGTCGCCGCCCAAGGGCCGCGAGACGAAGACGCCCGTGGCCATGGCGGCGCACTTCTCGCCCTATCCGTTCTCGCACACGCTGGGATACCTGAACGAGGGCTACCAGTACGATCCGCCCGGGGCCGGGGCGCCCGGCTACCGCTGGCAAACGAAGAAGACGTTCGACCCGAATCTACCCGTCCAGTACATCGGCGCGCCGCTGAATCCGTTCCCGTGGTTCACGTGGCTGAATCGGCCGTTTGCGAACGAGATGGAGATCATGCTGACGCCGAAGGAGCGCTCGTCGCGGATGCTGCAAAACTTTGTCGAGCCCATCGCGGGCGACCCCTACGACGCCGACGCGGCCAAGTGGCCGTTTAAGCACGTCATCAATTTCTTCTACCAGGACCCGAGCCCGGGCCCAACCAACCCCGACTGGGCGCTCTATCGGCTGTTGGACCTGGTGCGGGTGCCGTCGCGGTTCGTGGGGTCGCGGTTGCAGGGCGACCCGGCGACGTTCGCCGCCGCGGGCGGCAACCATTCCTTCGGCCCGCCGTTTAACGGATTCTCGCAGCGGCGCGATCCGGGCCTGGTGAACCTTAACACGATCACCAGCCAGCGGGTGTGGCGGGGGCTGTTCGACTTCTCGCCGGGGGCAACCGCGTGGACGGACTTCGTGCGGAGCCGGCGCGGATACAACGCGACGGACTGGTTTGTGATGAACGACCAGCTTCCCACCCGGTTCGCAAATCCCTTCCGGTCGGCCGCCGGCAGGTATCTCGTGCCGATGGATTTGCTCCAGACCGTCGTGGATTCGGAAGTGAACGCGACGTTGCTGCGGCAGCACCCGACCAGCGCGGGCGATCCGTTGTTCCGCTTCGCCTCGGCGGCGTCCTACAACAAGAGCGTTCCCAACCCGTACTTCCGCCACCAATGGCTCCAGCGCCTCGGCGGCACGACCACCACGCGGTCGAACGTCTACGCCGTGTGGATCACGGTGGGATTCTTCGAGGTGGAGCCGCACCGTTGGACGGCGTCGCCGGTCAATCCGTCCGTCAATGCCGAGGGGTTGACCCCAGTGGAGTTTCCGCTGGTCTATCCGGAGGGTTATCGGCTGGGGCGGGAGATGGGGGCGGATTCGGGCGAGACGCGGCGGCATCGGGGGTTCTTCATCCTCGACCGCTCCGTGCCCGTCGGATTCCAACGCGGCGAGGATCACAACGTCGAGGACGCCGTCCTGCTGCGCCGGTATATCGAGTAGCGAAAGAGGGAACCGCGAAGAGCGCGAACGACGGGCGCCACGTCCACGCTTGCGTGGACACGTGAATGGCGAACGTGCGCCACTGGCTCCGCGCCGCTGGGCGATCTCGTAGAGCCGGATTCGACGCGGCGCTTCCCGCGCGAGCAGTTGCCGGGCCAAGCGCACCCGGGTCTCGTCGATGTACTCCTTGATCGGGCAGCCCAGGTGCTTGGGGAATCGCTGTTCCAGCCAGCGGCGCGACACGGCCAGGGCGGCCACCACCTCGTCGATCGAAAGCGGCTCGCCGGGGCGCTCTTCAATATGCGCGCGGATCCGCTGCGCGGCGGCGCGGACCTCGGGATAGTCGATGGCCACGGTGTTGGTCGAATCGCGGGCCACGACCGCGCCGGGCCGCACCAGGATGGTTCGCGGCGCCGGCTTGGCGTCGGCAAACTGCCGGTGCATCTGCTCGGCCGCCTTGAAGCCGACCTCCTCCCCGTTGTTGGGCACGCTGGTAAGCGACGACAAGGAGACGCTGCTGAGCTCCGGGTCGAAGAAGAACCGCCATCGCGTGTGGCTGCGGGCGAAATCGAGAATGCCCCGAAACACCCGCTCCACGTGCGGGACCGACATCGGCCCAAGCAGGACAATCGTCTTCTGCTGTTTCATGGGGGCGACGGGCGAATGCGCGTTGAGTGCCGCTGACGAATTGAGTGTCACTGACGAATTGAGTGCCACTGACGAATTGAGTGTCACTGGCTATGCCAGTGTCGTGGTGGGACGCCGGACCGGGATGCCGCCACCCCGTAGGTCAGGCCGTGCCTGACACGATCTGGATAAGGGGGTCCGTCAGACACAGCCTGACCCACGAAGGCGATCTACGAAAACGTCACGCCGGGCTGGAGCAGGTCGGCCAGGACCAGGCCAATGAAGCCGGTCGTGCGCATCAACCGCGCGTCGCAAAGGGCCGCGTAGGGCAGAACGACGCAGTGGGTGACGCCGGCGGCGTCGAGACCCTGCAGCCAACGGTCGTCCTCGGCCCGTCGCTCCGGTCCGACGGTCGCGAATCGATGCGTGTGGCAGTCGAAGATCATTCGGTGTCCATGCCCAGAAGGCCAAGCAGGTTGCCCCCGTACACGTCTGGATACTCCGCGACGGACAGTGCCGCGTCGAAGTGGCGCAGCTCCAGCGCCGGATCGTTGCGCGGCGCGAACGTGCCGAAGAGAAAACGCGTCCTGTCGCCGCGCGTCACGTAGCTATTCACCGCCCAGGGACGCGCCAGGCTGATCTCGAACCATACGTTCCCTGGCCGGGATTGGATGATGGCGGTCATGTCGTGGGCGTAGTCCGTGCTCCCGCAGTGGCCCAGGACGAACCGCGTTTGGGGGTACTTCGCCGCGGCAAGCGTCAGTTGCGAGGGCGCTCCGCCGGCGTGCGAGCCGGTGTGCACGTAGACGGGCACGTCGAGGCTTCCCGCCGTCCGGATGAGGTCTCCGGTCACGTCATCACCCACGTGGAAGCCCTGCGGACGCGGACACGGCACGAGGAGGCGCGCGCCCGCCGCGTGCGCCCGCCGCGTGCGCCCGTTGCAGCTCCGCGCATGCCGCCGGGCCGTACCAGGGATTGGCCGTGCACGTGGGCACGAACCGACCGGGATGACTCGCGGCGAGCCTTTCGATCCGTTGGTTGCCCTCCACGTTGGCCACGGCAATCTCCCGATCGCTTGGGGCGATCACGGCGCGATCGATCCCCGCCCGGTCCATCATCTCCAGAAGCCCCAGGGCCGAATCGCCATTGGACGACTCCCCGCCGGGGGTGCAATAGGCGTCAACGATCAACGTCATGCCTTGTTCCACGGCCAGGCACATCCAGGATCCGCACCCGTGACGCCTTCATTCTGACTTCCCTTCCCGACCATTTCAAGAGACGCTTTGCGCAGAGAAAAGGACTCCGCAGCGCAGCGGCTATTCCTTTTCCAGCGGATAATCGGTTCATGGATGGAATCGGTCGCAACGGGAACAGTGCGAAGATGAGGCCGTTTGGGGAAGGAATGCCGCCGGTTATCCACGTACTTTGAGGAGTTCAACCCATGATCGTGAGCCTTCGAAACTGCATCATTATCGCGTCTGCCGTCGTTCTATTGGGGACCAGTCCCTCGGCGGCCGAGATGATGGTCGTCGCCAACTTCGACGGCGGGGGATCCGACGCCGCGCCGGTGACCGACGTGGTGGACGCCTACACCGGCATGGCCGGCGACGGCTGGGCGGGCCCTTGGAAAAAAGCCACGAGCATTTCCTCGATGGTCGAAACGGTCCTGAATACAAACCCGCTTTCCGCCGGCGGCGGAAACTACCTGAACAGCGTGATCAGCAATACCGGCGCCACAAACGCCCGCGGCTCGGTCGGCAGAAGCTACAAGTACGACGCGACGACCAATCCCGGCGGATGGGACGTGACCAAGGACCACCAGGTCACGTTCAAGTTCCGGGTGGAGGAGAGCCTCTCGACGTTTGACGACGGCGTCTACGACGCCTTTCAGTTGTTCGACGCCTCGAACGTGCTGAGCAACACGGGCAACGACTGTCGTTGGACGATCTCCGTCAACGGCGTATCCGATGGACAAGGCGGGTTCGTGCCGGGCAATTGGTACGCCCAAGACTGGAGCACGGGATCGCAGGTGAATATTGACACAGGCATCCTGCTGGAGTCGGGAGTGGTCTACGACTTCGAGATCACGGTCAGAAACGTCGAAGGCTATACGAAACAGAGGTGGGATCTCACGATCGGCAATGGAACGACCTCCTTCGACTCAACCCTGGTGTCCGGCCTGGAGAACGGAATGGGATTCCGCAGCACCGCGGCGACGGTCGGGGGCTACGTGAACTTCAGCGCCCGGGCCAATCCCAACGGCGACCAACGGAATTTCTCGATCAATTCGCTGCACGTCGTTCCGGAGCCGTCGATCGCGGCATTGGGAGTGACGTTGGCGTTGGCGGCACTGGGGATGGGGGCGCGCCGCCGTCGCCCCTAGCGTAGCATCTCACACGGATGGTGATTTATGGGCGCCATGCTTGCTAGGCGAGCGCAGCGAGACAGCAAGCATGTTTGCCGTCGTCTCATGCCCACGGCAAGCGTGGGCATGGCGCCCAATTTGCCGAAACGACGCAACATGAACACCGTCATTTCCGAGACACTACACTACTTCTACTGTCCAAGCTACAAACGTTGTTTTATTCGTAGTGGTGGCAAGCGGTTACGTGATTTCCAGTGGTGGAAGC
>JAFGDS010000075.1 GCA_016931995.1 Pirellulales bacterium
ACTTTTCCAACCCCAATCCCTTACGCCCCCCCAACGCCACCCAATACCGGACGGCGTTGCATGGCGCCCAGACACTACTTGGCCAGAAGCGCCTCGAGCCGCGACTCGTCGTAGCCGGCGGGCTTCGGCTCGTCCTGGTTGGCTTCGATCTCCTGCCGGGTTGGCCGCTTCGAGGGCACGCCGTCGGCGGGCACGTCGATCTTGGCCACCCAGACGATCGCGTTGAGCACGAGCTTGCGGAAGTTGTCGTCGAGCCAGTTCACGTGCCAGTGCCCGCCCGTGAAACCGAATCCCCGCGCGCCGTTGGGCCGCACGCGGGCCCAGGCGACGTACTCCGGCTTGCCCAGGCGCGATCGCACGTACTCGTTCCCGCTGTACTGGCCGTCGGGGCCCTTGCGCGTCTTGTCCGGGGGAATGGCCACGAGAATCGGCGTCACGGCGTCTCGGTTCTTCAAGAAACGGATGTTGTAGTACCACTCGTCCTCCAGCGCGAACGGCTTGACGCCGCGGGTAATCGGGTGGTCGGGCAGGCTGGTGAACTGGGCCGTCCAGAACGGGTTGACCGACCAGAACGGCTCGAACACCCCGCCGATCCAATCCCGTAACTTGTCCGCCGGCTCGCCGTTGGGCACGCCCGTGGCCCAGTGCAACATCGCCACGCCCCCGCCCCGTTCGACCAACCGGCCCACCTCGTCCAGGCGCCCGAGAATCGGATTCGCCTGGGCCCCGTCGGCCAGGACGATCAGGGCGTCCGCGTTGTCCAGCGCGCTGGAGTCCTTCGGCCATCCGTCCCGCGACACCACCACGTGCGCCCGAGGCACGTTCTCCCGCAGGCATTTAGCCAACAGCAAACATCCGGCGTTGTTTTCGTGCGACCCGAAGTCGTGGCTTCGCGGGCTGGCCACGAACACGATCTTCTTCTTGTCCTCCATGGGTAGCCGCTTCAGGCGGATGGCGCGGAACTGCACCTTCATGGGCGGGCCCACGTGGAGCTGCAGGGCGAGGATCCCGCCGCGGCGCCGCTGGGCCGGGTCGTCGTCCGTCGCGTCCATGGTCGCGCGGCCGTTGATGGCGTGCGTGAGGTGGTTGCCCCGGGCGGTGATCGTGTAGCTGTTCCACTCGCCGTTCTTCACGGCGGAAAGCAGCTCGTCCGGATCGCCGACCGAGCCGACCACCTGGGGCTTGTGGTCCGCGCCGATGACGACCTTCTCGCCGCGTTTGGCGAGGATGCCGCGTCCGCGCTCCTCGTAGAGAATGCCCGACCATGGGGCGTCCGCCGAATCGACCACCATATCGGCCTGGTAGCCGCCGACGACCCAGCCGGGCTCCTCCCAACTGCGATACTGGACGCCGGAATTGTGGTTGGTCAGCCGATACTCCAGCCGCAGCTCGAAATCGTCCAGCTCGCCCCCGCGCCAGATGAGAAAGGTGTTCTTATCGGTCGGATGTTCCGCGGTTGTTTCACCGGTAATGGCGCCGTCCTCGACCCGCCAGAACGTCGGATCGCCGTCCCAGCCGGCCAGCGACTTGCCGTCGAACAACGGCCGGAAGCCCTCCTCGCTCGGCGCGGCGTCCTCGGCAAACGCTCCGCCCGCCGCGGCGACAATGGCGACAAGGCAAACCACCAGATTATGGAACCGAAACATGATGGTCGTCTCCTGCGTGAAACGTCATTGAGGGGTTAGTCGTTCTTCAAGCTGCGTCTCGGCCCGGACCAGGCCCGACTCGTGCTCCTCGACAATTTTGCGGATCTGGGCGATCGCGTCGGGATGGTCCTTGGCCACGTCGCGTTTTTCGCCGGGATCGCGTCCCAGGTCGAACAACAGCGGCGGGTCGTGCTTCGCCGCCGGCTCGCCGCCGTAGCCCGGCTGCGTGGAGAAATGGGCTTTGTACTGGCCGTGGCGCACGGCGAAGAGCTTCGTGCCGCGGTAGAAGAACATCGTTTGCCGAGGGCTCGGGCCCGTGCCCAACAGGGCCGGCGAGATATCCACGCCGTCAAGCGGCCGATCATCTGGCACGGTGGCCCCGCCCAGCCGGCTGCACGTGACGAACAGGTCCATGGTCGAACCCATCTCGTGGACGGTGCCGGGCGGGATCGTGCCGGGCCACCAGAAGATGGCCGGCTCGCGCATCCCGCCGTCCCACGTGCTCCCCTTGCCGCCGCGCAACAAACCGGCCGAGCCGCCGTGCTCGTTGAAGCTCAACCAGGGGCCGTTGTCCGAGGTGAACACGACGAGCGTCCGCCGGTCCAGGCCCAACTCGCCAAGCGTCTGGACGATCCGCCCCACGGCGTCGTCGATCTCCTCGACCACGTCGCCAAAAATCCCCCTCCGGCTGCGGCCCACGAACTTCTCCGACCGATGCAGCGGCACGTGCGGCATCGTGTGCGCCATGTACAAGAAGAACGGCCTGTCGCGATTCGCCTTGATGAATCCAATGGCTTCCTCGGTGTAGCGCTTCGTCAACGTCGTCTGGTCGGCGGGCCGCTCGACGACCTCGGCGTCGCGCATCAAGGGCACGTTGAAATACTCGGGCTTCGGATTAACCGAGGCATTGCGCGGCGCCGTTGGTGAGCGGTCCATGTCGTTCGAGTACGGCAGACCGAAATAGCGGTCGAAACCCTGGGCCGTGGGCAGATACTGCGGCAGATGCCCCAGGTGCCACTTGCCCACGCACGCCGTCGCGTAACCGGCGCCGCGCAGGGTTTCGGCCAGCGTGATCTCGTCGCTGGGCAGCCCACGGGCCGAATCCTGAAAGAGCACGCCGCGACGGTCGCTGCACATGCCGCTGCGGACCGGCAGCCGGCCGGTCAGCAACGCCGCGCGGCTGGGCGTGCAGACGGGCGCGGCCGAGTAGAAGTCCGTCCACCGCTGGCCCTCGTTCGCCAACCGGTCCAAATTTGGCGTGGCGATCGTCGGGTGGCCGTAGCAGCCCAAATCGCCGTAGCCCAGATCGTCGGCGAACACGATGATCACGTTCGGCCTGGCCGGCTCCGCGGCAACGGACTGCGTGCCTAGGGAAAAGACGAGAACCACCAACGCGGCGACTCTTCCAAGCGAGACCATGGCGAGCGTCCTCCAGATCATGTGCAAGGCGGGTGCCGGGCGCACGGGGCGGGCCGGGGTAGGCACAATCACTCTACCAAACCGGCAGGCGGGATGCCAGACTGTCCCCCCTTACAAGGGAGGACGTGTCTTGGCGTTGCCGAACAAAACGAGCCGGGCCAACCATTCGGTCAAGAGCAGTCTTCCGGCGGTCCCAAGAGGCGCTGCACCAACTTGAAGACCTCGGTGGAAGAGTTGCGATCCTCGGCCTGCTGCTGATCGGGCGGCCAGGGATGTCCCTCCCAGATGGTCGCGGCGTTTTTGATGGCCTGATCCAACCACTGTTGGAGCCGTCGAAAGACCTGATTATCGTTCTTCTCGTAGTCTCGTCCGAATTCGCGTTTCCAGTACTTGTTGAGTTCGCGAATCACGGCGTTGGCGTGTAGGAAGTGCTGAGCCGTTTGGACGAAGTGGGCCAAGAGCCAGACCTCGAAACACGGATTGGAGAGACAGATGTGGATGTCTTTCTGCCGCGCGAGCGTGACGGCTTGGAGCAGCCGGTCGCGATTCTGTGCCCCCTCCACGTCGAGAACGCACCATGCCTCGTCGCGGCTCGCATCCCAGTCGCCCATGGCGTGTCTCAATCGCACGGCCTCTGCGACCACTTCTTCAGGCGGCGTGGAGGGTTTCGTGTGGATTTGCACGTTCCATCTTTGGCGAACGTTGTCTTCACGTTTGAGACCGTCGAAGTAGTTCGGCTCCGTCTCGCGCCCCTCGCACACGATCAGGCAATGCGCCCTCTCCGCACGCGGTTGCGACGCGCGCCGCGGAGTGTCTCGCCCCGGCCTCCTGCCCTTCGCGTTCATTTGAGTTCCAAGTTCTCAAAGATCGGGCCAAAGCTCGGCACCGCGCCGTACCGTCCCGCGAGGTAGTTGCGCTCGAAGGCCGTGTCATGGCGTGGGCGTTCCTTGATGTCAAAGAGCGAAAACAGCTCCGACGCGCCGTCCCGTCGCTTCTCGACGAGCAGAATCTGATCGCGACGAAGGAGTTCGGAATCGAAAAGCGACGTGTCGTGTGTTGCGAAAACCAGTTGGGCTCGACCAGGATTCGCCCTCGGGCTTTGGAACAACTCGATCAGCTTCCGCGTCAACAAAGGGTGCATGCTGCATTCCAGCTCATCGACGACCAGAAGTGCGTCACACTTGATCGCCTTCAACACCAAGCTGGCCATGGTCAAGAATCGTTGCGTTCCTAAAGACTCATCTTTGGAAAAGTTGAACGCCTCGACGCCTGTGCCGTCGTCCATTTGATGCAGAGCCCGTAATGAATACAACGTGAACGACTGCTTCATCTCCTGCACAAGCTCTGGTGTCAACTCGTCGCGAGTTGATTCTGGCAATCGATCAAGGTACAGATCCAGCTTCTGAGCGATAAGATTGTCGATGCCGAAGTCAGCTTGCTGAACAAGACTTACTAGTTCCGTGCGCAAATCAGGATCGTCATAAATATCAGTGAGAGTCGCAGCCACGTCCATCTCACCGAAATCCGAGAGATCCAAGATTCGAATTCGATTGCGAAACCAACGGTAAATGGACTCTAGAGGGTCGCAGTTCTCTTGAGCCCCTCGCGATAGCACGAGCCCGTTCTCGCGTGTGCGCTCTCGGAGCATCGCGCCTTCTGTCTTGCCGAGTGGTCCCCGGAAAGTCCATTTCGTCTCTCCCGTCTCCGGGTTAAGACATCGTTCGAGCCAGTGGGCAGCCTTTCCTCGGGGATAGGCCACCAACCACTCGTCATGGACCCGCTGCGCCGTTGCCGAGAAGCCGTACTCGAAGCGAAGCCCATCCTCCAGGATACCGGTCACCTCAAACGTAGTCGGATCTCGTTGCAGTTCTCGGCAAAGACGAAACGGCGCAACGCCGGGAATCGCGTCCCCGGCGTTCATCTTCGTGGCGGAGTCACGAACGAACGCCTGCATTGTCCCTAGCGCCTTGATCAGGTTGCTTTTCCCCGAAGCATTGGCGCCGTAGATGGCGGCGGTTTTCAAGAGGTCGAATTTGTCTTGCCGGATGAGGTTATCCGGGTGGGACTGATCGCGCTCACTGGCCGCCACCAGGCTCAAGACGGTCTCGTCCCGGAAGGAGCGGTAGTTCTTGACGCGGAATTCGACAAGCACGGCGTTCCCCTTTGCAAAGGAGATATCTGGCTGCGGATGGCCAAAAAAACGCTGGAAAGGCATTTTATCGCCATTTGGTGCAGATTTCCTGCACACGATGGAATAATACCATCAGAATCGCATCGTGTCCAGGGCCAAGATAGGGCCGCTATAACCCACAATAGGGGGGTTTATAGCCACGTCCTCGTCAGTCATCCGCCGTTCGAGACATCACCGTGATTCCCCTCTCGCCGTCCGAGCGCCGCGGCCGCCAGGGCGATGCCGGAGAGGGTGAGGTGGGGGACGTGCCGGGCGGTGGGGCCGAGGAGTTGGGCCACGGCGGGGCTGGCGCCGCCGGTGAGGAAGAGGTCGGGCTCGACGGGCCCATCGGCCTGCATCCGCGCGACCATCTCGCGGATCGCGCCGACCGCGCCCCAGAACAGGCCGCTTTGCATCGCCGCCACCGTGTCCGTCCCCGCCGGCAACGGTGGAGTGCGAAGATCGGCCATGTCCAGCATGGGCAAGAGATCGGTGAACTCGTGCATCGCCCGGGCCGACATCGCGATGCCCGGCAGAATGGCCCCGCCGCGAAACGCCCCGTCGGCCATCACGAGATCCACCGTGATGGCCGTGCCCACGTCCACCACCACGGCCGGCCGGTCGGACCGACGCAAGCGGTTGGCTGCCACCGCGTCCAACAATCGATCCACGCCGACCATGTCCGGCCGCGCCAGCGCCACCGCAATCGGCAAATCGGCCGCCGCCAGCAACGTCACGGGGTCATCGGGCCGGCGGTCGCGGAGCATATCGAGAAGCCGCGAGGCGATCGGGCGGTTCACGCTGCCGATCCACCACGATGCCCGCCACGGCGCGTGCTGGCCGAGCCACTGGACCACGCGATCCACGTCAAATGGCCTACCTGACACGGAGAGCGTCGCCGCCGGCTCGGGCAAACCATCGTCCGACGCGGCGTGGAAGCAGCCCAGCTTCACCCGTTGGTTGCCCACGTCCACGGCGACCAGCGTTCGGCGCCCCGCGCGATCCGAGGGCGAAGTGGACGAACCGCTCATGGCGACGGCGACTCCTGCCCTTGCCGGTCGAGCGCGCCGACGATTGCCGCCACAAGGTCGTTGAGTCCCTGGCCGGTCACGGCCGAGATGAGGCAGACGTCCGCGCCGGACTCATGGGCGAGTTGCTGGCGAATCTCGGCCGCGCTGGGGAGATCCGCCTTCGTGACCGCCAGGATCTCCGGCCGTCGCCCCAGCGCGGGATCGAACTCGCGCAGCTCGTCGCGGATCGCGAGGTAGTTGGCCAGCGGATCGGTCTGGTCGGCGGGTTCGGGCTCGACGAGGTGGACGAGGATTCCTGCCCGCTGGATGTGCCGCAAGAATTCGTGCCCGAGACCCGCACCTTTGTGCGCCCCTTCGATCAGGCCGGGAATGTCGGCCATGACAAACGATCGCTCGACGTCGACGTGAACGATCCCCAGATTCGGGTGTTTCGTGGTGAAGGGATACGGGGCGATTTCGGGCCGGGCGCGGCTTAAGCGGCTCAAGAGGGTGCTCTTGCCGGCGTTGGGCTTGCCCACCAGGCCCACGTCGGCGATGAGCTTCAATTCGAGCCGGACGCGGCGGGTTTGCGCTTCGCCGCCGGGCGTGGATTGTCGCGGGATGCGATTCGTGGCCGACTTGAAGCGGACGTTGCCCTTGCCGCCACGGCCGCCCTGGGCCACCACGACCTGCTGGCCCGCCTCGGCCAAGTCCTTGAGCACGAAATCGCGCTGGGCGTCATGCACGATCGTGCCGGGCGGGACGTGGATCACCAGGTCGTCGGCCGACGCGCCGTGGCACTGGGCCCCGCGGCCGGGCTGCCCGTTGCGGGCCTTCCAACGCTTGCGGTGCGCCAGGGCCGTGAGGCTATCGACGCCGGGCTCGGCCAGGATAATGACGCTGCCACCGTCGCCACCGTCGCCCCCGTCCGGCCCGCCCCGAGGGATGAACTTCTCGCGCCGGAAGCTGACGCACCCGTCACCCCCCTTGCCCGACTCGACGACGATTTCCACCTGATCGACAAACATAACCTTCCGCCCGCGCCGGGCTCGCCCGCGAGCCCCGGCTTCCAGCGCCTTCCACTCCTAACCACCCACGGCCCGACCATCCTTCCCATCCTATCCACCAGAAGGCGGTCTGACTATCGCACCAAGTTCGAGTCCATGGCGAGACCACCACGGAGACACGGAGAACACGGAGACTAAGCGTATTCAAGACAATGACTTATGCACGAAGATCCTCGTGCGATCCTCCGCGTTGATGTGGCCAAGCATTGGCGTCAGAGCGTCCCTGTCGCAGCCTCATGCGCAAACAAGATTCTCTGTGGCCTCCGTGTCTCCGTGGTGATTCCCCCTCCGTCCCGCCGCCGACCCGTCACGCCTACTCGTGCCGCAGCGCTTCGATCGGGTCCATGGCGGCGGCGCGCATGGCCGGGTAGAGGCCAAAGATGATCCCGATCGTCACGGAAATGCCGAAGGCCAGCGGGATGGACTCCGGCACGATGACCGGCTGAACGGCCTTAATGACGGGCGGGAGCTGGTTGATGGCCTCGGGCATCACCCGGGCGATGCCCTCGCGGAGCTGGTTGATCACGGGCCGGCACGCCAGCCCGCCCAACACGCCCGTCAGCCCGCCCACCACGGAAAGCAGAATCGTCTCGACCAGAAACTGCCGGACGATGTCACTGCGTTTGGCGCCCAGGGCGCGGCGGATGCCGATCTCGCGGGTGCGCTCGGTCACGGTGGCCAGCATGATGTTCATGATGCCGATGCCGCCCACCACCAGCGACACGGCCGCGATCAAGCCCATGAACACCATGAACATCATCCGCGTCGTCCTCGCCTGTTCCAGAAGTTCCAGCGGCACCGTAACGCCGTAGTCCTGGTGGCGGTGGTACCGGGCGAGCGTGTCCTTGATCACGTCGGAGGTTTCCATCACGTGATCCACCGAGTCGATCCGCAGCGTGATCTGGCTCAGCTCGACGATCTCGCCCTGGAACGAGCCGCTGCGCCGGGTGATGATGAAGTCGCCGATGCGGCTCCAGAGCGTGCTGATCGGGATGTACACGTCGTGCGAGTAGTCCTGCCCCGCCAACGAGCCGCCGATGCCCGACGAGGGATCGCGGTGCTTCATCACGCCGACGACGATGTAGTACGTCTGTTCGATCCGGATGGAGCGGCCGATCGGGTCCTCGAACGGGAAGAGCCGTCGGCCGGTTTCGTGGGCCAGGACGCAGAAGTTCTGCTTGTCGTGCAAATCGGCGTCGGAAAGGAAGCGGCCTCGCTCGACGCGAAGCTGCGTCACCTCGGCGTATTCCGGCGTGCAGCCGACCAGCCGCCCGTCCACCCGGCGCCCGCCGTAGCTGAACCGCCGCGGCAGCTCGCGGATGGGAAGCGCCCGGGTTACCGTCGGCAGCGTCTCGGTGAGCCGGCTGAAGTCGTCGCGCGTGACGCCGTAGGGCAAGATGCCCATGGTCGCCTCGGTCACTTCGGTGGGCGGCTTGATCGTCCGGACGATGACGTTGTTGGCCCCCAGCCCTTCGATCTGCCGCTGCGCCTCGAGCGAAATGCCCTCGCCGATGGCCAAAAGCCAGATCACGCTCGACACGCCGATGAAAATACCCAGCACCGTCAAGAGCGATCGCAGCGGGTGCAGCGATAGGCTCTTGAGCCCGACTTGCCAGGTTCGAAGCCAACGGAGGAGCATGGGGCGGGAAGGGATTGGGGACTGGGGATTGGGGATTGGGGACTGGGGACTGGGGATTAGGGATTAGGGATTAGGGATTAGGGATTAGGGATTGGGGAAGTCGGAATGGCCTTCCGCATCCGACCTCCGACTTCCGACCTCCGACTTCTGGATTCGGACCTCGACCGTGTCCAGCCGCTCGTCCGAGGCGACCTCGCCGTCGTGCAGGCGGACGATCCGCTTGCCGAGCCGGCCGATGTCCGGCTCGTGGGTGACCATGACGATCGTCTTGCCCTGCGCGTTCAACTCGAGCAACAGGTGGAGTATCTCTTCGCTCGTGGCCGAATCGAGATTCCCCGTCGGCTCGTCGGCGAGAATGAACCGCGGATCGTTGACGAGGCTCCGGGCAATGGCCACCCGTTGCTGTTGGCCGCCGGAGAGCTGGGTGGGCCGGTGTTTGAGCCGTTCGGCCAGACCGACCATCTCGGCCAATTCCCGGCTCCGCTGGCGTCCCCGGGCGTCGAGCTGGCCCTGGTAATAGAGCGGGACCTCGATGTTCTCGAGCACCGTCAACTGCGGAATGAGATTGTACGACTGAAAGACAAACCCGATCCGCGACGCGCGGATCTCCGAGCGCCGGTCGTCGTCCAACGTGGTGACGTCCTCGCCGCCCAGGACAATCCGCCCGGCCGTGGGCCGATCCAGACAACCCAGCAGGTTCAACAGCGTGCTCTTGCCCGAGCCCGAGGCGCCCATGATCGAGACGAAGTCGCCCTCGGGCACTTCGAGGTCGATGCCGCGCAAGGCATGGACGGTCTCGCCGTCCATCGCGTACGCTTTGGTGAGGCCCGAGATATCGACGGCGGCGTTCACGAGCGGCCTCCGTGCGACGAGCCCCCGCCAGACACGCCCGCGGTGGCGGCCTTGGGTCGCGGACCGCCCTCGGGCCGCGCGCCGCCACCGGGGCGCGGAGCACCTTCCGGGCGCGGGGCGCCGTTTCCCGGCGGTGGACCGCCGCGGCTCGGCACGACGCCTTGCGATGGAGGGCCGCCCTTGCCAGGTGGACCGCCTTGCGGTCGCGGGCCATTTTTTCCAGGAGGTCCACCGCCGGGCACGGGAGCCTCGGGTCCCCTCGGTGGTCCGTCTGACGACGCGGCGGCGTCTTCCGTTTCCGACTCGCTCGTCTCCGATTCGCCCGCCGGCGCTTCGTCGCGGTCCTTGCCCTTGCTGGCGACGTCGGGCAGCCCAACCTTGTCGCGATAGGCAAAGGCGGCCATCACCACCTCCTCGCCCGGCGAAAGGCCCTCCTTGATGATCACGAACTTATCGTTTGTCGAGCCCACGGTCACCTTCCGGGCCACCAGGTCCTTACCCTCGCGGACGATGCAATAGTACTGGCGCTTCCCGTGTTCAAACACCGTCTGGACGGGCACCTGCAATACGTTCTCGAGCCGTTCGACGACGATGCGGACCTCCGCGGTCAATCCCGGCCGCAGCGCCGGCGGCGGATTCAGAATCCGTACAGTCGTCTCGTACTCCTTAACGTCGCCGGTGAACCAACCACTGGGCGCCGGATACTCGTTTACCTTGTCCACCACGCCCGAGAGCACCATGTCCGAGAAAGCGTCCATCCGGATGGCCACGGGCAGGCCCGTCTTGACCAGGGCAATCTTGGCTTCGTTGATGTTGGCGACGACCTGCATCCGTCGGGGGTCGGGCAGGCGGACGATCACCTGATGTTCGCGCAGGACGGTGCCTTCCTCGATGATGATCTCGTTGCCGCCGTGCCGGTTCGTCTCGTTGGCGTAGACCACCTGGCCGGCCTCGGGGGCGCGGATCACGCACTTGTCGATCTGGCTCTGGATCAGGTCCCGCTCCTTCACGTCCAGCGCGTGGGTGGCCCGCTGCGAGGCGAGCTGCGCCTCGCACGTGGCGATGGCGCTGTCCAACTGATTGAGCATCTTCTTTTTCGTGTAGGCGTCGAGCACCTGGATCTTCAGCTTCGCCGACTGCACGTCCAACTCCGCCCGCTCGACGGCGATCTGGTCCGTGGCCACCCGCAAGTGCGTGACGTAGCCCTTGCGCTCCAGGGCCTGGCTGAACGTCAGCGCCTGCTGGGCCTGGCGTTTGGCCTCCTCGGCGTTGAAGATCTCCCGCTCGATCGTGTTGTGGTCCAGCTCATACTGGCCTTGTAGATACTCCTCCTTGGCCAGCTTGGCGGATTGCAGATCCAGGTCGGCTTTGGTGACGGCCGCCTTGGACTGGTTGTAGACGATTTGCTGCTGGGTCAGCTCGCTATCGAGCGCCGAGGCGTCCAGCCGGACCAGTTCGTCGCCCGGCTGGACGTAGGTGCCCTCGGGGATCACCCAGAGGATCGTCGTGCCCGCCCGGCCCCGCGACTGCACCTCGCAGCGGACCTCGACGTTGCTGGCGCTTTCGACGCTGCCTCGCTCGGAGATCTCGTGGACGAACGTGCCCAGCGCGACCGTGTGCATGAGCGGGCCATCCTCGCTGGACGACCACGCCATGTCGCGGCTCGTGAGCCAGGCGATCGTGGGCGCCGCCACCAATAGTGACGCCACTAGAAGACCGCGGTAAGAGAATCCGGCCCGGCGGGCCCAATCCGCTCGGTACATCGGAGGTCCTCGGTTGGACCGACCCAACTGGCCGCGCCGGCGGGAGTCGGCAAATCGTGGCGGGACATTAACTAACCTCATATTCTAATCAGAAAACGGAAAATGTCACGTTTGTACGCCTTTGAGGCTAGAAACGATGTTCCGCAAGAGGGGGCGCCGGCGCGGCCAGGGCTATCGCATGCGTGCTCCATCAAGCCTGATTGAATGGATGAGGTGACGATTCCCCCGGGGCACAGCCGCCCTCGGCCGTGCTGGGCAATTTGCACAGCCGAGGGCGGCTGTGCAAATTGCCCTGCCGTCGCTGCGCCGTTGGACGGGAAAGCGGAACGGGCTGGCCGTCATAAAAGGAAGATGCGCTCGCCCGCGAAAAATAGGAAAACTCCGCGGATTCGGTAGAATCCTCACGCGGCCGGAACGCCACTCTTGGGAGACAAAGGCGACCGAAAAACGACAATTCTTGTCTGGACTTGCCGTCCCCTTCCCAGGTAGACTACGCCGCCTTGAATTGCCGCCCATCGCGGAGGAGAGCGGGGATACGCCGTTTTCCCGCGCCAAGGACGGCGCGCCCCAAAAGGGCTTGCAGAGGCCGATCGCATCGGCCGGGTTCAGGAGGAACCGAAAATGGACGTCGCGAAGAAGCAGGGGTTGGACGCCAGGCGATTCGGTCCGGCGCCGTGGCGGTGCGTGGTCGTGTTCGTCCTCGCGACGGCTTGGCCGTCGGCGTGGGCGTGGGCGCAAACAGACGGCCCATCCGACGCCGAAACCCAACTCCCGCGCCTGAGCGTTCCCTCGACGAACGCCGACGCGCCCGCCCCGAGCACGTCGGGCTCCTCGATCGGCATCGCGCCCAACGTCCTTCCCGCCGAGCCGGCGCCGTCCGGCGCGCCCTTGCAGCGGGCCAGCGAGCCCGCCAGCACGATCCAACTGGTCCCGCCCTCCGACCCTAATGCTCCAGCCGAGCTCGAGCCGCAACCGGCCGCGCCGGCCGCGCCCGGCGAGGCGACCGCCGAACCGGCGCCCCTGGAGCCCATCCCCGAGAACCACTCGTCGGCGCCGCCGGTCGTCGAGGCGGCCAGCTTCAACGGCGTCACGCCCGGCGTGACCACCATGGCCGAATTGGAGAACCTCTGGGGCGCCCCGATAGAGATCCGCAACCACCAAGGCGGCGTGATCCATCGGTACAAAGTAGCCGTGTTCGACCAGATCGAGGTGACGTTCGCCGCCGGCAAGGTGGCCTCGATCGTCATCCGGCTCGAAAAGGCCTTTCCCGCCGCCGCCGTGGCCCAGCAGCTCAAGCTCGACGACGTCAAGCCCGTGCTCATCTCCAACGAGTTGGGCGACATCCTCGGCCAGGCGTTTCCCGAGCGGGGCGTGCTGTTCGCCTTCGAGCAAAACCACGAGCCGGGCAAACCGTCGATGAACGTCACGGAGATCGTGCTCGAGCCGCTGGCGGCCGATCCCTTCCTTCTGCGCGCGGAGACAAATCTCGAGGGCAACTACGCGGCGAATCTCCGCGATCTGGACGAAGCCATCAAGCTGGCCCCGAACAACGCCCGAGCCCACTGGCTTCGCGCCCGGGTGCTGGCCGCCATGGACCGCACGGACGAGGCCTTCGCGGCCAGTTCGCGGGCCATGGGGCTAGAGCCGGAGAACGCGCGATTCCGGGTCACCCATGCCCAACTGCTCGACCGGATAGGACGCCACGACGAGGCGATTGCCCAGGTCAACGCCGCCATCGAGGCAAGCGAATCGCGGCCCCACGTCAAGGCGCGGGCGCAATGCGTGTTGGGCGACCTCTTGAGCGACGGCCCCCGACCCGACTTCGCCGCCGCGCTGACCGCGCACATGGCGGCCATCAAAACGGCCGATCCCCTGGCCATCGAACGCCATCCCGCCGTCCGCCTCGCCGCCAAGGAAGTCCTGATCGACGCCCATCTCGGCGCGGCCGCCGACATCGCTTGGGGGCAATGGGGCGAAAAGGAGAAGGCCGTGGCCAGGTGGACCGAACGGGCCGGCGCCTTCGCCGAGGAGCTGATCGCCAACGACGGCGGCAACAACGAACACCGCTTCCGCGTCGCCACCCGGGCGCTGGCCGCCTACGCCGGCGTGAAGGGCAAACTCGATCCGACCGACTGGGCCAGCGAAGCCATCCGCGTCGGAAACGACTTGATCGAGCGGACCGACGACCCCATCCAAAAACAACAGTTCCGCTGGGAATTGGGCATGGCGCTGTTCAACACCGTACAGATCCACCAGTTGCGCAAGGAAAACGACCTCGCCCTGCAATACGGCCAACAAACGGTGGAATACCTCGAAGCGGCCCGCGAAGGCTCGGAGTCAAGCGCCGCCCGCGACTACCTGCTCGGTCGGCTCTATTTCCGGCTTGGCGCAATCCATGCCCTGGCCGAGAACAACCACCGCGCGGCCATCACCTGGTTCGACAAGGCTGTTCCGCTGTTGGGCGACGAGCCCCTGCCCAACCAGCCGGCTTCCGAGACCGGACGCGACGGCGAGACGATGGTCAGCATGGGCGTGTCCTACTGGGAGGTCGGCCAACGCGACCAGGCGCTGGCGCTTACCGAAAAGGGACTGACCCTCATCAAACAGGCCGTCCAGGTCGGGGCGCTGCCCAGGTCGGCCCTGGCCGTCCCCTACGAAAACCTCGCCGCCATGCAGCGGTATCTGGGGCGGCCCGAGGCCGCCGCGTCCTTCCAGAGGCTGGCCGACGAGGCCACCGCCGTCTCCGCCGCCCAAAACACGGGGATCGCGCCGCGCTCCGGCGCCACGCCACGCCCCGGCGCCGCCCAACGCCCCGGCGCCGGCCCGACCACGCGGCGCTGAGGGCCTTTCGCAAAACCCGTACGCCCCCCATGCTGAGCGACGCGAAGTATCTGTTCTCGTCCGCCGCAAACGAGATCCTTCGCTGCGCTCGGGATGACTCGGTGCGTGGACGGGGGTTCTGGGATAGGCTCTGGATTCCGCAAATTGCTCTTCCCGGCGGGCGCGATTTCTGGTACTAACCGCCCTCGCCATCGGCAGCCCAATGCCGGCCGTACCCGATGTGGGAGTCGGGTACCACGCCCGTTGCGCGCGGGGCTCGCGCGGCGGGTCTGGCGGCTGTCCGGTAAGTTTGGAACACCGTCGTTCACCCGGCCCGGGGAGTCCACGCTCATGAAGCGTTTCCTTTTGCGGATCGGCGCGTTGGGCGCCGTGTTGGTTCTGGGGTGGATCGCCATCGCCCACGCACAACGCGACGGCGACGACGCGGCTTCGTTGTCCAAGTCTCCGGCCGACGCCCTGGGCGAGCCGCTCCCCTTGGACGTGGATCCCTGGGCAAGCCCCCTTCCCTCGTCGGACCTGCCGACCGCGCCAACGCCGGCCCTGCCGGCCGCCACGCGGCTCGTCAGCCACGACGATCCCGCGCCGCCGCGCGTGACGCCGCTTGCCGAGCCTCCCGAACCTTCGATGCCGGCGCCGCCCGCCGACCCCTTCGGATTGGCCGCGCCGTTGGGACCCATTCATTCGCCGACCGAACCCATCGCCGCGCGGGATGCGGACGAACCGGCCGCCGGCCCAGAGCCTCCCCGTCTGTTGGCGGCCGGGGACGGTCTGGCCACCGACCAAGAGATGCCCCGTCGCGCGCCGGCCCCGTTGGACGAAACGCCGCGGGAACGTCATCCCCTGGAGTCGGTTGCCGCGCCAGAAGTGTCGGAACGTCCTTTGGCGCCCTCCGAACCCCAACCGGCGCTCGCCCCGCTGGGACCGTCGCTGGATTCCCCCGCCGACGAACCCGCCTTCCCTCCGCGGCCGCTCGGCCAGCAGCCACGCGCCGAGTCGGGCGATCTCGCCACGTCGGTCGAGGGCACCGGGCGTCCGTCCGGCGACAAACAGTTCGAGGGCGTGCAGTCGCCGCAGTTGAACATCCAGAAGTTCGCCCCCGCGGAAATCCAAGTCGGCAAACCCGCCGACTTCCGCGTCACGGTGAAAAACTTCGGCCAAACGCCCGCCCTGGGCGTGGAAGTCCGCGACCAAATACCCCAGGGCACGCGGCTGATCGACGCCGTGCCGCCCGCCTCGCGCGGCGCCCGCGGCGAACTCGTCTGGCAGTTGGGCAAGCTCGATCCAGGCAAGGAAACCACCGTCGAAATGCGCGTCATGCCCACGGTCGAAGGCGAGATTGGCAGCGTGGCCACGGTCTTCTTCCAGGCCGACGCCTCCGCGCGTTCCTTTTCCACGCGGCCACAACTGGTCGTCGACGTGTCCGCGCCCCGCCAGGTAATGATCGACGAATCGGCCACGCTCACCATCACCGTCTCCAATCCCGGCACCGGCGTGGCCACCGGCGTGGTGATCGAAGAGCGCGTTCCGCCGGGCCTCCAACACGAAGCCGGCGCCGAGCTGGAATACGAAGTCGGCACGCTCGCCCCGAACGAAAGCCGAACGCTCGAGTTGAAGCTCACGGCCGTCCGCCCCGGACCGGGCGCCAACGTCCTCGCCGCCCGCGCCGAAGGCGTCCCCCAGGTGACCAAGGAGCTTCCGATCGACGTGATCGCGCCGGAACTGAAGATCGCCCTGGACGGCCCGGCAAGCCGCTTCCTCAAACGCGAGGCGATCTACCGCGTGGCCGTGAGCAATCCCGGCAGCGCCCCGGCCCGCGAGGTGCTCTTGGAGGCCACGCTGCCGTCCGGGCTCCAATTCGTCCGCGCCAACAATAACGGTCAGTTCGATCCCAAAACGCGGAAGGTCCAATGGGCCTTGGCCGAACTGCCGGTTAACGAAACCGGCACGGTGGAACTGACCGCCATGCCCGTCGAAATCGGACGCCAGACGCTCAGTTTCCGCGGCTCGGCCCAAAAGGCGGTCGAGGTCACCCAGCAGCAGGACACGGTCGTCGACGGCATCGCCGCGATCCGTTTCGAGGTGGTCGACGTGCAGGATCCCATCGAGGTGGGCAGCGAGACGACCTACGAGATCCGCGTGCTCAACCAGGGCTCGAAGGAAGCCACGGCCGTGCAGGTGACGGTGGAACTGCCGCCCGGCTTGCAGCCCGTGGCCGCCGAAGGACCCGACGCGATCGAGCACGCCCTTGACGGCAACCGAATCGTGTTCGCCCCGCTGCCGCGCCTGTCGCCCAAGGTGGACACGACCTACCGCATCCGCGTGCAAGGACGGCAAGCCGGCGACCAGCGCATCCGCGTCCTGCTACAGACCTCGCAGATGCAAACGCCCGTCACCAAGGAAGAAAGCACCCGCGTCTTTTCCGACCGGTAAGCGGAACGCGTCCCCAGGCCCAACTTGCCCAGCGCCCGATCCCCGTGCGCCCCCGCGGGGGTCGCCGTTCTCTCTTCGACCCGCCCCCATTCTCTCAACCAGCCGACGCGCGCCCCCAAACGGCTTCCACCCCGCTGCCCCAGCCCGCACACCCCTCCCCAACAACCGCCCACCACCTCTCCGTCGCACTCCCGCCCAATGAGGCTGTCGGGGCTCGAACCCGAGACCTACGGATTAAAAGTCCGTTGCTCTACCGACTGAGCTACAACCTCTAAGTTGTTTACTCATAAAAGTTTACAACGTTTTCTTCGTTCTCCTTATCGTCCTATTTACGGCAGTTCTACGGTTGCGTGCAAGGTAAGGGTAACGGTATGCCCCAAGTTCAGCACCCGCCGGGGTCTAGCCGACGGGTGCCTTGAACGCCACCTGTCCGAGAGACTTGAGGCAACGCATACCCCAGCCTACCGTGGCAACTGCCCAGGGTAAAGGGGCTGCCAAGCCCCGCATGCCCCGGCCCGACTTCCCCCTGTACGCCCACGCGGTCGGCAAGTGGGCGAAGACGATCCGAGCTTCGGGACGTGGAACGACCCCGAGGGAGGTGGGAGTATCTCGACCAGAAGGACGACCTGTACGCGGGCCGGGTTAAAAGTCACGCCCTACGGGCGCGGCGGATTGGTTCAGGTGCTGGGAGAGACGTTGGACAACGTGACCTTGGGGGCTACGGATCGTCACCTCCAGAGACATTTGGCCCACAAGACTGTGCGTTGCGCACCCGAAGCAGGGGTCGTACGCCCGGAACGCCATTTCCACCATGTTCAGCAGACCTTCGGTGACCACTTTCCCCTTGCCGATCAAGGCACTGGCCGCCCGCTTGATCGACATGGAGATCGGCGCGTTGTTGTTGGTAGTGCCGACGATCAGATTGACGCTGGTCAGAATGCCACGATCGTCGGTCGTGTAGTGGTGCGTGAGCGTGCCGCGCGGGGCCTCGACGCCGCCGATTCCCTCGGTGGGCGTCTCGGTGGGAAGTACCCGATAGTCCTTGCCGGTAATCTCCGGATCGTGAGCCAGATCGACCCATCGCTCGGCGGCGTAGAGGAGTTCGATCAACCGGGCCCAGTGCGTCGCAAGCGTGTGATGCACGGGCTTGCCGCCCAGGGTCTCGTAGAACTTGTCGTACTCGATTTGCGCCAGCGGTGTGGCCATGCCCTCGGCAGCGTTCAAGCGTGACAGTGGAGTGGCCTTGTAGACGCCGGAATCGACGCCGTCGACAAATCCCTTCCAGCCTACCTTCTTGAGGTACGGAAACTTGAGGTAGCTCCACGGCTCGACCCGCTCGGCCACGTACTGGCGATAGTCGGCGGCCGGGTATTTGGCGTGTTCCTTGCCGTCGGGGCCCGTGACGCGAATCTGACCATCGTAGAAGTTCACGTAGTTGTTCTCATCGACGGTACCCATGTTGTAGGTGCGATGAACGTAGATGTCGCCGGTGATCAGCTTCAGGTAATCGCTATTGCCCAGCACGACGTCCTCGAAGAGCTTGAGCGAGAACCGGGCGAATTCGACGGCCTCGAGGCCGAGTTGCTCGATCTCGCGGCGCTGCTCCTCGTTGATGCCGCGACTGACTCCGCCGGGTAGTCCCCAGTTGGGATGCACCTTTCGCCCGCCCATCAGCTCGATCAGGTGGTGGCCGTCGCGGCGCATCTTGAGCACCTTGCCGGCGATCTCCAGGCCGACTTTGTGAATGATGCCGAGGATATTGCGCTCGGCAACCGGGGCGGTCGGTCCGACGACGAAATCCGGCCCGGCCAGGGCGTAGAAGTGCGTCGTGTGGTCGGTGGCGAAGAAGATGCTGTAGAACAGTTCGCGGAGCTTCTTGGCCGTCGGGGGCGGATCGACGTGGAACAGCGCGTCGAGCGCCTTGGTGGCGGCCACGTGGTGGGCCTCGGGACAGACACCGCAAATTCGAGACGTCAGGTTGGGCATGTCCTCGGCTGGCCGGCCGACGCAGAAACGCTCGAACCCGCGCAGCTCCGGGATTTGCAGGTAGACGTTAGCCACGTCGCCCTCGTCGTCCAGGAAAATGTCGATCTTGCCGTGCCCTTCCAGGCGGGTGATCGGGTCAATGGAGATGCGTTGCATGGTTCAAGCTCCGAATCATTTCTTGGCTAGCGAACCGTTGCCGTCGGCCGTCTTCGCGCGGCGCAAGTGGCTGGCTGCAAGACCGAAACGGTAAAACGTCCCCACGGGATCCGGGATGCCGTCGCGGATGATCCGGTCGATTTCCTCCGGATCGGTCGAGTCGATCATGGACGAGAGCGCCGCCATCATCCGGGCGCCATGATCGTGCGCGCCTTCGTTGGGGCCGTAGCAGCCGATGCACGGCGAGCCCACCTGCGGGCAGCGGGCGCCGCAACCCGCTCGGGTGGCGATCCCGCAGCAAAGGAGACCTTGTTCCAACAGGCACGTCTCTTCGTCGGGAATGATCTCCCAGGTACGGTAGAACTTTTTGACCTTCTTTTCATTCCTTTTCCGCGGACATTCCTCGCAGACGGTGGTCTCGGCGCCGATCACCGAGCCCGGCGGCGGCAGGGTGTTGCCGACAATGGCGGTGATGGCGTCCCAGATCCGATCCGCCTCGGGCGGGCAACCGGGCAGATAGTAGTCCACGGACACCGTTTGATCCAACGTCCGAACGGTGTCGTAGAATACCGGCAAATGAAGAGTCCCCTCGGCCACTTGGGTCTTGGGTTGCGGCTCGACGCCCTCGGGATTCTCGGTCGAGGGCGTCTCGTGATAGGCGGTCTGGAAAACACCGCGGCGGTTGGTCGCGTTGGCCAGTCCAGGGATGCAGCCCTCGTGGGCGCACGAGCCGAAGGCCACCAGCACCTTGGATTTTTTGCGCAACAATCGGGCCATGTACTCCTGCTCGCTGGTGCGGATGCCGCCGTTGAACAGGCAGACGTCGATGCTCCCATCCGCCATCTTCTCCACGTCGTGGACCTTGGCGTCGACGGCCACCGGCCAGAAGACGATGTCGAACAGGGCGTCCACGTCGAGAATCTTCTCATTGATCGCCAGGACGGCGATTTCGCAGCCGCCGCACGACGCGGCCCAATAGAGGGCCAGTTTTCCTTTCGGCTCGCCACTCATGGTTGCACCTCCATCGCCTCGGCGTGTTCGGCGGCAATCTCCTCGAAGGCCTCCTCCCGACGGACGCCGTCGTGCAGGACGTCGGACCAGTTGAGCGGCCCGAGTGTCCGCACGTCCGCCACAAACGTGTTGATCGATTCGGCCAGGTACTGCCCTTCGGCCGCCGACGCCCAGACGAGTCGCAGTCGGCCGGGCTCAATCCCCATCTGCTCCAGGAAATAGCGGAGCATCACGTCGCGTCGCATCGTCTTGTAGTTCTGTTCGATGTAGTGGCAATCGCCAGGGTGGCAGCCGGCCACGAGCACGCCGTCGGCCCCGAGGGCAAACGCCTTCAGCACGAAGCTCGGATCGACCCGGCCGCTGCACATCACCCGAATGATCCTCACCCGGGGCGAGTACTTGATCCGCGCGGTGCCGGCCAAGTCGGACGCGGTGTAGCTGCACCAGTTGCACAGAAAGGCAACGATCTTGGGCTTGAAGGTTTCGTCAGACATAGTTCATCAGTCCTTCCAACTCTTCGTTGACCTGCTGGTCGGCGAAGAGGTGTTGTTTGGCGGCGCCCGAGGGACACGCGGCCACGCACGTGCCGCAGCCCTTGCACAGCGCCTGGTCGATCACGGCGATCTTCCGCTCCTCGTCGGCTCGAATCGCCTGGTAGGGGCAAAGTGCGATACACGTCTTGCAACCGGAGCACATCTTCTCGTCCACCCAGGCCGTGTTGGGCTCCAACTCGATCTGGCCGGCGTCGATGAGCATCAGTGCCTTGGCGGCCGCGGCGTCGGCCTGGGCGACCGTGTCGGGGATGTCCTTGGCGGCCTGGCAGGCGCCGGCCAACAGCACGCCGTCGTTGGCCGTGTTGACCGGGGCGAGTTTGGGATGTTTCTCCAGGAAGAATCCTTCGGCGGAGCACGAGATGCCGAACTCGCGGCGGACCTCGTTGGCGTCCGCCCGCGGCTCCAGCGCCACGGCCAGGATCACCATGTCGACGTTGATCTGGCGAATCTTGCCCAACAGCGTATCGTCGACCTGCATGACCAGGCCGCCCTCGGCCGTGGTTCCCTGCCCGGCGACCGGCGTGACGTCGGCGACCTTGCCGCGGATGAACCGCACCCCTTCGTTCTGCACCCGGTTATAGAACTCCTCAAAACCCTTGCCTGGCGCGCGAATGTCGATGTAGCAGTTGTAGACCTCGGCGTCGGTCTTTTCGCGGACCAGATGAGCGAGCTTCAGGGCGTACATGCAGCACACCCGCGAGCAATAGACGTGGTAGTTGGCGTCGCGGCTGCCGACGCAATGGACGATGCCGACGCGTTTGGGCGTCGAGCCGTCGCGGAGGACGAGCTTGCCGCCGGTGGGTCCGCCGGCGTTCAATAGCCGCTCGACCTCGAGGCTGGTGTAGACGTTCGGATACTTGCCGTATCCGTAGTAGGGAATGACCGAGGGGTCGAACGCCTGGAAACCGGTGGCCACGATGATCGCCCCCACTTCGTACTCCTCGATCTTCTCCTGCTGGTCGAAGCGGAAGGCGTTCCGCTCGCCGCAAGCTTCCACGCAGCCCTGCTTGCACTTGCCGCGGGTGATCTGGAGGCACACCTCGGGATCGACCACGGGCACCGGCGGCACGGCCTGGGGGAAGGGAATCCACACGGGCTTGCGCAGGCCCAGGCCCTGATCGAAGGCGTTGGGGAACTTCGCCTTGGTGAACACGCACCCGTCGATGCACTGCATGCAGCCGACGCAGAGGTTCTCGTCGATGTATCGCGGCTTCCGGCGGACCTTGACCCGGAAGTTGCCTACCGATCCCTCGACCGACTCGACGGTCGAGTAGGTGAGCATTTTGATGTTGGAATGGAGCTTGACGGCGGTCATTTTTGGGGTGAGGATGCAGGCGGCGCAGTCGAGCGTGGGAAACGTTTTGTCGAACATCGCCATGTGGCCGCCGATCGACGGTTCGCGTTCGACGAGGATCACCTCGCGCCCCGCGTCGGCCAAGGTCAGCGCGGCCTGGATGCCGGCGATGCCGCCGCCGACGACCATGGCCCTGGGAACGATCCGCACGAACTGCCGCTGCAGCGGCTCGTGCTGGGCAACGCGGCGGACCGCGGCGGCCAAGTGGGCTTCGGCCTTTTCCAACGCCTCTTGTTTGTCCTCGGTGACCCAGGCCACTTGCTCGCGGATATTGGCGATCTGGACGAGGAAGCGGTTCAGGCCCGCGTCCTCGGCGGCTCGGCGAAAGGTGGGCTCGTGGAGGTTGGGCGAGCAGGCGGCCACGACGATCCGGTTCAGTCCGAACTCGACGATGTCCCGCTTGACCAGCTCTTGGCCGGGATCGGCGCACATGTACTTGTAATGCCGAGCCAAGGCGACGTGGGGTAATTGCTCGGCGAACTTCGTGAGCGCCTCCACGTCGATCGCGCCGGCGATGTTGCTGCCGCAGTGGCAAACATAGACGCCGATCCGCAGTTCTTCGTCGCTGGTGATCATGCCGTGGACTCCGCAACTTCTGCCATTGATTTCAGAGTTATGCCGAGACTCTCGTAGACCAGTTCTCCCAAATCCGCCACCCGCAGACGCCCTTCGGCCCCGACCGTCTTCACCGCGTCCTGGAACATGACGAGGTCCTTGGGGCAGGCGACCACGAGGCACTGTACGCCGGGCAAGGCGAGCGCCTCGCGGACGCGATTCTCGGCGGGACGTTCTTGGCTCGTCGGCGCGTCCTTCATCCAGATCCGCCCGCCGCCCGCGCCGCAGCAGAAGCTGTTGGGCCCATGGCGGGGCATCTCCACGAGCCGCGTGCCCACCGCGCCCAGCACCCGCCGCGGCGCGTCGTACACGCCGTTGAACCGCCCCAGGTAGCACGGATCGTGATACGTCACCACGTAATCCAGCTTGCGATGCAGTCGCAACGCCCCACCGCGGAGCAACTCGTCGAGCAGTTGCGTGTAGTGGAGCACGGGCGCGACGACTTCGTCATACTCGTTCTTCAGCGCGTTGTACGTGTGCGGGTCGGTGGTCAGCAACTTGCGGAAGCGCGCGCCGGAAAGCTCCTTGGCGTTCTTCTCGCGGAGCATCGCGAACAGACCCTCCTCGCCGATTCGCCGCACGTCGTTGCCGGCATTCTGCTCCTTCTCCATCAACAACCCGACGTCCACGCCGGCATGGCGCAGCACGCGGGCAATGGTCCGTGTAACCTCCTGGACCCGCTGGTCATACGAGGCATAGTCGCCGACGAACCACAAATACTCGACCTCTTCCTTGCGGGCATCCTTGAGCGTGAAGTCCAGCGGCTTGGTCCAGTCGGGCCGCTTGCGGGGCGACTGGCCGAAGGAGTTGCCGTAGCGCTGGAAGTTCATCAAGGCGTCCTGGAGACCTTCGTCCACCTGGCCTTGGTCGACCAGGTGGCGCCGTAGGTCGACGATCAATCGCGGATGCTGGACGAAGACCGGGCAGATTTCCTCGCACGCCCGGCATGAGCAACAGGCCCACAATTCCTCGGGCCGCACGCGAGAATCGTGGAGGCTTGGCGGCTCGCCGTTGGCCTTCGCCGGGGTGCGCAGAAGCTGCGAATCCACTGCCTGGACCACGTCGCGCGGCGAGAGCGGAAAGCCGCACTGGTTGGCGGGGCAGGCTTCCTGGCACTTGCCGCACCACGTGCAGGCGTCGACCTGGAGCAACTGCCGCCACGTGAGGTCGCGGACGTTCGTCACGCCCGACTCAACGGCAACGGCGAGCCGGCCCGGCGGATCAGCGCTGTGCAACAGGATGTTCGCCGGGGACGATATCAGGTGAAACGCCTTGGTCAGCGGAATGCACGCGATCAGCCCGAACGCCAGCAGGCCGTGCGCCCACCAGACGCCCTGGTGCAGCGCGCGGATCGCATCGACCGACAGCGGTTCAAACGCCTTGCCCAAGCCATAGCCAACCGGGGCCCAGATCGCGGCGGGAAACACTCGCCCGCCGTCGGCGATGCGGTTCACTTGAACGTCCTGACGCTCGCGGCCAACGTGCAAATGCTCGCGGAAGCCCATCTCGTCGAGCACGCGGATCTTGGCGTCGAGGCCCTCGGCGGCAGCCACTCGGGCCTCGATGTGAAAACCCTCGGCGATCCGCAGCCCTTCGGCGACGAAGCCGGTGACGGCGACGAGAGCGATCGTGGCGAGGAACGGAAAGCCGTCCCAGAGGCTCACGCCGGTTCGCGTCGCCTGCAACCGCTTGGGGCGAACCAGATAGCGGCGATACGCGGCCATCCCCAGCCCCAAAATCAAAACGACGCCGAAAACGTCCAACGCAATCTCGAAGAGGCAGTAGAACTTGCCGCGGAGCAGTTGGAAATCGAACGGCAGATTCGTGAAATCCTGGTCGATCGTCGCCAGCGCCGTGCCGAGGAACAGCACCGCCATCCCCCAGAGAATCGCCCAGTGCATGACCAGGGCGAACAGGTCGGGCGAAAGCCGACTCTGGAAAAGGGCCGCGGGGGTCCACCGCGCGAGTCGGCCCGGGTGAATCGCCGCCAACAACAGCCGGGGGACGCTTTCGACTCCCGGCTCCGAGCGGCCAAGAAACCATTTCCGCGCTCGCCAGTACACACCGGCCGCGAAGGCCGCCAGCACGATGGGGATCATCACGTAAAGCGCGATTTCCGCCCAGTGCGGGACGTTCCACATGATGGGCCGAGCGTACTCCATGGCTCTACCCTCGCTTGGCTTCGATGGCCTCGGTCAGCGCCGGCAACAGATCCAACACGTCGACCTCCGCGCCGTAATGGGCAATGTCAAAAATCGGCGCCTGGGGGTCGGTGTTCACGGCGATGATCAGGTCCGCCCCCTTCATTCCTTCCTGGTGCTCGGGCGCCCCGCTGATGCCCAGGGCGAGATAGAATTTCGGTTTGACGGTCATGCCCGACTTGCCCACCTGACGCGTGGCGGGCAGCCAACCCTGGTCAATCACCGGGCGCGAGGCGCAGACGGCGCCGCCGAGCGCACCGGCCAGATTCTCCGCCAACTCCAGGTTGTCCTTCTGCTGAATCCCCCGGCCAACGGAAACGAGAACGTCTTGCTGGGTAATGTCGACGTCGCCGGCCTCGGGCAGGACCCAACCGTCGAAGCGGACCGCGCCCGGCTCGAGCGGCGAGGGAAGCTTACGTGGCTCGATCTTGGCTTGTCCCGCCGCGTCGGCGGGGCGAAAACTGCCCGGCAGCACCATGCAGATCGCCGGCGCCCCGTCCACGCGGACCTCGGCCATCATCTTGCCGCCGCAGAACGAGGTAGCAACGCGAAGCGCCTCGCCCTCGGGCTGAATCTCCTTGCAGCCGGTTACAAGCGGGGCGTTGATCCTCGCCGCAAGCAAGGGCGCCACGTCCCAGCCGATCGACGTGGCGCCTAGGAGCACGGCGCGCGGCTGCTCGGCCGCGGTCACCTCCTGGAGGGCCGCCACGTAGGGGCCTGGTGCATAGTCGGCCAACCGCGGATCGTCGACCACCATGATCCGATCCGCCGCGCCCAGGGCCGGCGCATGCGCGGCGCCGTTGGGGCCGAGAACCAATGCCAACACCTGGCCGCCCGTCGCCGAAGCGATTGTCCGGCCGGCGGCCAGCAGTTCCCATGTTACGTCGGCCAGCGCGTCGCGATAGACTTCGGCCAAAACCAGAACGTCCTTTGCCATTATTTCACCAATCCCTTCTGGGCGAGAATATCGACGATCCGCGACGCAATCTCCGTTTCCGAACCGGAAAGCATCTCGGCGCGGCTTCCCGCGGCGGGCGGGTAAAGCCTCGCGATCGCAGTCAGCGGTTCGGAAGAGACCGCCGCGGCCGCCGACTCCTCAAACTGCGTCGTCTTCATCGCGCCGCGAATGCGGCTCACCGGGACGTACCGCGGAGGCTGGTCGGCCCCCAGGATCCCCAGCACGGCGGGCAGCTTGACGTTCATTCTCGCCATCACGGCCCCGGGGAATTCCTTGAACGCGGCGACGGCGCCGGGCTCCGCGCCCACCGCGACGCCGCGGATGACGCCCACGTAAGGCATTCCGAGAGCCGCGGCGAGAAACGGGGCCACGCCGCCGTCCAACTCATCGTGGGCCTGGACGCCGACAAGCACCAACTCGGGCGCGATCGGCTTGATGGCTTCGGCATAGAGGACGGCCGCCGCTCGGGGAGGCGGGGGCGCGTCGTCCCGCGCGATCTTGACGATCCGGTCGGCCCCCTTGGCCGCCGCCGTGTAGAGCGTGTTGTCCACGTCGCCGAAATCCAGCGCCACGACCGTGACGTGTCCGCCGTGGGCCTCCTTGAGCAGCAGCGCCTGCTCGAGCGCATGGTCGTCGGACTCGTTCAGAAGGAACGACGCCGAGCCAAAATCGAATTCCGTGCCCGAAGGCGCGATCTCCAGCGGCTCGATCAAATCGGGAACCTGACGGACCACCACGGCGATGTTCATGCAACGCTCCTTTCACCCAAATCCATCGCTTCGGCCAGCAATTCGATGATATCGCGGACCTTGACGCGGCCCTCGAGGCCCGTCACCTTGGCGGCGTCCTCGAACCGCGACAGCTCATAGGGACACGAGACGGCCAACGTGTCGGCGCCACTGTCGGCGGCCTCGCGGACGCGCTGGTCGGAAAGCCGCTGGCCGCCGTGGGCGACGATATGCGCGTCGAGCCACATTCCCCCCCCTCCGCCGCCGCAGCAGAGCGAGTCGTCGCGGTTATGGGCCATCTCCACCAGTTTCACGCCGGAAATCAATCCCAAGAGCTCTCGCGGCGGATCGTAACACCCGCAACGTCGGCCCACGCAGCAGTTGTCGTGATACGTGACCACCGTCTCAACCGGCTTGACCATAAGCGGCCGCAATTGCTCCATGTATTCGGCCAGGAACGTGGTGTAGTGCTGCGCCGGGTACCACGCGCCAAACCGCGGATAGAAGTTTTGCAGGGCCCGGTACGCATGTGGATCCAGCACCACCAGCTTGCCGAAATCGTACTTGTCGAAGAGCTTGCGGTTGTCCTCGACCAAGGTCTCGAACAGTCCCTCCTCGCCGAACATGCGATCGCATTCGCCTACGGCCTTCTCCTTCGTCCCGAGAATGCCCCAGGCAACGCCAAGCTGGGTGAGGATCCGCGCAAAGGCCCTGGCAACCACCTGGTTCCTGGGATAGTAGGACGGATAGCAGCCGACCAGCCAGAGCACGTCGACAGGCCGCGGTTCGCGGCTAAGATCGAGCACGCGGACGTCCAGGCTCTTGGTCCAGTCGAGCCGCGCGCGGGGTGACTTGCCCAGCACGTTGCCGTACTTGAGCACGTTCTGAAACGTCTCCTGGAGTTCGGCCGGCGGCTGGATGCCTCGCTGCATGGCCGCGTCCCTCAGGGCCGGCCAGAGACTCTCGGTCAGTTCGATTCCCCGCGGGCAGCGTTTCGAGCAGGCATAGCACGCCACGCACATCCACAGCGAGGGGCTCTCCAACAGCTTGTCCAGGTTTCCTGAAGCCGCCTGAAGAAGCAGATTCCGGGGAGGGAACTCCATAGCGCTGCCCAGGGGACAAGTGGCCGCACAGAGTCCGCACTGCATACAACCCAGGGGTGGTTTGCCGTAGCCCGACTTGCCGAGCTGTTCCAGCAATTCCGCGCCGGCTTGTTTCCGCGCCGTAGACATGGTTATCCTCCCGAGGATCCGGGGCCGTCACGAGAATCCGGGGTGTCTCCCGCGCCCGTCATCCAAGCCTTGATAGCAATGAGCGTGCCATACCTCTCGGTCACTCGGCTTCTCGACTGAAGATACGGCATCACAAGAGTTTGCGGCGCATGAGCCGCGCCGTGTCACCATGAACGCCAAGGCAAGTTGCGGATTCCCGCCAACGGGTCGCGGAAATCCGTTACGTCAAACAAGCCCGTGCTTCGCCAGTTTGTCACGAAAGGTCGAGAGCTTCATCCCCAGAGCCGCAGCCGCGGCCGACCTGTTTCCGCCCGTGGCTTCCAATGCGCCTTGGAGCAACTCCCGCTCCGTCTTGTCGATCATCTCATGGAACGGGCCGGACGAAACCTGCAGTTTCCGTGCCGCCGCGTGGAGTTCGCCCAAGAGCAGGTTCGCGGTGATCGCGCCGCCCCCGACCAGGTAGACGCGCTGGAGCATGTGGGCCAACTCGCGGACGTTGCCCGGCCAGTCGTGCCGTCGCAAGACTTCGATGGCGGCGGGTTCCAGCCGCGGGGCGCCGTCCTTGGCGAACCGCTTCAAGAGGTGTTCCGCCAGCAGGGCAATATCCTCGCGCCGTTCCCGAAGCGGTGGGATGTTGACCCGCAGCACGTCGAGCCGATAGTAAAGGTCCTGCCGGAAGCTCCCGCCGGCGATCCTTTGCAGCAGGTCGTGCTTGGTCGAAGCCACAATCCGGACGTTCGCGCGGATCGTCGTCATGGAGCCGACGCGCTCGAACACCTTCTCCTCGATGGCCCGCAGGAGCTTGGCCTGCTGTTCCATGGGGATGTCGTCCACGTCGTCCAAGTAGAGTGTGCCAGCTTCAGCCAGCTCGAAACGGCCCAGCCGTCGCTGCTCGGCGCCCGTAAACGAACCTTTCTCGTGACCGTAAAGTTCGCTTTCGATCAGCTGGCTGGGAAACAAGGTGCAGCCAACCTTAACGAAGGGGTTCGCGCGACGGTGGGAGTTCCGGTGAATCGTCGACGCCACCAGGTCCTTGCCGACGCCCGTCTCGCCGCACAACAGCACGTTGGCGTCGCAGCGCGCGCAGATTTCGATCAATCGCCGTACGCCCTGCATGGCCGAGGATTGGCCCACCACGGCCTGGTCGATGTTGCCAATGGTTGTTTCGATCGGCTCGGCGGTGGAGGCGACCGCGCCACGGCGCTTCGATTCGATGCGGGCCAGGAGCGGGAAGACGTCTTCGTTGCGGAAGGGTTTGGTCAAGAAGTCGAAGGCCCCGAGCTTGCCCGCCTCGACCGCCAAAGGGATGCTGCCGTAGGCGGTCATGATGATCACTTCCGGCTGGGGAGCGTTACCCTGCCTGATGCGATGGAGCAGCTCAAGGCCGTCGATGTCCGGCATCTTCAGGTCGGTCACCACGACGTCGAAACCGCCGTCCGCGAGTTCCTTCAGGGCCTCGGCGCCGTCGCGCGCCGTGATCACCTCGTGGCCCTGCGCCGAGAGGTCCTGGGCCAGCGTGACCCTCTTCATCTCTTCGTCGTCGGCCACAAGGATTCTCATGGTGCGCGAGTCGTCATGGTGAAGAGGGCGAGAGTGTTTCAACGGGGTTGAGAAGGACGGAGAAGACGGTTCCCCGTTCCACGGCGCCGCGGACTTCGATCCGCCCGCCCATTTCGCTGATCAACATGCGACACAACCCCAGGCCCAAGCCCGTGCCGCCGCTGTCGCCGTGCGTGGTGAAAAACGGCTCAAAAACCTTCTCCAGTTGAACGCGCGGAATGCCCACGCCCGTGTCCGCCACCTCCACGGCCACGGAGTTCATTTGGTCGTCGTCGCGGTCGCCCAATGCCCGGGTGCGGAGCGTCAACGTTCCTCCGCCGGGCATGGCGGCCAAGGCGTTCGTGCAGAGGTTGAAAAGAACCTCTTGGAGCGTATAGGGGTCGCCCTGGACCGGAGGCACGCGTCCCAATTCCGTGCGAACGCGCACGTCCTTCGCGCGAGCCGTGTCCACCAACGGCAACGTGGCCTCGACCACGGCGTTGACGTCCGTGGGTTGAAGCGTGATGCCTTTCGGGCGCGCGAACGCCTGCACCCGCTTCGCCGTCCGCTCGATTCGCTCCAAGGCCGAGACCATCATCCGCACGTACTCCGTGGCCTCCGGGTCGTCGCCGACCGCCTCCCCGATCTTACGCAGGCAGTTCTGCGCGCCGTCCAGCGGATTGGCGATCTGGTGGGCGATGCCGGCGACCAACTGGCCGATTCCCAGGAGTTTCTCCTTCTGGCGGAGTTCCGCGTGAGCGCGGTCCACGTAGCGGCGAATCGCCGTGGTGAAATAGACGGCAATCCAAAGAGTGCTGCCCAGCGCCGTGAACAACGCCAGCGCATACAGCCCGTCGATCGGCGGCAAATCGGCTGGCTCGCCGCGAAAGTGCAACGCGAAACGAGGTATCAGCTCCAGCCATTCCAACAACAGCAGCCCACCGACCAGCAGCGTGGCCACGGTGGCCACCGCGTACGGCATGTGGCCGCGCAGGTACATGCCCGCGATGATCATGTGGAAAACGAAATAGAAAACGAACGGGTTTTGCGGGAAATCGGCGAAATACAACAGCGTCGCCAAAGCGAGAAGGTCAAATAGGATCTGAAATAAGATATTCCGCTCGACGCCTTGTGGGGTGACCACCCAATCACGCTGGCTCAACTTGAAGAGCATGTTGTACGCAAGAACAACCGCGCCGACGACGTACAGCGGCAACGGCCGCGGGAGCACTCCCAGTGCCCAGGCGACCGTGGCCGCCACAAAAATCGCCGCGCACGCTCCAAAGCGGAGCGTCACCAGCCAGCCGGCCCCTTCGGGTGGAAGTCTCATGGCGGCGTGAGAACCTCTCTCGCGAGAACCCAGGTCAGTTCAAAGGCGTTGCGGGCGGAGATTCGAGCGGCGCTTCCGGCGGGGCTCGCTGCGATCGACCCGCCTTGCTGCCTCGGCGCCTTCCGCAACGGAGGTGGTTCAGTACGAGGCCATGTCCCAAACGATATGATCGGCCAGGGCCGTGATCGTGCGCGCGTCGAGCGAGGCGAAGCCGCCCAGCGAATCGGGTTGCACCGCCAGGATCGTCACCTTGCCGGACGCTTCACCCGGATCGACGTCGAACTCGGGTTTGGTGTTGCGGGCGAGGCTTCCGGGCAAAAGGCCGCTGTCCCGCGCCAAGAGCACCATGACCCGATCGCACGCCCCCGCGGCCTTCAGGATATTGGCCGGCGTGAGGTAAGCCTCGCCGGGCGTCACCACCACCGGCAGCATTTTCGCCAGCAGCTTCTTGCCGAGCTGCGCTCCCAATCCCTCGTTGCCCCATAGGAGCCCCGGTCCGGCGAGCAGCTGGACCTTGTGCAGGTTGCGGTTGGTGATGGAGATCCCGCTGATCGGTTCGGGCGCGGTCCTCTTGGGTTGCCGCTCGGGTGGCTGAGCCTCCCGGGTTTGAAACACCGCGGTCAGAATGTCGGCGATCTCGTTGTCCGTGAAGGGCTCGACGGCGTAGTAGAATATCTTGTGCTTCCGATAGGCAGTCTCGGCCGCGCCACCCGATGCGCCCACGACCACGACTCGCGCGTGCGGCGCCCGCCGGTTTATTTGTTCCACGAGAGCCGGGCCGGAATCACCCAGCGACGTGGCGTCGATGAAGACCGCTCGGCCGCCATCGGCGGCCAAGGCGGCCAGCACGGCGTCGCGATCCGAGGCTTGTTCGACTTGACAACCCAGGAAAGCGAGCTTGCGGATCTGCTCGGCAGCCGACGCCGCATTGGCATTGACCAGCAGGACGCGGCGAGCGTGGCAGTTGCCCTCTTCTTCATGTCGCGTGGTGCAAAGGCAGGCGAGGAACCCTTCTCCACAGGGATCAACCGCCAGAAGGTCGGGACGATTGGCGAGCATCGTCTCGTTCACCGCCATGACGACACCGGAGATCGGCGCGGGGACGGTAAGCGTCGAGTTGGCCGACGTGGTCACCCCCGCAAACGGCAGACCCTGGTAGACCACTTCGCCGATGCGTGGTAGTCGTACCGCCGCAATCGAAGCCCCGCGGAGCCCTGGAACCACCGCGCCGACGCACGCCGATCCGTCCACCTCAATCCGCACCCAGGATTCGTCCCAGAACAACGTCGCGGCGCTCTCCCCGGTGGGCGCGGGCTCTTCGTCTCCCACGGGCGCTTCTTGACCGTCCGATGCCATCTGGCTCGTCCTGAGCACCCGTTGCACGGCCCAGACGATCTCCTCGGAGGTAAATGGTTTGGTGACGTAGTCACAAGCCCCCAGTCGCATGGCCGCCGAAGCACTGGGAATGCTCGGATAGCCCGTTATGATTAACACTGGAACACCGGGCTTCTTCTGGCGCAACCGTTCCAGGAACTCGATGCCGTCCATGTTGGGCATCTTGATGTCCAGCAGAATGATCAAATAGTCCTTTTCGATCGCCCAGGTGAGACCCTGCCGGGCATCCGTGTTGACCTCGACCTGGAATCCCTGTCGCGAAAAGATTCGGCGGCAGGCTTGGCACACGACTTCCTCGTCGTCGATCACCAGCAGCGTGCGATCATCAGCCATGGTTTCCTCCCTTCGTGACGGTCCGGCAGGCGATCGGCGAGAAACCCCCACGGTTTCCCCAGGCCGGCGAATCACCTCGCCCGGAGGACGGCCATCGAACAAGGCAATTGTCGTGCCATCGCGTCCGCGTGGTGGCCAAGACCCATTCACGCGAACCGGGCCGAAAAATAAGCCCGTCCCCGGGGTGTGAGAGCAGCCTGGGAGGACTCGGCAGGGTGGCCTGAAGATTGTAGGCTTGCCACCGTGTATTAAAAGACATACACCGTATGGATGCGCACACCCCACCTTGGACGGGAGATCATTCTGCCGGCCGCCCCTCGGACCTCAGTCCGTGGCTCCGCAAGAGTGCGTGAAAATTCGACCGCTGCATCCCAACGCTCTTGGCGGCTTTCGTGATGTTCTGGCCCGACCGATCCAGCGCCGCCATGAGGAACCGTCGCTCCAAGTCGCGAGCGATTTGACCCTTCACGCGTTTCAGATCTTCCCAGGTGGAAGGTGTCTGGGCCGCGGAAACGGGCGTCTTGGCGTTGCGGATTTCCCACGGCAGGCTGGAAAGCCCAATCCGCGAGCCCCCGTAGAGCACGGTGAGACGCTCCACGATGTTCCGTAGTTCACGGACGTTGCCCGGCCACGCGTACAACTCCAACTGATGGACGGCTTCCGGCGAGAACCCCGGCGTCGGGACACCCATCTGGCGAGAAAATTGCCGCAGGAAGACGCTGGCCAACAAGGGAACGTCGCCGATTCGTTCGCGCAAGGGGGGCAACACGATGGGCAACACGTTCAAACGGTAATAGAGATCGGCGCGGAATTCACCGGCTTTGACCATCTCCGCCAGACTGCGGTTGCTTGTGGCGATCAACCGGATATCCACCTCGCGCTCAGCCGTGTCGCCCACCTTGCGAACCCGGCGCGTCTCCAGGATACGTAGCAGCTTGCCTTGCGTTTCGAGGCTCAGATTGCCAACCTCGTCGAGAAACAGCGTGCCCTGGTGGGCCACCTCGATAAGGCCCATCTTCGTGGCAATTGCTCCAGAGAACGAGCCCTTGACGTGGCCGAACAGTTCGCTCTCCAGCAGCGTTGGGGCCAGGGCCGTGCAATCGCAGGCCAACAGCGGACAGTCGCGGCGGCGGCTGTGCCGATGGATGGCGCGGACCACCATTTCTTTGCCGGTTCCACTCTCGCCGGTCAACAGCACCGTGCTGTCGGTCGAGGCGACGAGCCCAATTAGGGTGAATACCTCGCGCATGGCAGGGCACTGCCCGATCATGCCCTCGAACCCCGGCTCGCCGTCCGGGGCAACCTCGCCCACGTCCACCCGCTCCGGCAGCGTCGCGGGCTGCTCGAAGCAGCGCAGCAGGCCGCGGAGTCTTGCCGCCGAGCAAGGTTCCTCGAGGTAGTCGACGGCTCCTTCCTTCATCGCCGCCACGGCCTGACTTACGTCGCCACGGCCAACGACGACCACGTTGGCCGACGGGCTGGCGTCCTTGATCTGGCGGAGTACCTCCACGACTTCGATGGGGGCCGAGGATTCGCAGACGATCGTCACGTCGAAATCCTCGCCCGCCGCCTGAATGCCCAGGGCCGGGTCGGCCGAGCAATGCACGTCGTACCCGGCGTCGGAAAGCATGTGGTAGTAGCGCAATCCGCCGGCGCGATCGCCGGAAATAACCAGGATTCTTGGCGTCATGACCTTCTCGCCACCGGGAACGCCGGTGCTCTCGTCCGACCCAGACCCTTTCAGAATAATCCAGCCCGGTTTCGGGATCAAGCCGCGGTTGGCTGGACCACGGGCAACGCGATCGAAAAGGTGGTGCCTTTGCCCGGCGAGCTCCGGACCTCCAAGGTACCGTCGTGCTGTTGGACAATCGCGGAGCTGACGCTCAGGCCGAGGCCGGTGCCTTTTCCGACGGGCTTCGTGGTGAAGAACGGATCGAAGATCTTATCGAGGTGCTCCGGCGCGATCCCGCAACCGGTGTCGGTCACTTCAATCACGACCCGATGGTCGGCCAACGACGTGGCAATGACCAGCGTGCCGCCCTCGGTCATGGCCTCGCAGGCATTCAGGGCAAGGTTCAAGAGCACCTGCTGGAGTTGGTTTTGGTCGCCGTTGATGGGAGGAAGGTTGTCGTCCAGGATTTCAACGATGTTGACGTGCTGGAACGCCTCGCGATTGCCGAGCAGTCGCGTCATTTGCCGGATGACGTCGTTGACGTTCAACACCTTCTTGACGGATGGAGTCTCGCGCGCGTAGTCGAGCAACCCGCGAACGATCTCCCTGACCCGCTTGGTCTCCCGGATAATCACGTCGAGGTCTTCGCGGTCCTGGTCGTCCAGGTTCTCCTTCTCGCGCATCAGGTCGGCAAAGGCGAGCACGCCGGTCAAGGGATTGTTGATCTCGTGAGCCACACCCGCCGCCAGACGACCCACCGAGGCCAACTGCTCGCTCCGGTGGATTTGCTGCCGGGTCGCCTGCTTGAGAAGTTCCGCGCGCTCGGCCACTGCTTCCGCCATGCTGTCCACGGCGCGGCAGAGCACTCCCATCTCGCCCGGCGGCCGGATGCCCACCCGCGCCGTCAAGTCGCCGCCGATCACCTTCTGGGCCATGTCGACCACGCAGTGGACGGGACGCAGCACGCGCCCGTGGACCAGCAGAAGCAGCACCAGACTGGCCAGGGTCGCGCCGCCGATAATGGTCAAGAACACGACGCTGATGATCCTGAGTTGATGCGTAAAAGGCGCCCGCAAAAGGCCGACGTAGAGCACGCCAATGATCTTTCCCGCCGGGTCGCGGATCGGCTCGTAGGCGGTGATGTACCAGTCGTTGACGACGAATGCCGGCGCAGCCCAGATCTCGCCTCGCTCAAGGACGGCGTCGCTCACCAACGTGCTCAACTGCGTGCCGACTGCCCGCGAACCGTCCTGCCGCTTCACGTTCGTCGATACCCGCACGTCGCGCAAGAAAATGGTCACGGTGCCGATTTCCCTGCCCTGGTAGGCTTCCCCGCGAAACACCTGGTCCTTGATCGCGTCGACGATCTCGTAGCGCTGGTTGAGCAAATGGCCCCCGTAGAGAATCGCCTGGATTTGTCCCCGGTCGTCGAGCAGGGGCACGGCGGCGGCAATGACAAGACCATCGGAAAGAACAAGATCGCTCGGCGGCCGGGCCGCTTCCGTGGGAATAATCGGAATCGCGGCGCGATCGGCCAACGACCGGCCCTCGGCCAGCAACCTCTTCTGGGAAAAGACCACCGTGCCGCTGGCCGCCGTTCGATCGCGGAGCACTTGCGCCACGAGGGGATCGGCGGAAATGTCGTCGCCTTGCCGCCGGCTGCCCGAACGGCAGATCACCCTGCCCTCGGCATCCGTCAACCCGACGAAATCCATGTTGTTTGACTCGCCCAGACTTCGCAACATCGTTTCGAGAGTTGCGCGGTCGTTCCGCGCAGCAGCGGGGGCAAGCGTGCAATCGCGCGCCGTCGCCCGGAGAAACCAGGCAATGACGTCGGTCTGGCTTTGATAGGCGGCCCTGGCCGAATTCAGGTTGCGACGCACCCGGTTTTGCACCTCTCCCATCCACGTATGGCCGAGGTACTGGAGAGCGATGAATGATAGCAGGGAGTTGGCGACCAAGATGACCGCAATTGCGGCGATCGTCAATCTGAACCGGATGCTCATGCCGACCTCCGTCACCTCGACATGTTCGTGTTTTGGGACCTCAGCTCGACCCGGTCCATTGTACGCCAAAATGTGCTCGTCTTGGAGTGCGTGCCGCCACGGCTACAAGGCAACGGTATTGCTGTCGAAATGCTCGATCAGTGAATACGCGTGCTTGCAGTAGCTAGGAAACACGAGATGACTTGCCACGACCATTTCTCGCGTGATCGGTTCATGGTCGCGTGCCATGTAAGGGTACATGGCGGATGCCCGGGGTGAAGGGGCTGCCGAGGCCCGACCCGACGTCCTCCCGCACGTCCACGCGGCGGGCAATGTCGTATGGGGTTTGTCCGGCCGGTCGGCCGCTTTCCTGGTCTGCCTTTTTCGAGTAGACTAAACGTCACCTTCGAGGCGAAACGGTCATACGTGGCGCCGCCGCGTTCGGCGATACGCCGATCGGCGCGGCGGAATACCGCCGATAGTACCTGCAGGAAGTGCCCTCGGGAGAACGACAAAGAGAGAAGCCTTGCCCTGGAAAATTACGTAAGTTCTTATTAAAAAGGGCATTAGGAGAGGTGGCTGAGTGGTCGAAAGCGCGGGTTTGCTAAATCCGTGAGGGCGTAAGTCCTCCGCAGGTTCGAATCCTGTCCTCTCCGCTGATGATTTTTGCAGGTCGTGGCAAGACATCGCAAGGTATCGCATAAGCTCTTGTATCGCAAGGGCTTATTGCGTTTCTTGCGGCCTCCTGCGAATCGCTGCGGCAGGCTGCTGCACCGCCTTTTGCACCGGAATTCTGCTCCGTCTGCACCGGATTTTGCACCGCCATTTGGACCAGCCGCCCCATCGCTTTCGAGAAGTCGGATTCCGTCGTCATCAGGTAGTGCTTCATGGCAATCTTGGGCGTATTTCCCAGCCAGGCCGTGACAACGTGGAGCGGGTAGTCCGCCGCCAACTCGGTTTCCCTGGAGGCACGCAGAGCATGGAATAGCCGGGGCCAAGGTTCCAGACCGGCCCGTTTCAGAATCCGGCCAAACTGCGTCCGCAGATTGCAGTTTCTCCACCCGCCGGGGGTGTTAGAGGCTTTGCGGTAGGCGTCGTTGCCGACGACGTATTTGGCACCCTCGGGAGCCAACTCCCATGCCTCCTCAAGGATCACTCGAAGCTCGGGGAACAATGGCACCATCCGGCTCGCCTTGCCAGGATGATGCTCGGTCTTCGGCGAATGGGCGCGAAAGCGGCCGCGCTCCCAGTCAACGTCGTTCCATTCCAGCGTCAGCACTTCGCTCGGGCAGCGCAGACCACCGAATCGGCACAGCCCAACGATCACCCGCCAGTCGATATTGGGGCACGCCTCCACCAGTCGGCCGGTTTCCTCCCGCGTGACGAAACGCTCCCGGTCATCTTTCATGGTCGCCTTGGCCCCGACTTCGGCAAAGGGGTTGCTCGAAATGAGCTTCCGCTTAACGGCCGCCTTGAAGAACTGGCGGGCGAATTGCAGCCGCTTGGCCACAGTGGTCGAGGCAAACCCCTGCTTGAGCAGAAACAGCTTGAAATCCTCGGCCGCTGTCTCGTCAATCGTGCGAAGATCGCGTTGCCCACCAAAATGCTCCAGCAGATTCCGCGTCACCTGCGACCAGACTTCCTTGGTTGCCGGCTTCACATCGACTCGGCGGTTGACATACTCCGTCAAGAAACCACCCAAGGTCGTCAACGGGTCCGGCTCACGCTTTGGCACGAGACCAACACCAGCCAGCTTGTCGGTCATGCGATCATCCAAGCCGGCCAGCCAGCGCGCGGTCTCATCGTCGATCGCGTGCCCAGCGAGTTGGGCGGCGACGAGCAGTTCCACTCGCAGCTTGACCGTCTCGGCAATGCGTTGCGTCACTTTGCCCAGCCGGATCGAGCGCCGTTTGCCATCGGGCGCAAGGAATTGAATAGTGCGACGGCCGTTGGGTTCACGAGAGATGCTTGCCATCAGTTGGTCTCCAATAGCGCCCTTGGTCGATCGCTACTCTGGCGGCACCGATCAACAAACGCTTGAATATCCTCCGGCGCGTACATCCACGCCACCCCTGCGACAGGGTTCAGCGAATAGCACAAGGCCCGGCACTCCCCAGACGGGGAGCGCGGCACAAGTGCTGCTTCGCTGAATAAGAGCCTTGCGGCTCGTTGTCGCAGTTCGGCGTGAAGCAACAAACTTGACGCTGCGCGTCAATTCGGATTGTCGGTTCAATCCTACCTCATGGAACCCCTCGATGCAACTACCGATGACGCCATGCTCCGATGGTCGGAACCAAACGTGCCCGACTCGATGGCCTGCCCCGACGCTAGACTCTGAACCAGATTCGACGACGGACGCGATTGCGCGAACCACTGCGGGCGATACTCATGCCGCTGATGCAGGCACACTTGTGCTCGCAGCCTATCATCGAGTGACTTCTGCGTACCCAACAACCACGAAGCACGTAGCCGGATTCCAGGAGCGGCTGGCCGAGTTGACGACAACGCGGGAACCGACACAGTGGCCCAAAAACTCGACTTGAAACCGGGCCGACGGCCTGGTATAGTATACACCTGTTTACATGCTGGCGGCGTATCGTGCCGTGGCAAACTCAACGGGCGTCAATTGATGTTCACGGGCGTGGAATCCAAGAACGACTACATGCCGAGGGCCGCGCCGCTGTTTCGGCCATCCAGGATCGTGCTGGCCAAGGGGAGCAATCGCACAACAGAGCGTCGGCAATTGGCCGAGCGGATTTGCGCGGCGTACCCAGACGCAGAGGTCGTCGAGGCGTTCGGCGTCCCGCACAATCGAGTCGATCTGGGCGAAGGCGACCCCTTGCGGCTGCACGAGCGGGGCAAACAGACGCTCGTGCTGGGCGAGCATCGGAGCGCCGTGCGATTCAGCGATGAAGGAGGCAACGCCTGCCCGAACTATTGGCATTTTTCGCCCTATGGCTTCTGCCCCTACGGCTGCCATTACTGCTATCTGGCCGGCACGCCGGGCGTCTGGTTTTCGCCGAGTGTGAAGATATTCCTCAACCTGGAGGAGATTCTGACGGAAGTGGACCGCACGGCAAATCAGATTGGCCGTCCGACCGCATTCTATCTGGGCAAGCTCCAAGACGGCCTGGCCCTGGAACCGCTCACGAGCTACGCGCGAACAATGGTCCCGTTCTTCGCTCGCCACCGCCATGCACGAATGGTCGTTCTGACGAAAAGTGCTGATGTCGAGAATTTGCTTGGCCTCGATCATGCGAGCCATACGATTCTATCGTGGACCGTCAATGCGCCGGAGGTTGTGCGCGATTTCGAGACAAACGCGCCCGCTGTCTCTGATCGTATCGACGCCATGTGGCGATGTGCCCAGGCCGGCTATCCGGTGCGGGCCGTGTTGATGCCGATCATTCCAGTGGGCGATTGGCGAGAGACCTACGGGCGGTTCATAATCACGCTGCTCGAATCGGTTCCTTTATCGCGGATCACGCTCGGCTCCATCTGCTCTTACCCGCAAGCCCAGCGACTCATGGAACTCAAGCTCGGGAAGCAGAATGCGATTACAGTGCTACTCGACCGTGGGCGAACCAAGTCCGACGA
>JAFGDS010000076.1 GCA_016931995.1 Pirellulales bacterium
ACCGGATTCATGCCTCAAAAAATCCATCGGCGAGAGCCGCTTCTAACGTAACGATTTGCGTTCGCGCGCGCTTCAGTCGGATGAACCAGATATCTTATCTACACCGGAAGCTGACGGCGAGAGTTGCCGCGCTTCACCGCCCGCTGAAGATGCCCGTGGCGTACCAGATGCCGTTGGCGCCGCGCTTCATGTCGTACGCGAAGAATCGGTGGGGCGTGCGAACGTGGTTCCAGTGGCCGGACGAAAGCCGCCAACACCGGACGCACTCGATGGCCGCCGCCAGGAGCCCTTCGCCCGGCCAACTTTCCGCGACCACTTCGTTGGCCGTCAAACCGCCGGGCAAAATCGACCGGATCCTTTGGAAACGCGTGCCCCATTGGTGATGGCCCTGCAGGCGGATGCGGGCCTGGTATTCGGAATGGGCCGTGGCCTCGCGGGCCAGATCGCCGAGGAACTGCCCGTCGGCGCTGGCCGGCGCTTCTGGATGCGTTCGCACCGCGTAGATGAGCGTCCGCTGCGTGAGCGTGCCCGGCGGAAGATCGAGCATCGCGCGCACCTGCCGGACCGAATAGGGCCGTCCGTTCAGGATGGGAAACGTGTTGACCACCGTGCCGTAGAACTCGGCGTCTTGGTGGGCGAAGTCGAGGATGGCGACTCCCTGGCGACCGAGCATCTCGGCAAATGCCGGCTGGTCGATCAAGCGGACCATCTCGCCCCCGATGCGGATCTCCGCGTCCAGCGGCAGCCTGACGGCGATGCAGTCCGCCAGACGCTCGCGCACCACGGCGTCGTCGAATGCGTCCGGCGCCACGGCCTCGCAAACCGCCGCGTTGCCGGGCGCCCCGAACACAATGACCATCATCCGGCGGTCCTGCTCGGCCCGACTCATCGCCCCAGAGTAGTCCGCCAGCCACGTTGGGGCCGGCTCGGCGGCCGCTCCCGCGGCGGACGCGATCGAGAGAACCATCAACACGACTGCCCACGAGGATGCGGCTCGGCGCATGGCGGAAGTCTCCTTGTTGTGGGTCCGGGGTCGGCTCGCGCGCGGCGAGCGGCCCGTTTGCCACCATCCATGGAGATCACGGCCGAGGTTCCGGACTCAGCCCAACGGGACGCCTTCGGGCGGAAAACCGGCTGCGGCTCGCGCCGCCGGCTCGGTGGAACGCTCGTTCCGCAAGGTCCGGACGACCGCAAGGCGGAACGAGCGACTTATGCCATGCCACCCAAAGGTGTTATTTCGTGGGAATCGGCGGGCTATGCTTTTCTAATGGCCCAATGGTGGCCAAGGAAAAGCAAGCGAACCCACCTTAACTTGGCGGGCTGGCGAAAATCAACCGGTCAGTATAAATTTTCCAAAATGGAAACTTGGGCGGGTACCCGTCCCCGTCTGGCCGTGCCCAGCGCGCCGGCCCGCCGCATCCGGCGTGCCGACCTCAAACCCGCAAACCGAAAGGAATGGTCTGATGAGGGTTATCACGATGCGTCACGTGGCGTTGGCCCTTCTGGGCGTCGGGTTGATGGCGGCCTTCGTGCCGGCTAACGCCGACGAGCCGAATCCCCCGAGCGGGGAGGGCATCACGTTTCAGTCGGATTGGGGGCGGTTCCGTCCGTTGTCGGAGCGGGATGCCGCGCGGGCCAAACGGCGGCTGGACCGGGCGGTCGAGCGGCTCCACCGGCGGCTCGTCGAGGACGGTTCCGGCGGCGAGGCCTGGAAGAGCTACCTGCGTTGGAACGTCGTCGCCGACGAATTGGCCCGCCCCGAGCCCGATCTGGCCGGGCTCGACGAGGTGTATTCGCGCTTGAACGCGAAACACGACGGCCTGGAGCTGATTTGGTTCGCCGACGCGAGGCAGGCGCTGCACCGGTATCTGAACCTCCGACGCGGGATCGGCAACCCCGCGATCCAGTCCGCGTACGAGAAGCTCCTGGTTGGCCTGCCCGGTCGGCTGGACGCGTACGCCAAGGCGCCGACCCCGGCCGAGGCGGACGCGGTGGGTCAAATCGCCGCCTGGCTCGACGATTTTGGCCAGGGGCCGGAGATCGTCAAGCTGATTCGGACGCGATTCCGCCGGCCCAACGTGTACATCGAGGTCTCCCGCCCACTGGTTGCCGCTGGATTGACCACTCCCGTCGACGACACCGCGCCGGTGCGCGACTGCATCCTCGGCACGACCATCCGCGGGACCGGCCGGACCACCGGCGACGTGGCCGTCGAGTTTTCGCCCAGCGAGGAGAAGGCGGTAATCAATCTGGTGATGTCCGGCACGACCGAGTCGGACAACGTTGGCTACAACGGTCCGGTGCGGATCCATAGCCGCGCGACGACGCGATTGGAGGGGCGCAAGCAACTCTGGATCGACGCCGAGGGCGTGAGCGCCGCGCCCTCGACGGCCGAAGCGACCACCCAGACGACGATCCAAGGGCTCCGCGCCGTCCGCGGCGGCCGCATGGTCGAGAAGATCGCGTGGCGCCGCGTCTGGCGCGACAAAGCCCGCGCCGAGGCAATCGCCTCGCGACACGCGGAAGCGCGGCTGGACGAACGGATCGACGAACAGGCGGACGAGCGGATCGTCGAGGCGAACGGCCGGTTTCAGGAGCGGTTTTACCAGCCCTTGTGGCAGCGGCGGATCCTGCCGAACCCGCTGCGATTCGCGACGACGACCGAGCAACTGAAGGTTGTCGGCCTGACCGCCGCCGCCGGACAGTTGGCCGCGCCGGACGTTCCGCCGGCCGCGGCGCCGGGCTCCGATCTGAGCGTCCGCGTCCACGAGTCGATGATCAACAACGCGGCCGCCACGATCCTGGCCGGGCGCACGTTGGACGAGGAGGAATTCCTCCGAACCATGACCGATCTCTTGGGCGAGGTGCCCGAGCGGTTCAAGGCTCAAGGCGAGTCCTGGGCGATCCATTTCGCCTCGCGCGAGCCGTTCACGGTGACGTTCGCCGACGGCGGAATGACCATGGCTCTTCGCGCGACGGGCTATTCCCGCGGCGGCAGCGAGCATCCCGGCATGGACGTTCGGGCGACCTACAAGATCGAACAATCCGACGGCCAGTTTGTTCTTGTCCGGCAGGGCGATCTCTGGGTCTTCCCGCCCGGCTTCGAGCCCGGCCGTGATCGACTCTCCGCCAAGCAACAAACGATCCGCCGGCTTCTGCAGGACCGCTTCGCGAAGATTCTGGAGGAGAAGCTCACGCCCAAGCCCGCCCTGCCGCTCAAGGACCGCTGGGAGAAGGCCGGCACGCTCCGCATGGTCCACTGGACCGTCGCCGGAGGGTGGATGACGCTCGGGTGGACGTTGGCAAAGGAGAAATGAACGCGAACGACATTTGGAGGGGTTGGACGGCGTGAAGCTGCACATTGCATGGGTCTCGACGTTACTTTGGGCTTGGCTGGCATCGGTGACGGCATCGGCCGGCGAGGTGCTGTACAACGGCATCGCGTTGCCCGATGAGTGGCCGCCGCGGATCGAGCGGTTGACCCGCCAACCCATGCCCGTCCCTTACCTGGAGCACCCGCCCGAGGTGATTCCCATTGACGTGGGCCGTCAACTGTTGGTTGACAATTTTCTCGTCGAAAAGACGACGCTCCATCGCAAGTACCATCGCGCGGAATTCCATCCGGCCAATCCCGTCGTCAAGCCGGACAAGCCTTGGGAGCATCGGGGCGAACATCCGACAGCCATGGTGTTCAGTGACGGCGTGTGGTACGACACGGCCGATCGGCTTTTCAAGATGTGGTACATGGGCGGTTATGGCGAGGCCACTTGCTACGCCTTCAGCGAAGATGGAATTCATTGGACGAAGCCGTCTCTGGACGTCGTCGAGCCGGGCACGAACATCGTGCAGAAACTGGCCCGCGACCCCCGCGTCGCGTGGCGCGATCAGCCCCGCGACTCAAGCGTCGTTTGGCTCGACCGGCGGGAGCGGAACCCCCAGCGGCGTTTCAAGCTCCTGATATCCACGCCCCGGCCGAAGAAGAACGAGTGGCAGTTAAGCCTTTACTCCTCTCCGGACGGAATCCACTGGGGTCAGCCGGAAAAGACGTTCGGCCCGACGCCGGGCGACCGCTGCACGTTCTTCCACAATCCTTTCCGCGACGTCTGGGTTTACAGCCTGCGCCGCTACAATCGGGCCGACGTGGGCCGGTCTCGCTATTATCGCGAAAGCGCCGATTTGCCCGCGGGGCTCGGCTGGGAAAAGAGCGGTCTTTACCTTTGGACGAATGCCGACCACCTCGATCCGCGCAATCCCGATCCTCGACTGAAGAAGGTTCCCCCGGAGTTGTACAACCTCGACGCGGTGGCCTACGAAAGCCTGATGCTGGGATTCTTTTCCATATGGGAAGGTGACCTCCGCGAGCCGGGAACGCCCAACAAGCGAAACGAAGTGCTCTTGGGTTTCAGCCGCGACGGCTTCCATTGGCACCGGCCCGATCGCGCAGCCTTCGTGGCCGTCAGCGAGAAGGAAGACGCGTGGAATGGGGCAAATGTCCAGTCGGCGGGTGGCGGCTGCCTCGTTGTCGGCGACGCGCTTTACTTTTACGTGAGCGGGCGCGAGAAAAGCCGCGAGGATGGCCGCAACAGCACCGGCCTGGCCGTCCTCCGCCGCGACGGCTTCGCCTCGCTGGACGCCGGCGAAGCGGAAGGCTCGCTCGTAACTCGTCCGGTTCGCTTCCGCGGCAAGCGGCTTTTCGTCAACCTGGACGCCCCAAACGGCCAGTTGCTGGCCGAAGTTCTGGACCGGCAAGGCAACGTCATCGAGCCGTTCACCAAGGCCCATTGTGAACCGACCAGCGGTGATAAGACGTTGGCCGAGGTGCGTTGGAAGGGCATCGAGGATTTGTCCGCGGTTGCCGGCAAGCCGGTCAGGTTCCGTTTCTCCCTGAAAAAGGGCTCACTCTATGCGTTTTGGGTCAGCCCCGAAGCCTCCGGGGCCAGCCACGGCTACGTGGCGGCCGGCGGTCCCGGATTGGTTGGCGCGACCGACACGCTCGGGCAGCCTGCTTCGAGCAAGAACAGCGACAAAACGCGTTGATCAGGCATTAGAAGCCACTACTTGATCCGGCGGTTCTCGCCACGGTCCGTGAGGTGGAATCAGCCACGCTCTTGATCCCTCGGATCGCGCCACCAAACAGCCCAGATTTATCAATTTGCCCAACTACGCGCGATTGGCCAATTACGCACAGCAGGAAAATTCGCGTAAACTTCTTTTTCCCTCCCAACCGACATAATCCGATGTCGGGCAGGATTCAATGGGGGGCAAACGGCGGCTTGCCTCGCGATGTCTATCGAGACAGTCGGCCGACGCCCGGTGGAATGGTGCCATGCAACCATGAAGGAACCCTTCCGTGGCACGTCTTTCGATTGTCATTCCGCATTGGGGCAGCACCTCGCAGCTTGAAGACACGCTGGTGTCCGTGCTGGAAAACCGTCCGGAGGCGACCGAGGTGGTCGTGGTGCTCCGCGACGTGTACGGCGACCCGTACGATCTCGAGGGCGAGGTGGTTTTTGTCTGCGCGCCGATCGGATCCGACCCGGTCCGGTGTTTGAACCTGGGGATCGACGCGAGCCAGGGCGACGTGATCCACGTCTTGGCCCCTGGCGTCGAGGTTTGCCCCGGCTGGGCCGAGGCGGCCTTGCGTCACTTCGCTGACGCGGACGTCGCGGCGGTGATGCCCTGGGTCGTCCCCTTGGACCCCGCCGGCGGCCCAACCGTGGCCGGCATCGAGTACCTCACCCGCGGGGCCATGCGACCGATCACGCCCGAGGAGATGGAGCGGCATCCGGGTCGGCCCGATCGCGGCGGGCCGATTCCCGACCCACGCGCTGGCTTCTACCGAAAGGCGGCGCTGGACCACTTGGACGGATTCGCGGTCGAGTTGGGCTGGCCGCACGCGCTGGCCAGCGCCGGCTTGACGTTTGCCGCGATGGGTTGTCGAACCGTGGTCGAGCCGATGTCGCGCGTCCGCGCCGGCCGCGAGGAGGAGGTCCGCAATGACGCCTTCCGCGACGCGGTCCAATCCGAGCGGCTCTTCTGGCGATGGCGCGGCGGCGCCGGTTCCGTGGCGGCGCATTGCGGCGAGATTCTGCTCGGGGTGGGTCGCCACGCGCTGCGTCTGACGGCGCCGGCGGCCCTGGCCGGACGTTTCTGGGGGTTCCTCACCGCCGGCCGCGCGCGCGAGCATCGTCGCCGACTGGCCGAAATCGCGTCGCAATGGCGTCTGGGCCAACGCGCGGTCAAGCCGCCTCACTTCGCCCGCCCCCGGCGCCGCGCCGCGTCGAGCTGATTGCGGCGAGGGATCTCGTTGGCGGCGGCGGATTTGAGACGCTCCGCTTCGCTCGGCATGACAATCCGGGCTGGTTTTGGGATAGGCTCTTAGTGACAGACAACGAGGGGGCCCTATAATACCGGGGATTGTCCCCGTCATGGCCCCGGCCGCGCGAGCCTCTCCTACCCACCATGCTAGGCTATCGTCCCTTCCGGAATAGCGACCCCCCGGCGTTGGTGGATATCTGGCAAAGCCGGCACGTCCAGGCGGGCCTCTTCGGCCCGATGACGGTCGATCTCATCGAACAATTCGTCCTGTCGAAGCTGTACTTCGAACCGAGCGGGCTCGTGTTGGCCCGCGAGGACGACCGGCCGGTGGGATTCGCGCATGCCGGCTTCGGGCCGACCGACGACGAGGCGGACGTTTCCCGCGAGTTGGGCACGACCTGCCTGATCCTCGTCCGGCCCGACTGCGACGAGGCGCGTGTGGCCGCCGGGCTTCTGAACCAATGCGAGACGTACCTTGCCGCGGCGGGCGCCAAGGTCCTTTACGGCGGCGCGATGGCCCCGCTTGACCCCTTCTACCATGGGTTCTACGGCGGGAGCGAGTTGCCTGGGATTCTGGCCACCGACCAGGTGGCGCGAGGCGCTTTCGAGTCGAGCGGCTACAAAGAGATCGACCGCACGGTTCTCTTCCGCGGCAATCTCCACTCCTACGAGCCTCCAACCGGCCGGCAACAGCTTCTCCTCCGCCGCGAGATGCTCGTCCACGTGGTGAACGACCCGCCGTATCGGAGCTGGTGGGAATGCTGCGCCACGGGCGGGTTCGAACGGACCCGATTCGAGCTCCGCCCCCGGCTGGGCGGCGACTGCGTCGCGCACGCGGTGGTGCGCAACATGGATCCGACGCAGGGTCTGGGCGGCGCCCCGTCGGCCGGGCTAACCGAGCTGCACGTGGACGCCGGATTCCGCAAGCGGGGCCTGAGCGTGTTTCTCCTTGCCGAGGTGTTCCACCATCTGACCCGAATGGGCGTCGATTGGGTCGAACTCCAAACGATGTCCCACAACACGGCGGCCCTGGGCCTGTACGAAAGACTCGGGTTCGAGCAGGTCAACGAGGGCATCGTCTTCCGCAAGGAATCCCCTCTGGGGTAGGGGTTTTCAGTTGCGGCAAGTGCGCCGGGCTCTACAATGAGGATAGAGGATTCGGGGCGTTAGGCGTGGAGGCGGGAGCCGTGGAACACGCGATGCCGGTTGGTCGGGGGCGACGTCGCCGCCGTGTTGCGCTCCTCGGCGCTGCATGGGCGGGCTGGTTCGCCCTGGTCGGGCTCGCGGCGGCCGATGGCCAGACGCCCTACATCGTCGTGGGGCGTCAATCCGATCTGTTCGACCAGGCGTACGTCGAGGTCGAGTTGACCCGGACCAACCCAGACGGCAGCGTGACGGGCATCGGCCCCTACGACAGCGGCTACGGCATCTATCCGTACAGCCGCCTGCTGCTGGACACCGGGGCCAACGCGATGCTGATCGTCAGCGACGCCGCGGCCGATCTGGAGACCAATGGGTACGTGACCGAGGGCTACTACTACGAACAAGGCGTCGCCGGGTACGAGGAGCTGTACGTCTCGGCGCGGTACAACGTCCACGTGACGGGCACGGACGGCAGTTCCGTCGTGTTGCCGCAGTCGGACGCCGGCCAACGGATCCTGTCGAATCCCGACCTTCATTTGGGCGACTATCCGGCGTCGATCGGCGGCTTCACCGGCCTGATCGGGATGCCGGCGATGATCGACCGCGTAACGACGCTCGACTTCACCGGCTGGTTCGACGTCGAGGACTTCCTCGAGATGCCGCCGTTGGGCGTCAACTTCCCCACGGTCGGCGGCGGCGATCCGACGCCGCTGTTGCCGGCCGGCAACGGCCACCGCTACACGGTCGCCGTGGACACGCGGATGACGTTCGATCCGCGCGACGGCCTCCTGCCCGACGACCCGCCCGATGCGCCGTTGCCGAGTTGGGCCCCCGTTCCGTTTCTCACGGCCAAAGTCGAATACCGCGACGATTCGGGCGTGCTTCGCGTCGTCGAGGGCGACTTCCTGCTCGATACCGGGGCGCAGATGACGATGCTCTCCCGCGACATGGCCTTCGCGCTGGGGCTCGACGCGGACGGCGACGGGACGTTCCAACAGGAGAACCTCGGCACGCTTCCCATCGGCGGCATCGGCGGCACGGTCGAGGCGGAACTCCTGCTGGTGGATCGCGTGCTTCTGCCCACGTTGGAGGGCGTCGACCTTTGTTGGACCCCCGGCGACGCGGGCGAGGAGGGCGCGATCACGGTGCTCGTCCTGCCGGCCGACGCCACGCAGCTCCCGTTCAACATCCTCGGCATGGATTTGCTCACCGGCGGACTCGAGGTCACGATCGACTGGGTCACCTTCGAGGTCATCGTCGAAGGCAACCCGTATTTCGAGCAGATCCAGCTCGACTTCCGCACGCTGGCTTCGGAGGGCGCCGGCAACATCTACTTCGATTTGAATCCGGAAATTGACGTCGTCGTCACGCCGGGCGCGCCCGGCGACGCGAACAACGACGGCTTCGTCGACGACGAGGACGCGGCGATTCTGGCGGCGCATTGGCTTGGCGCGGCCACCGATGGCGCCTTGCAGGGCGATTTCAACAACGACTTCGTGGTCGACGATCTGGATCTGGCCATCCTCGCGGCCAACTGGAACCCCGCCGGCGGCGCCGCCGTGCCCGAGCCGGGCGCGTTGGTGTTGCTGATCGCCGGCCTCGCGTGCGTCCTCCCGCGCCGGCGCCCCGCGGCGCAGTAGATTCGGCGAATCGAGGCATGTGCGTTCGGCCGCGTGCCGCTGGCTCCGCTAGCCCGCATTTCTCACCACCCCGCGGCGTAGCCGCGGCGAACGACGCGGCGGCGGTCCCGGCCGGTCGGATCGGCCTTGCCCACCAGCACGGCCAGGAGCGGATCGTGGCGAAGGGCGCCGCCCGCGCTCGGGGCGTCATCCGGCAGGCGCGTCCACGGCGGGGCGTTTGACGCGGGCGGCGCCGTCGCGCTGGACGGTGCGGGCGAAGTGCACGGCGGGGTGGCCGAACAGCATCGGGTAGTAGTGGTGATCCGGCGGGAGATCCACGAGTGACTTGAGCGCCGGCACGGACTCGAGGGCCAGCTTGAGCAGGCCACACCATACCGTGCCCAAGCCCGCGCTTTGGGCCAACAGCTCGAAGTAGCTTAGCGCAATCGCGACGTCCTCCGTGGCGCAGGGCGAATGCGGCGGGGCCGAGACAATCAGCACGTGCGGGGCGCCGCGAAAGAGGACATCGGCCCCGTGCTCGACGTGGGCGGCAATCGCCCCTTCGATGTAAGCGTATCGCTGGGGAATGCGGCCCGTGCGCGACGCCTCGACCAGCGCGGCCATGACTTTCTCCCGAAGGCGCGCCAGCTTGCCGCGGTCGTCGATCAGGGTGAACGTGAGCGAGCGGTTGTTCACGCCGGTCGGCGCGTGGGCGACGGTGGCCAAGAGCCCGGCGATCAACTCGGGATCGACGTCGCGGTCCTGATACCGCCGGACGCTCCGCCGGCCTCGCAGGAGGTGCGTCATCTGCTCGAGCCGCGGCCACGCGTCGGCCGAGACCGGCAGGCTATCGGCGGGGTTCAGGCCAAAGACCGAGATGGCCGCCGTGGGGCAAATCGCCAGGCAGTGCTGGCACTCCAGGCAATTGCCCTCGTTTTCGGCAGCGACAACGGGGAGTTCCTCGCCGCGTTGTTCGATGATGCGCGACGGACAATCCGCCGCGCACAGCCCGCAGCGACTGCACCGGTCGTCTCTCACGGAGAAACGGAGCATGACGGAACCTTTCGATGGCGATGGCGACGGCGGCGCTGGTTTCGATCGTAATGGACGGCTTCCGCGACACGATGACCGCCTTGGGAGCCCGTCGTCGGCAAGCCGAGCGATCCACCCCACCATTTTTTCGCAAGGGCCCCGTTTTTGCAAGAGCCGCGCCGCGGGGAGATTCCCATCCTCGGCCAGGAGGGAGCTTGGCTCTCCATCGCCCCATCGGGGCGCGCCTCGCCCGTTTTCGCCGGCAGACAGCCTACGGCGCCCGTTCCAAAACACGCCTTCGGAAGGGCGTGCGGATTTCCCGATCCGCGCGTGCCCCGGTACAATGGGATTGCTGGTTCATTCGTATCACGAGCGCGCGGACCATTGAGAACGAAGCGTTTCCCATGCACTTCATTGTCTATCCAGGACTCTGGCGACGTCTCCTTGCGGCGACGGTGTCATTGTGCGTGGCAACGGCGGTTGCCGATTCGTGGCCGACGGCGCCTGCAAAGACGTCCAATCTCAACCTGGGCGCGCCAATCGAACGCTGGGACGAGGCAATACCGCTGGGCAACGGCCTGACCGGCGGGCTCCTTTGGGGTGGCGGCCACGTGCTGAAGCTTTCCCTCGATCGAGGCGACTTGTGGGACAACCGCCAGCCGGACGTCTGGAGCCACCCCGACCGCAACTACGCGACGGTCCGAAGGCTGCTCGGCCAAAAGAAACATAAGTCGTTGGAAGACATGTTCCGGCAGCCCTATTTGAGATTCGCGTATCCGACGAAGATTCCGGCGGGCCGGCTGGAAGTCGATCTTGGCGACGGCACCGACGTCGAGGAATTCTCGCTCGATCTGGCCTCGGCTACCGGTCGGGCACAACTCAACAAAGGGACGGCCGAAGTCTTCTTCCACGCCACCGAGCCGGTTGCCTTGCTTCGCTTCCCCAATGGTAAGGCCAAGGGCCGTCTCGTGCCGCCGACCTCGGTCAAGAGACTGGGCTACCCACCGGTGGAACTGGGGCACGAGGGAAACGTGCAGTGGTTTCTTCAGAAGACGCACGACGATCGCGCCCTGGCGGTTGTGGCGGCGACGCGATCGGACGGCGAGACGACCGAAATGGCCGTGGCCATCACGTCGACAGACGACGGCGCCGATCCGGTGTCGTTGGGTCGGCGGCGCGTGCAGTCCGCCTTGGACCGGGGTTACGCCTCGTTGCTGCCCGCTCACGTCGAGTGGTGGAAGAAGTTTTGGGGCCGTTCGGTCGTGGCCCTGCCCGATCGAGCCATCCAACGACACTACGACCTGGTGCAGTACTTCTACGGCGCGGCCTCGCGGCGCGGCGCCCCGCCGATACCGTTGCAGGGCGTTTGGACGGCCGACGACGGGAATCTGCCGCCGTGGAAAGGCGACTTCCACAACGATCTCAACACGCAGATGACCTACTGGGCGTATTTCACTTCGGGTCATTTCGATCAGGGGGCCAGTTTCCTCGACTTTTTGTGGGGTCGTCTGCCCAAACATCGCGCGTTTGCCAAAGACTTCTTCGGCGCGCCCGGCGCAGCCGTGCCGGGCGTCATGTCGTTGGCCGGCGATCCAATAGGCGGTTGGTGCGCCTATTCGCTCTCGCCGACCATGGGTGCCTGGATCGCGCACTCGTTCTATCAGCATTGGCGTTTCACGATGGACGAGCGCTTTCTCAACGAGCGCGCATATCCCTATTGCGAAGCCATTGCCCAATGCCTGGAAGGACTCTTGGAGCCGGACGAACGAGGCAAGCTGAAATTGCCCCTGTCCTCTTCGCCCGAAATCCACGAAAACGCCCCGGAGAGCTGGCTCACGCCGAACTCGAATTTTGATCTATCGCTTTTGCGATGGCTCTTTGGCGCGTTGGCCGAGATGGCCCAGGCACGCGGCGACGCGGCCGCCGCCGCGCATTGGACGGATCTCCTCGATCGGCTCGATCCGCTGGCCGTGGAAGGCGAGTCGGGGCCGCTGCGGCTGGCGCCCGACGAGTCGCTCGCCTTTTCCCATCGGCACTTCTCGCATCTTCTGGCCATTTATCCCCTGGGCACGTTGCACGTGGAGGGCACGGATCGCGATCGGCGGGTGATCGACGCCTCGATCGCGCAGCTTGGGCTACACGGAACCCGGAAATGGACGGGCTATTCGTTTTCCTGGCTGGCGTGCCTGGCCGCGCGAGCAGGCAAGCCGGAGCTGGCGCTGGAGAATCTCAACGTCTTTCTGAAGGCATTCGTGTCGCGCAACGGTTTTCACCTTAACGGCGATTATAAGCGACTCGGCTTCAGCGATTTCACGTATCGCCCTTTTACCCTGGAAGGCAACTTCGCGGCCGCCCAGGCGGTGCATGAGATGTTGCTGCAAAGCTGGGGCGGCGCGGTGCGCGTGTTTCCCGCGGCGCCAAAGGCGTGGGCGAACGTGGAGTTTGCCGACCTTCGCGCGGAGGGGGCATTTGCCGTCTCCGCCCGGCGTCGGAACGGAAGCACGGTCCTGGTGCGGATCCGCGCCGAACAAGGCGGCGCGCTCCGCCTGCGCGATCCCTTCGACGGGAGGCCAGTCGCGTGGAATCGCCCCGACGTCCGGCGCGCCCACGGCGACTTCACGTGCGCGCTCGGCAAGGGCGAAACGCTCGAGGGACGCGCCGTCGAGGAACGCGAGCCGTGAATCAAGAGAGCCGCGAGGAAGACGCTACGCGCCCTTCCGGGCCACCACGAGCATCTCGAAATCGTCCGGCGCCAGCGCGTGGTCGCGGCTGAACTGGCCGAGACGGCAGCCAAAGACCTCCACGTCGGCGAAACCCGCCGTCCGCAGCAGCCAGCGGATTTCGGCGGGCGTGTAGTAGCGCTCGTTCGTCTGGATCGTCCGCGACTTGCCCGCGTCGTCGGTGAAGGTCATCTCGGCGCGTTCGCGAAACGTCATAAGATCGAACGTCAAGTTGTCGGTCGCCGTGCCGGATTCGTTTGCCGCGAGAAAGTCCTTGACGGAGTGGAACAGCGGAAACAAGGCGTTGAGCGTCGTCAGGAGCAGCTTGCCGCCGGGGCGCAGGGCCGCCGCGGCGTGGACGAGAATGGCGTGGTTCTTCTCGTCGGTCTCCATGAGCGAAAACGCGCCCTCGCAGAACATGATGGCGGCGTCGAATTCGCGGTCGAAGTGCGGCTCGGTCGCGTCCCGGCGCTGGAACTCGACGGTCGCGCCCGCCGCGGCGGCTTTCTCCCGCGCCGCGCGAAGCTGGCCCTCGGAAAGGTCGAAGCCGGTCACGCGGTATCCCCGCTTGGCAAGCTCGATGGCGTGCCGGCCCGTGCCGCAGCCGATGTCCAGAATGCGTTTCGTCCGATCGCCGCCGAGCTCCCGTTCCACGAAGTCCGCCTCGCCGACGGTCCCCTGGGTGAACGCCTCGTCGTCGTACGTTTTGGCGAAATTCGCGAAAAGCGTTTCGTACCATTGGGTCATGGTGGAACTCCAATCAGGAGAGTGTCACGGCCTCCTTCCCGCGCGGAGAACCGCCAACGCCACGATTTCCGTTGATTCTCGTACTGCAAAAAAGACGCCAAGCGTGCTTGAAGAGGGGTCTTGCCCCACCAACCCGTTCAGGGACCGATGAAGACAAGATAAACCGCCATGACGACGCCAAGGATTGCCAGGATAAACGCGACGCCGACTCCCAACAGCCAGCTACGGACCCCATAAGGCGGTTCCGATTGGACCTGGCGCATCAGCCATAGGTGTTCGGCCGAGGCCAACAGGTTGACGATCACGCCGAGAAGGATCAACGCGGTTCCGATCCACAACGAAAGCCCGGTTGGTGTTTTCGGAGGCGCGGCTTGATGCGCGGCCTCGATCTCGCGCAAAAACAGCCCAAATCGAGCCACGACGAATCCGAATCCCATGAGCGCCAAGCCCGTTCGCACCCAGGCAAGCAAGGTTCGCTCGATCGCGAATCGGACTCGGGGGTCCTCTGGTTTACCCATTCCCATGGTTGGGTGTTCCTTCTTCCATGGTTGAGCGCGCCGCCAAACCGCGTCATTTGGCCCGCAGGTATTCGTTCATGTGGGTTTTGTACGCTTCGACGCCGGGCTGGCCGTAAGGGTTGGTGCCGACCAAACGGCCCTCGACGGCCGTGGCGAGCATGAGCATCTGGAACAGTTGGCCCAGCGACCATTCGTCGAGCCGGGGCAGCCGCAGGTCGGCCGTGGGCCGGCGGTCGTCGGCGTAGGCGCGGTTCGTGCCGGCCAGCGCCGCGCGGAGCACGTCGGGCAGGGTCTTGCCCGCCAGCTCGTTGAGCAGGTCCTGGTTCATCGTGCTCGGCTTGATCTCGATCGGCGCGTGCCGCGTCTTCTCGACGACGAGATTGGTGATCAGCTTGTCGCGGCGGCCCTCCTGGTGCTGCTGGCCGCGGGAGTGCAGGTCGCGGGTGTTCACCACGGTGAGCGGAAGCGCGCCTTGGCCATTCTTGCCGAGGCTCTCGGCCAGGAGCTGGTCGTACCACAGACCCACGGCCTCCATCCGGTCGCCCCAGGTGGAGAGGACGCGGGTGGTCGCGCCGCGGCGGGTTTCCATCAACCGGCAGACGCCGACGTAATCGAGCACGGGATTCTGCCCAGAGGACGAATTGCAGAACCGCTTGTTGGTCAGCGCCGCGCCTTCGAGCAGCTTGACGACGTCGATCCCCAGCACGGCGGCCGGCAGGAGCCCCACGGCCGAGAGGATGGAGAACCGGCCTCCGACGCCCTCGGGGATGGGGAAGATCTCGGTGCAGCCCATCGCCGTGGCGAGGCTCCGCAAACGGCTCTTGACGCCGGTGATGGGGATGACCAGCTCGTGGACCTTGTCCACGTTGCCGCCGCACGATTGGGCCAGATGATCCAGAAACACGCGCAGGGCCACGGCCGTTTCGAGCGTGCTGCCGCTTTTGCTGATGACGATGATGCCCCAGCGCTCCTGGCTTTGGCAGGCCAAAAGCTCCATGAGCCCCACGGCCGCGTCGTTGTCGGCGTTGTTGCCGGCGAAGTAGATTCGCGGCCGCATGGACCGGTGGGTCCGCGGCAGCTCGTTGTGGTACGGATGGCACAGCGCCTCGAACAGCGCGCGGGCGCCCATGTACGACCCGCCGATCCCGAGCACCACCACGCGATCCACTTGCCCGGCCAATCGGTTTCCAGTCGCGAGGATCCGGCCCAGCTCGCTCTGGTCGCCCTTGGCGCGATACTGGTCGAGCAGTCGCTCGGGCAGGTCGATGAACCCGGCGTCCAGCGGCTGTTTCTCCTTCGGCACGGGCTCGCCGGAGTGCCACAGGGCCAGGTCGTCGAGCACTTCATTCCGGGCCGCTTCGAGCCGTGGTCCGAGCCACGCCAGGTCGGCCGCCGAAAGGCCCGTCTCGCGGATCAACACCCCGGCCGGATCGTACGTAATCGGAGGAATGGCGGATTCGTTCATGGTGGTATGGAGAGGGCAAGAGGTCAGTCACACTTCCTCGGTAATTTTGCACTTGGCACGGATGAACTCGGGATCGAGATCCACGCCGCACTCCCACTGCACCGTGTCCAGCGAGATCCGAACCTGTTTGAACTGTTCGAAGTCCTTGATCTTCTTGAACACGCCGAAGTCCAAATAGGGATTCATGTCAAGCACGCCCTTCGCGCCATCGTCAAAGACGACGGAGAGAGAGAAGTCCTCGTTCGGACGAACGCTCACGACAGATGGATACATCGGCGTGCCCTCCTATTGCAGGGGCTGAATCTTGAACGGCTCGTCGCCGTTCATCACCAGAGTCCAATCAGCCATTAGTTCCTCCTGATGCAACTCCGCCCATGCCTGAACGAGCTTGCGCTGTCGGTTCGGAAGGGAACCCTCCGTGATCTCTCCCGTCCGAATGTCAACCGAGGCCCGATATTCATTATAGATCGCGTGAAAATGCGGAGGATTGTGCTCGCCGGGCGCGTAGTACAGACGGATGATGATGCCGTAGAACATGGATATGGTGGGCATGGGCGTTCCGTTTCATACGTCGCGTCGACAATCCACAACCAGAAAGCACATACCGCGATCGTCGTCCATCGCTATTCGCCTCTCGCCCTCTCGACGTGCATCACGTTGGGAAAGAAACGCTTGGGATGCCGGCCGGATGACTCGATCTCATGGCGACGAAGTCGCGTGCCTTGCTTGTTGACCAGATCATGCCCCTCCGAGAGAAAGTAACGGATCAAGGCACGCTCCGCCAGACTCAGACATTTGGATGGCTGTTGCCCTTGCCTCGTCACGAGTCTGCCGACAAGGAGAATGCGCTTGCCCGTCTTTGCATTCGAGAGATGCTGCATCAAACGCAGATTGTTGAAATGCCCCTTGACCCGGCTGCGGAGATTGCCCGCCTTGCCAACGTAGAGGGCCTCGAATTGACTGCCCCACCGACGACCGAAAACGTAGACGCCAGCGCCTAGGGTTATCTTGCTGAGGTCAATACTGTAGATCATGTTCTCTCTACGTGCGTCCCGCAGTTGGATCGGGCGGCTCCATTCGATATGGACATTCATGCCATAACCCCGTGACGTGCCACTCAATCCCGCTCACAACACTACATCTTCATCCACATCCACACCACCAATTTTAAGGGGCATTGATGGACCCCGCAAGCGGGTGTCTTTGTGTGGAGGCCGGCTGGCAATCAACCCTCCATCCGACGGCGAGTGCTTCGCCCCCTCCCGCTTGTCTTTCCCTTGTATTCTGGTAGGAAAGATGCGTGTGCCCCACGGCCAGCGCTTTGACCCCCGAGAACCTCGACCATGAATACCCAAGACCTCGTCCGCTCGCTCCATATCAAGAACAATACGAAGATCGTCATGCTCGTGGCCGACGGATTGGGGGGTTTGCCTGTCAAGCCGGGGGGGCCAACGGAGCTTGAGGCCGCGAAGACACCGAATCTGGACAGCTTGGCGAAACAGGGTGTTTTGGGTAGCATGATCCCCATCCTGCCCGGCATCACGCCGGGTAGCGGCCCCGGACACCTCGGTCTGTTCGGCTACGATCCGCTGGCCAACCCCATCGGGCGCGGCGTGCTCGAGGCCACCGGCATCGGGTTTGCCGTCGGGCGCAACGACGTGGCCATCCGCTGCAACTTCTGCACGCTCGACGGCTCGGGCGTCATCCTGGACCGCCGCGCGGGGCGGATTCCGACGGAAGAAAGTGCGCCGTTGGCCGCGAAGCTCCGCGCCGTCTCGATCCCCGGCGTCGAGGTCTTTGTCGAGCCCGTCAAGGAGCACCGCTTCGTGGTCGTGTTCCGCGCCGAAGGGCTTGGCGGCAACGTCGAGGACACCGACCCGCAGAAGGAGGGGCTCCTTCCGCTGGACCCCGTTGCCCACGACGAGCCGAGCCGCAAGACCGCCGAGCTCGTCCGGCAGTTCGTCGCCCAGGCCACCAAGCTCCTGGCCAACCAGCCGAAGGCCAACGGCCTCTTGATGCGCGGCTTCTCGAAGATGCCGCACATTCCCACGTACGAAGAGGTGTACGGCCTGCGCGCGGCGGCCATCGCCGTGTATCCGATGTACAAGGGCCTGGCCCAACTGGTCGGGATGAAGGTCGTTGGGACTCCTGCGACGCTCGAGGAAGAGATCGACGTGCTGGCCGGGGCTTGGAAGGACTACGATTTCTTTTTCGTGCATTTCAAGTACACCGACAGTCGCGGCGAGGACGGCGACTTCGACGCGAAGGTGAAGATGATCGAGCAATTCGACGCGATCGTGCCGCGGGTGACGGCGCTCGGGCCGGACGTGCTGGTGGTCACCGGCGACCACAGCACGCCGGCGGCTTTGGGCAGCCACAGTTGGCATCCCGTGCCGACGCTCCTGGTGAGCCGGTTCTGCCGGCCGGACGCCTGCATGACGTTTGGCGAGACGGCCGCGCTGGCCGGCGGATTGGGCCACTTCCAGGCGATCCACCTGATGCCCCTGGCCCTGGCCAACGCGGGCCGGCTGGGCAAGTACGGGGCCTGATCGGGCACGCGACGGGGATCCGACCACGGCGCGGGTGGATCGCGCTGGCGCGGCTTCGGCGTCCTCCCTCCGCGCGGGGGCCGCGACGCGTCTCCGACACCCCGCGACGACCGTCGCCAGTACTCCCAATGGAGGAGGCGTAGGCGCCGATTCCACCGTCGTGGGGCCAATCCAGGGCTATACTTGACTATGGGCCCTGTTGGAGGGGCCTGGGTCGCGCCGGGCCCGCGCCAAAGTGGTCTCTCTGGGATCGGTCTTTTCAGGCGCCGCACTGTTGTTTTCGTCTTCTTGGGGCACTGCCGGATCCGCCGGCGGAGACACCGCCATGTTGTCCAGAAGGGGCGGGGTATTGACATGATCCACGCGTTGCGACTGCCGATCGCGATTCTCGCCGTTGTGACGGCGGATCGCGCCGCGGCGGACGCTCCGCGGGTCCTGCCTGCCCCCGAGGCGTTTCTCCTTTCGCCCCTTCAGGCCGGCGCGGGCTTGTTGCAGTTGGCGCAGCTTCCGGCCGTGCAGCGGGAATTGGAGTTGACTCCGCGGCAGGTGGCCGACGTCGCCAAGGTGGCCCGCCGCTTTCCGCCGGACCGGCGATGGCAGGTTCCCCTGATCGACAATGCCGAGGTATTTCCCGAGGATCTGGATGGGACCCAGGCGGAGATCGCCCGGCACGTCCGCCAGGTGTTAACCTACCGGCAGTGGACGCGACTGAATCAGCTTCGGCTGCAATCGTTGGGAGTTGGGGCGCTGTTCACGCCGGAGGTGGAGCTTTCCTTGGGCATCACGCCCCGGCAGCGGCTCTTGGCGCGGAAGATCGTCACGCGCGCCCGAAGCTACACCCACACGCTGCTGGCCGATCACGCGGGGGGCAAGGACTCCGGTCAGATTCCGGCGGAGGTTTTGAGCCAGATTCGCCAGACGTGGGAAGACGCGAAAGAGAAGGGATTCGAGCTGCTCACGGAGCAGCAGCGGCTCATTCTCGCCGACATCATGGGAGAGCCATTCGAGTTTTGATCGGTGTTGCGGGACGGCGTTTTCCTGGCGTCGTCAAGGGGCTGGGGCAGTTGATGGACGACTCCAGAACGAGTTCCTTACGAGCGCACGGAGCGACGTTATGGCGGCGCAAAACACGGAGCCTGTTGGGACGCGGCTTCCGCGTAATCCCTTGCCCGCCGAAGTCATCGAGCGGCTCTTCTCCCGCATCAGCGAGGTCTCCACGCTGCCCACCGCGGCCCAGCAGATCGTCGCGCTGACCGGCGATCCCTCCACCGGCGCGGACGATCTTCTCGATGCCGTGCGGAGCGATCCGGCGCTGGCAATGCGCGTGATGCGCACGGTGAACTCCTCCGTCTATGGTCTGAGCAACGCGGTGGGTGACCTGAAGCAGGCCATCACGCTCATCGGCTTCGAGGAGGTCCGCAACCTCGCCCTGACCACCTACGTGTCGCCCTTGTTCTCCGCGTCGAGCAACTACGGCCCGTACAGCCGCGCCGGCCTGTGGAGCCACATGGTGGGCACGGCCGTCGTCGCGCGGCAAATCGCCGAAATCACCCGCAAGGCCCCGCCCCAGGAAGCCTATTTGGCGGGCCTGTTGCACGACACGGGCTACATCCTCCTGGATCAATACCTTCACGGACCGTTCTGCCGGGTGATCGACGAACTGGACGAGTCGGCCCCCACGTGGCAGATCGAATTGCGGCTGTTGGGGTTCGACCACGCGGCGCTGGGCGGATACGTCGCGACGAAGTGGCATTTCCCCGCGTGCCACGCCGCGGCGATCCGTTGCCATCATCTGCCCGAAACGTGCGACGGCGACGGCCACGTCATGGCTTGCATCGTTGCCGCGGCCGACTTCTTCTGCCACCTGAAGGACCTCACGTCGCTGGGCGCGCACAAGCCCTCGCCGCCGGCGCAAGAGATCTTCGCCACGCTGGGGCTCACGCGAAGCGACATGAACGCCCTTCTGGACCAGCTCGACGCCCTGCTGTCCGCCGCGCAGGACGTCGCCACGATTCAGATCCGATGACGTCGCGCTCCCCCGTGGCACGGCCGCCCTCGGCCGTGTCCGTCGCGGCGAAGCATCTCGCGTCGTCCCGTGCGAATGAGATCCTGCGCCGCGCTCGGGATGACGCGTCAAGGCGGGGAAGGTTCTGAAGCGGGCATTCGAGACGGTTCATCGGGCCGGCGGATCAACCGGGCGTCGAGCCAATCGGCGCGGTCGAGTTGGTCGGCGCGATCGGCGAAGTCGACGATCAGGTCGAGCCGTTTCGCGCCCGCGAGATCCACGCGCACCGGCGCCGGCTCGTCGCCGCCGCGCAGCACGTCGCTCTCGAATCGCTTCCGCCGATCGACATAGACGCGAAAGCGGACGCTTCCGCCCGACCCCGCCGCGTCGTCCAGGGCCAGTTCGGCCGCGAAGGCCTCGCACGGCGCGGTCAGCACGTACGTCAGGCACGACGAGCCGTGCGCGCCCAGGCCCTTGAGATAAAGCCGGTTCCCCGAGCGGAGCCGCCCGCCGAGGCCGTTGCGGTCATTCTCGTACGGCCACGCCAGGTCGAGAAACGGGATGTGGCGGAAGGCGTCGGGTCGGCGATCGGAGAGATACTGGGCGCGGCCGCCAAACGGCTGAAGAAAGACCACCTCGCGCGGCGCGGTCTGCCAGTCGGCGTCCTCCACCGCGGCGGGAATCAGACTCGCTTGCCGGTCCTCCATCGCGAGCCGGGCGCACGCCACGCGGCTGCCATCGGCCAGTCCCACCCAAGCGCCAAGGCCGTCGCGCCGCGCGCGGCGGCGCAGGGCGGGATGGAAGATAATCGCCTCGGCTTGTCCGAGTTCGAGCGAGGTCGGACCGGAGGTCGTATCGAGATGGATCGCGTCCGAGTCCACCTCGGTCAGACTTCCGCCCAATTGATCGCCGTTGGCCAGCAGGACGACGTCCGAGCGGTCTTCCGCGCGGAGAACGCGATCCAGCAGGCGGTCGCGCCGGACGGCGTCGCCGGGCAACTCGAAAATGACGCCCGCCACCGTGGCCGACGGGAGCCGGACGAGACCGCACGATTTCGAGTCGATCCGGACCGCCTCGCGCGAGACCTCCAATAGATCGCCGACCACCAGGCTCTCGTCGGCCAGCACGACCGCCGAACCCCGCGCCGGGTCGGGGCAATCGCCCCAGCGGACCAGGTTCTCCGCGGCCAGCGCGCGATCGGGCTGGAAGGTCAACGTCCACGCGGGATCGCACGCGACCAGTTCGGCCCGAAACGGCTCGCCCTCAACCGGAACGCCCACCGGCGCATCGTTCGCGACCAGCGTGCTTGGCAATGCCACGGCCGCCAACACGACGCCTGCCAGCCCAAGAACCCGCCCGCGCGACATACGGATTACCTTTGGAAAATGGGCAGGAAGTTATTGGGCGTTTGCAGCACGATGCAGGCCATGCTCGTGGCGTATTCCGACGTGTAGGACGACGGCCAGGAACCGTCGGCCGCCTGTCGGGCGATCAGGCCGTCGCGGACCGACGGATACCACTGGCGCCAGCGATCGCCGCCGGCTTGCCACATAACCATCGCGGCGTAGTATTGTCCGTAAAAATAGTTCGCGGAACGATCGTCGCCCACCTCGCGGGGCAGATTCTTCAAGAGGTAGTCGAGGCCCTTGGTCACCTCGGGTCCTTCGTATATCCCGGCGCTGAAAAGCGCGGCCACGCCGGCCGCCGATCGCGGAAACAGGCTGTCCCGCCGGCCATCCAACTGGTAGGCGAACCCGCCGTCGGGATTCTGGCATCGCTTCACGTAATCGGTGCAGCGGTCGATGGTCTGCTTGGGCACGTGAATGCCGGCGTTGCGGGCACTGCGCAGGGCCATGACCTGGCAGATGGTTACGGAGACGTCGGCGTCGGCCCGCTTGGGCTGGTAGCGCCATCCGCCCTCGCTGTTCTGTGTGTTCTCAATCAGCTTGACGGCGGCCGTGAGCTTTTCGCGAAGATCGCCGCGGCGCGACATTCCATAACACTCGGCCAGCAAGAGCGTGGCGAAGCCGTGGCCGTACATCGGGCCGTGGCTCGCGGCCTCGGGCGCAACGATGAAGCCGCTTGGCTGGCAACGGGCAAGAATGTAGTCCAGCGCCCGGGCAAGCTCGTCGCCGTGGGGACCTCGGCCGGGCGTGCTGCCGCCTGACAGGAAGGCCATGCCCGCCAACGCCGTAACCGCCACGTTACCCCGCAAAGTCGCCGAGCCGAACGACCCGTCGTCGTGCTGCCGCTCGACAAGGTACGTCAAGCCGCGTTCGATGGACTGATCGGCGGCCGGGGTGATCCACGCGTTCGGCCCGCGCGGGGCGGCACGATCCTCGCCCGCGGCGGGCAAGGCAGTCAGGAGGGCCAGAATGACCACGGCGAAGAGGGCGCCATGTCCACGCTTGTATGGACATGCCTTCGTCTTCTCGCGATGGAGAAACATGTCCACGCGAGCGTGGACATGGCGCCCTGGCCTTCGTCGTTCCACCACGCTCTCACCCTCGACCCCGCTCCCGAAGGGAGAGGGCAGTTATGGCCATCCTTGCGTTTCTCTCTAAACGAAGAATTGTCTCACTCCTCCAACAGCCGCTCGAAGTAGTCTTCGATCATGCCTTCGTATTCGGGCAGAAATTCATCGACCGGCAGTTGGAGCATCTGCTCGCGCTGACGGGCGGGCAACTCGCCCCAGAGCTCTTTGAGCAAGACCCGCATCTGGACCATGTCGGGCCGCTTGGGACCGGGCTGCTTGGCCTGGGACCCGCCGGAGGCTGGCTTGCCGGCGCCACCGCCGTTCGGTTTGCCACCGCCCGGCTTCTGGCCGGACGGCTTGCCGCCGTCGCGCGGCTGGGTTCCTCCCGGCTTCGCCTGGCCCGACGACGGGCACGCGCCGCCCGAGCATCGGGCCTGCCGGATCAAGGCGTCCAGATCGGCCAAGACCTGTTTTTGGACCTGCTGCGTGTCGGGCCCGCAATCCGCCTGGGCGATCCGCGCCTCGATCTCGCGCATCCGCCGCGCCAAGAGCAAGAGCGGATCGTCGTCGTTGCCGCTCGTGGCCGCCGCGCCCAACTCCCGTTGAAGCTGTTTTTCGAGAACCGCGTCGGGCTTGCCTGGCTCGTCTCCGCCGGGCTTTTGGCCGGGCGGGACCGGCGGGCGATTGATTTTGTCCAGCGCGTCGGGCCCGAGCGAATCGAGCAGTTGCTCGTCGAGCGCCTTGGGCGGTTGGCCGACGGCCGGCGCGCGGTCGCCGCGCGCCGCGCCCACGCCGAGCAACGTGCCCAACGCCAAGATCCAGATTGCTCCGTGAGTAGTCATGGTCGGTTGCGTTGTCTTCGTAACATCTCAGTCCAACGGCAGCCCTATCGTTCCTCCTTCAGCGGCTCGGTTTCGGGAGCGGGGGCCGTCTGGAGCCATTGTAACACAAAATCGGCTAGGCGGCCCTGCTCGTGGCTGAGCCGCTCGAAGAGCCGCCGGGCGTCGTCCGGTGGGTTCGGATTCCCGCCGTACGCGCGCTGCCAGGCTTGGGTCCGCCGGTTGAGACCCTGTTGCAGCAACCGCAGGAGCTTCAGTTGGGCCACCGGCGGGATGCCTTGAGCCGACGGCGGCGACGGGCCCTTGCCGGGGCTGCCACCGGCCGCGGACGACGACGGGTTCGCCTCCGGTGGCTCCGGCTTGAGGGCCTCGATGGCCAGATCGAGCCGCGCCAGGGCGTCGTGCTGCGCCGCCTGAGCCGGTTGGCCGGTCTCCCGGCGACCCAACCAACCGGCCGCGCGCGACATCGCCTCGGCCGCCTCATCCATCGTCCAACGGAACACGCCCGCCTCGTCCACCTCTTGAGCCAACCGCGCGGTGTCCTCCCCAAGCAGGCTTTGCGCCCGGGCCAGCTCGTGCAAGCTCGTCGTTTGGCCCTCGGTGAGCCGCCCTTGCACCGCGCGCAGGCCGGCCAGGCGTTGCGCTTCCTCCACCGCCGCCAGTTGCCGGCCGCGCAGGGCCTTGATGGATTCCTCCAACTTGGCCAACTGCCGCATGGCCAGCTCGGCCTCGACCTCTTGGCGACGTTGGGCCAGGGCCTTGCCCGCCGCGTCCAGCGCCGACTTCGCCTCGGCCGCGCCGGCCGCGGCCCGCGCGGCATCGTCCGCCCGGGCCGACTGACCGGCTTGCCCCATTTTCCGGGTGGCCGTTTGCGTCTGCCTCGCGGCCTCGTCGGCCAGAAGCTGCGCCAGCCGCCGGGTCATCCGCTCGGCCTCGGCCCTGAGCGCGTCCTGACGCGCGGCAAGCTCCGTTAGCTGCTCGCGGCGCCGCGCGGCGTCCGCCTGGGCCGCGACCGGCTCGATCCTCGCGCGGAGAGACTCCTGCTGCTGGGCCAATTCGGCCAGATCCGCCTGCGCCTCGTCGAGCTTCTTCCCGAGCCGGGCCAGCTCGTTCTCCGGCCGATTGGCCAGAACGTTCAACAGATCCTCCAGGTCGCCGATCGCCTGCTGCTGGTGGTCGCTGGCCTGGGCGATTCGATTTTTTTCCGTCTCGTCGCCCGCCGTGCGCATCGTGGCGACCGTGCCCTGCCGGCGGGCGCGGTCCAGGGCGTCGGTCAGCGTTTGCGCGGCCAAGGGATCGCGGTCCGCCAGATGACCCGCCGTGAGGTCCATTTCGTACAGTATGCGTTCGAGCCGACGGGCCAGCTCGAGCTGGTCCTGCGCAAGCGTTCTCAGCCGGGCGATCTGCCGCGGGGTAAGGCTCCGCGTCTCGCGGCCAAGCGTCTCGCGGCCCAGGGCGGCCGCGTCCTTGGCAAGCGCCCGCTGATCGCGAAGCAACTGGCCGACGTCGCGACGGAACTGCCGATAGTTATCCCACTCGGTCAGTTCGGCCAGGAGCCGCTGGACCGTTTCGATCACGTGATCCTGCGCGTCGGCCGCGGCCGTGACGGCGGCGCGCGTGGCCGCGTCGGGCGCGGCGTCGCCGGCCCGCTCGTCCAGCCGGACCTGGGCCGACTTCACCGCGGTCGTAAGGCGTCGGGCAATCTCGGCCAGCGGGCCCGCGCCGAGCCGGGAAAGCTCGTCGTTGAGCCCGCTCATGCGGCGTACAAGCTCCGGACTGTCCACCCGGTTGTTCGCCAGATCGGCAAGCACGCTCTGGACGTGCGCGGGCACGCCCTGCTCGCGGTCGGCCAGCGTCGAAGCGGCCTCCCGCTGGTTCAGTTCCGCGCCGCGAAGCTGATCGACCTCGAGCTGGTCGAGCCGACCCAACTCTTCCAGCCGAATCTGAAGCCGCGCTAGCTGCTGGCGGCTGGTCCGCGCGAGATTCAGCCCGCGAGCCAACTCGGCCAGGATGAACCGCTGCTGACGGCCGAGCCGATCCACGAGCTCTTCCGGCGTGATCGCGATCAGTTGTTGCCACGGACTCTTGCCCGACGCGCCGCGGTAGTCCGCCGCCACCGCGCGATAGCTCACCTGCATCCCCGGCGAGAGCTTCTCGGGCCCCAACGCGGCGAGGTCCCAGCGAAAGTCGATCTGGCGAGTTCCCCGGGCTTCGGCCGCCGTGGCGGGATCGAGCGACGCGGGACCTTCGAAGAGCGCGATCCGCCAGGGAGCCGGCCCGGTCGGCGGCTGCGCGCCCGACGCCGCTTCGAGATCGACCCTGGCCACGGCCAGATCGTCCTTCGCCACCACCGCAAGCGGGACGATGGCCTGGGGCGTGACGAACCGCGTGCCCGAGGGCTGCTCGACGCCGACCGTCGGCGCGGTGTCCGGGCGCACCTGGATCGCGTAAGGCCGCCCCTGGCCCGCCGTGAGCCCCTCGCGATCGGTCAACACGAGGCGGAACTCGACGGGCTCGTCGATCACGAGCGGCTCGACGCCCTCGCCGGGCACGCGCAACGTCACGCCGTCCGGGTCGATCGCGGCGGGGATGGTCGGGCCGGTGGAAAGACGCAACTCGGCCGACGCCAGCGGCTTGGTCGCGGTGGCCTCGAATCGAACGGCCGTTCCCGCCAGGACGTTTACGTCTCCTTCGACCGTGTGCGGCGCCAGGCCCGTGTACGCCGGCGGCGCGAGCAGCGCCCGAAGCGACACCACGGCTGGCGGCTCGACCACGGCGACCGGGTTCCACGGCATGGAATGATCGTCGCCGCCCTCGACGCGGAAAGAAAACGGCCGCGCGACGTTCTCCCGCCGGGCGACCAGCACGTCACCGAGCCGGCGCATCGGCTCGGTCGTCTCCTCGAGCGTGCCGTCGGGGTTTTCGATCCGATAGTGGATCCGCCCCCCGGCGGGAAGCGGCGCGCCGAAGGCGTCCACCACTTCGATCTCGAACGCGTCGCCCCGGGCAACCCGATCGACGTGGTTCGCAAGCCGCAAATAATGCGTGCGGGGCCAGGCCATTTCGCCCCAGGGATACGCCAACCGCGCGACGGCCACTTGGCACGAAACCGGCGCCAACGCGGCCACGATCGCGGCCAGAAGGACTGCGCCCACCGCGGCCGTCGCCGCGCGGACGACCGGACGGCGGTCGATCGCCCGGGCAAAATCGACCGAGTCGGCGCGGGCGACCGTTTGGGCAATGACGGCGCGGCGCAGCCCGGCCGAGCCCGCCTTCGGATCGTCCCGCGGCTGACGCAGAAACTCCAGCGAACTGGCCAGGTCGCCGGCCAGCTCGGGAAAATGTCGCTCCAGTCGCCGGGCAAGATCCACCTCGCCCAGCGGCAGCGTCCAGCCCCGGTACACGTACCGGTGGCACGTCCGCGCGAGCACGGCCACCAGCGCGAGCGTGAGGATGATCCGCAGCCCCCGGTCCTCGAACCGCACGAGATAATCGACGCCGCCGAGCACCAGAAGCGCCGCCACGGCGACCGCCACGAGCCTCCCCAGCCCCCGCGCGAGCAGCAACCGCCGCAGCCGCCCGCGGAACTTGGCGATTCGCGTTTCAAGGGGATGGGACATGACGTCAAACAGCAATCACGAAGAACAAACCACGGATGAACACGGATAAACAAAAATGTGGTTTTGTTGCTCTCCTTCTTCATCTGTGTGTATCTGTGTTCATCTGTGGTTCCTTCCTTCGTTGTCTCTTCGTAACTCCGTGGCGATTGTCAAAACGGCGACAGATCGTTGCACTCAACTGTATTCTATACCAAACCCTTGCGCTTGCGCACCAGCCATTCGGTGGTGAGCAGGGCGAGAAACAGGGCCAACAGGGGCCAACGGTTCCAGAGGGGTTTGGGCGGCAGGGTTTCGACGGGCACGTGGTTGCCCTCGGGCAGGTCGTCCCAGAGGTCGTCCACCGTGGCGGCCGTGTAGAACCGGCCTCGCGTTCTTTCGGCGGCGCGGCGAAGCGCGGCGGCGTCCATCTCCGTCCGCTCGAATTCGCCCGGCGGCGCGACGACGGAGAAATCGGCGGCCGGCGCGGGGCCGGTGGGCGTGGGCACGGCCAGCCAGGCGTGGTACGTCCCCAGCGACAGGTCGGCCAGCTCGCCCTCGAACCGTCCCCGCTCGCCTTGCCTTGCCAGCCGCACCCGCCGGGCGCCGCCGGCGGGCTCCTGCACGACGACGGTCACGCCGTCGTCCTCGGCCGGCGCCAGCCGCGGATCGCCGAACCGCACGCGCAGCCGCGCCGTTTCGCCCCGGGCGTACTCCCGCCGGTCGGTTCGCAAGACGATCTCGCCGTCGCCGTCGGCGAGCTTCGACCGGCACAGGTAACGGATCAGTTGGACCCAATAGCGCGCGAAGTAGACGTCGCCGGTGCGGTAGCGCCATCGCCACGTTTCGTCCGTCATGTGCATGACGACCTTGCCCGCCCCGACGTACTGCATGCAGATGACCGGCAGCGGCCGGCCGTCGTGCGCGGTCCGCTCGGGGTGGACGGCCCAAATGCGCGTGCCGGGCTTCACGTCCGGGGCCTCGATCATCCAAAAGAGCGGGGGCAGCCGCTTCCAGATCGCCTCGGACTCGGCTGGCGAATCGCCCAACTGCATCGGCGGGGCGAGCATGCCCAACTCGGTCGGCTCGACGACGAATCCTTCAGTCAGTGCTCCCTCCGCGGCCGGAAGGCGCACGCCGTCGAGCGAGATGGGAAGCAACGATTCCAGTGGCGTATCGCGCAGGGCCAGCGGCGTGAATTCCGGGCCCGCCCAGAGCACCAGCGCCCCGCCTTTGGCCGGCTGGCGGACGAACTCGGCGATGGCCTCGAGCGACGGCCGGCCCAAGAGCTTCGGGTCCACGTCGCCCAGGACGATCACGTCGTAGGCGAAGAGTTCCTCGCGGCGGACCGGGAAGACGGCCAGCGCCGAGGCGTCCTGCCGGGCGTGCTCCAGGTCGGCGTCCTGGAGAAGCGTGTGGAACTGGATCGTGGCGTCCCGCGCGAGCATGTTCCGCAGGAAGCGGTATTCGTAACTGGGATACGCCTGCGCCAGGAGCACGCGGATCCGACCCTTGCGGATCTGCACGGTTCGGACCTGGCGATTGTTTTGCGAGTCCACCTCGTCCGGCATCGGCGCGGCCTCGACGACGAAGCGGAACGTGCCTGTCTGGCGCGGACGCCAGGGCAGGCGCAACGCGACCGCGCGACCGTCGGCGCCGAGCGCGACGCGGGTCTCGGCCAGCACGTCGGGCTTGCCGTCCTCGCGCAGCACAACCCGAACCGACTGGCCCTCGTAGCCGGCGGCCGAAAGCTTCGCCTCGAACGACGCCACGTCGTCGACGAACAGGACTTCGTCGACCACCAGGTCGGTGAGCTTCACGTCTTGTTGGGGTTGCTCGTCTCCCAGTCCGATGCAAAGAAGCGGCACGCCGCCCGCGCGGGCTCGCGAGGCCGCTTCCTCCAGGCTGGGACCGTCCGTGTTCACGCCATCGGTTAGGAGGATAATGCCGGCCGGCGCCGTGCCGCGCAGATCGTCCAGGATGCCTTCGACGGCCGCGCCGAGCCGGGTCGTCTGGCCTCGGGCTTCCACCGCGCGGATGGCCGGCCCGAGCGCGGCCGGATCGCCCGACTCGCCCCGGAGCAAGCCCCCGAGCGTGTACACCCGGAGCTTGTACTCCGCCTCGATGCGGCGCAGCAGCCGGGCGTCTCGCTCCAGCAGAATCGCCTTGGCTTGGTTGACGCGGCTGGGCTCGGTGAAGCCGGAGCGGGCCAGCCGGTTCCGCATGGTCGCCGGCTGCCCTTCCGCGCGGTCCACCAGGCCCATGCTCAGCGAGTCGTCCACCAGCACGGCCAGATACGGCAGCCCCGTGCGCTGGAGCGTCAGCACCACCTGCGAGATCATCAGGAGCACGATTCCGAGCAGGGCAAGCCGCACCAGGGCCAGCGCCGCGCGGGTTGCCGCGCCGACGCGGCGGCTTTCTCGGGCGTAGGCCGCGACGACCAGCGCGGCGGCCACGCCGGCCACCAGGAGCGTGACCCAGGGCGGCCACGGCATGTGGCGCTCGATTCCCCACGCCGCGCCCTCGCCCGGCGAAAGCTCCACGCCCAACAGGCGCTCGATCCACTGGGGTAGGCTGCCGTTCATGGGCGCGATCTCCCACGGCACGTCGCGGCGAGCGATGAAGGACTTGTGGCGGCCAAATGACCAATGTCCAAGTTCCAATGACCAAAGAAGAACCAAGTCCGAACGACCAAGAGACGAAAGCCCGCGGCAGAACGCGGATTATCTCCGAAACCCGTCCCAGGCCGCCACGGACACCCTTGGATCCTTGGTGCTTCAGTCATTCTTTGGTCATTGATACTTGGTCATTGGAATTTGCCTCTGCCCCAGCGCGTCCAAACCGCCGCGCCAAGAGCGTCTCGATCACCAGGAGGGCGAGCACGGCGTACAAGAGCGGCCGGGCCAGGGAGCTGCGCCGGGCGATGGTCGCCGGCCGGGTCGTGGGAGAATCGGTCCACGTCGTCTGATACGCCAGCGGCGCGCCCGGCCAAACCTCCCCACGAAGCGCCGATTCGTTCAACTTCGTCAGGTCGCTCTCCACCGTGTCGACGTTGACGGCGCGGAGTTGGTTCGAGACGGTGGGCGTCTCGAATCGGGCCACGTACGGGCCGCTTGCGGTCGTGTCGGAAAACCGCCACACGGCGGTCAACCCCTCCTGGCTCGGCTGGATGGTCTCGTTCTTGCCGCGGGGCGTGCGGATCGAGACCGGCCCCGCGCCGGGCGCCTCGCCGGCTATCGCCTGGCCGACCAACACGTTTTCGGCCGCCTGGCGACCGCCGATCGCGAAGGCGAGAATCTCTTGCACGAGGGGGACGTAGCTGGGCCATAGCGGCATGGGCGTCCAGGACCGGTCGGCCGACGTGGCCACGAGCACCACCCGGCCCAACCCCCACGGCCGCTCGACCACCAGCGGATCGCCCGACGACGTTGCCAACACGACCGTGGCGTCCGAGCCCGCCGGCACGTCGAGCTTGACGTACTTGTCCACGGGCGTGGTCAGCAGACCGGCGCGCTCCTGGCCGCGAAACGGCCGCACGATCGGGTGGCGGTAGCCCAACGGATCGAGCCGACCGCCGGGCCGCTCGACGACCGCGCCGAGCTCGGCCGGCAGCAGGCCGTCCTTCCCGCCCAGCTCGCGCCGGTAGCGATCGGCCAAGACCCGCGGGCCTAGAAAGATCGCCAATCCCCCGCCGCCGCGGACAAAATTGTCCAGAAGCCTCGCTTCGCCCGCCGTGAATTGAGCCACGTCGGCCAGAAACACGGCGTCGTAGCGGCCCAGGTCGCGTTCGACCAAGGCGCTTTCGGGCACAACTTCCGGTTGGATGGCCGGGCCGGTTTTCCGGTCGGCGCTGGGGGCCAGCGCCACGGCCAGGTAGCCCGCCGCGCCCTCGATCGCCCGGCCCGACGGCCGCCCATCGACCACCAGCGCGCGGATGTCGTCCTTCACTTCCAGCGCGAGCCAGCGGTGGTTGTCCACGTCCAGGGCGTCGGCCGCCAAGCGGATCTCGACCAGATGCGGCCCCGGCGCGTCGAACCGGTGGGAGAATACGACCGTGCGGGACGCGTCGGCCGGCAGATCGAGGGTCTTGTGGGCCGCGCGGCGCTCGTCCACGAGCAGTTCGACGTCCTGGCCCGGGCGATCCTGCCGGCCGAAGTTCCGCAAGACTGCGTGGATCGTCACGGTCTCGCCCACCGTGGCCGGCGCGCGGTCGGTCTGGACGGATGCCACGGCGCGGTTCTCCGCCTCGGCTTGGCCCAGGTCGATCACGACGAGCGCGGCCTGTTGGGCGATTCGCCCGGCGCGATCGCGGACGGCTCGGCCCGCGGCGCTGTCCGGCTCGGCGGTCCAGCCCACGCGGCACAGATCCGTAAGGAAGTACACCTCGGCCCGGTCGAGCCCCGGCTGCTCCCGCCGGGCCGCGGCGAGGATTTCCTCCACCCGCGCCAGCGCGCCGGCCAGATCGGCCGACGTGTCGGGCAACGCGAGATTGTCGATCTCGCGCAGCAGCTCGCCCGGCTCCAAGGCCGGCGCGGCGACGACCGCCCGGGCGGGCTCGGTCATCAGGACCAGCGAGAAGGCGTCGCCGCGGGGACTGTCCTCGACGATCCGCCGGGCCAGGGCCTTGGCCTGGTCGAACCGGCTCGTTTCGCCCGGCTTGAAGGCCATCGAATACGAGCCGTCCAGCACGATCACGCGATGGGTCCGCGCCCCGGCCGGCGCGGAAAGGAATCCCCCGCCCCGCCCGTGCGGTTCGGCCACGGCCAAGACGATCAACACGACGATGAGCATCCGGACGACCAGAAGCAGCCACTGCTCGAAGCGGATCCGCCGCCGGCTCGCCCGCAGGGCCGCCAGCAAATGCTCGACCGCCGCCCAGGGCATCTCGCGATACCGCCGCCGGCTCAGCAAATGGATCACCACCGGAATGGCCGCCGCCGCCAGCCACCCGAGCATCGCCAGATTCGTAATCCCCAATGCCAACAGAAACATGAACTTAATGGGTCACGGGCAGGTGCATTAATAGAGGGAGAAGAACCACAGATGAACACGGATAAACGCAGATAGAATGGGATACAAATGATGGTAGCCATGTGAAATCCATCCGTGTTCATCCGTGTTCATCCGTGGTTCCATTTATCTTCTCGCCGACAAATACGCGGACAAAGCCACGTCCACCGGCCGGTCGGTCCGCATGGGGACGTAGTCGATCTGGTGCATCCGGCAGCCGCGCTTCAGCCGGCGGACGAACGCTTCCATCTCCTTCAGGTATGCCCGGCGGAGCGAGCGGGGCTCGACCAGCACGTCGGGCATCGACTCCAATCCGCGGAAAAGCGTCGTCTCCTGGAACGGGAAATCCACCTCGGCCGGGTCGAGCACGTGCAGCAACACAACTTCGTGCCGGCGGTGGCGGAAATGCTCCAGGCCCGCCATCATGGTCTGGACGTCATCGAACAGGTCGCTGGCGATCACCACGATGCCGCGGCGGCGGAATCGTTCGGCCAGATCGTGGAAGATCGCCCCCGTGGCCGTCTTCCGCTCCGCCGCGGTCCGCTCCATCACCTGCACGAGGTCGCCCAGATGCGAGGGGTTTCCCCGCGGGCGGACCATCGCCCGGGTTTCGTTGTCGAACGTGACCAATCCGACGCTGTCCTGCTGGTGCAGCACGAGATACGCCAGCGCGGCGGTCAGACACCGGGCGTAATCGAGCTTCGACATCGGCGCGCCGGCCGATTGGTACGTCATGCTCTGGCTCACGTCCAGCAGCAAATAGCAGATGAGGTTCGTCTCCTCCTCGAACTGCTTGAGGTAGTACTTGTCCGTCCGTCCGAACACCTTCCAGTCGAGATACCGCAGATCGTCGCCGGGCGCGTACTCGCGGTGCTCGGCGAACTCGATCGAGAAGCCCTTGAACGGGCTGCGGTGCGCCCCGGCGACGTAGCCCTCGACGATCCGCCGCGCGCGCAGCGCAAGCCCCTGGAGCTTCGCCAGCACGGCCGGGTCCAGGTATTTCGCGTCGGTCGCCACGGGTCCGTCACAAGGAAGACAAGGAAGAATAATCACCACGGAGGGCACGGAGGAACACGGAGGCGGTTGGTAGCCGAGAGGTTGTGACGATCATTCGCGTACCCACCGAGTCATCCCGAGCGCGGTGAGTCCTGTGGGAGGCGACTCCTGTCGCCTGCCCTGGAATCGAGCCCGTCTCGGCGACAGGAGTCGCCTCCTACAAGGATCCCCTCCGACCCACTCGTCTGCCTCCGCGTCCTCCGTGGTGAGTCTATCGTCGAAATACTAACCAGTTCCCTGACTAAAGGCAGCCCTGACCTCGCTGTCGGAGAGCACGACGATCGCCCAGATGCCGAAGGGCAAGCCCAGCAGGCAACAGGGGGAAATGCACGGGATCATCGCCAGAATCGAGGCCGTCATGGCCAGGCCGTAGCTTTCCAGGTTCTTCATGCGGATGCCGCCGATCAGGACGACCATGCTCGCGACGATCGCCACGAGGCCCACCCCGACCATCGCCACGGGCTGCAGGCCCGCCGGCGGCTGTTGCCCGGGCACGACGCCGCCCAGTTGCACGAGGTTGCCCAAAAGCCCCAGGACCTGAAGCGCCAATCCGAGACCTCCCGTAACGATCAACCCAATGGCCGGGGCGGAGACCCGCGATGCGGCGCTGGGGCCTTCCACCAGTGGGCCCACCGGCGAGGCGAAGGGATTGTCCGACGGCGGCGCCGCTTGCGCGGGGCCCGCAAAAGGCGAACCGGTCGCCAGCTCGGGCACGGCGATGATCGCCCCACATACCGGACACTTCGCCTGGCGTCCGGCCGTTTCGTCGGGCGTTCGCAACAGCTTGTCGCACTGCGTGCAACGGAACTCGATCGGCATGGTTCATCCCTTCTCCATCACGCCATATACCGCCGCGCCATGGGCTGGCCGGTCATGGAGAGGTACATCACGGGGACCAGCAGCGCCATGTAGGGCCCCACGGCCAACGCGCCGAGGAGGCACGTGATGATAATCAGCACGAACCCCGCCAGGCCAGCGATCAACTGAATGGCGAACATGGTCAGCCGGTTGCCGGCGGTCACTTGCCGCGAGCCCTCGAACGACTCCATGATTCCCGCGTTGCGGTCGATGATGAAGTAGAAGAACTGCGAGAACGTGAGCCCGTAAATCACGAGGAACACGCCGGCCACCAGGCCGCCGCCGATCATCGTGAAGACGCTCAGCTCGTTCCAGCCGGTCGCCAAACCGACGAAGACGCCCGGCAGAACGCCCACGGCCAGGATCGCGATGGCCCCCAGGAAAAAGAGGATCCACGCGCCGATGGTCCGCAGCAGGTACGGCCCGCCGTTGAACATCTCGCCCAACGACGTGGGCTGCCCGCGAAGAAGCTTCAGGAAGACCATCGCCTGCCCAACGGCGATCCACCAAGCAAAGACCTGCGATGCGACGTTGCCCAAGACATGCGCGCCCATCGCGAGAATGGGGTTGCCGAGCACCGCACCGATGATCGCGACGACGAGACTCACGCCCCAGCTGACGCCGAAGTTGATCACGCCGCCGACGAACAACACCAGCAGCGTCATGCCCCAGTTGTCCTTGAACGCCGCCCAGGTGCGGCTGAAGATCTCGCCGATGTCGATCAGCGTGGGCGTGACCGCGCCGGCCGCGACGGGACCAAAGGCCTCCGTGCCCTCGGCGTAGTACGCCGGGGCCTGGTACGGATTGGCCGGGTCGCTCGGCCCAAAGGGCGTCCCACCGCCGGACCCCAACGGGCTGCCGCTCCCACCCGGCTGCGATCCGAACGGCGACGCCGGCGGCGCCGGCTCCGGCACCGTGACCACCGTCCCGCAAACCGGGCACTTCGCCTGGCGTCCCGCCGTTTCGTCGGGCGTTCGCAACAGCTTGTCGCACTGCGTGCAACGGAACTCAATCGGCATGGCAGTTCGCTCCCTGTGCCAGGGGGTACCTGGGGACTGGCCCCTTTGGACAACCGCGGATCATACCACGTTGGGGGGCCAATCACAACCCCGAGCCCCCTTTGTCGAATTCGCAACGCCGCCCGGATTATTGGAGCCGATCGGCTTACCCTGGCGGCCAACGCCAACTGTAGGGAACCGCAGATGAACGCGGATGAACGCAGATGGACACAGATGAAAAGAGCGGAGAAGTGGCACGTGAATCGGATCGATAACCAATAGTGTCAATGGCTCTCGCCCTCGCGTCTTACCCCCGTCTCTCACCCCCTCATCTGCGTTTATCTGCGTTCATCTGCGGTTTCCTCCCCTCATTTTCACCCACGACCGCCGCGATCCGCTCGGCCGTGACCGGCTCGATGACGCCGCGCTCGCAGACGATGGCGCGGAGGAGCCGGGCGGGCGTGACGTCGAACGCCGGGTTGTAGACGTGGATCCCGTCCGGCGCGGTCGGGCGGCCAAAGCCGTGCGTGATCTCCGCCGGGTCGCGCTGCTCGATGGGAATGAGCCCTCCGTCGGCAATCGCCAGATCGAACGTGCTGGTGGGCGCGGCGATATAGAATGGGATGTCGTGCGCGGCGGCCAGGACGGCCAGGCCGTAGGTGCCGATCTTGTTGGCCGCGTCGCCGTTGGCGGCGATCCGATCGGCCCCGGTCAGGACCGCCTGGACGCGGCCCTCGCGCATCACCTGGGCGGCCATCGAGTCGCAGATGAGCGTGACGTCGATGTCGTGCTGGTGGAGTTCCCAGGCAGTCAGCCTCGCGCCTTGCAGCAAGGGGCGCGTCTCGTCGGCGAAGACGTGCAGGCGTTTGCCCGACTCGGCGGCCGCGTAGATCACGCCCAGGGCCGTGCCGTAGTCGGCCGTGGCCAGCCCTCCGGCGTTGCAATGGGTCAACACGCCCTGCCCGTCGGCCAAGAGTTCGGCCCCGTGACGTCCGATCGCCCGGCACATCCGCCGGTCTTCCTCGTGGATGGCCTTGGCTTCCGTCAAGATCGCCTCGGTGATCTCACCCGGCCCGGCCGAACCCCGCAGGGCCAGGGCGGTCCGCTTCATGCGCTCGAGGGCCCAAAAGAGGTTTACGGCCGTCGGCCGGCTGCTGGCCAGGTAGTCCACCGCCTCGTCGAGCCGGCGGAAGAAAGCGTCCTCGTCCGCGTCCCGGGCCGCCTGGATGCCCAGACACACGCCATAGGCCGCCGCCACGCCGATGGCCGGCGCCCCGCGGACCCGCAGCGCGCGGATCGCCTCCCAAAGGGTCTGGACGTCGCGGCATTCGATCTCGGCGAATTCGGCCGGCAGGCGCGTCTGGTCCACCAGCCGGAGGCAGCCGTCGGCGCCTCCGACCCAGCGGACCGTCTGGACGTGTGGCATGGAGCAACCTTCGATCGTGAACGGCAAACTCGCAGCGGGCGACAGGAACCCTATGGATGATAGCCGACCACGGCGAGGGGACAAGATGGGTAGTTTCCATACCGGGCGGACAAAACCGATCTTGGCCCGGCGCGGTGTTCGTGCGAAAATGGCCCGACTTGAGCCGAGGTGACCTTTCAGCCCAACGCCGGCCCTCTCGTCATCCTGAGCGCAGCGAAGGATCTCCAGCCCAATAACGACGGAGATTCTTTGCTTCGCTCGGAATGACGCGATCGCTTTGGCTCAATGGCCACCAACAACCACATGGCCTGGCCGCCACCAACGCGGCATGTGCGATGCGTCCCGCGGAGGGTTTTCCCGGTGCAAGGCAAACGGATTGCCGACTTCCTGGTGTACCTGGTCGTCCGGGTGTTGATCTGCATCGTGCAGGCGATGCGGGTGGAGGCCGGTCGGTCGATGGCTCGCCGCCTGGCCTGGCTCTTCGACGACGTGCTCAAAATCCGCCGCGACGTGGTCGAGGAGAATCTTTCTCACGCGTTTCCCGAGTGGTCGGAGTCGAAACGCCGCCAGATCGCCCGGCAGATGTGGGAGCACCTGTTTCTCCTGGTGCTTGAAGTGGCGCACGCCCCGCGGAAGCTCCACGAGACGAATTGGCGCCGTTATATTTCGCTGGACAACGAGGCGGTGCTCGTCCGGGCCCTTTTGAGCGACCGGCCCACACTGGTGATCACGGCCCACTTCGGCAACTTCGAGGTGGCCGGCTACATGCTGGGCCTCCTGGGATTTCCCACGTACACGGTCGCCAGGACGCTCGACAATCGGTACCTGGACCGGTTTCTCAACGAGTTCCGCAGCCACCGGGGTCAGTACATCATTCCGAAAAACGGCGGCTACGATCAGATTGTCGAGGTGCTCGGCCGCGGGGGCGCGATGACGTTTCTGGCCGATCAATACGCGGGCCGCAAGGGCTGCTGGGTCGAGTTCTTCGGCCGGCCCGCCTCCGCCCACAAGGCCATCTCGCTCCTGGCCCTGGCCAACGACGCGCCGGTCGTCGTGGCCGGCGCGTGGCGCCGCGGGGGGCCGCTCGCGCTCGAATTGACCGTGGTGGCCGCGGCCGACCAGCGCGAATCGAGCGACGCGTTGGGAAGCGTCCGCGAGCTGACCCAATGGTACACGTCGCGGCTGGAAGAACTCATCCGCGGGGCGCCGGCCCAGTACTGGTGGATCCACCGCCGCTGGAAAGACACCCGCCAACGTCCCCGCGGCAAAAAGCGCGCGGCGGCGTAGTGACGCAGAGGGCGATGGGCGCCATGGCCACGCTGGCGTGGCCATGTGGATTTCGCTGTCGGAGAGTTGCCCGTATCAACCGGTGTTTGCCCAGGTGGTCGAAAACCCAAACACCACGGCGAGAATCCAACAGTCCCTCTTCTTCCACTCCACGGGCGTCATGGCTTTTCCTCCTTGCGGTCTGCCATCGCGTCATTCGTGTCCGTGCCCCCGTGGTCTTCAACGCGCTCGACCGTGCCGTCGGGTTTGTACCAGGTCCACAGGCCGACATCCTTTCCGCGAGATTTCGTTCCTTCAACCCTCTTCACGCCCGAGTGATAGTAACCCACAAACGGACCGTGTACCTTCCCGTCAATGTACCGTTGCTCCGAGGTGATCTGTCCGTTGGGCGCCCACATCGCATGGCGCGTCCGCTGGCCGTCCTTCAGATCCAACTCCCAGATCTTCGTCCCATCGGCGGCAAAGTACGTCTGCCTGCCCGTGCCGTCGACGATTTCGGACACGATCACGCCTTTCGGATCGTGGTACTTCCCCCACTTCACGTCGTGTATGTCCGGCGCGGGATCGTCGGGTCCGTTGCTCCCAACCCGGCACTCGCCCTCCTCGCGGAGCGTCCCGTCGGGATACGTCCCGCGGAAGGCGTTCCAGCCTTCGCCGCGGTAGTCAATCTCCGTCCACCCGTCCGCTTCGTCAGACGGCGGGAGCACGAGTCGATAGAATGATCGGCCGAGCAAACCCGGCCCGCCGATGTCGAGCCCCCGGTAATAGCCCGTGTAACACTCCGGGCACACGCTCAGCGGGCAACTCCTCGGCCAAAGGCACGCCCCCATGATCGCTGCCCCGATCACGATCAAGAGAATCACCAAACACAAAGCCGCGCGCGATGCCATGACGCGAGTCTCCTTGCCTTTGGGTAGTCACGCCCGCGAACTCGCACAGAGCCGCCAAGAACTCCCTCCTCCGCGTCTCCGCGCCTCCGCGCGAGACATCTCTCCTTCTCGTTCTACTCCTCGAAACTCCGGTGCAGTTGCGCCACAAGGTCATGTTTCATGGTGTGTCCTTTTCCTTCGGTGAAGCCCGCCGTCACTGATCGGCGTCCGGCTAGAGTTGATTGATCGCGGTTATCACCCGGGCGATGGCCCACGCAACAGCCGCGAAGAAGACGATGAGCGTGACGCAACCGCCAACGGCGTGAGGTAGCGAGTTCGAGTATCTCTTCGCATTTGCAAACCCGAGTAGGGTATACACGATGCCACCAATCAGACCGGCCCAGGCCAGGAGGTTGCTTACAAGCGAGGCTCGCACGCCAGATAAATTGATCAACGTACCCAATACTATACCCGCAATCGGCAGGATCCACGCCAACTTCGCTTGGCTCCACGCCGGTCTTGCATCAGTAGCAGATGGTGGCAGCGGCTCCGGTGACCGAAACGGATTTTCCGCCATTCTTCACTTCTCGCGGTCTGGATTCGGCGAACCCGCGCGGAGACGCCAAGACGCAAAGAACGGCCCCTCCGCGCCTCCGCGCGAATCATTTCCCCTCTTCTTTCCACGTTGCCCGAAACGCTGGCCCGGGCACTTCGGGCAAGTCCCGCCCGCGGGTCCAGGCGCCGAGCTGCAACGGGTGCCAGGGTAGATACTTCGCAAGGCGGACGCCCAGACGCACGGCGGCCATCGTGAGCCGGTAGCGCAGCGGGCCGCTCATCGACCACGCCCAGGCTTTCCACATGAGCCGCTCCCAAAACGAGCGGACCGGCGAGGGCTCGCTTGTCGCGCGGTGGCGAAGGTGAACGAGCTGATGGGCCAGATCGATCTTCACGGGGCAAGCCTCCGCGCACGCCCCGCACAGCGACGACGCGAACGGCAGCTTGCCCGCCTTGTCCAGGCCGGCCAATAGCGGCGTCACGATCGACCCGATCGGACCCGGATACACCCAGCCGTACGCCCAACCGCCCACGCGGCGATACACCGGGCAGTTGTTCAAACACGCGCCGCACCGGATGCAGCCCAGAGCCATGCGCGTCATCCGATCGGCCAGCACGCGGGTGCGCCCGTTGTCGAGAATGATGACGTACATCTTCCGCCCCGGCACGGGCCCGTCGATCAGGTGCGTGTACGACGTCAGCTTTTGCCCCGTGCCGCTTCGAGCGAGGAGATTGAGAAACAGCGGCAAGTATTCCATCCGCGGGAGGAGCTTCTCGATGCCCATGAGCGCCACGTGCACCGGCGGCGCCGAGGTGGACAGGCCCGCGTTGCCTTCGTTTTCGACCACGACGAGCGTGCCCGTCTCGGCGATGCCGAAATTCACGCCCGAGATGCCCATGTCGGCCTTGAGGTACTCTTCGCGCAGGTGTCGCCGGGCGATGTCGGTCAGGGCCTGGTGCTCCGCGGTGAAGGGCTCGCCGAGCTTCTCGGCGAACAGCCGCCCGCAGTCGGCCGCGGAGAGGTGCAATGCGGGCGTAACAATATGGACGGGCCGCTGGCCGGCCAACTGCACGAGGTACTCGCCCAGGTCCGTCTCGACCGCCCGAATGCCCTCCGCCGCAAGGGCGTGGTTCAGCTCCATCTCCTCGCTGACCATCGTCTTCGACTTGACGACGTTTTTGACCTTGTGCTCGCGGGCCAGCTCGAGCACGAGCCGGTTGGCCTCGCGGGCGTCTTCCGCCCAAAGCACCGTAACGCCCCGCGCGGTCAAATTCCGCTCGAACTCGACCAAGAGCCGGTCCAAGTTGGCCAGCACGTACTGCTTCACCGCGTGCGCGGCCTCGCGCCAGTCTTGCCATTGGGGAATGCCGGCGGCCAGCTCGCGGATCTGCCGGGCGGACCGCTCGGTGGCCTCGCCCAGCGCCCTCGAGCCCGCCGGCTCGGCCAGCCCCGCCGTCTCGCGCTTGAGAAACTCCGCCCCGGCCAATGAGTTGTGTTGTGTGGACATCGTATCGGTTTCCCTTGTCACGCTGCGCGCAACGGTCATCCTGAACTGAGTCGTCATCCTGAGCGCAGCGAAGGATCCGCCGTGAGATTCGGCGCTGCGCTTGGCAGTAACGCGTTTCGCTTGACTCCCTGTGGCCGGAGGGGGACAGTCCCCTTTTTCGCGGCGAATTTACCTCTCTCTTGGATTCCGAAAACTCGCGCGGAGACGCGAAGGCGCGGAGAACGTCCTCACTCCGCGCCTTCGCGTCTCCGCGCGAGCTATCCCTTATTCCTTCCTCGACGCCACCCAGCCGCGAAAAACGGGACAGTCTCCCGCGAACGGTCCCCTCACCCCCGGCCCCTCTCCCGCAAGCGGGCGAGGGGAGTCACTTGCCCTCGGCGACGAGAACCTCCGCGATGTGCTTCGTCTCGATGTGCCGCGTCGCCGGATCGCGATTCAGGATCCCGGCGATATGCATCAAACAACTGCTGTCGGGCGACACCAGCACGTCGGCGCCGCTGGCCGCCACGTTCCGCGCCTTCGTCCGCCCCATCGCCAGCGACGTGCCCGGCATCTTCACGCTAAACGTGCCCCCAAACCCGCAACATTCGATCGCCTCGGGCAGCTCGCAATACTCCAGCCCCCGAACGCTCTTCAGAAGCGCAAGCGGCGGCTCCGCCACGCCCAGCTCGCGCCGCGTGTGGCAGCCGATGTGCAGGGCGACTTTCCGCGGGTAGCTCGCGCCCGTATCCGTCACGCCCAGCACCTCGACCAGAAACTCCGTCAGCTCGAACACCCGCCGGCCAATCTCGATAATTCGAGGGTCGGGATCCACCTGCTCGAAGAACACGCGGCACATCGCCGTGCACGAGCCCGACGGACCAACGATCCAGCGATACGGCTCGAACGTGTCGCAGAAGTGCCGCACCACCCGCCGCGCTTCGTCCCAATAACCGGAGTTGAACGCCGGCTGCCCGCAACACGTCTGCTCCTTCGGAAACACCACGGGCACGCCCTGCCGGCGCAAGAGCTCGACCGTGGCCTGGGCTGCCGCGGGAAAGAACTGGTCCACGTAACACGGCACGAACAGCGCGACCGGCTCGCCCCGCTCGTACTTCGGATACTCCCACTTCGCCGGCGCCGTGCGGATAAGTCGAATCATGGTTGGGGCCTGTAATCGCGGGGGTCAATGAGCCGCTTGCGGCTTCGCAACACAAAACGTCGGCACGATCATTGCTCTGCCCCCCTTTCTTGTAATCCCTCCGCGTCCCCTTGACCAGGCGGTGGGCGCACCCCGTGGCACAGCCGCCCTCGGCTGTGAAAACTGCCTAGCACAGCCGAGGGCGGGTGTGCCACAGGGGTTTGTCCAGCAGAGGCGCCCCATTTCCAACACGTTCCCGCAGCCGACGCCACTCGATTGTGGGGTGCTCACCGCGCACGTTTGCCTTCGAGCCACCCCGCGAAATTCGCCCCGACCTTTTCAGGTTAACGTCCCCAAGCGACCCCAGCCGATGTTAAATTGTGCCGGCTGGCGAAACTGCGGAATATACGCAGACTTGCCACGCCGGCCGAGCACGGCATCCTGGCCGCTCTGCTCGTTTCCTAAGCATCCCTGCCCGTCGATAAGGCAATAACTGAGGTCCCCGTGGTCAAGTCGCCCGCCAACTACTTGAAGGTCTTCACCGAGCGGACTCCCGAGGTGGTGCGACCCGAACTGGAAGGCATCCATAGCCTCGAAGAAGTCGTTCGCGCGTTCCGCGAGGCGACCGGCTGGTCGCTTCGATACGAATCCGCGCCGGAATCAAGTCCGCCCGCGAGCCTGACGTGGTCCACCCCGGCCAACCCGGGCGTCGGAGTGACTCCTGGACACCTCGGTCTCGACGTGGCGGACTTGAATCCGGAAGTGGCCCGACCGCCGGTCGACACGGAATCGGCCCGGTCGCTCGCCCGGGCGATCGGCGGCGTGCTCGACGAACTTCTAGCCACGCAGCGCGAGCTCTGGAAGCGCGAGGCGGAACTGGCGGCCGGCGTGCCGCTCGTGCCCGCGCGGGACGAAGCCTCGCATCTGGCCGCGCGGCTCGAAGCCGTGCTCAAAGGCGGAACCGAAGCCGTCGGCGCCCACGCGGCCGCGCTCTACCTGCTCGACGAAGGCACGAGCGAGCTGAAGATGCGTTCCTGCTGGGGCCTGCCCCGCACCCGCCTCACCCAGCCCGCCCGGCCCCTCAAAGGCGCCCTGGCCGACCTCGAAGCCCTTTTGGGCCACGCCGTCGTCCTGGAAAACGCCAAGATGATGCGCTACTGGAGCGTGCCCGAACGCTTCGCCTCGGCCGTTTGCGTCCCCGTGGCCACCTCGACCACGATCCTCGGCACGCTTTGGGTCTTCTGCCGGAAAAAGCGCGATTTCAACGACCAGCAAACCAACATGATCGAAGTCGTCGCCGGCCGGCTGGCCGCCGATCTCGAGCGCGAAATGCTCCTGCGCGAAGGGCTCGACGGCGCGGCGCTCAAGCGCCAGGTGGCCGCCGCGGGCCGACTCCAACGCGGAGGGCTGCCGTCGATCGCGCCCCTGCTGGACGGCTGGGACGCCGCCGGCTGGGCCGCCCAGACGCACGGCATCGGCGGCGCGTTCTTCGATTGGTTCTCGCTGCCCGACGGGCTGATGGTCGCCGCGCTGGGCGACGCCCCCGAGCAAGGCGTGCAAGCGGCACTCACGGCCGCCGCCGTAAAAACCGCCGTCCGGAGCCACGCCCCCTACCAGCGCGACCCGGCCCGGCTGCTCAAACACGTCAGCTTCACGCTCTGGACTGGCTCGGCGGGCGACCAGGCGGCCAACCTGTTTGCCGCGATGATCGAAACCGCCTCCGGCCGCGTCCACCTCGGCACGGCGGGCCAGCTCGGCGCGATCGTCGTCCGCGCGGGCTCGTGGGAATCGCTCAGCCAGCCCACCGAACCGGCCGGCGCCGGCCCCGAGCCCCACTACCACCCGCAGCACTACGACCTGGCCCCGGGCGAGTCGCTGGTGGTCTTCAGCGACGGCGTTGCCGATGCCCGCGACCACGCCGGCCGTCCCCTGGGCGAGGCCGGCCTGGGCGTCCCCCTGTCGGCCCAAGCCGACCTATCCGCCGAAGCCCTCGTCGCCCTGGCCCGCGACCGCCTCGAAGCCCACGCAGTGACCCCCGACACATCCGATCGGGTGGTTCTCGTGGTGAAGCGTCTGTCCGCTTGACGCCCCCGCCCGACCGACTAGACTAAGATGTTCGGCTTGCCCGAGCCCAACTCCCGCGGGAATGGCGGAATTGGCAGACGCGCTAGGTTGAGGGCCTAGTGGGCATACAACGCCCGTGCAGGTTCAAGTCCTGTTTCCCGCACTTCTTGTTACATAAGCACTTACGGTAGTTGCCGTGAGTGCTTTTTTTGTGCCATCAGACCAAGGACTGCCGACCCCTTTGGCCCACCCCATTGGGTGGTTCTTTGGCAACGAGCCCTAGACTACACCTTGTGCGGAGAGCGCAAGGCAGCGGGCGTCTTTCGTGCCGCGATCGACCAACGCCGCCAAATGCTGTTGACAAAACCACCGATGAATGGTAGTATTGTCAACGTTGACGAAATACTATTCACGAGCACAATTAGTCAACAGGCGGGGAAGGAGGGTATTCGCGTGATTGCCGACCGAATCAGACAAGCCAGACTCGCCGCGGGGATGACACAGGACGAGGTGGTCCAGCGTTTGGCAAGCGCCGGGCATCCGATCACTAAGGCCGCCTTGTCAAAATACGAAAAGAGGAAAAGCGAACCGAAACAAACGTTGTTGATCTTGTTGGGAAGGGCACTCGGCGTAAAACCGAGCTACTTCTTTTCCGAGCCAACACTGACCACGAATTGGCTTGCGTTCCGAAAACAGACCAAGCTGTCGAAAAGCAAACAGGAACAGATCAAGGCTTATGCGGAGAAGGTCGTGGAGCATCAAGCATGGCTTCAGGCAACACTCTACCCCAGGCAAAAGCCGTTCTTCCCAAAACCCATGGAAGTTCGGTCGCCAGAGGACGCGGAAGCCGCTTCGCGGAGACTTCGAGGCGCATGGGAACTCGGAGATGCTCCGATTGATAGTCTCGTGGAAACGGTCGAAGACAAGGGCGGCTTCGTTGTGGAATACGTCGAGTCGGGAATACAATTCGATGGCTTGTCGGGAAAAGCCGATGGGCGACCGGTGATTGTGGTGAATCCCGGCACCCAAATGGACCGGTGCCGCTACAATGTTGCTCATGAACTCGGGCATATCTTCACCGCTTGTCCGCCTCGGCTTTCCGAAAAGGAGCGGGAGTCCATTGCCCATCGATTCGCCGCGGCGTTGCTGGTTCCGGAGAAGGTCGCAAAGGAAGAGCTTGGAGAGAAGCGACGCCACCTTGATTTCGTCGAACTGGGGGTATTGAAGCAGAAATACGGCCTGAGCATGCAGGCATGGATTCGGCGCGCCAAGGACCTGGAGATCATCTCGGGCAGCGTCTACAGATCACTGTGTATCGAGTTCAGTAAGCGAGGTTGCCGGCAGAGAGAGCCGGACCGCTACGACTACCACGGTCGCGAGAAGCCGAAGCGGCTCATGCAGATGGTCAGGCGTGCCGTTTCCGAAGGGATCGTCAGCCTCGACGACGCGAATCGGATGTGTCCTGAGTCTGGCGCCGACTCAATCGCTGTCGTCCACAAGATGGGAGAATCCACTTTGTCGCCAACCGAATTGCTGCGATTACCGCGATGTGAGCGCACTGCGATACTTGCCACCGCAGCGCTGCAGGCCGAGAAGGAATACCGGACCAACTCGGACCTGACGGATTTCGATGCCTTCGGAGAAGATGACCTCCATGTCGAAGACTCCAGCACCAAAAAGAGGTGAGGTTTGGGATGTCGATTTCGACCCTCCGCAAGGTGCGGAGATCGGAAAGACGCGACCGGCCATCGTAATCAGCGAAGACGTGATCGGGCGACTTCCGCTAAGAATCGTAGTGCCCGTTACGGATTGGAAGGCCGCATACGCGAACTGGCCTTGGTTTGTCCACTTAGTACCCAGTTCGACAAACGGTTTATCCAAGGAGTCGGGGGCGGACGCTTTCCAGGTAAAGTCAGTTTCGGAGAGAAGATTTGTGAGACGACGTGGCGTGCTAGTGGCGGCAAGCGTGGATGACATCGCCGCCACCATCGCTATTTGCGTAGGTGCTCCGTAGAACAGGAGAGTCCGAACCAAAAAAAGAGCCGGCTCACAGGCGAGTTTCGCTGACCTGCTGTGAACCGGCTTCCTATGGCCCGGCGAGAAGACCCGCCTGCCAGCTATCAAGTATAGCTCTTCTCGCGGACTTTTCAATTCCAAAGGCCGGCGGCGGCTGCGGAGCCGATAGTCCGCCAGGAGGAGATGTAATGTCTCTGTTCCAATTTGTTGCGGCACTGGCTGTCGCTGCCCCGACCCTGGCTTTCGTCGCGAACGACGCAGATGAAGGCAAAGCCCCCGAGGCCCGAGCGGCTCGACGGGTGGTAGTCGTTTCTCAAGATGCCAAACCGTTCACGGTTGAGCCGCGGCAAATTGTCCGCCTCACCGCAAAGAGCGTCGCGGGATCGAAGATTGTCGCCCAGGTTGACGGCCCGGCAAAGGTCGCAGCCGAAAACTCGGTCCTCACCGTAAAGGACGGCCACGTTCTGATCGGCATGGAGAGGGTGGAGTTCGTAATCAAGCCGACCGGAAAGGGGACGGTGACAGTGAAAATCACTACCACCTTCCTCAACAATCCGCCGACCGTCAAGACTTACGAATTCGAGGTCAAGTGAACGACGCCCTATCCGTCCTTGCCGGATAGGGTTCACAGCCCTTTCGAAAGACCCCTGGCAACCATGTTGCCAGGGGTCTATTTGGCTCACTAAGCCCCATTACAGGACAAGGAGCCCCCGGGGTGCCCCAGTATCTCGCCCGCACGATCGGCAAGAGGTCGTCGTCCAGCCCCTCTTGTGCTTTCGGCGCACCGATAGCCGAACCGAGGCCGTTTGGGAATTCGGGAGGGCGAGGCTCCCCCGCGACGCGAGGTTTGTTCCCTTGACCAGATCTACCGGCGCGTGGGGCTGGGAGTGAGGGCGAGCTGCTCGAGAAGCGCGCGGCTGGGCGGGTGGTCGGGCGCAAGGGCCAGCGCATGCCGGGCGGCGGCGGCCGCTTCGACCGTCTGGCCCCGGCGCGCTTCGGCTTGGGCCAAGAGATAGTACAGTTCCGCGGTGGGTTCGTTGCGCGCCAGGGCGCGGCGGAAGCGGTCGGCGGCTTCGGCGTGGCGTCCCAGCGCCGCGTACGCCAGACCCTCGGCGCGGACCAGGCCCTGCGGCTCTTCGCCGGGTGAGTACGTCTCGGCCAGGCTGTGCAACATGGCCAGGGCCTTCTGAGGTCGATCGAGCTGGCGGTAGAGCTCGGCGGTTTCCCAGAGGAGTTGCCGGTCGTTGGGGGCATGGGCCAGCGCGCGGTGGTAGTCGGCCAGCGCGGGCTGCATCCGCCCCGTGGCGGCCAGGATCCGCCCGCGCACCGTCCAGGCCGCGGCCAGCTTCGGATCTTGATCCAGTGCCATTTCCACGCGCGCGGCGGCCGCGTCGGCCTTGCCCATGGCCAACTGCATCTCGGCCAGGCGGACGTGCGGCAGGGCATCGGCGCCGGGTCGTTGCGCGGCCCGCTCAAGCTGGACGATGGCCTTGTCCCGTTTGCCTTCGTGCCATAGGGCCTCGGCGTAGTAGCGGCGGGCGTCGGCGTCCTCGGGGCAGGTCTTGACCGCCTTGGCGAGAAGCTCTTCGGCTTGGGACCATTTGTCCGCTTCGATGGCGGTCATGCCCAGCCGGGAGAGTTCGCGGCTGGCGGCCAGGGCCTTGGGCACGGGCCCCTCGTGAAACGGCAGCCGACAGCCCGACCACGTGGCAAGAAGAATCGCCCCAATCAGGCACGTTGCCTGCCCGGGCAGCGTACGCCGGGTTGTCCCGACGGAGTTTGGCACGTTCTGGTTCCGGAATGTCGGGGAAGACCGCGCCCCCCGCGCGGATTGGGCAGGTATGGTATCAAAGCGGCCCGGCCGGGACCAAGCCCATTTTCCCGGTCGGGCCAACCTGCTAGAATAGGGGGGACCGCGACGTCGTTTTCCCGCAAGAAAGCCCGCCATGCCTGCCCAATTCGACAACCTGGGCATCAGCTTTCTCTACCCGGAGAACTGGTCGCTCTCCGAAGAGGTGGCCCTGGCCGGCTGCCGCTCGGTGACGCTCAGCAGCCCGACCGGGGCGTTCTGGACCCTCTCGATCCACCCGCGGTCGGCCAATCCCGCCGGGTTGGCCAGCGCCGCCGTCGAGGCCATGCGGCAGGAGTACGACAGCCTGGAAGCCGAGGAGGCAACGGAAACAATTGCCGGTCAAGAGCTGACCGGATTCGACTTGAATTTCTTCTTCCTCGATCTGACCAGCACCGCCTGTGTGCGGACACTCCGAGCGGAACGAGCCACGTACACGATCTTCTTCCAGGCCGAGGACCGCGACTTCGCCCAGTTGCGCGACGTCTTCCTGGCCGTCACCACCAGCTTTCTTCAGAACCTCCGCCGGCTGAGCTACGGGGAAGAGTAGGCGTCGGTCGGGAGGGCGAGCCCACCGGTAATCGTCCCGTCCTCCATCTGATAGATCGCGTCGAAGACCTCCAACGTGCGGTGGTCGTGGGTCACCACAATCGCGGCGGCTCCGTGCCGATGCGCCACGTCCCGAAAGAGCTCCATCACCTGTCGGCCGCGATGGCTGTCCAACGCGGCGGTCGGTTCGTCCGCCAGGATCACGCTTGGCCGATTGGCCAAGGCCCGCGCGATCGCCACCCGTTGCTGCTCTCCTCCGGAGAGCATGGCGGGCGTGTTCTCGGCGCGCGGGGCCACGCCAAGCTCGTCGAGCAGTTCCATGGCCCGACGCCGCGCCTGGCGCGCCGGGGCGCCGTTCAGCTCCAGGGCGACCTGAACGTTCTCCCGCGCGGAGAGGAAGGGAATCAAATTCGATTTTTGGAAGACGTAGCCGATGTGCTTCCGACGGAATCGCCGTAGATTCACCAGGGCGACCGGGCCGTCGAGAACCGGCACGCCGCCGATGGCGATTTGTCCGGTGGTGGGCGGATTGATGAGCCCGACGGCCATGAGAAACGTCGACTTCCCGGCGCCGCTCGGTCCGAGGAGCGCCACGGTTCGACCGCGAGGAATCGCGACCGAAGCGTCGCACAGGGCGACCACTTCGGTGTGGCCGGCGCCGTAGGTCTTTGAAATGCCTCGGGTTTCAATGGCCAGAACGTCGTCGTTCATCGCGCGCTCCGCGAGGGAAGGGCCCACATCATCCCATCAACGCGTCGTTCGGCGCGGCGCGCATCGCTTTCCAGATTCCCAGTACACTGGAAATCACCGATATGCCCAGGACGATGATTGCCAGGCGCAGCAGGTCTTCGTTTGTCAGCACCACGCGCCGGGGAAAGTGTGGAAAGACCTTCTGGCCCACGAGGTACGCAATTCCGTAACCGACCGCGCCCAGGACGATCGCCTGCTGGAGGATCATGCCGAGGATGGTCCGGTTGGGAGCGCCGATCAGTTTCAATAGAGCAATGGAATGCAGCTTGTCGAGCGTCAGGGTGTAGAGAATCAACGACATGACGACGGCGGCGATGATCGTCAGGAGCGTCCGGAACATGCCCAACTGTCTTCGGGACTTGTCCACCATGCCCTTCAGGAGGAGTTCCCCCTGGCCCGCCTTCGTAAAGACCGAGACGTCGCTCCAGGAGGCAATGGTGGACGCCACCTTCTCCTGGTTCGCCCCGGGAGCGATCCGAACCACCACGGCGCTAAGCTCGGGCGAGGCCGCGGCCGGCAGATCCGCCGTGGGGCGCGCAAGTTGCTCCGCAAGCAGGGGCTGATGGAGGAAGATGTCTTCCGTTCGGCTACGGTGTTCCCGCGCCGCCCGCTCCAACCGTATGGCTTCGCCGGGCGCGTCGAACTGGATCACCTGCGCGTCCCAAACGGTGACGAAGATCATCCCGTCGCCGGCGGTGCTGGCCATGCCGCTGGTGACGCCGACGACCGTGTACGTCTCCTTGCCCAATTGGATTCGCTCGTGCAGCCGCAATCCCAACGTTTTGTCGGCGATAAGTTCAAAATGGTTCTGGGCCAGGGGCCGGCCGGCGACAAGCGGCAGCCACTGACCCTTGTCTTGCGGCCAGCTTAGCCCCAGGACGGACATCCGCAAGGGGCGGCCTTCGTGCTGCCGCTGGATCGTGTGGAAGACGAATTCCCGGGCCGATTGCACGCCGGGCACGGCCAGCAACCGATGGGCGAGCGTCCTCGGCACGCGCGAGATCTCGGCAAAGGGACCGCGCGTGTCGCGTTGAACCACCCACAGATCGCCGCCGATCCGCTCGAGCAGCAGCGTGGCGTCCTCGACCAGGCCGCGATAGATGCCTCCCATGCCCATGACGATCATCAAGAGCATCCCGATGCCGAGGACGGTCAGGGCGAAGCGGCCGAGGTTGTGCTGAATGTCCTTGACGGCAAGGTTCATGGCGAAGACACCCTCCGCCCTTCGATGGCCGCGCTCTTGCCGTCGGCGGGCACGATCACGCGATCGCCGGGCTCCAGGCCGGTCACGACCTCGACCGATTCCTTTCCGCTCGGGCCGAGCCTCAGGCCGCGCCACGCGGCGCGCCCGTCCCGATGGACGAGCACTCCCGGTTCTCCGTCGCGCCAGAGGACGTGTCTGGTTGGAAGAACGGTCACTCCCTTCTTGCGGGCCGTCTCGATGAAGACTTCCGCGCGCTGGCCGACGGCCCAGTTCTTGGGCAACTCCAGCACGCGAACATCCACCACATACTCCCGCGTCTCGCGGTCCGCCTGGCGGCCCAGCCGCGCCACCTCTCCGCGATAGGTCTTCTCCGGTTCCGAGCGAAAGACGACCCGCGCCGGTTGCCCGACGGCGACGCGAGACATCTCCGTCTCATCGACCCAGGCGGTGATCCATAGTTCCTCGGTCGAAATGAGGCTCAATATGGCGCTGCCCGGGACGGCAACATCGCCGGGATCGCGTTGCCGTTGGACGATCAAGCCGTCGAAGGGCGCGACGACGGCCGTGTCGTCCAAGAGCGCCTTGCGGAAAGCGAGGTTTTTCTCCGCGGCGAGCAATTGTTTTTTGGCTTCAACCAGCGCGGCTTCCGTCCGGGTGACGCCGGCCTGCGCGGTCTTCCACTCGGCGGTGGCCTTGTCCGCGTCGGATTTGCTGATGGCGCTCTTCGGCAGCAGGACCAGCGCCCGTCGGTGTTCCGCGGCGGTCTGCTCCAGGACGGCCAATGCCTGGCTGCGGTCCGCCTCCAATCGATCGAAGGTGGCCTTCGCGACGTCCACCGACGCTTGCGCCATTTCGACCTGCGGTTTCAGCTCGACGTCGTCGAGCCGGACCAGCGCCTCGCCCGCCGTCACCGAATCGCCGATGTCCGCCAAGACCTCCTGGATTCGACCCGCGATGCGCGGACTGATCGTGGATTTGAAATGGGCTTCGAGCGTGCCCGTGCCCATCACCTCGGCGACGATTTCCCCCCGCTCGACGCGATGCTCCGCGACCGGGACGGGGGCGAACCTCGCCCAGTAGACGGCCCCGCCAGCCACGGCGGCAATCGCGGCCAGTTTTGCGGTCCTCCAGATCCATCTCCGCACCCGGTCCGCAAGCCTGTTCGTCGCGGCGGATTGCCTGTGATTGTATTCAGTCTTCACGGTCTCCACTCTCGCGCCTTGGGCGGCGGTTCGCGGCTGGACGCAGGCAGAGAAGCTCGTCAATCTGCTTGCGCCATTTGTTTAGGGTCTTCTCATTCAAGCGGTAATGCACGTGGTAGCCGCGTTTCTCGTCGATCACCAGACCCGCGTCCCGCATCACCCGCAGATGCTGCGACACCGCCCCCTGGGTCACGTCGAGATGCGAAGCCAGCGCGCCCACGCAGAGCGAACGCCCCTTGAGCGCCCGCATCATTCTTAGCCGCGTCTCGACGGCCAGGACCTTGAGAATCCGCGCCAGATCGCGCGTCGCGCACGCCATATATTAGTCTCCACTAATATACTAACAAATGGAACGGGATTGGTCAAGAGCGGCGTCCCGGAGGCGAAGAGATCGGCCATCCCGTTCCGCGCGGCGACCCAAGAAATCGCCGCGGCCCGCCTTTCCACGAGGGAAACGCGGGCCGGGGAGCATCTTGGGAAGCCCGTGAGGCTATAGGGATCGTCCTAGCGGAACTTCCGCGCCAGCACGAGCGCCAGGCCGCCCAGGGCCAACAGGGCCAGCGTGGACGGCTCGGGCACGCACTGATGCGTGATGACGCCCGTGATGGTCAACTGGGCAGCCGCGACGTTGCCGGGGCTCACCTGGCGGATGTCGATCGAGACCCATTCCGGATTGAAGGGGAGGAGGATTACGCCCTCGGTCTCAAGCAGTTGGGAGTCGAGCGTCAAGGTGTCGACGACCGTGCCGGTGAAGATCGGATACCGCACGATGTACATATCCTCCTCGGCAAGCGAGACGTCGACCGGCGGCAACGTGGGATTCTCCGGCCACTGCATGGTGCTCCAGTTGATGGCGATTTCGATGATGCGATCGGGATCGGGAATGACTGGGGCGACCGTGATGTCGTAGGTGATCCACTTCCACCGATCGCGCCGCGGCGGATCGTTGTAGAACCATTGATTGTACCAGCCGGACTCGTAGCGGACGAACCGCCCGTTGTCCCAGCCCGTCCCCTCGCCGGTGACCACGCCGTCCGGCGTCATCGTCGCGGTGAAATTGTCCACGCGGATCGGGCCGGCATTGACCGACGCGACCAGCACCAACACGGCCGCCAAGGCCAAACCCACCTTCAACAAACCTCTCATGACTTGCTCTCCTTTTGCAGCACCCGTGATGAGAACGCAACGACGCGCCGGCCGACGCCGGCAAACCCAAGGTGCCTCGAACCCTGCCCATCCGAAAAGAAAACCGCTATTGCCAGCCACGCCCCCGATCCGACGGTACCCTCAGGGGTAATCACCCCACGCGCAATGCCCTCGAGAAGACATCGCTCACTCTAAGGGGCGGCCGGCGATGTTGTCAACTGAATTGTGCTCGATGTGACTGGGGTTTTCCCCTGCCCCCTCTAGTTAGCGAGGTCCACCGACACTATGCCCTGCTGTAAGGGGATGTCTCGTGTTGAACCATGTGGGAGGGGGCTGCGAGACCAAGGAGATTCTCGCTGCGTTTGGAATGACGCCTGCGTTCAGAATGGCGCGCTGCCCGGTGCGTATTCCGCTGTTGGACAAGCCAGGAGTCTGCCGCCCGCGGTCACTCTGGTTCCGGCGGCTCGAGCGTGACCTTCAGGCCGCAGAGCACGGGAGGACGCCCGGCGACGGGCGCGAGCGTGACGACCAACTGCCGGTCGACGGCCACGCCGGGAAACGTCCGCGCGACGCCGCGACGGGCGCCGCCAGCCTCGCCCGCCGGATCGAAGGCGGCGAGCGCTTTCTTGCCCTGCAACAATACGTCGAACACGCGGCCTTCCGGCGGCGACTCGGCCAGTGGTTCGGCGAAGAAGAGCTCGACCGTGTACGTTGCCGCGGCCGTCGTGGGCGGTTCGCCTTGCCGAGTCCGAGGTTTCTCGACGCCCTCGGCCACGCTGACGGGTACAACCTCCGCGTTGGCGGACGAGCCGCCGGGCGCATTCTTTTTGGCGGTGGACGACTCGTCCAGCAGGAGATCGACCGCGATGGTTGCCTCGCCTTCGAGGCCGGAGGCGGCCACCCAAGCCGGTCCCTGGCCGCCGGCAAATCGGAGCGAATGGTGGAAGAACAGGCGCGGCGTCGGCTCGACGCGCAGCGGCACGTCGGGCGAGGGGCCGCCGACGCTGGGCCAGTCGAGCCACAGCGCGCCGTCCGGCTCGCGGCGGTCGCCCGGCGCGCCGAAGTTGATACCGAGCCTCTGGACTCGGGCGGGCCACGTTTCCGCGGCCGGGTATTGGTTGAACGTCCAAATCTCCGCGTCCGGCATGTGCACGAGGGCAAGCGACGTCTGGTTCTGATAGGCGCAGGTGCAGGTCCGCGTATAGTCGGGCGCGTTGAGCACGCCGTCGGCCGCGATGAGATTCGAGGTGCAGCTCGACTTGAACCCGCCGAAGTTGCCCGTGCCCCCGTCGTTGTCCAGGTCGAAGAACCCCGCCGCGCCGCTGCGAAACGTCAGCATGTGTTCGCCGGCGATCACCGCGTTGCAGCCGTAGCGGCGATGGTAGTCCCAAGGCAGAACGCGGCCCGTCAGTGGATGCACCCGCGTCTTGGGCTGCCCGGTCAAAAGATCGGCGGCCGCGCCTTCGCCGCGCACGGCGTTGAAGTACACCGTCCGTCCGTGCAACATGCAGGGCCCGCCGTGGTTGAGCGGGGATTTCCACAGCGGGTTGCCGTCCGCGCCGCGCCGGGCCACCAGCGGCGAGGTCGGCTCGCCCTGAAGCATGTCGGCCGAAAGCCGCCCTCCCTCGAGCAGGATGTCGTGCTCGATCGAGTAGCCTAGCCACGTGCCGAAAATGTCCTTCCGGTCGCTCCAGAGGGTTTCGCCGGATCGGATGTCCAAGGCGAGAAGGATGGGCTTGTCGCGGGGCGCCTTGCCCCGCCGGGCCAGGGTGTGGAGCACCTTCTCCGGCAGGCTGTCGATCAGAAAGAGCTTGCCCGCCCCAGCCGCGATCGCGTTGTGCCGGAACCCGAGCTTCGCCGCGCGATCCCAAAGAACCTTGCCCGTGTGCCGGTTCATCACCACGATGCGGCGGCTGGAGGTGTGGTCGTAGTTGTCCCACCGGCCGGTCTGAACCGAAAGCTGCTTGGAGAACGGCACGAGACCGGCTCCGGCCAGCAGCAGGTCGTCGTACACGCCGAGGTATCCCCAATCGGGTTTCTCTTTGTCGCCCTCCTCCGGCAGCGAAAAGGTCCGAAGCGTTTCGCCCGTCGCCGGGTCGAGCGCGAGGCACTCGTCCTTCACAATCAGGTAGACGGCGTCGATGGCGGCGACGACGTTGGTTCCGCGGGCGTTGGCCCCGGGAATGTGCACTTGGTTGTAGCTCGTGGCCAAGGGGTTGGGGTCGTACGTCTTGTCGAAGTAGACGCCGGCGGTGCCCAGATCGTCGAACCGCCGCTGCCAGAGTTCCACGCCGGTGTACACGTCCCGCGCGGTGAGCGAGTGGGTGCCCTGGAGAAACGCCCGGCCGCCGATCACTTGCTCGGGCGGAGCGTGACCGTGGCGGGGTAGAATGTCCTTGTGCTGGTTTCCGCCGAACCACAAGAGACCCAGCGGCAGCCGCACCCGCCGGTCGTCCGACTTGGCGGTGTTGGCGACGTTGCCGTTCTGGTGCGTCCACGCGCCGGCCCCGGCCAACGGGCCGTCTCGCCGCAATAGCACGAATCCGTCCCGCGATTCGACGCTTGCCCGCTCGAGCCGGGCTTGCTCGACGGCGCCCCGCAAGGCGTCGCGTTGCTCGTCGTCCGTCGCGCGGAGCCACGCCACGCCGCCGTACGGGCGCAACGAGTGGAACACGTGCCGGAGCCGCTCGGCCAGATCCGCGTCGGCAATGGCCTCGGGCGCGTCGCAGACGGCCAGCGCGGCCAAATAGGGCGGCGCGCCAAATGTCGAGGGCTCGCCGACGTGAACGCTCGCCCACGCGCCGTACAGGCCCGCGTCGTCCAGCCGACGCCGCAGCCGCGCGACCCGCTCGGCGTCCGGGTCCACGGCGATCACGCGCAGCGCCTCCCGCCGGGCAAGCGCCTCGACGAGTATTTCGTCGCTCGCGCCGAACACAAAGCAATACCCCTTGCCGATCGTCGTCGAGGCCAGCATCGCCTCGACCAAGGCGGCGGGCTCGGGATCCACTGGGGCCGCCTCGCGCGTGTTCGTCACGGCCGAGGGCGGCCGTGCTACATCTTGGTCCGGCTTCTCCGGTCCAAAGGCATGGAATTGGCCTTCTTCCGTCACGGCGAAGAGCCGATCGTCGGCCGCCACGAGCCGCGCGACCGTGCCCTGGACGTCGTGCGTCCAAACCACGCGCGGCGGCCCTTCCTTGGCCAATTCCATCGCGGTGATCCGGCCCTTGCCGCCGGCGTAAAGGCGATTGCCCGCGCGGAGGAGGGCCCCGCGGGCGTCCACGTCGGCCCGCCACAATTCGCGAGGCGGTTTGCCCAGCGAATGCGCTACAACCGGCTTGCCCGACAGGTAACAAACGTCGTCCGTCAAAACGGGATGGACCGTGCCGGGCCACATGACGATCATCTTGCCGGTGGCCAGGTCGTACAGGGCCGTGTTCAGCCCGCGGTGGTTGAAAAAGTGCTTGTCCGCGACGGCCACCTGCGAGCCGCCCTCCAGCTTCCGGTTGGCCCCGGGGCTGCCGGCCAGGTGGTAATAGAGCAACGCGCCGGTGCGGCGATCGAGGCACGCGGGCACGGAGCGTCCGCCGGGCACGATCAGGCGGTCGGCCGTGGCGGCCAGCGCGCCCTGCGGCGCCAGCCCGGCGAACGACGGCGCGTTGTGCGGCTGATCCACGTACGCCGCGCCGAGCCCCTCGTTGCTCCAAAGGACCTTGCCCGAAGCCGCGTCCACCGCCTGGACGAACGTGCCCATGAACGGCCAAATGCTCGCGCCGAAATACACCACGCCGTCGCGAACCACGGGCCCGCCTCGGGCGGGCCATGCGGAGCAAAGCCGGCCATTGCCCAGCGCCTTCCGGCCGTCCGGTCCGCCGCGATGCCGCCAGAGCAGCTCGCCCGTGGCCACGCTCACGCAATACAAGAATCCATCGTCGCTGACGAAGAAGACCCGATCGCCGTCGGCCGCCGGCGGGAAACGGATCGGGCCGTCGGCGTAAAACCGCCACCGCTCGCGGCCCGTTCGTGTGTCCAGCGCCGTGAGCCGATCGTTGCGGTTGGAGCCGAAAAGGAGCGTCGTGCCCACCACAATGGGCTCGTAAACGCGGTCGAAGGGCATCCGGTCCTGGTTGACCGGGTCCTCCCAGGCGGGTTCGAGGGCGGGGTAGTCGCGGATCCACTCGGGATGGAGTGCCGCGGGCAGATCGTGGGGCGAGGCGTTCGTGCGGCCCGCGTCGTAGCCCCACAGGGGCCAGTCGCCACCCGCCGCCGCGTTGTCCCCGAGCCCCGCGCCCAGCCAAGCCGCCGCGATGCCTGCCACCAAAGCCCATCCGCAAGTCGTTTTTCGCAACGTCATGGCAGGCGGTGGGAGGGATCGGAAGGACGACGGCGGCCGGGGATCGTGGCGCTCTTGGTCTATTCTACCCGGCGGGGCAGGATTCTGTCTTACCCCACATCGTGGTTCGGGGCCACTGCCTGGCCCTTCTTTCCCCTTGGGAGAGGGGACGACGGCGGGCTTGGGTACATTACCTCCGCGGCGTCCGTGCCTTACAATACACGATACTTCGGTGGCACGTTCCGAGCGAAGCGAAGGGCGTGGTGGGGCGCCGAAAAGCCACGCCCCGCGACGTGTGCCACTGGCTCAGTGCCGTCGGACACGGCTACGGACGCACTGGCAGAGCCAGTGGCACACCAGCCAACCGGCCGTTTCCCCCCTTTGTCCCACCTCATTCGCCAACCCTGATGGTCAACGCCATGAAACACATCCAATGGATCGTCGCGCTGGGCCTCCTATTCTTCTTTTGTGCCACGAGAGCCCTCGCGGACACGCCACCGAACAAGGACGGCTGGATTCCTCTCTTCGACGGGAAGACGCTCGACGGCTGGAAGGCCGCGGAGAATCCCGATTCGTTTTGCGTGGAGGACGGAGCGATTGTCGCCCATCGCCAGCGGGCGCATCTGTTCTACATGGGACCGGTCGAAAACCACGACTTCCGCGATTTCGAGCTCCGCGCCGACGTGAAGACCACGCCAGGGTCGAACTCCGGGATCTTCTTCCACACGAAGTACCAGCCCACCAGCCCGCTCCAGCAAGGCTACGAGGTCCAGGTGAACCAGACGCACACCGACCCGCGGCGAACCGGCGGGCTGTTCGACGTGAAGGACGTGGCCACCTCGCCCGCCAAGGACGACGTGTGGTTCCGGTTGCACGTCACCGTGCGGAGCACGCGGGTGGTCGTGCGGGTGGACGGCAAGACCGTCGTCGACTACACGGAGCCGGACGACTACAAGCCGCCCAAGTCCCGCCCAGGCCGCAAAATCGGCCACGGTACCTTCGCCCTGCAGGCGCACGATCCGAAGAGCAAAGTGTATTTCAAAAACATCGAAGTCAAGCCACTGGGGGATTGAGCTGAAACGGGCAGTGCCTGCAAGATCCGCTGGAGCCGGAATCGCGGTCCGTGGCGTCCATTCTCCACGGATCCCTTTTCTCTAGCCCAGGCGTTTACGCCTGCGGTCACGGGTCGAAATACTATTCCCATTTTCATCAGCCCCTGCAGGGGCGATGAGGTTGATTCTGCGACGATTTCGTCCCCTGAAGGGAACTTCACGCAAAAAAACGATCCATAAGGTCCTCTCGATCCGCAGGCGTAAACGCCTGGGCTAGAGAAAAGGCACGTGAGCCACGCCGGCGGTGGTCGTGGCTGTCGTTTCCGGCGAGGTGGTGACCGCCGGGACGGTCAAGCCCGTAAGATATGCCCCTTTAGTGGGGTGATTGTCCCGATTCGGTTTGCGGCTGGCCGGTGGGTTTGTTATCGTGAACAGTATAGGGGGCTTTGGACGTTCGTAACGGGGTATCTCGCGGAACCGACGAAGAACCTGAGGAGCCACGACCATGAAACGCACTATTTCCGCCGCCGCCCTGACCTTGCTGGTTTGCCTGGGTGTCTTGGCCTCCGCCAACGCCTTGGCCGAGCCGGTTCTCATCCTCAACGAGTACAACTGCGTTGGGGGAAGCAAGTGGCTCGATGGCGACGATTCCGACAAGGCCGACACACGGCTCGGCCGCATCATGGGCAATGGCGATAACTGGATCGAATTGGTCGTGGTCGCCGATCACGCCGACATCCGCGGCTATGAACTCTGGTGGCTGGAAGACGACGGCGACGGCAACGGCAACTCCGTCTGGGATCCAACCCGCGTGGGCGACGGCGAGTCGCAAGGCAAGATTGTCTTTGGCGACGCGGCCCTTTGGTCCGATCTCCGCTCGGGCACGATCATCACCATCAGCGACAAGCAGATCGTCAACACGGAGGACCCGGACGGCAACCCCGTCGAGCGCAATCTGAGCACGGACACGAGCTACAACCCCTTCGCGGACGACTGGTGGATCCACGTCAGCAGCCGCCAAGAGGCCGGCCTGCCCAGCTCGCTGGTCACCACGGTCAACAACGTCGCGGGCGACCCGGCCGGCGCGTTTTCGGTCGGCAACGACAAATGGGAACTGCGGATCGTTGACGGGACGACGACGGTCTTCGGTCCCATTGGCGAGGACGTCGCCGATTGGGGCGGCGGAAACATCAACAGCGAGGAAGTTGGCAAGCTCGAAGTTGATCCGTCGATCTCCGTCACCAACGCCGACTTCAACGACGGCACCAGCAGCTCGTTTGGCGATCCCAACGTCTACGGCGGGGGCACGCAGCAGCAAGACTTCACGGCCCTGCGGTCCGTCGTGCCCGAGCCGGCAAGCGCGGCGTTGCTCCTGTCCGCTCTGGCCATGGCCGGTTTCTTCTGGGCGCGGCGCCGGTAGCGTGTCGCGGTATCCCGTCGGGCGAGCGCCTGACCTACTGAGTTGAGCCGGCATGCCTCGCCTTCTCGCGATTGAATGGAACGACGTCGAGGTCCGAGCGGTCGTCGCCTCCGGACGCGGCGGGCGGATGACCGTCGAACAGGCGTTCACCGTGTCGCTTCTGCCCGGCGCCCCCGGCGGCGAGGGAGGCCAGATCGACGTGGGGCGGCGGATTGCCGCGGCGCTGGCCGCCCGGGGGATCGGGCGGTTGGACACGCTCGTGGCCGCGGGCCGGGCCGACGTCGAGCTGCGTCAATTGGCCGTTCCCCCGTGTCCGGCCGACGAGTTGCCCGACGTGGTCCGCTTCCAGGCCGTCAAAGAGTTCAACGCCCTGAAGGAAGACTGGCCGTTGGACTTCATCCCCCTGGGCGGCGACCCGCCGCAGAACGTGTTGGCGGCCGCGGCCGACCCCGCTTGGGTGGGCGAGATCCAAGGAATTCTGGACGCCGCGGGACTGAAGCCCCAACGACTCGTTCTGCGCCCTTGCGCGACGGCGTCTCTCTGGCGCCGCGGCGAGGCGGCGGCCGGGGCGGAGGTCTGCTTGCTGGTCGATCTCCTGGGCGCGGAGGCCGAGCTGACCGTGCTTTTCGACCGCCGGGAGTTCTTCCTGCGCTCCGCGCGGTTGCCGGCCGATCCCGCCGGCGACGCGGACGCCCGCGCGGCCCTGGCCGCCGAGATCCGCCGGACGATGGTCGCCGTGCAGAACCAGTTGGGCGGTCATCGGGTCGAATCGATCGTGCTAGTTGCCGCGGGCGAGAGCCACGGCGAGACCGCCTCGCAACTCCGACAAGAATTGGGAACCGCAGTCGAATTGTTCGATCCGCTTTCCCGCGTCCCTCTTGCGGGCGAAGCCCGGCGGACCCTGCCCGAGCAGGCCGGACAGTTTGCGGCCCTCTTGGGCATGGCGTGGGACGAACTCGATCGGACCGCGCCGGCGATCGACTTCCTGCACCCCCGGCGTCGCCGCGAGCCCCAGGGCCGGCGCAACGCCCTGGCGGTTGCCGGGCTCGCCGTGGCGCTGCTGTTTCTCGGCGGCGTCGGATACGGCTGGTGGGCAAAACAGGATCTCATCGACCGCACCCGCCAGCTCAGCGGCGAACTGCGCACCCTGGAACCCAAGGTGGCCGAGGCCGATCGGATCCAGCGGGCCGCGGCGGACGTCCAGGATTGGGTGGACAACGACGTTGTCTGGCTCGATGAACTGCGATGGCTCGGCGACAACCTGCCGCCCGCCGAAGACGCCATGCTCACCCAATTGCAGATCCGCCCCAACCGGACCGGCGGGCAGATCGATCTGCAGGGTTTCATCCGATCGGTCGACGCGATCAAAGCCATGGAACGCGATCTGCGCGACGATCGCCACAACGTGGAAGGTCGCGACAAGTCGGACGACCGCTCGCAAAAACCGTACACGCTGTGGTTCCGCTCCTCGGTCGTCATTCAGCGGAAGGAGCCCTGATGGCCCTTTCCAAGCGAGAGAAACGATTGGCTTTCGCCGCCGGAGCGTTAACGGCGATGGTGGTCGTGCCCTTGCTGTTCACCGGCTTGCTCGGTCCGTCGTCGGCCGAGCGGGCGCAATGCGACCAATTGGCTGAAAAGGTCGCCGATCAAGAAGAACGAATCGCCCGCGCCACCAAAGCCCAGAAGAAGCTCGGCGAATGGAACCGCCGCTCGCTGCCGCGCGACCCGCAAACCGCCCGATCGCTCTACCAGAACTGGCTCTTGGAACAGGTGACCGCCGTCAAGTTCCGCGAGCCGAAGGTCGAGGCGGCCGACCGTCGTCCGCTCGGCCAGACTTACGATCGCCTTCCCTTCACGGTCCACGGACGCGGCACGCTCGAACAGGTGACCGAGCTGTTGTACCGCTTCTATTCGGCCGGCCATTTGCACAAGATCCAGCGGCTCACGCTCACACCCAGGGCCAATACGGAGGAGCTGCAAGTCTTCCTGTCGATCGAGGCGTTATGTTTGCCCCAGGCCGACCGGGTCGACCGGCTCACCGAACAGCCCGGCGCGCGTCTGGCCGAGTCCAGCGTCGAGCCCTATCTGGCTTCGATCGCGGAACGGAAGTTGTTCACGGCCTACCAGCCGCCCCCGCCGCCTCGGCCGCCCGATCCTCCACCGCCCCCGCCGGCGCCGCCCAAGCCGGGCTTCAATCACGCGGGATTTCTCACGCTGACGGGCACGGGCAAGGTGGACGGCCGACCGCAGGCGTGGCTCTTGATGCGCACTTCCGGCGAGACCGCCAAGGTGTACGCGGGCGAGGAATTCCAGTTCAAGGAAGCCCGGGGCCGCGTTGCGAGCGTTCAGGACCGCTCGGCCGAGCTGGAAGTCAACGGCCGGCGCTACCTCTTCCAACTTGGCCAAACCCTGAAGGACGCCAAGCTCCTGGCGGACCTGACGCCGGCGAAACCCGAGCCACCCGCCGCGCCCGGCCTACCCCCGGCGCCCGCGGAGCCGGCGGCGCCCACGGAGCCTTCCACGGCTTCCGAGACGGCGACGCCAACCGAATCGGCGATGCCCTCCGAGGAAGACGCGCCGGTCGAGCCCGCGTCGCCGGGCGAGTCGGTGACGCCGGAGTCGGTGACGCCGGAGTCGGCGGTTCCAACCGAGCCGGTTCCGCCGGCCGACGCGCCGCCATCGCCGATGTAGGCCGCTGCTGTCTGTTCGCTCCCGTCGGGGAGCGTGTTCTTGCGGGAGGGGCGGAATACGTCAAAATAGCGAACATGGAAATCCTTCTCGTCCAAAGCGACCGGCAAGCCCCCGACGCGCTCCAGGCTGAACTGGTCCGTCAAGGACACGACGTGATCGTTACCGACGATATGGCGGCGGTCAAACCGGCGGACGGCGCCCCGTGTGGACGGATCGTGGTCCTGGGCGTCGACGGCCCGGCCGGATCGGATCCGACGTGGCGCGAGCGATTGCGCGAGGCGCGTCGGCTACTTGGCGGCGAGGTCTGGGCCGTGACCGCTTCGACCGATGCCGCGGATCATGCCGCGCTACTGGAGGCGGGGGCCGACGACGTCCTGGTCGAGCCGATCGAGCCGCGGCTCCTGGCCGCGCGGCTCGGCGCGGCGGGCCGCCGCGCGGTTCGCGAGGCGTCGGGCATGCCCGGCGACGAGGACGCCCAGCGGCGATGGCAACAAGCCCACGACGAGCTTGTCGCCGTCTACGTCGGCGTGGCCGACGGAATCCTCGTGGCCGACGCGCGCACGAGGCGGTTCGTCCGCACCAATCCGGCGATGTGCCGTCTGACGGGCTATCCGGAAGACGAACTTCTGCGATTGACCGTCGGCGATCTTCACCCGGCGGAGAGCGCCTCGTGGATCGACGAGCAGTTCCGCGGGATCGTGTCGGATCGCGCCGCCCGGGCGGAAACCATGCCCGTGCTGCGCAAGGACGGGTCGGTCGTGCATTGCGACGTCTGGGCGAACCACATGTGCTTTCGCGGCCGGCCAAGCATTGTCGGTTTCTTCCGCGACGTGACGGCGCGGCGGCAGGCCGAGCAGGCTCTGGCCAAGAGCGAGGCGCGTTTCCGCGCCGTGTTCGAGGGGGCGGCCTCCGGCGGGGTGCTCGTCGATCTTGACGGACGCATCGTGGAATGCAACACGGCCTTCGCCGGAATGCTCGGCTACGTGCCGGCCGAGTTATCGGGGCGACGCGCCGTCGACCTCACGCATCCGGACGATCGCGACGAGGGGACGCGGCGATTTCAGGAGTACATCGAACGCGGGCAGGGCGTGCTGCGCTTCGAGAAACGCCTGCTTCACCGGGAAGGCGGCGCCGTCTGGGCAAGGTTCAACGTCTCGTTGCTTCCGGAGCTCGACAACAAGCCCGGGGTGCTGATCATCACCGTCGAGGACGTCACGGACCGCAAGCTGGCCGAGCAGGCCCTGCGGGAATCGGAGGCCATGCTCCGCACGCTCATCGAGAACATCCCCGACCTGGTCGCCATGGTGGACGCCGATTGGAATATCCACTACATCAACCAGGGCGCCGGCCCGCTCGGACCAAAGGATCTTGTCGGCGCCAATGGCTTGACCTACGCCAGCGCCATGCACCGGGAGCAGTGCGTCGAGGCGATGCGCCAAGCGCTCGAGACGGGCAAGGCGCGGGTCTTCGACGCGCAGGACCGGTTCGGCGGCTGGTGGTCGGCGCGGCTGGTGCCCGTCTTCGAGGAAGGAGCCATTCGCAACATCATGCTCATCTGCGTCGACGTCTCCCAACGCCGGGCGGCGGAAGAATCCGTCCGCAAGGAGCAGGAACTGCTCCGGCGGCTCTTGGATCTCTTCGAGCGGGACCGCGAACTGGTCGCCTTCGAGATCCACGATGGCTTCTCCCAGCAATTGACCGGCGCGCTGTTGAATTTCGAGGCCGTCGACCAGTTGCGCCGAACGGACCCCGACCAGGCGGACGCCGCCTTCCGAAACGGCCTGGGGCTCTTGCGCGAGAGCATCGAAGAGGCCAGGCGGCTCGTGCGCGGTCTCCGCCCGCCCGTGCTCGATCAATTCGGAATCGTCCCCGCCATCGAGCACCTTCTGGAGGACCATCCGGACGTGCTTGGCCCCAAAATCGAGTTTCTCTCGGGCCTCAAACCGGGACGGCTGGCGCGGCCTCTGGAAACCTCCCTGTTCCGGATGGTTCAGGAGCTGCTGAGCAACATCCGTCGCCACAGCCAGGCCGACCACGCCCGGATCGAACTGGTCCAGGACAAGCAGTCCGTCCGTCTGACGGTGATGGACTCGGGCGTCGGGTTCGACCCGGACGCCGTCGGCGCCGATCATTTCGGATTGCGTGGGATCCGCGAGCGGGCCCGGTTGCTTGGCGGTCGCGCCGAGATCGAATCCACCCTGGCGCAGGGTACCCGCATCCACGTGGTCCTCCCGCTGGTCGTGGCCGCGCCGGAGTCGACGCGCCCGAGCTCGCCGTGACGGCGCCGCATGGCGCAAGTCGCCAAAACGACTATCCGAGCCGGCCGTGCAGCCAATACCACGCCAGGCCGATCCACTCGTGGAACGCCGACTCCATCGCGGCCGCCGCGTCGTCCGACGGGATCACAACGTCCGCCGACCACCGTAAAAGACCGTTGCGGTGGTTGCAGGCCGACGGGACAACGTCCACGCCCGCGGCGCGGAAGCACCGGACCCCGCGGGCCATGTGCGTCGCGTCCGTGACCAGCACCACGTCCGTTAGCTTCCGATCGGCCAGAATGGCCGCCGTCTCCACGGCGTTCTCGTAGGTCGTCCGCGAGGCGTCCTCCAGGATGATATCCGACCGATCCACCCCCAGCTCGACCAGGAACCCGGCCATCGCTTCGGCCAAAAGAGGGCCGGGTTCGTTCGCCCTGACCTTGCCGCCGCTGGCGATAATCGGCGGCTGCCCCAGCCGATGGTACAGCCGGGCGGCGTGAACGCATCGGAAGGCGCTGCCGACGTCCAGATCGTAACAGTCTCCCTGTTCGCTAAAGACGCGCGTGCCCGCGCTGAGAATCACGATCGCCCCGGCGCGTTCGGGCAGGGGGGCGTCCGGCGGATAGTGCCGCTCGAGGGTCCACACGGCCACGTGCGCGACCAGTTCCGTGCAAGACAACGCGAACAGGGCCCAAACGACCGCCAAACCCACCAGACCGCGGCGGTGTCCCGCACGCTTCCGCCACGCCCAAACCAGAGCCACCAACGCCGCAAGAAAGCCCAAGGGCAACGGTCGGAAAAGCGCGGAAAGGAAGTGGTACACGTGCTGACCCCCTCGCGCCGTGGGCGCCCCGACGGCCGCCGTCTTCACGCAAGCGTCAGCGCGGACACCGGGCAAAAAAGCACGTCCGCGCAAGCACGGACCCGGCGCTTAGGATACCATTTCGCGCCGCGCTGACAACCACTCTTGGCCGCGCTACGGCATGACGTTGGCGAACTCGTTCCGCGAATGCTCGAGGCACGCGTTGGTCGCCTGGCCAAAGGTGACAACCGCCGATAGAGCGGCCGCCAGGATCAACAGCAGCAAAAGCGCGTATTCGACGGTCGTCGGGCCGTCCTCTTCCCGCAGAAATCGCCGAATCCACCGGGTTAGACCGTTCATGTGTGGGTACATCCAAAGCCTGGGCAGTGGGGCGGTTAGGGGACGCCCTTGGCCCCGTCGGACTTGCGGGGGGCCAGAAGACCGTCTCATTGATAGCCTAGGTTGTGCCGCGAGGAGGAGCAAACAGCCTTGCGCGCCGGGCCCCAAAATGGAGGATTCCTCGTGGCGTCGCACGCGCATCCCTTCTCGTCCCCAAATCCTTTCCCAGAAACCGGATACGCTCGTGCCGCCGAGCAAACCGAAGTATCCCAAGTCGTTCGGAGCCAACGAGATCCTTCGCTCCGCTCGGAATGACGTGGTACTGCGAGACAGGTGGGGCAAAGGCCGTTAAGACCCGAATGCCCCGTGGGCCTCTGGCCACAGGGGCCCATGGGAACCAATGTGAGGGGTGTGTCTACAAACCATTTGACTATTGCCGTTTCCGCAAAGGCAATCATTATGGAAATATCGGTGACAGGGTCGTGCTGACGCGGCACGACGGACTAGCAAGCCCGCGAGGTGGCCAACGTTCTGGAAAACGATCCCCCGATCATACGGATGGGCGCTAGCATCCATCCGAGGGAGACGTCCCGGCGGTTTGGGGAGACGTGCTGAGGCTGGCAAATGGCCGAAGCGGGAGGGAACTAGTTTAGAAGGAGGTGATGCGTGATTGAATTCTGCGAGAGCCAGCGAGGTGGCTTCGCCTAGCGACGGCCGGCGGGCCTTCCGCCCGGCAGCCACCCACTCTCGTTCGCGAATCTCGAGATTCGCCATACGAGTCACGAGGCCCGGTCTCCCCTCGGGGGGCCGGGCCTCCGCTTTTCTTTGGAGTGCGGCGACTTGTCGCCGCTTTGAATCGTCGCGAATAAGGGCAACAAGTCGCCGCGCTCCAAGGAATTGCCCCCGCCGACGAATACGCGCGGGGCTGCCCTCGCCCATTGCGTTGCGCTCCGCGCCGGATTATCCTATCGCCCAGAGGAGGGGTGCGCGGCGTCCGTCTCGCCAAGGTGTCCTGGGCAGCTTCCCTCCTTCCACATCAGCCAACCATCCGGAGAATCGAGCGATGTCGAACAGGCCAAATCGTCGGGCGGCGTGGGGATTGCGGGTCGTTGGGGTCGCCTCGGCATGCTTGGGACTGGTCGCCCCGGCGGCGGCGCGACCCTCGGCGGCCGAGCTCCTGCCCGAGAGCACAACCATCTTCGTCACGATCAGCAGCGTGCCGGAGCTAATCACGCGGTTCCAGAACACCGCCACGGGCCACATGGCCCGCGACCCGCAGCTTCGACCGCTCCTCGAGCGGCTCTACGGCATGGCGGGTGAGGCGATGGCCGAGGTTCAGGAGGAGGTCGGCCTGTCGCTTTCCGACATGTTGGCCATTCCCCAAGGCGAAGTGGCCTTTGGGTTGGTTTGCCCCGAGGGGCGCATGCCGCAGCCCGTTTTCCTCATCGACGCGGGCGATCAGATCGGCTCGGTCGAGACGCTCTTGACCAAGCTGAAGGACGAATGGGCCAAGGAAGGCGTGGCCAAGCGCGAGGAGACGATCAACGACACGAAAGTGACCGTCTATGAGGGCCGACAATTGACCTTCTTCGTCAAAGAGAACACCGTCGTCATCACGCAATACCTGGACATGGCCAAGAGCGTGCTGGCGGCATGGGACGGGAGCGACGTGCCCACCCTGGCCGACAATCCGCGCTACGCCACGGTGGCCAGCCGGTGCCGCGGCTCGAAGGACCTCGCGCCGCAGATCCTCGCTTTTGCCGATCCGATCACGGTGTTCAAGTCGGCCACGCTTGCCGACGGGGGCGCGGGCATGCGCGTCGCGCTGGCGATGCTGCCGACGCTGGGTCTGGACGGATTGGTGGCGGTCGGCGGCAGCCTGACGATGGACGCCGGCCCGTTCGACTCGATCATGCAGTTCCACGTGCTGATGGACAATCCGCGCACGGGCGTGCTCGAGGTGATTGCGCTGAAGTCGGGCGATTTCGAGCCGGAGCCTTGGGTGCCCGCCGACGTGGCGCATTACTCCACGCTCCACTGGGACTTCCGTCGCAGCGTCAACAAGATCGCCGCCCTGCAAGACAGCTTCTGGGGCGAGGGGGCGTTTCAGAAATCCGTCGCCCAAACCTTCACCCGGGAAACCGACGTTAACTTCGACAAGGACTTCATCGACTCGCTCGACGGCCGGGTGAGCCTGCTGGTATGGATCGAACAGCCGATCACGCTCACCAGCCAAAATACGCTCGTGGCATTTCGGCTGAAGGATCCCAAGCCGGTGGAGGCGGCGCTCGAGCGGATGTTCCAAAAGCACCAGCGGCGTCTGACGAAGCAGATGTACGCGGGCAAGACGTACTACCAGACGGCGGTGCGGGGGCCCGACGACCCGCCGATCCCGGAGGACATGCCCCAGCCCCATCCGTGCATCGGCGTGTTGGACAACTACCTGCTGGCGTCGAATCAGCCGGGCATCTTTCGCCAGGTGATCGTGACGGCGGCCGATCCGTCGAAGTCGCTGGCCCACGAGCCCGACTTCAAACTGATCGCCGGGAAGATCGAGCGGATGGCCGGCTCGACCAAGCCCTCGTGGATTGGATTCGACCGACCGGAGGAGGGGCTTCGATTCGTCTACGGCCTGGCCACGGCCGACAAGACGCGAGAGTTCCTACGTAGCGAGGCGGAGAACAACCCGTTCTTCAGCTCGATCAACACCGCCCTGGACGAGCACCCGCTGCCGCCGTTTGCCGTGCTGGTCCGTTATTTTGCCCCGGGCGGGACGCTACTCATCGACGACGAGACCGGCCTACACTACACGGCGTTTTCGCTCCGGCGGAAGCTGGATTGACAACCGTTTCTCCCCTCTCCCTTTTGGGAGAGGGGTCGGGGGTGAGGGCGGCACGACACACGGACCGAACGACGACGCCCCGACGGTCACACAAAACACCTTCACCCTAGCCCTCTCCCAAAGGGAGAGGGGACGCGCGATACCGGTCGCGCAGTCCGATCCGTTCGACGGCCAGGGCCACCGGCGAGGGCGCGTCCTGAGTCCGCTGGGCGCGCGGCTCCAGTTCTTCCATGGTTTCGTGCAGGGCGACGCAGGCTTCGGCGTAGGGCAGGCCGGTCAGCTCGGCGATCAGCCGCGTGCCCCGGTCGATCAGCTTCTTGTTGCTCGGCGCGACCCAGTGCATCCAGTTGCCCAGCACGCGGCCCAGCCGGGCCATGGTGGCCGTCGAGAGCGTGTTCAGGGCAAGCTTGATCGCCAGGCGCTCCCACAACGCCAGGGGCGAAGTCGCCGGCCGGCACGGCACGTGAAAGACGCCGTCCGCCCAGGCCGCCTTGGGCCGCTCCGGTCCCACGCACAGGACGGCGCGGCGGTGGAAACCGTCGGTCGTCGCGGGCGGATAGGAAACCTCCGCGGCCGGCGCCGCCCGCCCTCGCACGACGACGCCCATTACGGCCGAGTCCGCGGCGTCCCATCGCGATGGATCGGGCTCGTTGCCGATCGTGAACTTGTGGATCTCGCCGCGATCCAGGGCGGGCGGATGCTCCTGGAGGGACGGCGGCGCATCGAGCCGCCGGTATGTGTCCGCGTCCCAGTCCAGCCCGCGGGGCTCGCGCCCCAGCGCGTCGCGCCAGGCGTCCTCCGTCGATAGCCAGGGGTTCTTCACGAACGCCCAGGACCGGGCCGCCACGGTGTCGCCGGCCTTGCGGAACGGCGGGAGCCGGAACGTCGGCGAGCGTTCGGTGGTGTCGGTCAGCACGTCGAGCAGGAAGGCGTCGGCCAGATAGGTGACCAATCCCCCGGCGCGGTAGATTTCTTCCTCGAACTGGACCGCCTCGGCCATGCCCGCGATGGCCGCCGGCGAAGCCAAATCGATCACGAGATCCGCGAACGGCTTGGCATAATCGGCCGGCTCGCGGGGGACGGCGCCCAGCCGGGCGAGTTCGTCGTCGGTCAGATGCTCGGCCAGGAGCCGCCCGAGGGCCATTTCGAGCGCGGCCCCCACGATCAGAAGCTCGGCCGTCGTGGCCTGCATCCGCGTGGAGCCGGCGATGGCCATGGGACCGGTGGTCAGGTCGAGCTTCACGATGCGGGCCTCGTCGAGCACCTCGCGCGACCGGAGGACGTGCGTCCGCAGCGCGTCGGCCGGGTTGTTGAAGACGAAGAACACTTCCGCCCCGAGATCGAGCCCCTGCCACGCCGTGCCGATCACGAAGGACGTTTCGCCCCCTTCGGTGATGGCCACGACCACGTCGCTCCGGGTCGCGCCCAGCTCGGTGAGCTGATGCCGGCCGAAGTCGGTGAAATCCTCGAAGCCTTCGACCGCGCGGATCAGGGCGAAATCGCCGCCGGCCATGACGCTGGCCACGCGGTCCTCGAGATCCGGCAACCTGGCGGCCAGCGCGGGCGCGTTCCGGCGAAGCTCTCGCCAGAAGCGGCGCCAGGCCGCCTCGAGCAGGATGCTCAACCGTCCGGTGGACCCGCAGCCGGTGAAGATCACTCTCCGGCCCGAGCGCAGGGCACGCTCGATCGCCTCGGCCAGGCGGCGGACTTCCTCGCCGGCCAGGACCCGATGGGCCGCCGGCGGCACGTCGGCATCGACGGCGGCAAGCATGCGGATCCCCGCCTCGACGTCGCGGGCAATCGTTCGCGACAGGGTCGTCGTCTTCGGATGGGGCGATTCGGTCAGCAGCGCCCCAAGATGAAACGCCCGCTCGTCGCGGACGAAACGCTCGGCGTTCTCGCGGGCGGTGGGCATAAGGTTCTCTCCAACACAATCCTCGCCACGGAAGATGAAAGGGAAGAAGCCACAGATGAACACGGATAAACACGGATGAGAGGAAAGGCGAAGGTCGGGAACCGCGGATGAAGTTGAAATAAAGAAAGAGACAACGAAAGAGGGAATTGGCACACCGCGACTTAGAGCCTATCCCAGAACCCTCGCCCTCGCCGCAAGTCATCCTGAGCGAAGCGAAGGATCTCGTTGGCGTTTCAGGAGTTCAG
>JAFGDS010000077.1 GCA_016931995.1 Pirellulales bacterium
GGTGGCGATGATGTCGCGGAAGTGGTCGGGCTTCATCCGCTGCAACAGGTCGCGGATGCCGCCGCTTTCGAGCTGGAAGATGCCCTTCGTCTCGCCCCGGCACAACAACGCAAATGTTTCGGCGTCGTCCAGGGGAAAGGCGTACGGATCGACCCTCTGGCCGGTGGTTTGTTCGATCAGCTCGACCACCTTCGAGAGGATGGTCAGGTTGCGCAGGCCCAGGAAGTCCATCTTCAGCAGGCCGGCCCGCTCGACGTCGGCCATGGCCCATTGCGTGATGACTTCTTCCTTGCCCTGCACGCGCTGCAGCGGCAGATACTCGACCAGGGGCCGATCGCCGATCACCACGGCCGCGGCATGCGTGCCCACGTTTCTGGCCAAGCCCTCGACCTGCATCGCCAGGTGCAACAGCTCGCGCACTTCGCCGTCGGTCTCGAAATCCTTGCGCAGCTCGTCGCTTTTTTCGATGGCCTTGGCTAGGCTGATGCCCAATTCCTCGGGCACTTTGGCCACGACGGCGTCCACCCGCGGGATGGGCATCCCCAGCGCCCGGCCCACGTCGCGGATGGCCGCCCGGGCGGCCAGCGTGCCAAACGTGCCGATCTGGGCGACGTTCTCCAGGCCGTACTTCTCCTTGACGTACTGGATCACCTCGCCGCGGCGGTGCTTGCAGAAGTCGATGTCGATATCGGGCGCTTCCAGGCGGCTCTCGTCGAGGAACCGCTCGAACAGGAGGTCGTACTTCAGCGGGCAGACGTGGCTCAGATAGAGCGCGTAACACACGAGCGAACCCACGCCCGAGCCGCGGGCCGTGGCTTCGATTCCTTTGTTTCGGGCGAAGGTGACGAAGTCCCAAACGATCAGGAAGTAGTTGGGGAATCCCAGCTTGTCGATCACGGCCAGCTCGCGATCCAGCCGCTGGAGCACTTCGTCGGAAAGCTGCCCGCCGGGGCAGTGCTCGGGATCGTTCGCGTACCGCTTGGCCAGGCCCGCCAGGCACAGCTCGCGCAGGTACTCCTCCGAGGCCTTTCCCTCGGGCGGCGTGAAGAGCGGGAAGTGCCGCGCGCCCAGCTCGAGCTTCAGGTTCACGCGGTCGGCGATCTCCTGGCTGCGGCGCACGGCGTCTTCCAACCCCGGAAACGCGGCGTACATCTCGTCCGGCCCGCGCAGATAGAACTCGTCGCCCTCCATCCGCATCCGGTCCGCGTCGGTGCGGAACCGGCCGGTATTCACGCAAAGCAGGATGTCCTGCGCCTCGGCGTCCTCGCGGTTGACGTAATGGGTGTCGCTCGTGGCCACGAGCGGTATGTCCATTTGCCGGGCGAGCTCGACCGCGCCTTGCATGGCCGCCTGCTGGATCTCCAGGCCGTTGTTCTGGATCTCGATGAAGTACCGATCATCGAACACGTCGCGATACCACGCGGCGACCTCGCGCGCCGGGCCCAGGTCGTAGCGTCCGTCCGACGCGCCGGCGAGGATCTTGCGGTTCAGCTCGCTCGAGACGCAGCCGCTCAGGCAGATGAGCCCTTGGTTATGGGCGGCCAGAAGCTCCTTGTCGATCCGCGGGCGGAAGTAAAACCCTTCGAGAAACGCGGAGGAGGACAGGGCCAGCAGGTTTTTGAAGCCGTCAAGATTCTCGGCCAAGAGCGTGAGGTGGTAGTTGGCCTCCTTGGCGCTGGCCGCGTCGCGGTCCGTCCGCCTGCCGGGGGCGATGTAGGCCTCGAGCCCCACGATCGGCTTGACGCCGATGGTCTGGGCCTTTTGGTAGAACTCGAGCGCGCCGTAGAGGTTGCCGTGATCGGTCAGGGCCAGGGCGTTCATCCCCAGCGCTTTGGCCCGCTCCAACAGCCGGTCGATCGTGCCCGCCCCGTCCAGCAGGCTGTAGTGGCTATGGCAGTGCAGATGGACAAACGGCAGAGGATTCATCCGTGTCCTCGCGGCGGAGAGGATGTGGCTGTCCCGAATCGCGTTGCGAGGATGATTTTACCGCAAGTCGCGACCGATGACCATAACCAGCCACAACCGTCCACAGGGTGGGGCCAAGTCCTCCAGGGATGCATGCTCAAACGCGTGCAACGCCGCGGCCATCGGCGGTATGGACTTCTGCCCAGCCGAGGGCGGCTGGGCCACACATCCGCGTCCGGCGCGGTCATTCCGCGTCGTCGCGGCTGGCCAGGCGAGACGAGACGCGGCGAGAAGCGTGCTCGAAGGCGTGGGGACTGGCGCCGGGGTGCTCCCCCGGGTCGCGGCGCCGGATTACATGGCCGGCGCCGTCGGGTCGGGCAGGCGCGTCTTCCTCGTCCACCTCCGCCCGACGACGCGTCGTCCAGGTCAGAATCGCCGGCAACATGATGAGCGACGCGAACAAGCAACAGCTCACGCCGATGGTCAACACGCGGCCCAGACTCTGCAGCCCTCGGTGGCTGGCGATCATCAGGCTGCCGAATCCGACCATCGTGGTGAGCGACGTGATCACCACCGCGCTGGCCGTGGAGGCGGTCATGTGATACGGCCCTCGTTGCCGGCGGAAGTCGTGCACGATATGCACGCCGTTGTCCACGCCGATGCCGAGGATCAGCGGCAAGACGATCATGTTGGCCGGGTTGAGCGGAATGTCGAGGAAACCGAGAATTCCAAACATCTGCAACATTCCCAGCCCCAGCGGGAGCATGGCCACGAGCGTGTAGCCCACGCCGGCGAGCCCAAAGACCCACGTGCCCACGACCAACAAAACGACGCTGCCGACCAGCGACGCGGCCATGAGAGCCGTGGGCGAGAGGGAAACGTCGAGAATACCCAACCGCACGCAAAGCGCGCCCAGCCCGACGACGAGCGCGACCGGAACCACACGGAGCAGTCTCGGGCTGCCGAAGTCGAAGAGCAGGATGACCAGGATGCCCAACAGCGCGTAGCACGCGGCCTCCTCGAAGCTGTTCTTCATCTGGCGGGACGCTTCGAAGGTTTGCAGCGGGCTGCCCGTCGCCCCCGGGTCGACCTGGCGGACCTCGGCCACGAATTCCTGCATCGCGTCCATGTCCCAGATGTCGGCCTTGCTGTAAATCTTCATCAAAAAACGGTCGCGGCCTTGGCCAACAAAGCGGGTGACGAGGCTTTCGGGCAAGTCGTCGAGCTTGGGCGGCTCCGGATTCGCCATCGACCGGATCCGGAACAGCCGGCTCAACAAATCGCTGGCGATGCCGTGCTGACACTCGCCCAAGCGGCGGAAACACTCCTCCTCCGTCAGATGGCGCATCGCGTCGCGGACCTGCTCGATCCGATGGGCCACGTCGTCGGCGTCGGGGCCGCCGCCGACGAGAACCTGCGCCCGGGCCAACGCCTTGCCCACCTCGGCCGGCGGATCGACCGGCATGACGGGCGGGCGCTCCGGAAGATGCGCGAGACGCGCCTGGATCCGCTCGATGATCGGCCGCTTCCGCTCGTGATCGGGCGGAAACAACGACGCGATCTCCTCCACGCGATTGACCGACGGCAACGCCAGGAATTTCTCCTTGCGGGCCAGGAGCTCGTCGCGGCTCTTGGCGATGGACAACGCGAACCAGACGCTCTGGTCGCTCCCGTTGAGCAATTGCTGCTCGAGTTCGACGCTCTCGATACCCTCCGGCTGGAGATTGAGCAGATTGTGGTCGTAGGTAAGCCGCGTCATGCCCAAGGCGAGAGCGGCCGTGCCGACGCACGAAAGGAGCAACACCAGCCCCGGGCGGAAAAACAGCGGCTTGAGCCAGCCGTGGATGTCCAACGGGACGGGCAGAATCTCGTGCATCCGGCGGCGATCGGCCAGGCCGATCATCGGCGGCAGCACGAAAAGCGCGGCCACGCAGCAAAGCAGAATGCCTCCGCCCGCGATCAATCCCAGTTCGGCCACGCCGGTGAACTCGGTGAACACGGCCATGAAAAACGCGATGGCCGTGGTCAGGGCCCCGGTGACCACGCCTGGTCCCACGCCCATGGCCGTTTGGACCAAGGCGTCGTCGGGGTTTCTGATCGTGGCGCGGAGCTGGAGGTAGCGCGTGGCGTAGTGGACGCCGAAGTCGATCCCCAAGCCTATCAAGATGACGCCAAAGGCCATGCTCAGGATGTTCAGGTGCCCTATGGCCAGCGTGAGGTAGCCGAACGCCCAAGCCATGGCCAGAAGCAAGGTCAAAACGGTCATCATCGGGTGGCGAACGCCGCCGAAGCCGGCCACGAACAGACACGCCACGCCCACCAGCGAAAGCAGGCTCGCCCAAAGCATCGCCTGCTGGCTGGATCGCATCTCGTCGTCTTCCATGACCGGCAGCCCGGTCAGGCCGATCCGCACCTCCGGATGGCGCGCCTGCGCCTGGGCAATCAACCCGCGAAGCTTGTCGATCGCCTCGCTGGCCGGGGCAAAGCTCTGTTGGTTGCCCGCCGCCAGCCGCAGCAGCACCAGCCCCCATTTGCCCTCGTTCGTCAGCAGATACTCCGGCCCCAGCTCGCTAAGCGTGGCCACCGACTGCGGCATCTCCGGCCAAGGAGAACGATACCGATCGCGGCTGGTCAACTGCGTCAGCAGACTTTGGGAAAACCGATCCAGCTTGGCCAGCGTGACCCCGCGGTAGTCGGCCAGGCGAGGGTCGTGCAACTGGTAGCATAGCTCGTCGGTCATGTTGCTCAGGCCGAGCCGCCGCCAGTCCCCTTGCAGGATCGGCTCCGCCTCGGCCAGAAACATCTCGACCCCGCGCAGATCGTTCACCGACAGGTAGTGAAGCCCCTTGCCGCGGATCTTCGACAGGTTCACCTCGTGCAAGACGGCGTGGAAGAAGCGGTCTTCCGAGACGAGCGTGCCGGAGAGCTCCTCCAGCACGGGCACAACCTCCTCGCGGCTGGCGCCCTGCACGACGATAACCACGTCGTCCTGGGCGCCAAACTCCTTGATGTAGTCCACCCAAAGACGGTTGTGCGCGCACTCCGGGTTCAACAGGTCGAGGCGGCTGGTGTGGAAGCCCAGCCGGCTGCCCGTCAGAACGACGGACAACAGCGCCACGGTCGCCGCCAACGCCAGGACGGCCACCGGCCAGCGCAACACGCACCGCGTCATCCAACCCAACGGCCGTGCGAAGACCGAGGGCTCCGCCGGCGGCATCCCTTCCGCGGACATGTGGCGATTCTCAACTCATCTGCTGCGTCAACAAAGAAAATTAAGGACCCCCGGAGACTCCCTCTCCTGGAGACACCAGCCTGGGGGCCCTCGCGTCCAATGAGCGGGGATTCTACCCCGCGCGGCCCAATCCCACAAGACGAGTTTCCCGACGCTGCAACGACGTAAATGGCTATTTGATAATATCTTGCGCCTCATTTTCGCTCCCACGATGTCGAACGCGATCGAGCAGCGCAACGGGTGCATGGGGTGCAATAAGCCCCGAGCCGGGCTCTCGCTTCCTCTTGGGGTAGGCCCCCAAAGCGCGTCATTGATTGGGCGTCCGGGGCGGTTTAGACTCTCGGGCATCCGAGGACCCGGTCACCGATAACCCGGAAGAGGAGGATCGTCCCATGCGCCGCGTTTTTATGACTCTTGTGCCGCCGCTCGTTGCTGGACTCGTCATGGGGATGGGCGCCACTTGGGCCCGGGCGGACGAGGATGGCCCACCCCGGCCCGAACGGGTCGAGCGACCGCGCGACGAAGCCCAGCGGAACCCGCGCGACGCCGTGCTGCGCCGTTGGATGGAACAGCAACAGGAAATGCAGCGGGCGATCGCCGAGCAAACCCGGCGGCTCGAGGCCGCGATTCACCAGCGGCTGGAGGAACAACAAGCCGCGCAGCGCGCCATCGTCGAACGGACGCAACGGCTTGAAGCAGCCATCCGCGAGCGAATCGAAGCCAGTCAACAGGCACAACAAGAGGCAACACAGCAACGGATCGAGGAACAACGAGCCGTGCAGAGGGCCATCGCCAAGGAGATCCAGCGGCTACAGGGCGAGATCCGCGAGCGGCTCGAGGCCGGCCAGCGCGAGGCGGCCGAACAGTTGCAGGCGAAGCTCCACGAAATGGTCAAGGACCTGGGCGTCGCCGCGCCCCGCGAGCCCGAGCGGCCTCGGCGTCCCAAGCCGCCCGAGCCGGCGCGCCAACTCCACGACGCGGTCAACCACATGAACGAAGCAGCGGCCCGGCTCCGCGAGGCGGGCATGGCCGACGCGGCCGAACGGCTCCAGCGGGAGGCCGATGAGGTTGTCCGCGAGTCGGTGGAGCGCGCTCAGGCCCCGCCCGACGCGGCGATCCACCGCTTGATCGACGAAGTCCGCCGGCTACGCCAGGACGTGGACCATCTGGCCGAGCGCGTCCACCGGCTCGAACAGCAGCCGCGGCCGCGGTAGATATGACCGGATGCCAGCGGATCCGCGCCGTTCTCGAAGGCCGCGCGCCCGATCGCGTGCCGGTGATGCTGCACAACCTGCTCATGGCCGTGGACGAGGCGGGGCTCACGCATCGGCGATTTCGCGAAGACCCCCGCGAGATCGCCCGGGCGTTTATCGAGTCGGTCGAGCGTTACGGCCACGACGGCGTCGTGGTGGACGTGGACACGGCCACGCTGGCCGGGGCGGTGGGCGTGCCGGTCGATCTGCCCGAGGACGAAACGGCCCGATGCCGCGGGCCGCTCCTGGCTGACTTGGCCGAGGTTGAGTCGCTCAAGCCGGTCGATCTCGCGGCTTCGTGGCGGGTGCGGAATTGGCTCGAGGCCGCCCGGCGGGTCAAGGAGCACTTGAGCGAGGCGGTGTTCGTTCGGGGCAACTGCGACCAGGCGCCGTTTTCGCTCGCTTCCATGATCCGCGGGCCGGCGGCGTGGATGCTCGACCTGGCCGATCCCGCGCGCGAGCCCGGGGTGCGGCGGCTTCTGGACTATTGCACGGAGGCGGCGTGCCAATTTGTCGAGTTGATGGCAGCGACGGGCGTGGACATGGTCTCCAGCGGCGACAGCCCGGCCGGCCCGGAGATGATCTCGCCGGCGATGTATCGGCGTTTCGCGTTGCCCTACGAGCGTCGCGTGGCCGAGCGCGCCCGGCGGTGCGGCCGGCCCTGGCTCGTGCACGTCTGCGGCAACACGAACCTGATCCTCGACGACCTGCCCCAATGCGGGGCGGACGCGGTCGAGCTGGACCACAAGACCGATGCCGGCCGGGCCGAGCGGGCCTGTCGCGGGCGGGTCGTCTTCTGCGGCAACCTCGACCCCGTGGGCGTGCTGCAGCGCGGCAGCCCGGAACTGGTGCGCCGCAAGACGCGAGAGCTCTTGGACCTCTTCGCCGACAATCCCCGCCTCATCCTCAACGCCGGCTGCGCCATTCCCGCCGGCACTCCGCCGGCCAACCTCCGCGCCCTGGTCGCCGCCGCCCGGGGCGAGTGACGGCCCTTTGGAGTGCGGCGACTCGTCGCCGCTTTGTCTTTGACCGAACCGTTCGTCTCTTGTCGGCGCTTTGTTGCGGCCCGCAACGTTCGAGGCCGATTGCGAAGCCGCAAGCGGCTCCTTGGCCTCGCGGCAAGGACTTGCCGGAGAACGCCTCATTTTCGCGTATTTCGTGTCTTTCGTGGTTCTCAGACTCGTCGTCGGGCAAAGCCTGACCTACGGATTGGCCGCTACCCAACCTTGTCGGGACCGGCTTCCTGCTGCACCGCCGGCGGGTTGACGGCCGGGGCTTTCTTCGGCGGATCGGTCACGCCCACGGCCAGGGCGATGACGCCGACCAGCGTGCACAGCGCGGGCACGATGAAGACCTTGCTCCACTGGAACTTGCCGCCCACGGAAGACCAGTCCATCACCACGCCGGCCAACTGGGTGCCCAAGAACAGGCCAATGCCCGTGGTGACCAGGATGATAAGCGACTGGGCGGACGCGACGATGGCCGGATCGGCCACTTCATTGATGAACATCTGCCCGGCAATGATGAAGAACACGTAGGCCAGGCCGTGCAGCGGCTGGGCCAGCACAACGACGCCCGGGATCTTGACAAACGTGTAGACGGCAAACAGCAGCATCCAACACCCAGCCCCGACGACCAACGTCCATTTCGGGCCGGGGGCGTTGAAGAAGAAGTGGCTCAGGAGGAACCACGTCGCCAGTGCCTGGACCGCCTGGGCGATCGCCATGGCCCCCGGCACGTATTTGCTCTTCAGGCCGATGTCCTGCATGAATTGGGCCGTGCCGAGGAAGTAAAACTGCATCATGCCGGAGACCACGAGCGACGCGAGGATAAAGATGAGGAAGGGCACGTCCTGGAGCATGGCCAGCGCCTTGCCCATGGCCCCGCCCGCGCCGGCTTCCGGCGCCGTGGCCGGCTGAAACGCGCACACGGCGGCCATGACCACCGACAGAACGGCCGCGAAAAGGAGACAGTCGCTGCCGTCACCCTCACTCTTGCGCATCGCTCGCCAACCGGTCAACGCGTAGCCCACCAGCGCCCAGGCGACGGGAGCCCAAATGAAGATCTTCGAGGAATCGACCCCGGCCGCCTCCAGGTGGCGGAACATGACCGCGTTCACCAGCGGAATCGTCGCCCCGTAGCACGCCGAGTAAAGCAGCATGACGATGAACAGCCCGGCAAATTTCCGCTGCGTCACGGCCAGCAGGAGCAGAACCGCTCCGACGGCGTGGGCGACCACGAGAATCCAGCGGGCGTCGATGGATTGATCGGCAAGCGGCCCGGCCACCAACGGCGCGAACATCGTGGCCAGTGGCAGCGTCGCGTAGATCCAGCCGGTCTGCTTGCCGTTCATCCCCAGCGGGCCTAAGAGCCGCGCGGCCAACACGGGCATCCACGCGCCCCAGACCGCGTACTCGAAAAACATCATCAGGCTCAGCGTGATGTACGTCGCATTCACTTCCACGGCGACACCCCCTTTCACGACTTGGTTTGGATCCGGCGCCCACGGACACGACAAGCCGCCATTCTAGGAAAACGCCGCCCCAACGAGAAGCCTCCACGCCCCGTTCGCGGGGGTGAAGGGCGCCGGTTGGGCGGACACGGCAAGGTGTGCGGGCGCGGCGGGATCGTGCGTGCCACGGGCTCTGCCAGTGCGGCGGATCACACACTGGCGAAATCTCGGGTGGCATGCTTGCCAACCGAGCGAGAGTGAGACGGCAAGCATGTTTGGCGCCAAGACATGCCCACGACAAGCGTGGGCATGGCACCCAGTAATATCGAGCACTGGCAGAGCCAGTGGCACTCAACGAATTCCACGGCAGAAACACCGCTGGACAAGCCAGTAGTGGCGCCCACCTCCAAACACGCCCTCACACCCGCTCGACCACCTGACGGCAGTCGGGCAAGGACCGGAGGAAGACGCTGCCGTAGGGCTTCGTGCGGATCCGCGGGTCGAGAATGACCACCATGCCCGTGTCGCGACGCGAGCGGATCAGCCGGCCAAAGCCCTGCTTGAGTTTGAGCGCGGCGGCGGGCATCTGGTAGTCGCGAAACGGGTTGCCGCCGCCGGCGCGGATGGCTTCGAGTCGGGCTTCCAGGAGTGGGTGGTCGGGCACGGCGAAGGGCAGCCGCGTAATGATCACGTTCGAAAGCGCGTCGCCCGGCACGTCCACCCCCTGCCAAAAACTGTCCGTCCCGAACAGGACCGACCGCGGATTCGCCTTGAACTCGGCGAGCATTCGGCTTCGCGGCATCCCTTCGGCCTGGCTCAACAGGGCGAGATTCTCCTGAGCCAGCCACGCCGCAAGCGCGTCGGCCGCGCGGCGCATCATCTGGTAGCTGGTGAAGAGCACGAACGCCCGGCCGCCGCTCCGCTCGACGTACCGGCGGATCATCGCAAAGGCGTTTCGCTCAAAGCCCGCCGGATCGTCGGCCGGGTCCGGCATCCCATCCAGCAAGATCAGCTCGGCTTGGCGGCGGTAGTCGAACGGGCTGCCCAGGCAAAGCGACTCGCAATGCGTCAGGCCGGTGCGCGATTTGAAGAAGTCGAACGACCCCCGCTCGGTGGCCAACGTAGCGCTGGTCATCACCACGGTGGGCACCTTGTTGAAGAGCTGTTCGCGGAGGACCGGTCCCACGTCGATCGGCGCGGCGGCCAGCGCCACGCGCCGGCGGCGCCGAGGCGTGGTCACTTCGACCCAATAGACCGAGTCCTCGACGGTTTGCCCCAGCCACGCGTCGATGCCCGCGGCCAGTGCGGTCAGCCGGTTGGCCGCGGCCAAAAGATCTTGGCACTGCTCGGGGTTGTCCAGCTTCCCGCTCTCGCGGCGGATCATGGTGGAGAGCGCGCCCAGGCCTTCGGAGAGCGGATTCTCGACGACGTCGGGCCGGCGGACGCGGCCGTTGCCGCTGCGCTGGGCGGCGAGCCAATTGGCCACGTCGTCGAAGAACCGTTCGGCCCGATCGCGGCATTCGAGCACCTGCCGCTGCGGCCCGCCCAGCTTGTAGTGCACCAAAAGCCCGCGGTTGGTCCGGTCGTTGAACAGCCGCGAGAGCAAGTAGTCCACCTGTCCGCTGGTGAAGCTCATGCCCAGGTGTTCGCCGGCCACGGCCTCGACGTTGTGGGCTTCGTCGAACACGACGACGTCGTAGTCGGGCAGGATCTTGACGTTCTGGCGTCGCAGGGCAAGGTCGCTGAAGAACAGGGCGTGGTTCACCACGAGGATCTGAGCGTTGTACATCCGCCGGCGAGCGCGGTAGTAGAAGCAGTCCTTGTAGTCCGGGCAGTTCTTGCCCATGCAGTTGCCCTGGTCGCTGGCCACCTCGTCCCACACCGCGCCCAAGGGCTGGCAATCGAGATCGGAAAGCGAGCCGTCGGCTGTCTCTTTCGACCACTCGTGAATCTGGCGGAGCTGGTCGAACTCCTCGTCGTGGCTGAAGAGGCTCACGCGGCGCTCGCCGGCCATGCGGAGCCGCCGCAGGCTCAGGTAGTTACGCCGGCCCTTGACCAGCACGGCCGAAAACTCCAGCGGGATGACGCTGTTGAGAAACGGGATGTCCTTGTGGATAAGCTGCTCTTGCAGGCTGATCGTGTGCGTGGCGATCACCACACGGCGCCGCTTCTTTGCCGGCGACTGTCCCGATTTTCGCTCGGGGGACTGTCCCAATTTTCGTTCCGCGAAAATGGGACTGTCCCCTTCGGCAGCCCCCTCCCCACCGTCTTCCTTCGCCTCCCCCGCCGCCGCCAAAATGCTCGGCACCAGATACGCGAAGCTCTTGCCGACGCCCGTGCCCGCCTCGACCACGAGATGACGCCGCTGGCGGATCGCCCGGGCGACGGCCTCGGCCATGGCCAATTGCTCGTCGCGGCACTCGTAGTGGGGCAGCCGCGCCGCAATACGGCCGTCAGGCCCGAGGATTTTGACCGGCGTAAGCATCATTTGGCCTGGGCTGTCGCTGCGCTGGAGACCGTGCCACCGAGACATCTCCGCGACCACCCTAATTGGGGGAACATTCGCGCAGAGAGCCCATGAATAGCCATTCTAGCCCCATCCGCGTCCCCGCTTCCAGCCCCGCCGGCTGGCCGAAAGCGTTTGTATGCTACCTTACCAAGGCGACTTGTATCGCTTCCGGGTTGAGCCTCGTCGGCACGGCGGAGGGGGCAACCGCGCCCGGTGGCTCGTACCACGTTCCACGTTTGCGCGGTCGGATTGAACTCCGGTAGACTCTGACGGATAGGCCCAGATGATTACCATTGTTGGATTCATCGTGGTTTTGGGGGCGGTGCTGGCCGGCTTCACGATGGCCGGCGGTCACCTCGGGGCGCTGATTCACCCTTCCGAGTTCGTGACGATTGGCGGAGCGGCGTTGGGATCCCTGATCGTGATGTCGCCCGGCAAGGTTCTCAAGGACATATTTCGTTCCATCCCCTTGGCCATCAAGGGAACCCCCTACACCCGCCCGGCGTACGAGGACCTCTTCAAGGTGCTTTATGGCCTTTGCCGTTTGGCGCGTCAGAACGGGGTCATCGCCCTGGAATCGCACATCAGCAACCCCCAGGAAAGCAAGGTTTTCATGCAGTATCCGCGCATCGCGAAGAACCACCACGTGACGGAGTTCATTTGCGAGGCGTTCATGCCGATCCTGGAAGCGACGGCCAAACCCGAGCAGATGCCTGGCCTCTTGGGCGCGGATCTTGCCGTCATCGAAGAGGAGCATCACGGTCCCTTGGGCGTGCTTCAGAAGACGGCGGACGCCCTGCCCGGTTTCGGCATCGTGGCCGCGGTCATGGGGATCGTGGTGACGATGGGCGCGATTGACGGGCCGGTGGAAGAGGTGGGCGAGAAGGTCGGCGCGGCTCTGGTGGGCACGTTCCTCGGAATCCTGCTGTCCTACGGTTTCGTGGCGCCCCTTTCCGTGCGGTTGGAGTTCATCGGCGTCATGGAGATGGCTTTCTTTCGCGCGATCGCCATGGTCATTCAGGGTTTCGCCACCGGCGTGGGCCCCAAGGTGGCGCTGGAAATGGCCCGGCGGGGCATGGCCACGGAGGTCCGCATCAGCCGCGAAGAGATGGACAAGCTGTTCGCGGAAGTGGACGCGTCCTAAGGGAGATCCACCGTGGCAGGCAAGGGCGGCGGAGCGTGGAAGGTGGCCTACGCGGACTTCGTCACCGCGATGATGGCCTTCTTCCTCGTCATGTGGATCGTCGGGCAGAGCCAAGAGGTCAAGCAGAGCGTCGCCAAGTACTTCAACGATCCCTTCCTCGTGCCGTCGAAGTATCCCGGCGGCGCCTCCGTCTATCCGAACAAGGGCGCGTCCGGCGGCGGCATCGCCATGCGGCCGAAGAAAAACACGGGCGTGCCGCGCGACGCGTCCACGGACAAGAAAAAGACCCACCTTCGCCTCTCCCAAACCAAATCCGGCTTGTTCGTCCTCCACGACGGCAAGGAGGCGCTCAAGGGAACGGTGATCCCGTTCGCGGAGACGTCCGCCGCGTTGAGCGACAAAGCCAAGGAACAGCTCAAGGAGTTCTTGCCCGCCCTTCTCGGCCAACCCAACAAGATCGAGATCCGCGGACACACGACGGGGCGCCCCCTGGCGCCCGACAGCCCCTTCCGCGACGCCTGGCAGCTTGCCTACGCGAGGTGCGTTGCCACGATGGACTGGCTGGTGAAGCTGGGCGTGGAACCCAAACGCATCAGGATGAGCCAGGCCGGGCCGTTCGAGCCGGATACCATCCGCCTCACGGTGGACTGGGAAAAGCGCAACTCCCGAGTCGAGGTGTATATCCTCGACGAGATCGCCGACGACCTGATCGGAACCCGCGAGGAACGGAACGAACGTTTCCGCCCGCCCATCGAGGAGGCCTCGACGGAACCCGCCAAGGAACCCGCCAAGGCGCCCACGGAGGAACCGGCCAAGGAGCCGGCGAAGGAACCGGCCAAGGAGCCCGCCGGACCGTAGGCTCCCGGCTTTCCCTCAGACGATCCGCAGCCCCTTCGGAAGCGATTCGCCGAAGACCAGGCTCTGCTCCTCCTCGTCCAGCCGGTCCGCCCGCTCGACCAACGCGGTATAATGCGCGGGAGCGTCCTGCGCGGCCAGCCACCGGAGCACCCGGGCGCGCGTCTTTTCGGGCAAGTCGCGATAGCGGTCGTCCGTCCGCCTGGCAAGCTGCATCGCCGCAAACGCCACCATCGGCTCCTCGCCGCCGAAGTCCATGAGTCGCTCGACCCAGCGTCGGGCAACGTCCGCCGGCGTCACGGTGTTCAGGGGACCGTACACCGGCTGCCTCGCCCCGATCCGGCCAACGGCCCAGGCAACCGCCGGGCGGACCGGCGCCATCTTCGGCTTGGGCAACAGGTCCAACAGGCAATCGCCCAGCTCGACTTTGGTCGGTCCGGCAAGCCATTCGAGCGAACCCAACAGCCGCAGGACCTCGGCCGTCTCGTGCGACCCGCCGGCCAACTCGCCGCCGCGGCCCCGGCCCGTGGTCAATTGCCGGTGCATCGCCCGAAGCGGTCCCAACACGGGGTCCGCCAGGGCCTGCTGCTGTCCGGCGGGCAAACCGCCGGCGATCCGTCGCCAGAGGATCCACCATTCCGCGCGGCATGCGGCCGTGGCGTGATAGAGCCGGCCCTGCATCACCCGCCACGTCTCGGCCACGCGCCAGTCGTCGGCGCCCAGTCCGTAGCCCGGCCGCAGGGCGAATCCCAAAAGATTCAGCCAGCGCGACTCGTGCGCTTCGCCGCGCCGCCGGCCGGCCTCGCATTGGAGGAGCCCCTCCCACAGCCGCCGCAAGAGCGACGTGGGCCATTCGTGGCGACCCGCGCCGATGGTCTCGGCCAGCCGCTTGACCAGCCCGCCCGGCTTGTCCTGGCCGTCGGGACCAAACACGTCTTCAATCCGCTCCCGACACGCCTGGAGGATCGACTCGTCGAGGAAACCTTCGCCCTCCGCGGCGCTGGCGTGCGCGGCCACGTCGGTCCGCGTCGCCGCGCGGACGTCGAACTCCAGCCGCCAACTGCCCGGACCATCCACCCGGCCGCACCACAGGTCCAGCGTGCCGATCTCCGTCAGTCGGGCGTGCAGTTCGATCGTGAACGAATCGGGGTCGGTCTTCTTCCGCTTGCGGAGCACGGTGCGGATCGGCGGCAGCGGGGTCATCCGCTCGCGGTCGATCGCCACCAGCTCGCCCGGCCGATCGGTCAGCCGCGTGCTGGAGACGAACAGCGGAAACTCGACGGGCTGGGCGACCAGAAGGTCGAAACGCCGGTCGGCCAGTTCGACCTCCTGGCCCGGCTCGGCGCTGGCCGGTACCAGGCAGACGGCTTGAGCTTGCGGCAAAGGGGACAGTCCCGTTTTTGCTGCCGCAAAAACGGGGACAGTCCCCGACTTGGCGTCTTCCACGCCGAGATAGTACGTCCGCGCCAATCCGGCGGCGATGCGCACGCCCTCGCCCCGGCGGACCATGCCGAAATACGCCGCGCCCCGGGCGACGGCCAGGTGCGGCTCGGCGTTGTCCAACACTTGCGGCCGCCAGCCGGGCTCTTCGGCAGCAAACCAGCCGCCAAGCACGTCCAACAGCCGCCGCCGGATCGCGCCGGACTCGAACAGCCCGCCGTTGAAGAGCACCAGGTCGGGCCGGGCGGCGTCGTGCTCGCCGGCTCGATCCGGTTCGGTCGCCATCGCCGCGCGATGCGCACACAGGAACGCCGCCAGATAGCGCGTGATCGCCGCGTCCGGGGCGTACGGCAGTCCGAATTCCTGAAAGCCCGAGCCGCGCCGCGCCGGCTTGTCCTCCAGGCCAACTCCGGGAAAGAACCCGTCCAGGAGCACCTGGCGGACCTCGTCCCGCGACACCTCGATCTGCCGCCCGCCGCCAATCAGTTTGGCGCCCGCGCCCGGAAGGTTCACCACGGTTCGTTCGGGCGCGTCGTCGGCCAGCAGCGTCTCCTTCACTTGCCGGCATACGCGCACGAGAATCGACCACGCGCGGGGCTCGATATGTCCTCCGCCGGCGAACCGGCCCTCCAGATGATGGGCCAGCGCCAGGTCGAGATTGTCGCCGCCAAGAATCAGATGATCGCCGACGGCCACGCGATGGAACCGCGCCTTGCCCTGCTGGCCGCGGCGGACGCGGATGAGCGTGAAGTCGGACGTGCCTCCGCCGCAGTCGCACACGAGGATGGTCTGGCCCGGCGAAACGTGCGACTCCCAATCGTCGCGATGCCGGTCGATCCAGGCGTAGAACGCCGCCTGGGGCTCCTCGATGAGCACCACGCGGGGCAAGCCCGCCCGGGCCGCGGCCTTCACGGTCAACTCGCGGGCGACCTCGTCGAACGAGGCGGGCAGCGTGAGCACGACGTCCTGCTCGGCCAGCGGATAGTCTGGCCGTTGGGCATCCCACGCCTCCCGGATGTGCAACAAGTACCGCGCGCTCGCCTCGACCGGCGAAAGCCGCTCGACGTCCAAGGCCCCCTGCCACGGCAACAAGGCCGCCATGCGGTCCACGCCCGAGTGGCAAAGCCAACTCTTGGCCGACGCGATCAGCCGCCCCGGCGCCAGCGCGCCGTGATCCCGCGCGAAGGCGCCCACCACGCGGCGCGGCGGCTCGCCGCTCCAGGGCATCCGCAGGGCGTCGCCGGTCAACTCGCCGGACGCCGCTTCGTAATGAAACGAGGGGAGTGTCTGCCGGGCTTCCACCTGGCCGGGGGCCACCAACTGCGGGATGGCGAATGTCCGCACTTGCCACGGCGACTCCCGCGCATCGACAAAACCCACCGCCGAATTCGTCGTCCCCAAATCAATCCCGACGACATACCTCGCCCGCGCGTCTTCGGACGAATCGCGGAATTCCGCGTGGGCTTTCTGCACGGGGCACCTTCAAGCGGGGGAAGAATAGACTTGAATCTTCCAGCCATTCTGGTCGGCGAGAACCGTTTTTTGAATGGGGAACCACGAAAGACACGAAACACGCGAAAAAGGAGCGATGCAAAAGAGCTTCCTGTTGGACTTTGCCAGCACGTCATCCTGAGTGGAGCGGAGGATCTCTCTGATTCTTCCCATCTTTCGTGTATTTCGCGTCTTTCGTGGTGGCGTCAGCTTCTTCACGCCCTATAGAGGGGTGCCGTGCTCCCCTTATCCGGCTGACCGGTTTGTGGTATAAAGAATCAAGGCAAATCGTCCATCCCCAATGGCCTTCCCCGCTTACCCGCCTTGTGTGTGAGGAGCCTTTGACCATGACGCGCCTGTCGTGCAGACTCTCGACCCTCGGTCTCGTAATCGCCTTGGCCACGACCGAGAACATCTTCGCCGCAGATTCTGCCGCCTATTGGCCGCGCTTCCACGGCCCCAACGGCGACAACATCTCCACGGACACGGGCCTCTTGAAGGAGTGGCCGAAGGACGGGCCCAAACTCCTCTGGACGGCCAAGGGAATCGGCTTCGGCTTCGCCGGCGTGACGATGGCCGACGGCCAGATCCACACGGCCGGCAATCTGGACGACAAGACAGTCGTTACGGCGATCGACCAGAGCGGCCGCATCCTCTGGCAGGCGCCCAACGGCGAGGCCTGGAAAGGCGACTGGGCAGGCACGCGCGGCACGCCCACCCTCGACGGACCGCGCGTCTATCACGAAAGCCCCGTGGGCCAGGTCACGTGCCTCGACGCCAAGACCGGCAGGCCGCTTTGGACCCGGAACATCCTCGACGAATTTGGCAGCCAAAACATTCAGTGGGCGCTGGCCGAGTCGGTGTTGGTCGACGGCAACCGCCTGATTTGCTGCCCCGGCGGGCCCCAGACGGCCGTGGTGGCCCTGAACAAGATGACCGGCGAGACGGTCTGGAAATCGCCCAGCGCGTCCGGCGATCTAATTGGCTACGCCACGCCCACCCTGGCCGAATTCCAGGGCCTGCGGATGATCTTCACCATGACGCTCAAGGCCCTGATCGGCGTCAATGCCGACACGGGCGAACTGCTTTTCCGCGTTGAACATCCGACGAGGTACGACGTCAACGCCACCAAGCCCCTCTTCCACGACGGCCACGTCTTCGTCAGCTCCGGCTACGGCACGACCGGCTCGGCCCTCTACAAGCTCGACGTGCGGGGCAAGACGGCCTCGGCGACCAAGGTCTGGGAGTCGCGTGAGTTGGATAACCATCACGGCGGCGTGGTCCTCTTGAACGGCTACCTCTACGGCGCCGCGCACAACTTCAACAGCGGCAGGTGGATCTGCCTCGACTGGAAAACCGGCGAAATGAAGTACGCCGAGCGGGGCGTGGGCAAGGGCGCGCTCACCTGCGCCGACGGAATGCTCTACACCATGAGCGAGAAGCGCGACGTCGGGCTGGTTCCAGCGACGCCGGCAGCCCACAAGGTGGTGAGCCGGTTCAAGCTCCCCTCCGGCGGCGAGGGACCCACCTGGGCCCACCCGGTCGTCCGCGGCGGGCGGCTCTTCATCCGCCACGGAGAATGTCTATACTGTTACGACGTCCTCGCGGAGTAGCGGCTTCAACCGCCGCTCGCGGCTTCGCACATCCGGCGTGGGGGCAATCGGCGGGCAGTTCATGTCGCTTTCGCGCGTCTTTCTCGGTTGGAATCGCCCCGCCCTCGACGCGGCCGTCGACTATCTCGCCGGACAATCCGCCGCGCCCGACGCGTTCGACTTCCAAGGCGTCGTCGTGGCCGTATCCGCCGCGCGGGCCGGGCGGCGGCTGTTGGAGATCTTGGTCCAACGAGCCCACGCCGCCGGACGAATGCTCGTTCCGCCCGAGATCGTCACCGTGGGCCGGCTGCCCGAGCTGCTCTACACGGCCAAGCGGCCGTTCGCCGGAGAGCTGGTCCAGCAACTCGCCTGGGTCGAGGCCCTGCGCCGCGCGGACCCGGTCCAGTTGGCCCCGCTGCTGCCCCATCCGCCCGAACCCGACGATCTCGCCGGCTGGCTCGCGCTGGGCGAGATGCTCGGCCGGCTCCATCGCGAGTTGGCCGCCGAGGCGCTCGACTTCAAGGCGGTGGTGGACGCCGGCTCGCGCCTGCAGGGCTTCGTCGAGGAAAACCGCTGGGCCGCCCTGCTCGCCGTGCAACGGTCGTATCTGGAAATCCTCGACCAACTCGGCTTGTGGGATCTTCAAACGGCGCGGCTGTTCGCCATACGACAGGGCGAGTGCGCGATCGACCGCCGGATCCTCCTGGTGGGCACGGTCGATCTGAACCGCGCGGCGCGGATGATGCTCGATCAGGTCGAAGAGCGCGTCACGGCGCTGGTGTTCGCTCCGCCGGAGCTGGCCGATCGCTTCGACGATCACGGCTGCCTCGACGCCCTCGCGTGGCAAAACGTGCCCATCGCGATCGAGACGGATCAGATCGAGGTGGTCGATGGCCCTTCGGACCAGGCGGCCGCCGCGGTCCGCGCGGTGTGCGCGTTGGACGGCCAGTACTCGGCGGACGAGATCACCATCGGCGTGCCCGACGCGAGAATTGTCCCCCATCTCCAGCAGCAGTTCCGCCAGTGCGACGTGGCCGCGCGCTACGGCGTGGGCGCGTCCGTGGCGCGGTCCGCGCCGTACCGATTCCTGGCGGCCGTGGCCGAATACCTGGACCAGCGGCGGTTTTCCGCCTTTGCCGCCCTGATGCGTCATCCGGCCGTGGGCGAATGGCTCGCGCGGACCGCGCCGGCGATCGACGGCGACTGGCTCAGCGAGTTGGACCGCTACCACGCCGATCATCTGCCGCTCTCCGTCGGCGGCGCATGGCTGGGCTCGCCAGAACACTATGCGCTGATTCGCCAGGTGTATGAGCGGATCGAGGCGTTGCTTCAGGATGCTCTTGCGGACTCTCACGAGGACTCATCCACACCTCGTCACTCCGAGCGAAGCGAAGAATCCGGCCTTGCCAGACCCTTCGCTTCGCTCGGAGTGACCGGACGCGGGGCTTCCGCGGAAACAGCTCGGATGGTCCGCTCGTTGGGCGAGTGGGGGGCGGGCATCGCCGGGTTGCTCGTGGCGGTGTTCGGTGGCCGGCCGCTCGATCGGTCCGATCCGGCCGACCGGTCCGTCCTCGCGGCGTGCGAGAAGATCCGCGGCGCGCTGGCCCTGCACGAGCACGTGCCCGGCAAGTTGGCCCCCATCGTGTCGGCCGCCGCGGCGATTCGGCTTCTGTTGCGGGCGCTGGCGGGCGAGACGATCGCCCCGCCGGCCGATCCCGGGGCGATCGAGCTGCTCGGCTGGCTCGAGCTGCCCTGGGACGACGCGCCCGTGCTCGTCGTGACGGGCATGAACGAGGGGATCGTGCCCGCCTCGTGCAACGAAGACCTGTTTCTGCCCAACCAGCTTCGCCGCGAGCTGGGCCTTCTGGACAACGACCAGCGGCTCGCGCGAGACGTGTACTCGCTCGCGCTTCTGGCGGCGTCGCGGCGACGCTTGCGGGTGATTGCGGGCCGCCGCTCGCCGGAGGGCGATCCGCTCGTGCCCAGCCGGTTGCTTTTCGCGACGGATCCGGCCACGGCGGCGCGGCGGGCGCTGGCGTTCTTTCGCGCCGACGAGGCGGCCGCCGCCCACGTCGTCTCGCGCGGGGCCTTGCGACCCGGCCGGGCGCGGTCCACCTTCGAGCCCCCTCGGCCCGAGCCGCTGGACGCCCCCGTGCGCGACATGCGCGTCACCGAGTTCCGCGAATTCCTGGCGTGTCCCTATCGCTACTATCTCCGGCGCCGGCTCGGTCTGGAGGGGCTCGCCGACGACGCCGAGGAGCTCGACGGCGGGCTGTTCGGCACCCTTGCGCACGAGGCGCTCGGCGAGTTCGGCCGCGGCGACGCGGCCAGCTCGACCGATCCGGAGCGGATCGCCGCCGCGCTCGACGCGGCGCTGGACGAGCAGGTCCGGCGGCTCTTCGGCCGGCGACCGCTGGCGGCTATTCTCGTCCAGGTCGAGCAGATCCGCGCACGATTACATCGCTTCGCGCATTGGCAGGCCGATCGGGCCGCGGCGGGCTGGCGGATCGAGCGGGTCGAGGCCGGACCCGAACCCGAGCGGGCTCAGCTCCTCGTCGACGACGAGCCCATGTATCTGCACGGGCGGATCGACCGCATCGACCTGCACGAAGCCACCGGCCGGCGGACGATCCTCGACTACAAGACCTCCGATTCCGCCCAGGATCCCAACAAGGCCCATCGCACGGCCGCCGGCGAGTGGATCGATCTGCAACTGCCGCTCTACCGACATCTCCTGGCTGGAATGGGCATCAAGGGCCCCGTCGAATTGGGCTACATCCTCCTGCCCAAGGATCTCGGCAAAATCGACCTGGCCCTCGCGCCGTGGACCGAGGCCGACCTGGCCGAGGCCGACGCCGTGGCCGAGGACGTCATCCGCCGCGTCCGCCGGGGCGACTTCTGGCCGCCCACCGACGTGCCACCCGCCTTCTCGGAGGACTTCGCCGCCATCTGCCACGACGGCCAATTCGGCGACCTCGACGCCGCCGAAACCGACTCCGACGACGAAGGAGACGCGCCGTGAGTCCCCTGGGCGCCGCGCCATTTCCGAACGTCGTGATCCGCGCCTCGGCGGGCACGGGCAAGACGTTCCAACTCAGCAACCGCTTCCTGGGCCTGGCCGTCCGGGGTGAACCGCTCGACGCCATCCTCGCCACCACGTTCACCCGAAAAGCCGCCGGCGAAATCCTCGACCGCATCCTCGTCCGTCTGGCCGACGCGGCGCTGGACGACCAGAAGCGCGCGGAGCTGGGCCGTCTCCTCGGCCTGACCGATCTCGACCGGGCCGACTGCCTGGCCGTGCTCGGACGGATACTCGGCCATCTGCACCGGCTCCGCGTGGGCACGCTCGATCACTTCTTCATCCAGATGGCCCGGAGCTTCTCGCTCGAACTGGGTCTCCCGCCCGGCTGGCAGATCCTCGACGAACTCGACGACCGGCGTCTGCAAGCCGAGGCGGTCGGCGAGATGCTCGAAGGTCACGCCACCGGCGACACGCTTCGGCTCATGCACCTGTTGACCAAGGGCGACGTCACCCGATCGGTCAGTCAACAGCTCCTCCAGCTTGTCCGCGGCCTGTACGCGGTCCACGTGGAATGCCCGGCCGAGGCGTGGACCGCCCTGCCCCGAGCGAAGTCGCCCGAGCCCCGGGCGATCGAAGCCGCCCGCGCGGTCGTCGCCGCGGCTGCCCTGCCCGGCAAGCAGTTTAATGACGCCCGAGAAAAGGACCTCGCCAAGTTCGACACCCAGCAGTGGGAAGCGTTCCTCCAAAACGGCCTGGCCGCGAAGATCGCCGACGGCTCGGGCGTGTATCGGAGCAAGCCCATCCCCGAGGCGGCCGCCGAGGCGTATGAAGTGCTCGTCGCGCACGCGCGGGCGCACGTGCTGGGGGCAATCGCCAACCAGACGGCCGCCACCGGCGAACTGTTGGCCCGATTCGACCGGATCTACACGCGGCGGAAACTCGCCCGGCGAGGACTGCGATTCGACGACGTCACCCGGCGGTTGGGCGACGCGTTGCCGCGGGAGCGGCTGGACCGCGTGGTCTACCGGCTCGACGCCAACGTGGCCCATCTGCTCTTGGACGAATTTCAGGACACGTCGGCCCCGCAGTGGCGGGTGTTGCGGCCGTTCGCGCGGCGGCTGACGGCCGACAGCCCGCGGGCGTCGTTCTTCTGCGTGGGCGACACGAAACAGGCGATCTACGGCTGGCGGGGCGGCGTGGCCGAGATCTTCGACGCCATTTCCGACGAGTTGACCGGGCTGGACAGCCGGGAACTCGTCCGGAGCTTCCGCTCGGCCCCGCCCGTGATCGACGCGGTCAATCGCGTGTTCGGCTCGATCGGCGCGAACCCGGCCCTGGCCGGCCACGCGGACGCCGCGCGGCGTTGGGCCGGACGGTTCGCCACCCACGCCACGGCCCGGACGGATCTGCCGGGCCACGTCGCGCTTCGCGGCGCGCCGCGGGCCGAGCAGCCACCCAAGCAAGGCGAGCTCACGCTCCAGCACGCGGCCGATCGCGCGCTAGCGTGGCGCGGCGAAGCGCCCGGGGCCACCGTGGGCATCCTCGCGCGAACGAACAAAAGCGTCGCCCGGCTGATCTTCGAGCTGCGCCGTCGCGGCGTCGAGGCCAGCGAGGAAGGCGGTAATCCGCTAGTGGACGCGCCGGCGGTGGAATTGATCTTGTCGGCGCTGTCGTTGGCCGATCATCCCGGCGACACCGCCGCCCGGTTCCACGTCTCCAAGAGCCCGCTGGGTGAGGCCCTGGGTCTTGCGCGGCACGACGACGACGCGGCCGCGTGGCAAATCGCCCGCCAGATCCGCGCCCAATTGATGAGCGACGGCTTCGGACCAACGCTGTACGACTGGGCGCGGCGGTTGGCCGACGAATGCGACTCGCGGGACGTGGGCCGATTGGTCCAGTTGATCGAGTTGGCCTACCACCGCGACGAGGCGCCCCCAGCGCGGATCGACGACTTCATCGCGATGGTCCGCCAACGCAAGGTGGAAGATCCCAGCTCCGCGCCGGTCCGCGTGATGACGGTGCACCAGGCCAAGGGTCTCGAGTTCGACGTCGTGATCCTGCCCGAGCTGGACGTGAAGCTCTTCGGCCAGCCGCCGCAGTTGGTCGTGGATCGCGCAAGCCCCGCCGAGCCGATCCACCGCGTGTGTCGCTACGTGGCCCAAAAGACCCGGGCACTCCTGCCGGCGCCGTTTGCCGAGCTGTTCGTGCGGTACGAAAGCCAAGTGGTAGGCGAGTCGTTGTGCGTGCTTTACGTGGCCATGACGCGGGCGGCGCACGCGTTGGAGATGATCGTGGCCCCGTCGAAGGAGAACGAGAAGACCTTGCCGGCCACGCTCGCCGGCGTGCTCCGCGCGGCGTTGGGACCCGGCGGACCGGTCGGACCGGAGACGACGCTTTTCGAGACGGGCGATCGCCAGGGGGTCCGTCGGGCCAAGGCGGAAATCGCGAAACCGGCGTTGGTTGCGCCCGCGGAGGCGCCGCCGGCCCTGCGCCTGGCGCCCGCGCCGGACCGGCCGCGGCGGGGTCTGGACCGGCGGAGCCCTTCGCGGCTTGAGGGCGGGCCGAAGGTGGAGCTGGCCTTCCGGATGCGGTTGGATACGGCCGCCCTGGACCGCGGCACGCTCCTGCACGCGTGGTTCGAGCGGATCGCCTGGCTCGACGACGGCGAGCCGGACGAGGCCGCGCTGCGGCGCATCGGCGAGCGACTCGGCGCGCCGCCCGACGCGATGGACGCCCATCTCGCCTCGTTCCGCGCCGCGCTGGCCAGGCCGGCCGTCCGCGCCGTGCTTCAGCGGGCGCAGTACGAGGGGCCGGACGCGATCGGGCCCGCGGCAGTCCGGCCGGGCGTGCGCCAGCCTCGCCTGCGCGTCTGGCGAGAGCGCCCCTTCGCCGTGTTGGACGAAGGGGCCATCCTGGGCGGCACGATCGACCGACTCGTGGTCCTTCACGACGGCGACAAGGCGATTGGCGCCAACGTGCTCGATTTCAAGACCGACGCGATCCCGCCTGGCGACTCCGCCGCGTTGGCCGCGCGGACCGACGTCTACCGCCCCCAGCTCTCCGCCTACCGCCGCGCCGTCTCGGCGATGTTCGCCCTGCCCGCCGATCGCGTCTCGGCCCGGTTGGTGTTCGTCGAGCCGGGGGCGGTGGTGGAGGCGTGAGGGCAGGAATCTGTCTCCAAGCCAAGATCAAGCCGTCATGCTGAGCGAAGCGAAGCATCTGGCCGCCCAGGGCGTCAACGAGATCCTTCGCTGCGCTCAGGATGACTCGCGATCAGGAGACCTACTTCCTCATCGACCCCGCCAGCGCGGCGGCGATGGGGACGAAGACCAGGAGCGGGGCCCAGGCTGCCAGCGAAGGGGAGACGAGGTAGGTGCTGCCCAGATACTTCAGGGCGATGGTCGCGCTCACGAATACGGACACCACCGCGACGCACAGCCCAATCGCGATGAACACGTTGCGGTTGTCGCGCGAGAGCACCAAGGGCAGTCCGAGGAAAAGAAGCGTTAGATCCAGGAACGGGTGCACGATCCGCGAATGGATCTCCACCCGCGTGCCGGCGTTGAATTCGAGGCTCGGATTGTGCAGACCGGAGATCAATTGCGCCGTCGAGGCGAAATCCGTGCCGCCGGTCAACAGATCGAACGAGACGCCGCTGGCCACGAAGCACTCGCCCGGCTTGAGCCAGCCGGGCGCGCTGGAGGACGTGATGAGCACGGGCGTGCCGTCCGGCAAGAAGAGCGAAGGCCGGGCGTCGAGCCCCTTGGGACGCTGGACGCCAGTAAGAAGGTACCCGCCGGGTCGGTCTCCCTCGGGCGGTCGGTAGAAGGCGCTCTCGGCGTCGAGCTGGTTTCCGTAGTCGTCCAATCCATTGGGCAGCAGGAAGCTCGGGCGGATGATCTTCCGCTGGTCGGCCACGGTGGCCTCGCCGCGGATGTAGACGTCGGTCCGCGCGTCGCTGTGCGGCTGCAGACGTTGGGCCTTTAGGCCGGTCAGGTCGCTGGGCGAGCGGGTTAGCTCGTGGCGAAACTGGGGGATCACCAGTTCGCGGTTCACCGTGCCCAGCACGGCCATGACCGCCGCCGCGGCGATGACGGGCGTCGCCACGCGGATCCGGGAAACGCCGGCCGCCAAAAGGGCGGTCATTTCGTTGTGCCGCTGGATCCACGTGATGGTGAACATGGCGGCAATCAGGGCCAACATGCCGGCCGTCATGTCGAAAAAGAAGAACACCCGGTATAGATAGTACCTGCCCATCAGGGCGCCCCATCCACCCGCCTGGTCGCCGCACTCGAGGAAGCTCTCTAGGTTGGTGAACGCGTCGATGACGATGTACAGGCCGGTAAGGCTCAAGAAGCAGATGAGAAACGTCTGCAGGAATTGCCGCAGCAGATAGCGGTCGATGATGCCCATCGTGTCACCCTGCGTCCGTGCGCGAGTGGTGTCAAAGGACCTGGTGGATGGCTCTGGCGAGGGCTTCGATGCCGCGGCGGATGTCGTCGCGGCAGGGCACGCCGAAACTCAGGCGGATCATGTTTTTTGGAACGCGGGGGCTTTCCGTGGGATAACAATAGACGCCCGGCACGTAGAGCACGCCCTCGCGGACCGCCCGGTCGAAGAGCGGCCCCGACAAACCCGTATCGACCGACTCCGGCAGCCGCAGCCACACGTACAATCCGCCGGTGGGGTGGATCCACTCGACGCCGTCGATCGGCGCGAGGAACTCGTCGGCGGCCTCGAGCGTGGCCGCGATCTTGCGGCGGTAGCCCTCGCGAACCGTCGCCACGTGATCGTCGAAAAGCGACTGTTCCAGGAGCGTCCAGACCAGATACTGGCTGAAGTTGGGCGAGCCGAAGTCGATGTTGCCTTTCTGGCTCAGCACGGGCTCGACCAGGTCGGGCGGCAGCACGCCCCAGCCCACCCGAACGCCCGGCGAAAAGGATTTCGAGAACGACCCGGCCATGACCACGGTGTTTCCCTCCGGGTCGAACGACCGGATGCTGGGGACGTCCTCGCCCCAGTAGCGCAGCTCGCGATAGGCCGTGTCCTCGATCACCCGGATGCGGTTTCCGTTGGAATACCGTTTGGCGATATCCACCAGCGCGGCCCGGCGCTCGGCCGGCACGGTCACGCTGCTGGGATTGTCGTAGTAGCTGATGACGTAGATCGCCTTGACCCGGTGCAACTCCCGCGCCGCGCGGCGGCGCTCGAGTTCCTCTTCGACCGCCTCGGGCACAATGCCCTGCTCGTCCGCCTCGACGCCGACCGCCCGAACGCCCAGATTGGCGAGCGTCCCGAGGAACACGAAATAGCTCGGCGCCGCGCAGAGCACGATGTCGCCGGGATCGAGAATCGTGTCGCTGACCAAGTAAAGCAATTCATTGCTGCCCGCGGTGACGACGATCTGGTCGGTCGAGACGTTCATCCGCCGGGCGGTCTGACCGTCGGCGGCCAAAAGCCGCTCCATGAGGATCTTGCGCAGCGGCAAGTGGCCGATCGTCGTGCCGTATTGCAACGCCGCCCGCGCCCGGACGGGGTTCGACCAGATCGCCTCCATGGCCCGCCGGGTGGGCTCGACCGGCAGGGTATCCTGGTCGATGAACCCGGCCGCGAGCGAAACCAGATCGGGATTCGCCAGCGCCTTGGCCATCAACGACGTGGCCAGGGTCTCGCCCCCGGCCCAACGCGCCCGCTGGCTAAGATCGCTCTCGGAACACTCTCGGCAGGGTACCAGTCGTTTTCGCACGTGGGCAGTGGCGGTTGGCTCGGTCATGGAGAAACCTGCAAAACCTTGGGAGCATAGGGGAACCAGCCGGGACGGTCAAGAAAGGAATCGCCGGGGGCGCGTCACGGAAGTATCATGGATGGGCTTCTCCCAGGCGGTTTTCTCGCACTCCCATGCGGCAAGACATGTCAGACGCACAACCAGGTTCGGGAGAAGTCGAATCGTATCACGAAGGACGGCCAGTCCCCGCGCCCAGCCGCGCTTGCGGCGCGACCATTGGCCGGCGGCTGTTGGGCCGTGTGGGCAATCTACTTCGTCGGGGGGGGAATTCTCTTCGGGACTTGCTGCTTCCACCCCATTGTGCCCATTGTGACGCAGAACTAGGCGTCTCGTCAAACGGTATCCTGCTTTGCGACGCCTGTCGTGGTGCATTCGCCCCCACTCAATGGTGGGGATGCCCGGTGTGTGGGGCTTGGCTGGGCGAGGCGGCCGGGGGTGTCCGGCGGTGTCTGGCCTGTCGGGGGCGGCCACTGCGGTTTGACGGGGTAATCCCTCTGGGGAGCTATGAAAACGAGCTGCGCCGCGCGGTTTTGGCCATGAAGCACGCCCGAGGCGACGTACTTACCGAGACCATCGCCACGTTTTTCCTCCAAAGGAGGGGCGATCTGCTGGTGACACATCGGCCCGATCTTGTCGCGCCCATTCCGATGTTCTGGCGTCGCCGGCTCATGCGGGGGACGAACAACCCGGACATTCTCGCCCGCCAGATCGCTCGGCATCTAGGCGTGCCGGACGAACCCTCGTTGCTCATCCGCCGCAGGGACACGCTCCCCCAGGCGGACTTGCCACCCGGTCGCCGGTTCGAGAACGTGCGGGGCGCGTTTCGCATCCGCGCGGGCTATGATATCCGGGGTGCCCGAGTGGTCCTGGTGGACGACGTGTTGACCACCGGCGCCACGTCGAGCGAAGCGGCCAAGACGCTCAAGCGGGCGGGGGCCCAGGCTGTTGTCGTCGCGGTGATCGCTCGGACGCCATGGATCTCGCCTGGCTAGGAGCCCTTGTCGCCCAAAGGAAAAAAGGGACAATAGGCGATATGGATAATGCCCTGCAACAGCCTACTCCGAAGTCGAAACGGCCGATGCACCCGTTCCGCAGTGCGGTGCTTCGCGGTCTGGCGGTGGTCTTCCCGCCGCTCTTGACCATCGTCATCTTCCTGTGGGTTGGTGGCACGGTCAACGACTACGTGCTGCGGCCGGTCGCGGCGGGGGTGCGCAACGCGGTGGCCTGGTCCATCGCCGACATTCGCCAGCGCGAACAGGTCCCGGCCGATCGGGTCGTCAAAGCGGCCGCCGACATCGACCAGATTGGCGACACGGACTCGCGCTTTTTCCGTCTTACCGACGGGCAGTACGTGCCGTTGGACGTGTACGACCTGGTCCGCCGACAACACGGCGACGGACCGCTGCCAGAGACGGCCAAAGGCATGTACCGCCGCTACGTCGAGCTGCGCTATTTGCAGCCGATCAAGGTGGTTCCGGCGTTCCTGGCCGTGTTTATCTTGATCTTGTACCTCTTGGGCAAGTTCATGGCGGCCGGCATCGGGCGGATTCTGGTCGGAACGTTCGAGCGGGGAATCCTCCAACTGCCTCTGGTGCGAAGCGTCTATTCGTCGGTCAAACAGGTCAGCGATTTCCTGTTTAGCCCCCGGGAGATCGAGTACACCCGGGTGGTCGCCATCGAGTATCCGCGGATGGGCATCTGGTCGCTGGGGCTAGTCACCGGCGAGAGCATGATCGACATTCGCGAGGCCGCCAAGGAGCCGGTCCTGTCGATTCTCGTGCCCACCTCGCCCATGCCGGTCACCGGGTACACGATCAACGTCCGTCGCAGCGAGGTGCTCGATCTGAACATCACGATCGACCAGGCGTTTCAGTTCATCGTCAGTTGCGGCGTGGCGGTTCCCCCGCAGCAGTTGCAGAAAGCCCTCGATGCCAAGGCCGAGAAGGAACTCGCTTCGTAGCAAAGGTCTTTGCCGCGGTCGTGCCGAGCGAAGCGAAGCATCTCCGTTCATTCAATGTCAACGAGATCCTTCGCTGCGCTCAGGATGACGCGTTCGGAGGATGCGGGATTCCAGGATGAGATCGAGGACGCAAGCACGTTGATGAAGCTCCGACTGGGAACCCGCGCGAGCGCCCTGGCCCGATGGCAGGCCGAGTGGGTCGCCGGGCGGTTGGTCGCGTTGGGTCACGAGGTCAAGTTGGTTCCCATCGCCACGACCGGCGACCAGGACCGCGAAAGCCCGATCGAAACCATCGGCGCGCAGGGCGTGTTTACCAAGGAGATCCAGCGGGTCTTGCTCGACGGCCGGATCGACGTGGCCGTGCACAGCCTCAAGGATCTTTCGACCGAGCCCGTGCCGGGCTTGTGCCTGGTGGCCGTGCCCGAGCGGGCCTCCGCCGCCGACGCCCTGGTCTCGCGCGAGGGCGATTCGTTCGAGGCCCTGCCGGCCGGGGCGACGATCGGCACGGGCAGCCTCCGCCGGCGGGCGCAACTGCTCAACGTTCGGCCGGATCTCAGGGTGCTCGATCTGCGCGGCAACGTCGAGACGCGGCTGGCCAAGCTGGCCGCGGGCGGATTCGACGCGGTCGTCCTGGCCGAGGCCGGCCTTGACCGGCTGGGATTGTCCGACCGGATCACGCAAATCCTGCCGTGCGAGATCGTCCTGCCGGCGGTGGGCCAGGGCGCGCTGGGTATCGAAGCGCGATCGGACGACGAGGCCACCCACGCGGCCCTCGCGGTCCTCGAGCACGGCCCGAGCCGCGCGGCCGTCGCCGCCGAGCGGGCGATGCTCGCGGCGCTGGAGGGCGGGTGTCTGGCCCCGATTGCCGCGTGGGGACGGGTTGAGGGCGAGTCGCTCACGCTGGCCGGCCGCGTGCTCAGCCCCGACGGCGCGCGGCGTCTGGATGCCGCGCGCCTTGGCCCGGTAGACGATCCCGAAGCCCTGGGCCGCCGCGTCGCCGAAGCTCTTTTGGCGCAAGGCGCTGGCGAGCTGATCCGCGAGGGCAGGGGGCGGTAGGACTTCGGGAGCCGTCCCAGTACCGTTTCGCACCACGTCATCCCGAGCGCGGCAAAGGATCTCGTTGACCCAGGTGCGAATCGGGACGGCGCCCGCGCGCGAGTCCCCATCTCGGCGGGAATTGCCGGTGCATCGGCAGGTTTCGCGCGTTGGGGCGCGGCGATGGTTCCGACCGCGGCGCTCTTCCTCTTCGCGTACGGTCTCTCCACAAAAGGCTTGCGCACCAACACTTCCGGCGATCGGCGACTCCAAACGATCCGCCCCGATCGCGTCTGGCACGCCGGTTGCTCAAACACGTGCCGCACGATGCAGGGGGAGCGGTGCCGGCAAGTCAGGACGATCGAACGATGCCGACTGGATTATACGTGTCCGCCGAGGGCGCCAATGCCCAGGCCCGCCGCCTCGAGGTGATCGCCAACAACCTGGCCAACGTGGACACGGTGGGGTTCAAGCAGGACCTGGCGGTGTTTCAGGCTCGATACACCGAGGGGATCGAGGAAGGGCTGATCCCGCCGGACACGGGCGCGATCGAGGATGAGGGCGGCGGCACGACCACCTGGAGCACGGCGACCAACTTTTCGCCCGGGCCGCTGAAGCACACCGGCCGGCCCCTGGACATGGCCATCAACGGCGAGGGTTTCTTCGCCGTGTTGAAGGACGGCGAGACGCACCTGACCCGGGCGGGCAATTTCGTGCTCACCTCGCGGGGCGAACTGGTCACGCAGCAGGGCTACCCCGTGCTGGGCGCCACCGGAACGCCCATCGTCGTCACGCCGGAGAACGGGCCGTGGGAGTTCGCGTCCGACGGCACGATCCGCCAGCCCGGCGCCGCCCAGTCGCTCGCCCTCTTCTCGCCAGCGTCGCTGGGCGAGCTGGTGAAGGTGGGCGAGAACCTGTTTCTCCCCATGGGCGACACGCTCCCGGTCGATCCGACCAAGCGGAACGTGACCAACGGATACGTCGAGGGCTCGGGTGTCGAGCCCGCCACCGAGACGGTCGACATGATCGCGACCTCCCGGATGTTTGAAGCGAACACGAAGATGATGCAAATCCAGGACGACATGCTTTCGGGCTTGGTGAATCGCCTGATGCGGCTGCGGTGAGCAAGACAAAGCGGACATGCGAAGCCGCAAGCGGCTTCCTCAAATCCCCAATCCCCAATCCCTAATCCCTAACCCCTCCCCTTGCCATGACCGTACAAGCGCTCTACTCGGCGGCCACCGGCATGACCGCCATGGAATCGAAGCTGGACGTGATCGCCAACAATCTGGCGAACATGGAAACGACGGCTTTCAAGGCCGACCGGGCCAACTTCGAGGATCTGTTCTACCGGCACATGAAGTACCCCGGCGTGCAGGACATGTCCGGCCAATACACGCCCACCGGCGTCGCCATCGGCTACGGCTCGCGGGTGTCCAGCGTGCAGACCAATTTCGTCCAGGGCGCGTTCCGCCAGACGGGCGAGGCCCTGGATCTGGCCATCGAAGGCGACGGCTTCTTCCAGGTGCTCGACCCGACCTCGGGCGAAACGCTCTACACGCGGGCAGGCAATTTCTCGATCAACGCCGAGGGAAACCTCGTGATGGGCTCGGCCAACACCGGCCGGCTGCTGGAGCCGCCCATCACCATTCCCGAGGACGCCACGGACATCGCCATCAGCGCCGAGGGCATCGTCTCGGTCAAACAACCCGGCACCGTCAACCTCTCCGAAGTCGGCCAGATCGAACTGGCGCGGTTCATCAATCCCGAAGGGTTGTTGAAGCTCGGCGAGAACTTGTACAGCGAAACGGACGCCTCCGGCACGGCGACGACGGGCAATCCCGGCCAGGACGGCCTGGGCGTCATCCGCCAAAACGCCCTGGAAGCCTCGAACGTCGAGCCGGTGAAGGAACTGATCGACCTGATTACCACGCAGCGCGCCTTCGAACTCAACTCGCAGTGCGTCCAGGTCGGCGACGAAGTGCTGCAAGTGGTCACGAATCTGAAACGGTACTAGTACGTCTTCCAGCAAGTTGTTGCCGCACGGCTAACAAGCCGCTTGCGGCTTCGCAAGGATAGCCACTGGCACGCATTCCTCGGAAGATGCACTCGTGGCACCTGTAGGATCAATAGAGCCAGATATGTCCGCCATCCGAACTTTCTTGCCGGCGTGGATCGTGCTCGCAAGCGCGGGCGCATGGGCGGGCGCCGCCGAGATCGAGCTTCGCGCCGAGTGCGCCTGCTCGGGGGCCGTGGTGACGCTGGCCGACGTGGCCGACGTGGCCGCCGCCGACGCGGACGAAGCCGCGCGGCTGGGCCGCATCGAACTGGGCCCCGCGCCCCCGCCGGGCCGAACCCGAATCTTCCGACATCGCGAAATCCAGGACCTCCTCCTGTTGCAGGGCGAGAACCTCGGCTTGCACCGGTTCGCCGGCGCCGGCCAAACGCTGGTGAAGCGGAGCGCGGGGCAAAGCCAGCAGATTGGGCTCGCGCCAAAAGTCTCCGAAGCCGTCCAGCGCCGCGCCAACAGGCAGCTTAGCGACGCGATCGTCGCGCACCTGACCCAAGCCGTGGCCGCCGAGCCCTGGTCCGTCGCGCTGGAGCTGTCTGGCGAGCAGGCGCGGCTCGTGGCCGGCGTCGGCAACGCCGTGGCAATCCAAGGCGGTCGAAGCCCTTGGACGGGCTCGCAGCGTTTCGAGGTCACCGTGACCCCGCCGGACGGCGCGGCCGCGCGGTTCGTCGTCGACGCCCACGTCGCGCTGCCCGAGGCGGTGGTCACCGCCGTGCGGGCGTTGCCGCGCGGGGCGATGCTCGGCGCGGCCGACTTGCAGTTGCAGCGGACCGACGCGCCGCTTGCCGTCGAGGGGACGTTTCACGCGATCGAAGAGGTGGTGGGGAAGGAAGCGGTCCGGGCAATTGCGGCTGGCCAACCGATCACCGAGGACGCGGTCCGCTCGCCCTTGCTCGTGCGGCGCGGCGAGATCGTGTCGGTCACGGCCCAGAGCACGAGTATTCGCCTGACGACCAACGCCCGAGCCCGCGAGGACGGCAGCCTGGGCGACGTGATTCGCGTCGAGGCCTTGCAGGATCGCACGGCGTATATGGCCCGGGTATGCGGGCTGCGGAGCCTTGAAGTCTACGCCGGCCCGGTGCGGGCAAGGCGCGCGGAAGGCGCCCTGAGCGATTCCCGCGGTGGAATTCAGTAGAACACATTGACCACGGAAGGGGAGAAGAGAATCTCATGTGTTATCCGAGGATGCCATTGGAGAGTGTTGCGCGTTTTGGAAGCGCGTTCTTGGCCGGTTGTTTGGCATTGGTGACCCTTGCCGCGCCGGCGCGGGCGCAGTCGTCGAGTTTCTACGGCGATCCGGCCGACCGGGCCGCCGCCCGAACGCCCATGACGCTGGCCAACGTCTCCTGGACCTACACGGCCCCAACGCCGCCGCGCGAAATCAAGCTCAACGACATCGTGACCGTGATCGTCGACTACAAGTCCCAAGTCATCAGCGAGGGCGAAATCGACCGGAAGAAGAAGTCCAACTTCCAGGCCGCCCTGTCCGACTGGATCCTCATCAAGAACTGGAAAATGATCCCCGATCCGCAAAACGCGGGCGATCCGAAGATCACGGGCAAGTGGGACAACAAGTTCCGCGGCGAAGGGTCGCTGGAAACGCGGGACGCGATGGAATTCAAGATCGCCTGCTCCGTGGTGGACATCCGGCCCAACGGCCTCATGGTGATCGAGGGTCGGCGTTCCATCAGGAATAACGAGGACGTGTGGGAGATCGCGCTGACCGGCGTCGTCCGGCCCGAGGACGTGCTCACGAACAACACGATTCTCAGCGAGAACATCGACAAGCTGCGGATCGACAAGCGCGAGATCGGCAGCGTCCGCGACGCCTACCGCCGCGGCATGTTGATGCGGGTGCTCGACACGTATCAGTTGTTCTAAGGCCGCTTGCGGCTTCGCAAGAGGAACGTTGAGGCGAACTTCGCGAAAGGCCCCGACATGACAAGGAAGACTGAAATCGTGGCCGTGCTGGTCCTGCTCGCGGCGGCGACGCCGGCATGGGGACAAATCCGCCTGGCCAGCATCTGCCGAGTGAAGGGCCAGGAAGAGCGGGTGCTGCAAGGGCAGGGGCTCGTGATCGGCCTTCCCGGCACCGGCGACGGCAACCTGCCCTCGACGCAACAAAGCATCCGGCAACTGCTCGATCGGATGGGCAACCCGGTGGGCAGCCGCGGCCCGGCCGAACTGAAGGACTTCAAGAACGTGGCGCTGGTCGTGGTCACGGCGACGATCCCGGCCGCCGGCGCGCGACAAGGCGACAAAATCGACTGCGTGGTCAGCTCGCCCGGCTCCGCCAAGAGCCTCAAGGGCGGGCGGCTTCTCCCCACGGCCCTGACCGGTCCCGGCCAACCGCCCAACCTGCCCGTCTACGCCTTCGCCCAGGGGTCGATCGAGCTGGACGATCCCAAGATCGAAACGACCGGGCGCATTTACGGCGGGTGCCGCTTGGAAGAGGATTTCTTCAATCCCTACATCAAGGACGACAAGATCACGCTCGTGTTGAACGAGGACCACTCCGGCTTCGGCGCGGCGCAGACAGTGGCCGAGCGGATCAATGGCTGGTTCGAGAACGAGCAGGTCCGCCGAGGCGACCTCGCCAAGGCGATCGACCAGACCAACATCGAAGTGAACATTCCGTCGCACCACCGCGATAATCCCGTGATGTTTCTCTCCGACATCCTGGAGCTGGAAATCTACGAACCGCAGGCGCCCGCCCAAGTGACCATCAACGAACGCGCCGGCAGCATCGTCATCACGGCCGACGTGGAGATCGGCGCCGTGGTCGTGACGCACAAAAACTTCGTCATCGAGGTGGGGCCGGCCGCCGGCCAAGTGCCCGGCGCCCAGTTCGTCCCCCTCGATCCAGCGCAAACGCAGACCGCGAAGCTCGAGTCGCTGCTGGCCGCGCTCAAGGCGGTCCACGCGCCGACCGAGGACGTGATCGACATCATCAAGGGGCTTGCGCGGAGCAAGAAACTGCACGCGAAGCTGGTGATTGAATAAGGACGGCTCGCCATGAACGCGATCGCAACGCCAAACGGCGTCTGCTCGACGGCCCTTCACCAGCAGGCGCGCGACACGTCGCTGGCGCGCGAGTTGAACCGGGCAACCAGCTTGACGCAGCCGGCCGAGCAGCTCGACGAGAAGGAAATCAAGAACACGTTCCAGTCGGTGCTGGGCGAGTTGCTCTTCGGACAGATGCTCAAGAGCATGAGAACGACCGTCGGCAAGGCGGCCTATTTCAACGGGGGCCGGGCGGAAGAGGTGTTCACCCAGCAGCTCGACCAGGTTCTGGCCCAGCACATGAGCCAAGCCGCCGCCGAGCCCATCGTCGAACCCATGTACGAGTTGTTCATGCTGCAACGGCAGTAGACGGCGCGCGAAGCCGCAAGCGGGACTCCCCCAATCCCCAATCCCGAATCCCCAATCCCCCCAGGGTTCATCCATGTCGACCGCCTGGAAAACGGAACTGGCCACGTTTATGACGGATCTCTTGGACGTACAGGACGAGACGCTTGGCGTTTTGGCCCGGCGATGCGCACTGCTGGGGAAGGCCGACGTCGAGGGTTTGGCCCGGCTCGACGAGGAAGAAAAACGGATCGTGGGCAAGCTTCAGGAATGTCTTGCGCGGCGCGAGGGCCTCCTGGCGCAGGCCGCGCAAGAAGGATTGCCGTCGGACAGCATTCAGTCGCTCAGCCGCGCGCTACCCAAGCGAGAACGCGGGGACTTACCCAATCAACTCAAAATCGCCAAAGCCCGCACTCGCCTGCTCAGACACCGCAGTTTGACGAATTGGGTCATCATCCAGAAGACGCTGTTACATCTTTCGCAGATGTTAGGGATTATCGCGACCCGGGGACGGGGAAATCCGACATATGAAAGAGGCGAGCCCGTGGCTACCGGAAGCGGGTCTCTCGTGGACCAGGAAGCCTAGGCGGGCTAGGGCAGAAACGCAAAGGAACGCGAGGGCGGGACGTGTCGCTTTTCAGTTCCATCCGGATGGCGGGCAACACCCTGCAGGTCAACGACATTGCCCTGCAGGTGGTCGGGCAGAACATCGCCAACGCCAACACCCCCGGCTACATCCGCGAGGAGGTCATCCTCTCGCCCGCCCCCACGCAGCGTCGCGGCAACCTGCTCTTGGGGATGGGCGTCATGTGTGACGCCGTCGTCCAGTTGATCGACAATTTTCTCGAAGAGCGGCTCCGCGGCGCCACGAGCGAGGAAGCCAGCGGCAACACGCTCGAGCAGACGCACACCGACCTGGAGGAACTCATCGGGGAGCTCGACGAGACGGACCTGAGCACCTCCATGACCAAGTTCTTCTCGGCTATCTCCGAGATCCTCAACCAACCCGAGAGTCTCTCGGTCCGGCACCTGGCCGTCCTGCAGGGCGAGACGCTCACGACGGACATCAACCGCCTGGCCCAGCGCGTGGCGGAGCTGCGGGTTGACGTCAACGGCCGGATTCAGGACATGGCGGCCGATATGAACCGCCTCATCGAAGAGATCCGCGTGCTCAACGTGCGCATCGCGGAAACCGAGGGCGGCAACGTGTCGGCCAGCGACGCGGTCGGCTTGCGCGACCAGCGGCTCGTCGCGCTCACGAGCCTGGCGGAGATGATCAACATCCGCGTCGTCGAGCAGCAAAGCGGCTGCGTGACCGTGTACGCCGGCGGCGACTATCTGGTCTTCGAGGGCGTCTCTCGCGAGGTCGAGGTCCATCTGTCGTCCGACCGCGGCTTGTCGGTCGCCGACATTTATCTGACCGACACGCAGGCGCCTCTGGACATCGATTCGGGGATGCTCAACGGCCTGATCACCTCCCGAGACGACGTGCTGGGCGACTTCCTGGATCGCCTCGACGAATTCGCCAGGACGTTCATCTTCGAGTTCAACAAAGTCTTTTCCGGCGGCCAGGGGATGACCGGCTTCGACGAGGTCACCGGCACGTATCAGGCCGCCCAGACCGACGTGCCCCTGAACCAGGCCGGGTTGCCCTACACGCCCACCAATGGCTCGTTCGAGGTGCTCGTTCACAACAACCGCACGGGCCTGACCCAGACCACGGACGTCCTGGTCGATCTCAATGGCATCGACCGGGATATGACGCTGGAGGACCTTCGCGACACCCTCAACGCGATCGACGGCATCTCGGCGGAAATCACGCTCAACCGCGCGCTGAAGATCACCAGCACCGACTCGAATCAGCAATTCGGCTTCGGCAACGACACCAGCGGCGTCCTGGCCGCGCTGGGAATCAACACGTTTTTCGACGGTCTCGGCGCGATGTCGCTCTCGGTCAATTCGGTGGTCCGAGCCGATTCCAGCAAGTTCACGGCCAGCCGCGGCGGCATCGGCGCCGACACGGACAACGCCGTCGCCATGGCCAATTTCAACGACATGCCCATCGCCAGCGAAGGCGGCGTCTCGCTGAACGTTCTTTACGATCAGATGATCGGCGACACGACGCAGGGCGCCACCGTGGCCACCGCCGCCGCCGAAAGCGCCCGCGTTTACCGGATCTCGCTCGAAGGCCAGAAGATGGCCATGAGCGGCGTCAATTTGGACGAAGAGGCGGTCCGCATGTTGGCCTACCAACGGTCGTTTCAGGCATCGGCCAGGTACATCGCCGCCCTCGACGAACTCTTTGAAATGTTGGTGAGCCTGTGACCTCGATCGTCGGTATTCCCACAACCCGCGTCAGCGACATCTTCATCCGCGATCGGCTGCTCCGCCAGGTGCAGTACGACCAGGGTGAATTGTTCAAGACGCAGATGCAGTTGGCGACGGGCCGGAGGTTCGAGCTGCCCAGCGAGGACCCCGTCGCCTCGTTGAGGATCATGGATCTCCAGCGCCTCATGGAGCGACGCACGCAGGTTTTCAGCAACGTCCAGACCAACGGCTCGTACCTCAGCGCCACCGACTCGACCCTCACGAGCGTGTCGGGTCTGCTGGCCGAAGCCCGCGGAGCCGCCCTGTCCGTCCTCGGCACCACCGCCACGGACGACCAACGCGACGCCGTCGCCCAACAAATCGACCAGATCCTCAGCCAAATGCTCGACACGGGCAATCAGAACTTCCGCGGGCGGTACCTCTTCACCGGATCGCGCACCGAGGTTCGCCCCTTCGAAAAGACCAAGGCCGGCTACATCCAATACCTCGGCAACCAGAAAGCCATCCAGAGCTACTCCGACATCGACCAGCTCTTCGACACCAACATGAACGGCAATCAGGTCTTCGGCGCCGTTTCCGAAGCCGTCGAGGGAACCGTCGACGTCGATCCCGTGTTGACCTACGACACGCGTCTGGTGGACCTGCGCGGCGGTCTGGGAATCAGCCCCGGCAGCATCAAGATCAGCAACGGAACCCACTTCAGCATCGTCGACATCAGCGGCGCCGAGACGATCGGCGATCTTGCCGCGCTCATCAAGAACAACGCCCCGTTGGGAAGCCAGCTCCAGGTCGAGGTTACCCCCGAAAACATCCGCCTCCGCCTCACGTCCGGCGACCTCTCCATCACCGAAGTGGCCGGCGGCACCACCGCCAACGAACTCGGCATCCTCGCCGAGACCGGCGTGGGCACCTCCTGGATCGAAGGACGCGACCTCGATCCCATCCTCCGAAAAACCACCCTCCTTTCCGACGCCTTCGGCGTCCGCGCCCGCGCCGTCCTCCATTCCACCAACAACGATAACGACCTGCTCTTCGAAGCCGACCAGATGGGCACGCTCTACAACAACGTGACCATCAGCTTCGCCGACACGGCGGTCGGAAAAGGGTTCGAGACCGTCACCTGGAACGGCGTCGACGCGCTGACCGTCGGAATCAAGGCCGGCGCCTCCGACGCCAACGACGTGATCACCGCCGTCATGGCGGAATACGCCGCCGGCAACGTCCCCTTCACCGTCCGGCTCGATCCCCTCGACGGACCCGACAGCGGAGCGGGGCTCGTCGAGGTCACTTCCGCCGTGACCGACTACGGCGTCGGTCGGGAATTCGACCAGGCCTCCGGCCTGCAAATCACCAACGGCGACCAAACCTACACGATCAGCCTCAACACCGCCCAACGATTCGAAGACGTCATCAATATCATCAATGGCACCGGGGCCGGCGTCCTGGCCGAAATCAACGAGGCCAAGACCGGCGTCAACATCCGCTCCGTCCTCAGCGGCACGGACTTCGCCATCGGCGAAAACGGCGGCGCCACCGCCAGCGACCTCGGCCTGCGCACCCTCACGACCAGCAGCATGCTCGACGACTTCAACTTCGGCCTGGGCGTGCACGCCTTCGAAGGCGGCGCCGACTTCACCATCACGCGGACCGACGGCGTCGAGTTGCCCATCAGCGTCTTCGGAGCGGAAACCGTCCAAGAAGTTCTCAACCTGATCAATAACGATCCGAATAACGCCGATCATCTCCTGACCGCGCGATTGGCCACCTACGGCAACGGGATCGAACTGGTCGACGAAAGCGGCGGAACCGGCCGGCTGACGATCACCCGAAACACCATGAGCACCGCCGCCTACGACCTGGGCTTGATCCCGACCGGCGACGAGGAGTCCGAATCCCAGGTCCAGGAGACCACCGCCTCGCTCGACCTGCCCCTGGGCGGAGCCGGCGCCAACAACGCCATGATCGTCACCGCCCGATACCCCGGCTCCTACGGCAACGTCCAGGTTATCTTCCAGGACGCCGGCGCCGGACCCGAGGCCGTGAATTACGACGACGTCAACCACACGCTCACGTTCGACATCATCCCCGGCACGACCACCGCCAACGGCATCATCGGCCTGGTCCAAGGCGATCCGGCCGCCAACGCCGCCTTCGCCATCCAGCTCGATATGGCCACCGATCCCGGCAACACCGGCGACGGCTTCGTTCCCTTGGTGGACGAATCCATGACCGGCGGCGGACCCGACGTCTTCACCGGAATCGACACGAATCCCCGCGAAACCGAAGGCGTCTTCACCGCCTTGCTCCGCCTGCGCAACGCGATCCAAACGAATAACGTGCTGCAAATGCAGCGGGCGATCGACCTGCTGGACGTCGCGGACAAGAACATGACGTTCGCCCACGCCGAACTCGGCGCGCGCGAGCAAGCCCTCGAAGTGACCACGGAGCGCCTCGACGAGGAGGACGTCGAGCTCCAAGGGAACCTGTCGCTGGAATGGGACGTGGACATGGTCGAGGTCGTCTCGCGGATGACCGCCCAACAGGCCGCCTTCGAGGCGTCGTTGCGCTCCATGGCGTCCATCTTCCAAATGACCCTGCTGAACTACCTTTGAGCAACGCCTCGGCCAAATGGGAACTCTCCCGTCAGCCAGAGTGAAGCGATGGATCTCCATTACCCCGTCGTCATCCTGAGAGCCTATCCGAGAACCCTCGACCGGACCTCGCGTCATCCTGAGCGCAGCGAAGGATCTCGTTAGCGTCTAGGGAGTTCAGATGCTTCGCTTCGCTCAGCATGACGACGTTGCCCGGGTTCTCGGATAGCCTCTAAGTGAAACGGAGGATCTCCGGCGTTGCGGCAAAAGGGATCCTTCGCCGCGCTGGGGATGACCGAATCTCTGGTCCACGGTGGTCCATCTCAGTCCGCCGGCGGCATTTTCCCTGTCCTTCCCCAGTTCCCTCGCCCGATATATCTTGTGTGTACTTCCCGCGTTGTCGCGGCCGATCCGCGCGAGTGCGGCGGGTCGGGGGGTGTGGATGCACCACGTCCCGCGCGACGGCGGCGGGAACGCCATTCCGCCTGAGGTCCGCCCATGGACGCGGAGCGGGGTAATGCCCCTCCGCCCGCGGAGCAAGGAGCCATCGATGCTCGTTCTTTCCAGACAACGCGATGAGAGTATCATCATCAACGACAATGTCGTGGTGACGGTGGTGGACATCCGCGGAGACAAGGTGCGGCTGGGGATCGATGCCCCCAACGAGATCCCCGTGCATCGCCGCGAGGTGTACGAGGCGATCCAGCGGGAGAATCGCCGCGCCGGGCAACCCCCCGCCCCCGGCGGCAAGGCCTCGACGCCCGGCACCACCCGGCAGGAAGAGTAAAGCACCCTCCAACCCATTGCCGTCGCCCTTCGGGAAGGGGGGCGCACGGCAAGGACAGGGCCCGACCGCGACAAACACCCTTCTCCGAAAAACACCCTTCTCGTCTGATCTCCCCCCTCATCCCCGGCGAAACCTTGCCGGCTGTGCCGGTTGTGCCGGCATGCATGGCCTGTTTGTCGGGTTTTTCTTCTCCCGATTCGCTGGGATGCCGACCAAGTAATAAAGGAGCAGGCGGCGGCAACGCCAAAATGGAACCGTCGGCCCCAAATTGCCTAAAGTGTTCAAATTAACAGGCCGATACGGTTGATAGGCGTTCCAGGAGGGCGGCCGGCGCGCAGTGGTTGCGCGGGCGGTCGACTCCGTGGGGCGGGCTGCCAGGGTCCTCACCACACAAAAGGAACGAGACAACCAACCCATTTCCGCTGCCGACGGCCACCAACGCGATTGCGCCGGCCGGCAGTCAAGCGAGTCCGGAGTCCTTCACGTACCGTTCCCGCAATCCGGTCGAGCTTGGGCGTAGTCCTTTTTTTGAGGAGGGGTGTCTAGTATGACACGCATTAACACGAACGTCAGCTCGCTGAACGCTCAAAAAACCTTGGCAAGGTCCAACGCCGACTTGCAGCAGGCCTTGACCCGGTTGAGCACCGGTTTGCGGATTAACTCCGGCAAGGACGACCCGGCCGGCTTGATCGCGAGCGAAATGCTGCGTAGCGACATCATCAGCACGCAGACCGCCGTCACGAACAGCGAACGAGCCAACCAGATGATCGCCACGGCCGACAGCGCCCTGGGTCAGGTCAGCTCGCTGCTGAACGACATCCGCGGCCTGATCTCCGAGGCCGCCAACGAAGGCGCCATGAGCCAGGAGCAGATCGACGCCAACCAGTTGCAGGTCGACTCCTCCCTCGAGGCCATCGACCGCGTCGCCCAGGTGACCCAGTTCCAGGGCAAGCGGCTTCTGGACGGCAGCCTGGACTTCATCACCGAGGACGTCAACGCCGCCCAGTTGACCGGCATCCAGATCGACCAGGCCAACTTCGGCACCCAAACCCAGATCGACGTCTCCGTCAACGTGGTCACCCAGGCCACCAAGGCCGAGCTGACCTTCAACGGCACGTCCATCACCAGCGACGTCGTCCTCGAGGTCGGCGGCTCCAAGGGCTTCGAGGCGTTCAGCTTCGGATCCGGCAGCACCGTGGCCGACATGCAGACGGCCATCAACCTCGTGTCCGACGCCCTGGGCATCACCGCCGAGATCGACTACGTCATCGCCACCAGCGACAGCACCGGCACGATCACCTTGAACAGCCCCGGCGTCACCGGCCAGGCGATCGGCGTCACGGCGGACACCACCGGAGCCGACGGCGGCGACATCGCCTTCAAGTACGTCGCCACCAACGGCACCGCCGCCACCTACTCGACCTACACCGCCGCCAACGGCGACGATCCGGCCACCGTCGAGGTCACCCTCGAAACGAGCAACTGGGTGACCGCCAACGCGGTCGGCATCACCCTCGGCGGCGCCGGGACCTTCGACCTCGATGCGAACATCGCGGGCGATCACTTCAACAGCCTAACTATCACCGTCATCGACAGGAACGACGGTGTTGACGTTGAGACGGCGGAATACGACTACAATACCAACCGGATTACGGTGTGGGCTGATATTTCGGGCGCGTCCACCCACAATATGGACAACGTCCAGGACGCGATCAACAATGATCTGGGACATCTCTTCACGGCCAGCAACAGCGACGCCGGGGCGATCGCGCAGGGCGACTGGGCGAGTGGCCTCGCCAACGGCGAGACCGGCGGCGTGATCGGCGCCAACGGCACCGAGGTCGTCAATGCATTGAACGACGCCGCGAACTCCGGCAACTACATCACCGCCACGGGCGGCGGCGCGGGATTGGTCTCGCTCATTAGCGACTACGCCTACCTGGGCACGATGAACACCGGCAGCACGGGCGACCTGAACAACTACATCCAGTTGATCGGGCCCTCGCTCGAAAACCTGCCCATCTACCTGGTGAACAACGGCGCGAGCAAGACCCTGGGAATCGAATTCGACGAGAACCGCAACACGGGCGGGTATGCCCAGGCGGTCGTCCAGGGCACGGTGGCCGACGCCTCGTTCAAGGTCACCGCGAAAAACCGTGGCACGGAGTACGACGACGTCGACATCGTGTTCGTCGACACCAACGGCACGTCACAGAACGCTGGGGTCGCTTGGGATCCCGAGAGCAAGCAGATCCTGATGTACGCCAACTTCACCAATGGCGTGACGGCCACCAACGCCGCGGAGATGATCAACAACGACGTCTACGTCAGCTCGCTGTTCGGGGCCGAGGTGTTCGGCTCGAACGGCGCCAACGCTGTCGATATCCCGTCCCCCGCGGCGGGCGAGACCATGGCCACCACCAGCGGCGGAAACCGCTACACGGCCGTCCGCATCCAGTTGGCCACCAACTCGACCGGCACGGTCACCACCACCGCCGCCGAGTTGATCGACTACATCAACAACGCCTCGGCCGAGATGCAGGCCCTGGGCATTACGGCCAGCAACGCCGGCTCGAGCACGGGCACGGGCACGATGGCCATCCAGAACACGGCGTTCGCCACCGTGGGCGTGACCACGGCCGCCGATTTCGCCCAAGGCACGACCAACGCCCAAAACGGCGTCAACGCCCAGATGCTCGTCCGGGCGATGGTCTCCGGCAGCGCCTACGACGACGTCAAAGTCATCTTCCGCGATCGCGGCAGCAATCCCGTGAGCGTGGACTACGACTCCGCCGCCAAGGAGCTCAACATCTACATCACGGACGACACGACGACGGTCAACAACGTCCTGACCGCATTCACGGCGGAAGCCAACCCGACCGAGTACTACCTGTTCCAGCTCTCGGCCGTCGGCACCGGCGCCGACGCCTTGCGGTTGACCGACACCGCCGTGACCACCGGCGGCACGTCCTCCACCGGCACGTCGCTCGGCGTCGCCATGGTCGGCAACTGGGACGAAGGCGACATTCTGGGTACCGAGGGCCTGCACTTCCTCGCCCAGAACTACGGCTCCGACCAGTTCGTCTCGGTCAAGGCCATCGACGGCACGTTCACCACGGTGAACAACGCCGGCACGACCTCGAACCGCGAGAACGGCACCGACGTGCTGGCCCGGATCAACGGTATCCAGGCCGTCGGCAAGGGCCTCCAAGCCACGATCAACACGTCGGCCCTGGACCTGAGCGTCTGGGTCGATGAGGACGTGGTGGCCAACACGATCAGCACCTTCACAATCACCGGCGGCGGCGCCCAGTTCCAGTTGGGCCCGGACGTGGTCTCCAACCAGCAGGCCCGCATCGGCATCTCCAGCGTGAGCACCGCCACGTTGGGCGGCAACTCGGGCGAGGGCCGGCTGTTCCAGATCCGGTCCGGAAACCCCTACTCGCTGTCCAACAACACGGCCCAGGCCGCGAACATCGTCGAGAGCGTCATCACCCAGATCACCTCCCTCCGCGGGCGGTTGGGTGCCTTCCAGAAGACGACGCTGCAGACGAACATCGACGCCCTGGGCGACACGATCGAAGCCCTGACCGGGGCCGAAAGCTCGATCCGCGACGCCGACTTCGCGGCCGAAAGCGCGGCCTTGACCCGAGCCCAGATCCTGGTTCAGTCCGGTATCTCCGTGTTGAGCATTGCCAACCAGAACCCGCAAAGCGTCCTGGCTCTGCTGCAATAAGCCTAGACCGAACGCGGATCGGATACGCAACCCGGCCCACCGTCGGCCCCGCCACGGTGGGCCGGTTCGTTGCGCGGGGTCGGGAGTCGGGGCTCGGGACTTCCCGAAGCCGCTCGCGACTTCGCACCTTCCGACCTCCGAAATCCGACCTCCGACCTGGACAAAACTGCTCTGGCCGCCCGCCACACCACCCAGTATCATGCCGCCCGCCGTGCTCTCAACCGAGAGAGGGGCCGGAGTCACAAGACACGAGACGATAAGAAGTTACGGTGTTCGCGAGTGTAACACCTTTCGTGTTTTCGTCCTTTCGTGCTTTCGTGATCCCTTTGCGAAAGGATTCGCCATGCAGGAAACCTGTCCGGCCTGTGGGTTCCGGATTGCCCACCCGCTCTATCATCCCGAGCCGCAGCCCTTGGCGGCGCTGAACCTCCCCCGCTCGGGCGAGGCCGCCCGGGAGGCCCTGCGGTTTCCCATGGATTTTCACGTCTGCGCGTTTTGCGGGCACATCTTCAACCGGCAGTTTGATTACTACCGGATCCCGTACGAGGAAGACTCGAACCTGATGTACAACCGCGGGGCCCTGTGGCAAGACCACATGGGCCGGCTCGTCGATCTGCTCGTCGACGAGTACGACATGCGGGGCAAGACGCTGGTGGACATCGGCTGCGGCGATGGGCTGTTCTTCCAGAAGCTCCTCCAGCGGGCGCCCGAGTGCCGGTGCGTCGGCTTCGAGCCGGGCATCGAGGCCGACAACGCCCGCCGGGCGGGACTCGAAGTGTACAAGGACTACTTCCATCCCCAACGCGACCTGAAACGCCTCCGGCCCGACGTGCTCGTCTGCCGCCACGTGATCGAGCACCTCCAATGCCCTCGGGACCTCGTGGGCGAGATCGCCTACTGGTGCAACCGTTACGAGCTCGCGCCGCTGTTCCTGGCCGAGGTCCCCCGGATCGACAACGCCATCGAGCAAGGCCGGCTCTCCGATTTTCTCTACGAACACGTCTCGAACTTCACCGACTACAGCTTCCGCACGCTGTTCGAGACGACCGGCTACGACGTGCTCGAGCTGGCGCCTTGTTACGGCGACGAGGTCCTCGTGGCCCTGGTCCGCCCGAGGCTCGAGCCGCGGCTGGCCGCGATCGGCCGCTCCACGGCCACGTTCCGCCAGCGGATCGCCGAGCAATTGCGCGAGGTTGGCCGGCAGCTCGACGCGCTGGTCGAGCAGGGCCGGTCCGTGGCGTTCTGGGGCGCCACGGGCAAGGGCGCCGCGTTCCTGAACGCCTTCGGCGTGGACGGTCGGCGGTTTCCCGTCGTGGTCGATTCGGACGAGCAGAAAGCGGGGCGTTTCGTGCCCGGCACCGGCCAGGAGATCCGCCCGCCCGACTACCTCCGCGACCATCCGGCCGACGTGATCGTCATCACCACCCGTTGGCGGGCGAAGGACATCTTCGACGAAATCCGGCGCCGGCAGGTCCGCTGCGACGAGGCGCTGGTGCTCGAGGCCGGCCGGCTGCAACCGTATCTGGGAGAGGACGCATGGGCAAACGAGCCAAGTCTACGAATCGAAGGACCACACCCCGGCGGCTTGAAGCCGGCGTCGCGACGCCGCGCGGGCCGCTTGGTCTGAAGACCATCAAAACGCCGCTCGCCGTCGGTTCGACGCTGGCCGGCCATGCGGTCCGGTCGCTCGACGGCGCGCTCGATAGTCTGGCCCAGGGCCAGCCGTCGACGGCGATTGCCCCGGCTCCACCTCCGCCCTTGGCGAACGTCTTTGGATCGCATCCCACGGACGTGAACACCGAGGCGTTGCTCGCGTTATATCAGCAGGGGGAATACGGCGACGTGCTCAAGGCGTTCCTGCGCGTCTTCCACCATTTCGAGGAGACGCGATACGAGGACGTCGACGGTCCGCTTCAAGATCGCATCGACCGCTTCGTCGAGACATTCTTGTATATCATGGCCAAGCCGGATTTCCGGATCCTCGAAAAGCTCGCGCCGCTGGCCGTCTGCTACAACCATATCATCGCGAATCTCGTGGCCATGTCGTCGTTTCACACGACCGATCCGCAGGTGCGGATGCTGATGCGTCAGAAGGGGAATTTCGTCAAGCTCTTGATGCTCTATTCGCCGCAGAATTCGATCCGGCTGGATGCGGAGCACTTCTTCGCCACCCAGCCCGTCCTGACGTCGCTCTGGTACATGATGACGCCCATCGCTCGCGGCGGCGGCGCCACCCGAACGGTTTACGAGAACCTGAAGCACCACGTGGCCTCGATGAGCGACCGCTTCATCGTGCCCGACGAGCGGGTTGCCCCTCTCTATTTCCTTTCGACGTATTTCGACCCCGACCGCGACCGCGACGTCAAGCGCCGCCTTAACACCCAGATCCAACAGCGCGTGGACCGGATTAGGATCCGAAATCGCCCCAACCCCGACAGCATCGCGATCGTCACCGCGAAGTGGTTTCCGGCCAGCGCGGTGTATCGGAGTTCCCATCCCTTCATCGAGCGGCTCGCCCGGCGGCGGCAACTCACGCTCGTGCATCTCGGCGTCCCGACGCGCGACCTCGACAAGTCTCTTTTCGCCAGGGTCTGCCAGGTCGTGGTCCGCGACGGAACGGCCAAGGTGGACGACGTGCTGTCAAACGACTTTGCCATGGTCTACTTTACGGACGTCGGAATGAACCCCGAATCCGTTTGGCTGTCGAACATGCGCCTGGCGCCGATCCAAGCCGCGGGCTACGGCCACCCCGTGAGCACGTTTGGCTCGCGAGTCGACTATTTCATTGGCGGGGCGGACGTGGAACTGGTCGAGAACGCCCAGAAGAACTACTCGGAGCGTCTCGTGCTGATCCCCGGTCTGGGGGCCCACCCGGTCTATCCCAATTACACGCCCCGCAGGCCGTCGCACCCCGACAATCAAATCGTGATTAACTGCCCCTGGGGCTACGCGAAGCTCAACTACCCGATGGTCCAAAACCTTCAGGCGATTCAACGCCGTGCCCGGCGCACCCTCCGATTCCAATTCCTTCCGGCCTGGTCGCTTGCCAACTACAACGCGACCGTGCCGTTTCGACGCGAACTCTGCGAGGCCTTTGGCCAGACCGTGACCCTCGTGGCCAATCAAACCTACGACGTCTACATGCAATGGATGGAAAAGGGCCACCTCTCGATCGACTCCTATCCCTTCGGCGGGTACAACACGATCGTCGATTCCTTGCACCTGGGCCGGCCCATCGTGACGTATGAAGGCACGCGGTTCGCCAACCGCGCGGCTTCGGCCCTGCTGCGCCGGCTGGGCCTCGACGAACTCATCGCCCACAACGACGAGGAGTACATCGAGAAGACCGTCCGTCTCGTGGACGACGACGCCTACCGCGACGACCTCACCCGGCGCCTGGCCGCCATGGACCTCCGCGCCATGCTCTTCGACACCGCCGAGCCCGAAGCGTTCGAGCGGGCCGTCGATTTCCTCATCGAGCACCACGAGAGCCTCGCCCAAGACGGCACGCGCTCGCCGATCTTCATCCAGTGACCGGGAACCCCCGCCAGACAAGGGCCGTGACGGCATCATCAGGCGTGGTGCCGCCCAAATGGGTCCGGTGACGTTGAGCGCGGAGGGGATCACGAAAGCGCGAAAGGACGAAAACACGAATCGCTTTTGTTGGCAACATTACCCATCTTGTCAATCGTGTTAATCCTGTCCAACAAACCTTCCCATTGGACAGAATGGGCAAGATATTCTTCGGCGTCTCGGCGGCCTCCGTGGTGGCCGTCTGCTGAACGTCTTCGCGTTTTCGTCCTTTGCCGACGAACCCCCACATCGAGAACGAAAACGGAGAACGAAAACGGGGAACGAAAACGGGACAGGAACGAAAACGGGAGGAACGAAAACGGGACAGGAACGAAAACGGGACAGGTACGATATTGACAAAATAGGTAAGGGCTTTTAGCGTGGGGGGATGCCTCGCACTGCACGAATCGCGCCGGGAGGGATGGTCTTTCACGTTCTCAATCGGGGCATTGCGCGGATGCAGATCTTCGAGAAGCCCGGGGATTACGAGGCGTTCGAGCGAACGGTGTGCGAGACGTTACAGGAGGCGCCGATGCGGATTTGCGCCTACTGCGTGCTTCCCAATCACTGGCACTTGCTGCTTTGGCCGCAGCGCGACGGCGACCTGGCCAAGTTCATGCACCGATTGACCATCACGCACGTGCGGCGCTGGCAGGAGCACCGGCATTTTGTGGGGCTCGGTCACGTGTACCAGAGTCGATACAAGTCGTTTCCGGTTGAAGAGGACGAGCATTTTTTGGCGGTGGCCCGATACGTCGAGCGGAACGCCCTGCGGGCCAACCTGGTCGAGCGTGCCGAAGCGTGGCGTTGGTCGAGCCTGTGGCGTCGTTGTCGCGGGGGAACGGAGGAGAAGGCGATTCTCGCGACCTGTCCGGTCGAGTTGCCCGGCGATTGGATCGAGCGCGTCAACCGGGCCGACAACAAAAAGGAGTTGGAGGCGTTACGCCGGAGCGTCCATCGCGGCCGTCCGTACGGCACGTCCGATTGGCAGCAGCGCATCGCGAAACGCCTCGGCCTGGAATCCGCCTACCGTGCGGTCGGCCGACCGCGAATCGGTCGCCATGCCAAGTCCGCGCCAGAGTAGGAACGCGAGACGCAGCTTCCCCATCTTGCCAATATCGGACCTGTCCCGTTTTTGCCCCTTAAGCAAATGGGCTGCACTGAATGCGTGATTAACATTGTTGCGTGTGGCGGTGGCGGCGAGGACCCGGTCTTGGCAAGAAAGCGCCGGATGGAAATGGCCGATAACACGGGATGCACTGTGTGCGGCTCAAAAGGTCCAGTAACCCCCGGAATCGACACCCTCGACCGAGGCCATGGCGAGGATTGGAGCCACACGTGTGAACATCCAAGTGACTACAGTCCATGGCCGTTTAAGCCTACCGTCCCTCCGTATGGGTAGTGCGTCAGAAAGATGTGCGTCGTCGAATACGTCAATTGCTGGCCGGATCGTAGGGTACCTTGGTTTCAAAGAAGTGGTAATGCGCCACTGGGGAAGTTGGATTACGAAGCAAGCAGGGCCCAGCTCTTTGCCGAAGACGAAGTGCGCAAGTTGATTACTGCGGCGCTCGTCGAGGCTGCCGCACCGTTGCACGCGGTTTTCGTCCATCTCACTGCCGAATCCGCCCTGTCCCTGCTGTGATGGAACCGTTAACATTTCCCTTGTCTGGTTGTGTGAAAGTCATCTTCGAGCGCCTGTGGTTCTCGAACCGCCATTGGTGTGGATTGGAGCACAATGAGAGACTTATGTCATTATGTTGCCCAAATCGGGACACAAGCCACAGCGTCGGCGGCGTGGGTACCGGCGTTTGCGCTCTTCCTGATCATCCAGACCATGCTTGCTGGATGTAGCGGGCCGCCCGAGGACACTTGTAGCAGGCCGCCGGAGGACACTTCCTCCGCCTGGGGTGTGAAGTCGCCAAACGCTCCTAACGAAACGCTTCTACATTGGGGGCTTTTTAGTCCGCCGGCCACGAGACAAATTGAATTGACGGCGGAATTGGCAGACGCGCTGACCCACGACACTGATGAAGTAGTGGACCTCTGCGAATGTTCCCTGACCGACGAGGTCAGGGCCAAGGTGAGCCGACTCCGCCGTGTGCGGTGGCTGCGACTGCCCGTCCAGGTGGGACCGGCTGACCTGCGATGGCTCGGTGAGATGCGACAGCTTCGAGGCATCTCGCTAGGCGAGGCAAATATGATAGGAGCCGATTTCCAGATGCTGGGCGAGATCAAAGAGCTTCAGTGGTTGGATCTTGGTTGTGCACGGATGGCTGCCAGCGACTTCAAGACTCTACCCCAACTGAAGTCATTGTGTCCTGCCCCAGTCGGAATTGGAATTCTCGTTGTTGCGGGTTAGTATAACCCGAAGCGAAGGAGGATTCCATGAGTGGCAAGGA
>JAFGDS010000078.1 GCA_016931995.1 Pirellulales bacterium
GCCCCCAGCCCCCAGCCCCCAGCCCCCAGTCCCCAGTCCCAAGTCCCGCGCGAACCGCACGAGCCTGACTACCCCCCTGGAGGGGAAAGTGGCCACGGCCTACACTGGCAAGGGCGGCCGTCGCCGCAATAATCTCCAGGTCGGTCCGTTTGTGTTATTGAGATGACCCTGCCGAGCCCAGCCCTTGGTCAACAGGAGCGGTTCGCCGAGTGGGACCGTGAGCACGGGCCCGCGGTGCGGGGATATCTGTTGGCCATGACGCGCCGGCCCGACGTGGCGGACGACCTCGCGCAAGACGTTTTTTGCCGCGCGTGGGAAGCCCGCGAGCGATACCGCGAGCAGGGAAGCTTTCGGGCGTACTTGCTGCGGATCGCCGATCGGCTGCTGGTGGACCGGAGCCGCCGGGCGCGGCGCGAGGTCACGCTCGACCCAGAGGATTGGCAATACGTGGAGCCCGCCAGCGGCGCGCGCGGCCCGGCGCGGGCGGCGGCCCACGGCGAGCAGGTGCGGCGGCTGAACGACGCCTTGCAGGCGCTGAGCCCCGTGCAACAACGGGTGTTATTGCTCCGTTACTACGGACAGCTCCGATTCGCGGAGATTGCCGAGGCGATCGGGTGTCCGCTGGGCACGGTGCTGAGCCATTGCCATCGGGGGCTCGGCGCGCTGCGCGCGCGGCTCGTGGAGGATGCCGGATGAACCCGGATAGGAAACAACTCGAACGGCGGCTCGAACGCGCCACCGCGGCCCGGCTCGCGCCCGGCGAAACGCTCGATCCCGAGACGGCCGCCCTGCGCGAAGGCTGGCTCGCCTGGACCCGGCTGCTGGACGGCGCCTGTCCCGATCTTCGCGCCAGCGAAAAGGGGACTGTCCCCCTTGCCCGCGCCAACGGCTTCTCCAGTCGCCGATTCCGCGGAGGGTGGCAGACGTTCGTGGCGGCCGCCGCGGCGGCTTCGATCGCGGCGGTGCTCGGCGTGACGGGCTTGGTGACGCCAAATCGTCAGGCCGGACCGGTCGGCCCCGCGGCGGAGACATTCACCGGATCGCCCGGCGCGACGGCGGCCACGCCCGCGGCGAGCGATCTGGCCTGGGACGACGGGCTGGACGACGCGATTGCCTCGTTCGGCCAGGCCTTGATCGAGGCCCGGCGAAGCCCCTCGCGGCTCGACGGCTCGTTCGACGCCATCCAGCGCCGTCTCCAACAGATGGAACAAGACCTATCGGATCAGGAGTTATAGGCCGTATTGGAGACGAAAGGAATGGGGTGAGGAGTTGCTGAGAAGGCTTTGCGGGAGGGAATGTCATCTCGTCTCTCTTCGTGTCATTCGTGGTTAGATCATCGTGGTTGCGTTTCTGTGCCGCTTTTTCCTCATTCAGTCATTTTTCGTGTTTTCGTCCTTTCGTGTTTTCGTGAGAAATCGGCCGACCAGCGTTGCCGCCAAACAGTGCTCGATGGGCCGAAACGGGTAGGTCAACACCCGCGCCGAGAGCGTGAGTCTCCGACGAAGGGATCACGAAAACACGAAAGGACGAAAGCACGATACGTTGCGACGTTTCCCGTAGCCAAGGAGGATTGACCATGCGATGGCGAATGTTGTGTGTGGGATTGTTGGGCGTGGCCTTGGTGTTGGCCTGTGGTTGGGCGATGGCCGAGGAGGATTGGGACGCGGCGCCGGCGTCGTCGGACCAGGGGCCCGATCTGTTGGCCCAGGGCCCGCCCCCGCCGGGCCCGCCGCCGGCCGCGGGACCTCGCGAGGAGCCGCGTCCGCCCGAGCGGCCCGGCGATCGCCCGCCGCATCCGGAAGGCGACTACCCGAGGCCGGACGAAATGGGTCCGCCGCCGGGCGGACCGGGCGCGGGACCGATGGGACCCGGCGTTCCGGGCCCGGGCGGTCGACCCGGGTTTGGCCCAGGCGCCCCGTACCCCGTTCCCGGGGCGATGGGACCGGAAGGCATGCGGAGAGGTCGTGGGGGATCGCGTCGGGCCGAAGGGCGTGACGAGCCTCGCCCCGGCATGCCCGGCATGGGGCCAGGAGGTCCCATGAGACACGGTATAGGCGTTTATGGTCCTTCGTTCGGCGATCCGGATCCGGAGATGGCCGAGATCGCCGCGGCCGACGCCGAATTGGACGCCCGCAGCCGCGAATTGGCGGCGCAGGTGCAACGGACTCCAGAGGACAAGCGGCCCGAGCTGCGCGAGAAGCTCGTCAACACGGTGCGCGAGCAGTTCGAGCTGCGCCAGAGGCGTCGCGTGCTGGAGTTGGAGCGGCTCGAAGCCGAACTGAAGCGTCTCCGCGAGGCGATCGACCGCCGCGCCGAAGCCCGCGACGCGATCATCAACAAGCGCGTCAACCAGCTCGTCGGCGAATCCGACGAATTGGAGTTCTGACCGCCGCGAGCGTTAAAGACGAAATTCGTGAGTGCCATGGCCACGCTTGTCGTGGCCATGCGCGTTCTTGGGGTGTCGGGAAGACCGCCCGTCGTCGCGAAGCCGCAAGCGATTGGTGGCGTCCAGCAATCAACGACTAGCGCCTACTGGCCGAAGAGGCTCAGGAAGCCGCCGCCGGGCTTGCTTTGGGCGGTCTCCTCGGGACGTTCGATTTCGAGATCCACGTGGAACCGCCGATGGGGCTGGTCGGCCTTGACCACGCCGGCCGGCCGGATCCGCAGCACGCTCCGCACGCCGCCGCCGTCGCGATTGGGCACCTCGTAGACGAACAAGCCCCCGTCGTTGGCCAGCCGCCGCGCGAAGCCGAATCGCGTCGCGAGATACCGCACCAGCTCCGTCGGGTCGCCGGTCGTGCCGTTGAAGGCGATCTTTTGCACCTGCTGCTGGGGGTTGAAGTAGTACGTCAGCGAGCCGGCCAAATCGTCCCGCGCCGCGCCGGTGACCAACAGCACGCGATAACCCTGCAGCTTGAGTTGGGCCATGCCCGTGGACACGCGGGTCCAACGGCTCATGATCCAATGGGGCGAAACGTCAAAGCGGAGCACTTCCTCGAAGCCATGGACGGGCGCCCCTTCCAGCGGCACGGGCCGCGCGACGGTCACCGGCGTCGGCGCCGACGCCGGCGGAGCCACGCTGGCCAGATCGGTCGTCTCCTCGACCGTCGAATTGGTCACCGCGGCGATCGTTTTCTTCACGCCGGCGACGACGTCCGACATGCGAAAAAACAGCATCGGCCCGCCCACGGCGGCCGCCAGCACGATCGCGCGTATGAGCAGCTTGATCATCGTGCGTCACCCACATTCCCACTTCTCCAGATCGGCGCGCACGCGGCGGCGGGCTTGGCCGACGTTGGGAAACGCCCGTTGGCGCGGGTGGGGAAAAGAAGGGGGACGCCCTGATCGGCGCAAGCGTCACGACCGGTCGCGCCGGGCCAGGCCGCCCTCGACCGGCAACAGTTGCTCGGTGAACCGCGTGAGGTAGTTCAGCGCGCTGCCCGCCCCGCGGAATCCGACCACCCGCTTGTCCAGGTCCATCCGCTGCGACAAGACCCGGCCCGCGTCCACGTCGAACCGCACGGTCCCCCGCGAGCCCCGCTCGATGAGCTTGGCTTCGATGGCCGGGTCGTCGATCGGCGTGAGGATCTGGGTGGCCACCTCGATTGTCGCCACGCCCGTCCGAACGTCCTTGAGCGCGTACTTCTGCAGCGTGAGGATCTTTTTGACTCCGCCGGTCTCCAGCGGGACGGTCACGTCGTGCTTCTCGGACCAGGTCTGTCCGACGGCCACCGGGTCCTCGGGCAGCGGCATGGTGATCTCGCCCTCGGAAACCTTCGCGGGGCCGACGATCAGCTCCTTGCGGCCGAGGATCTTGCCGCGGTTGTCCAGCGTGATCTGGCACAGCGGCTTGCCCACCCGCTGGGCGGCCTGCTCGAACGCGCGGGGCGGCTTGGCGTCCTTGCGGCTGTCGTAGCGGACCGGCGCGCAATCGGTCAGCCGGTGCCACATATCGACGTACTCGACGGAATGTTCGAACACGGCCGAGCCGTCCGGGGTAATCTCCTTCACCCGCCAGGCCTTGATCGATTTACTGACCGTTTCGGTGGTCTTGGTCGAGCCGGAGACGGTGGCGTCGATGCGGCCGCGATGAACCACGTCCCAACGGAGCGTTTCTCCCTGCGTGAACTTGTACCGCAACAGATACGTCGCCGGTTCCTCGCCGGCGGCAAGCGACGTCGCCAGAACCGAAACCAGAGCCGCCGAGCCGGACAGGGAGAATCGCATCATGCTCGCATCCTTTCGAGACGACGTGTGTTTCTAGCAAGGCTTGCCGTCCAATGGCAGCCGTCCGCTCCAGTGGAGCTTTTCGCGAAGCGTTTGGTAGTAGCTGTGCCCCGGCGCGGTCACGAGCTTGAACTGCTCGTTCGCCCGCACCACGCGCACCCGGTCGCCCGGCGCGAGCGTGCCCAACACCCGGCCGTCCACCACGACGGAAGTCTGCCGGCTGGGCCGGTTCACCACCAACTCGTACACGCGATCGGCCGCATCCACGACCGGCCGGTGCGTCAACGTGTGTGGACTGATCGGCGAGACGACCACGGCCTGCAAGTCCTTCCGCAGGATCGGTCCGCCGGCCGACAGGCTGTGCGCCGTCGAGCCGACCGGCGTGGCCACGATCAGGCCGTCGCAACTATACGTGGTTACCAATTCTCCGTCAACGTAAAGATCCACGTCGAGAATGGTGAATGGCTCGCCGCCGAACACGGCCACTTCGTTGAGCCCCAACTGCTTGGCAAGAATCGCTCCGTCGCGCCACAACTCGCAGTGAAGCATCAGGTGCTCGACCACCGCGAGCCGGCCGGCGCCGAAATCGGCCAAAACGCCAGGCACCTCCTCGGGCTTGAGGTCCGCGAGAAATCCCAGCTTGCCCAGATTGACGGCGATCACGGGCAGTTGGCGATTGCCCATCTGGTGGGCGGCCCGAAGGATCGAGCCGTCGCCCCCCAGCACGACGGCCACGTCGGCCTCGATCCGGCTCAGGTCGGCCGCGCCGGCCAGGTCCGAGGCCACGATGGTGGCCGCCGGCCGGATGAGCCGGGAAAGCCGATCCGCCTGCTCGCGGACGCCGTCCCGTCCGGCAAACCCCAGAAGCACCACCCGCAGCGGTGAGTCCAAACCCCTATTCGAAACCGGGCTGTTCATCATGCCAATCATACCGCCCGGGGCTGGGGAGAGGAAGATCCAACGAGAAGGTCGGACGGGAAGAAACCGCGGATGAACGCGGATAACGTGAGACGTGGGGAAGTAAGAGCCTATCCCAGAGCCCTTATCATCCCGACACGTCTATCCTGAGCGCAGCGAAGGATCTCGTTGGCGCGAGACGATTTGAGATGCTTCGCTTCGCTCAGCATGACGGCGCTGGACGGGTTCTGGGATGTTCGTTCGCACTTCGTCCGGAACGTTCCTGCCGGCTTCCTTCGTTGCGAAGCCGCAAGCGGCCCCGTCCCCCTATCCGCGGTTCCTTCCGTCTTCTTCGAAAACACGCTCACTACTTGATCGTGAACTCGATCGACGACTCGCCCACCTTCTTGCTCTTCTGATCCTCGACGGTGAGCTTCAGCGTGTGCTTGCCGGGGTAAATCCGCTTGGGCAGACAGAAGTCGCAGCCGAGGAAGTAATCGCGCCGCGGATTCTGGCAATACTCCTCCGTGGTCCGCGGCTCCTGCTGGTCGACGCGGCGGCCCGCGGCGTCGAAAATCTGGTAGCTGCTCGACAGGGCCGTGTGATGGCCCTTCGGGGTATCCTCGCTCTTGAAGTTTTCCACCTCGGCGTACAGCAGCACGCGTTGCCCGGGCGCGAACTCGTATTTCTCGAACCGCTTGACCGCGCCGTAGCTTTGCACCTCGCTGCAAAACGCCAGGTTGCGGACCTCGAGCGACGCGACCTCGCCCAGGCTCGCGAGCGATTCGGCCAGGTGACGGCGCGCCTCCGACGCGCGGCGCTGCGGCTGGGGCGTCCGCTCGGCGTCGAGCAGAACGTCCATCGCGAAGAGCTGCTTCGACCAGAAATCCACCATCGCCGCGTCCGCGCCGGGAATGGACTCCAGCGCCTCGTCGCGCCGGCCGGCGGCCAGGCGCAACAGCCGCAGCCGGGCGTGATCGGTGGCATGGGCCTCGGAGGTGGACCCGTGGGCCAGCTCGGTTTCCAGCCCGGCAATCGCCTGGTCCAACGACGCCCGCCAGCCGTCCGAGGCCGCGGCCGCGTACGCGGCAGGCACCACGTCACCGTCTCGCTGGAGCTTCGCCGCGACGCGCGCTTGCACGGGCGATTCTGGTTCGATGTCCGGCGCGTCTGCGTTCTGCGAGAACCTCCCGCCCGGAACCATCGGCGCGCCGGGCGGAGGCGGTTGGATCGGTTGGCCCTGCCCAGCGCCTTGCGGCGGCGGAAGCGCGGCGTCGTTGGCCACCGGCAGCCGCGCCATCTGCGGAACCGGACCGCCGGGCTGAACGTTCGGTCCTCCAGGACCCATCGCGCCTGCGCCCATCGTTCCACCCGCGCTCTGGGCGGCCTGAAGTTGCGCCGGATCGGGCCACGGGGTCGCGCGCGCCAAGGACGAATTCTGCGCGAGAGCCTCTTGCGTCTGAAGCTGACGGCTATACGCCACACGAGAACGGAAGTTCTGCGCGACCATCGGCCACAACCCCGGCTCCGCCTGGCGCAGCTCGGCCACGAGCCGCGCCTGCAGCGCCGGATCCGTCCGGCCCAGCGCGTCGACCTCGGCCATGACTTGGCTCATCGCCTGCGGGTCGGGCTGTCCCGCCGGCGCCGTGGGCGTCCGCGCCGGTTGCGCATCGGGTTGTCCGATCGCGCCTGTCCCTTCCGCCGGGCCGGCCGCGCTCGACGGCAGCGCCGGTGGACGAGGCGCCGACCACGGCGACGTGTGGCACCCGCACACCGCCACCCCGACCGCCACGACCCAGCCCGCGGCCCCGCGAACCGCCTCGCGTTTGCCAGCAACCCGCCGACTGCCCATCAATTCGCCACCTCACCCAGAACCCACAAAAGAGGGGGCGAATCATAGCGGAAGCCGAAAGCGAGTGCAAGAGCTATCGGGCGTTTAAGATGCGATAGATGCGTAGGGTGGGTCGAGCGCAGCGAGCCCCACCAAATCGTCTACTTCAGCTCCGCCGCCGAAAGCCGGACGAGCAGGGTCTCGAGCACGAGGCGGGGCGGGAGGCGGCTGTCGCCTTTCAGGGCGAGGTCGGTCTGGAGGAGCCAGCGATACAACCGGGCGCCGCGGCGGCGGCCCAAGCGACGGAGTTGCTGTTGGGACTTCTCCAGGACGAAACGTTTGACTCCGGCTTGCTCGAGCGCCGCGCCAAGCACGGGCCGGCGGCCGGACGCTTCCGTCTGGAGAATCAGTCGCGTCGCCGCGGCCAGCCGCCGCAACGAGGCGGAGATTTGGGCCAACAGGGCGATGGGGTTTTCGCCGGCCAAGAGAAGACGATCCAACTGCGTCAGGGCGTCGCGCGGTTTGCCGTCCAGCGCCGCGTCGAGCATGTCCCACGTGGTCTTCGCCCGCCAGGTGCCCACCATCTGGGCGACCGTCTCCGGGGAAATCCGGCCGCCGGGCGCCGAGGCGACGGCCAGCTTGGCCACCGCTTGGTCGAGCAGGCCGAGTTCGGGCCCGATCATCTCGACGAGCAACTCGGCGACCGCTCCGGTCAGCTCGACCCGATGGACCCGTTTGGCCCAGGCCGCCAGCCACCGGGTGAGCTTGCCCGCGGTCGGCGCCGTGCAGGCGATGGCCACGCCGGCGGCGTCCACGGCCTTGAACAGGCGCGTATTGGACGGCCAGGACTTGACCTGCAGCACGAGCGCGCCCGTGGGGCTGGGCCGCGCCACGTAGTCCTCCAGTTCCGGTCGGTAGCGGGTGACGAAGTCGTCGGCGTCTTCAACCACGACGAGCCGCCGCTCGGCGCCGAACATCGCCCGCGTGGCCAGCTCCTCGAACACGTCGGCCAGCGCCGCCCGCGGACCCTCGAACACCGTGAGCGAAAACTCGCCGTCTCCCGCGCCGAGCACCCCGCGGCGAAGCTCGGCCAGCGCCTCGCGGTGCAGAAACGCCTCGTCGCCAAAGAGCACGCACACGGCCGGGCAGGGGTGCTTCTTCGGATCGGCCAGATAGTCAACGGCGTCGAGCGGCTTGGACATGCCGTCAGTATAGCGGACAGGCGGGCGGCGGCAACGTGTACCACGTCCGCTGGATGCGAGAATCGACATGGGTGGGCCGTCTTGGGTGGTTTTGTTCCAAGCCCAACCGAGGGCAGTCGAGGCCGCAACGACGTTTGCCTTGACCGAGGGTACGGGCTGGATAGAATTCAGTGCTCTTGTCCGCCGTCGGTGGGCAAACCCAACCGCGAGGCCGGCCATGCGATCCGTTCGAGGAACAGCCGTTGTGCTCGTGTTGCTCGGGCAGTTGGCCCTGTTGGCCGGCGGGGCGATGGCTTCCACGTGCGCCTGTTGCGCGACGCCGTCGGTTGTGCCCGTCGCAGAGCCCGCCGAGGATGCGTCCACGTGCCCTTGTTGTCGATCGCAACGAGCGGCCGTCCATCACGGCGACATTCGCCCCGCGGCGTGTCCATGCGGCTGCGACGGCTTCGGGCTTTGCCAGTGCCGGCGTCTGCCGGGCCGCGGGGACGAGCCGGCCCTGCCCGCCGTCACGCCGCCCCGATGGCAGTGGGCGCCCCTTGATGCGCCTGGCGCCGACGCGGCACGGCCTATTGGGTTGCCCGATTTTGAATCCTTCGCAGACACGGCTTCCCCCGTGCCTTTGCTGGGTACTTCCTGTCGGCTTCACAGCCGGTATTGCGTCTGGCTGGATTGAATCGCGGCCGCGGCGCGTTCGTTATGGAAGTACTCGTTTTGAGATCCTTTCGAGGAGATATCCCATGTTTGCCGTTGTTCTGGGCCTCACGATGGCCCTGTTCCCCGTGGTCGGCGACGCGCCGAAGGCGTGTTGCGACTGTTGCGGACCGGTGTGCGAATGCTCGCCGTGCACGTGCGCGGCGGCCGAGGCCACGTGTTGCGAAAGCGGCGCGGCCACTGCGGCATGTTGCTGTGGCCCTGCGTGCGGCTGCGAGTCGTGCGCGTGCGACGAAGGCTGCGCGTGCTGCGCCGGCGGTCCTTGCACCTGCCAGCGCGGCTGCCAATGCGCGTGCTGCCGCTGACCGTAGACGTTTGACGCGAGGCGCAAACGCGCCTCGCGTTGAATGAACCCCAAAGGGCTCCCCGCCGATCTCGGCGCGGGGGCCCTGTTGTTTGTACCTGGGTGCCATGTCCACGCTTGCGTGGACATGCGCTGCCAAGATCGTTCACATGTCCACGCAAGCGTGGACATGGCACTCTGCGCGTTAGCTGTTGAGCAGATCCAGCACGTAGTCGAGCGTGTTGGTTTCGCGGGTGCATCGGGCGCCGTTGACGATTTGGGCCCGAACGCCCTCGAATCCGTAGATCTCGGCGGTGGTCGTCTCGCCCAGGAGACGCAGCAGGGCCGCGGCCGCTTCCAGCCGGGTGGTGCGGCCGCTGGCGACGATTTGGGCGGTGTCGCGGCCTCCGGCGGTAGCCTCGACGGCCAGATGCTCGAAGTACTTCGCCCGGTTGTCGAACCCTTGCCCGCGCAAGCGGCCCTCGCCGACGCCCAGCGCGAGCGCATCGTTGCCGGCCGAGTCGAGCATTCGCGCGACGTCGCGACCGCCGTCCAGTGCGTAGGCCCAGACCTCTTCGAACGAATCGACGCGGAAGGAGAATCCGCCGCCTTCGAGCGTGGTGTATTGGGGCGCGGCCACGAGCACGTCGTCGCCGGGCGTGTCGCGAACGTACGCCCGGTCGCGTCCGCCGGCGCCGGCGCTGGCCCGGACGGTGTGGAATCCTTCGGCCCGCAAGTAGAGGCTTGCATTGTACAGCTTGGCATAGGCGGTGGTGACCACGAAGACGTCGTTTCCGGCGGAGTCGTGGAATTGGGCGACGTCGTTTCCGCCCGCGGTGGCCACGGCGTAGACCTTCTCAAAACCCTCGGCGCGGTTGGAGAACCCCAAACCGATGAACGTGGCCCACGCCGGCGCCGCCGTGAACGCGTCGTCGCCGGCCGAGTCGTAAAACACCGCGGTATCGGCCCCGGCGCCGCCCTGGACGGTGTGAGCCTCGATGTTTTTCGTGTTCACTTGGTATCCGCTGCCGCGGAGCCGGGCGCTGGTCGCGCGAACGGCGGCCGATTCGGCGGCGGCCGTGCCCACCAGCGTGGCCCGATCGGCCCCGCCCCGGCCGTCGATCTGGACGTTGCCCACGGCCGCGGCGTCGAACGAATACGCGGCGCCGTTGACGTTGATTTGATGGGTTTTTCCCGCGGCGAAGTGGAAGACGTCGTCGCCGGCGGTGCCGCGAACGTAGACCACGGCGCCGATTTGCGAGACGAGGTTGGTCACGCGGAAATCGACCTGGCCGCTTGTTCCGCGTCCGGTGTACACCGCGCGGACGAGGATCTGGTCGCCCGCCGCGACGCGGACGTCGACTCGCCCGCTGCCGCCGTCCTCGCCCAACAATCGGTTTTGTGCGTCGTAGACCTCGAACCGCGCGTTGCCGGCGTCTTTGCCGGCGAACGCCTCGACGGTGAGGATGCCGGTTTGCGACGCGGTCAGGGAGAACCACGATCCGGCGGCGGCCGCCCGCGCGGCGAACGTGGCCTGATCGACCTTTCCCCAGGCGACGGTTTCGGGTCCCGCGGCCTTGAGTTCGGCGGTAACGGTGTAATTACCGATGCCGGCCGAGGTTCCCAACGCGATCGAATAAGTACGGCCAGCCACGACGTCGAGCATGGCGACGCCGTCTTGGATCGTCAGTCCGGCGCCCCCGCCCGCCTGCCACGCGGCGTCCATCGCGTGCGTGCCTTCGACGGCGAAGGACACGACGCCGGTGCGTCCGGCCGTGAAGCGGAACCAATCCTGATCGCCGAGCCGCTCGATCGAGCCGGAGACGGCGCACGTATCGGTGATTGTGCCCAGCGCATGCGCCGAGGCGGCGGTCGAGCCGAAGTCGTCGGCCGGCATGATCGCGTCGATGGCCCGGGCGAGGTTGAGCCGGTAGTAGCTCTGCCCGGTGACGGAATCGAAGACCGTGTCGGCCGTCTGGCACATCAAATCGTAAAGCCGCGCCGGCAGGACGTTGGAGACGCCGACGAACTCGTAGGCCTCGCGCAACAGCACGCTGGCCGCGGCCACGTAGGGCGCGGCCATGCTCGTGCCGGAGTACTTGGCGAAGTCGTCGTCCAGGCCGTTTTTGTTTCCCAACGCGTCGGGCACGGTGCTCGTGATACCGCGGCCCGGCGCGGCGATCACCCGCGCGTCGCGCTGCGAATAGTAACTAAGCTGCCCGCTCGGATCGACCGAGGCGACCGGCACGACGTGGGGGCTGGCCGCGGGATAGGCCAGGCCCGGCGCGTTGTAACTGGTGAAGCTGTTGCCCGCCGCCACCGCGACGAAGATCCCGTCGGCCTCGAGTTGGGCGAACTCCTCCTCGAGCGTGGCCCAATTGGGCGGCGCGGAGCCGTTCCACGCGACGCCCAAGGAGAGGTTGACCGTGGTGATGGGGTTGGCGAAGTCATTGCGGTGGTCGTGGACCCAGCGCAGGGCCTCTTCGACCCGCGCGAGACTGCTTTGTCCGTTGCTGTCGAACACCTTCAGCGCGACCAGATCGACGCCCGGCGCGACGCCCGCATGCGTCGGATCCGCGCTGGCGATGATGCCGGCGACGTGGGTGCCGTGCGAGGCCCGGGCGCTGTCGTCGTCGGGGTCGGCGTCGCGGTCGCCGAAGTCGTATCCGCCGACGACGCGGTAATCGGCGCCCAACCCGCCGCCCAGCGCGACGTGTTCGTAGGCAATGCCCGTGTCGATCACGACGACCGTCTGTCCGGCTCCGGAGAATCCGTAGTCGGTTCGGACCGAAGTCAATCCGGTCAGCTCGTCGACGCCCACCAACGACACCTCGACGTCGTCGAGCGAGGTCCCCTCAACCACGTAGTCCAGGGCGAGTTCGTCGAGCCCGTCGGCCGACATGAGCAGCCGCGGCTCGACCGATTCAACCCGGGTCGCGCGCAGCGCGCGACGCCCGCGTCGTGATCGCGACATGGGATCCATCTCCTCGATCGGGTCAGGCGGACGACGAAGGGAAGCCGCCGCCAGCGTCCGGCGATGGGCCGGAATGCGGAAAAGGTTTGTCCCGGCGCATCCTTCGCCGGAATTCAGAACAAAAAAGAATAGGTCACGCTCCGCGAGGAGAATCGCGCCGCGCGCTCACGGCGCCGGCGGAATCGACTTGGGCAGGTCGTTACAATCAGGTAGCCCCGCCGAACAGTCCCCTCCATTGGACTTCACGCGCCCCAATCGCAACGCCGCCCGTGGCGAAAGGGCAACGCGTTGCCTTGGGGCAACCTGACGACGGTACGCAGTGGACCAGAAAACGGATCGCGCGAAAAACCCAGTCCGGCCCGTTTGCACGAACCTCGGCCGTGGGGGAAATCGCGCCGACGGATGCCCTCCCTTTGCGCAGACAGCCCAGATTGCACGGCGTTTCTATTGCTCGCCGAAACGCCCGGAGGCACGGAGGAAACTGCGGAAGCAAAGGGGCGAGAGGCGGGAATCGGGACTCGGGGATTGGGGATCAAACGGCTATTCGCTTCCCGATGGCCGCTTGCGGCTTCGCGGCCCAGAACGTCAATTCGGACGCCGTGGCGGACGCGCTCCCCCTATCTCATCCGCGTCCATCCGCGTCCATCCGCGGTCCCTTCCCTCCCGTCCTTTCGATCCTTCACCGCACCGCCAGCGGCTCGTCGTTGACCGGCTCGTCCTTGGCCGGCTCCGGCTTGGCCGCGGGGCGATCGAAGACGCTCGCCACGCCCACCGCGTCGCACCGCGTGCAATCGAGACACCGGATGCAGCGCAGGTCGCTGGCCCGATCGCGCGGAGAGCCGCCGTACCGGCACAGCGACCGGCACGCCCCGCACTCGTTGCAGTCGTCCTTGCGAACGCGGACGTAGAAGAATGAAACGGCGTTCGACAGACTGTACATCGCCCCCAACGGGCAGAGCACCGCGCACCACGGACGCCACGTGAAGAGCATGGCCATCAGAAGCACGCCGAGGATCGAAAGCTTCACGGTCGAGGGCCAGGCGATCGGCCCGCCGGCCATCGCCTGCTGGGCCACCATCGGCACCGCCCCCTCGATCGCGCCGGCCGGACACAAGCTGCAAAAGAACCACGGGCTGCCCTCGCCCAACCAGTACGGCACGACGAGCACGAGACCCACCAGCACCACGTACCGAAAATAACCCGTCCAGCCGGGCAGGGTGAACTTCGGCGTCGGGATCCGGCCGATCAGGTCTTGCAGAAACCCGAACGGGCAAATCCACCCGCAGATGAACGCCCCCAAAAGCGCCCCCGTCGCCGCCAACACGCCCAACGCCACGAAGGGGTACATGTGCAGCGCGCCGAAATGCGCCAACACGCCAATCGGGCAGGCAAACAAGGCGTACGGACACGAGTGGCAGTGGAACACGGGCGAGCATATCCCGTGCATCCGCAGCATCAACGGATCCAGCCAGATCGCGAGAAACGCCACCTGAACCCAAATCCGTTTCGCCGCCAGACGCGGCGCCCACGACAGCGATTTCTTGCGGATGGCGGACAACGGCGGGAAGACCTCTTCTCGGGAAGCCGCTCGCGGCTTCGCCACGCATAAAAACCGACGCGAACTCTCTCGAAAACCTACAAACGTGTGAAGCCGGCTAGCGGAGTTGGAGCATATCCCGGAACCCGGGCAACACCGTCATGCCGAGCGAAGCGAAGCATCTGGACTCCTTCAACGCCAACGAGATCCTTCGCTGCGCTCAGGATGACGCGCGATTGGGATGGAATTTTCGACAGCCTCTCAGTGTGATGTCAACGAGCGGAGTGGTTCTCTGGCCATGGCCACCATGGCCCGGGGGGGCTAGTGCGTTCACGTAGGGCACAATGACGGCGGCTCGCCCGTGTACGTCCGCTTGAGTTCGCCCGACTCGAGCCGGGCCAGCCCGCCGACGGTCACGTCGCGGACCAGGCGCATCTCTGGCTCCTGAATGCCGACGAGGATGATCTGCTTGATCTTGCGGAGCTCGGGCGGCAGCGCCGGCGGTCCAAACGCGCCCGGCGGGCCAAAATCCGAAGGCTCCCCGAAGCCCGGCGGCCCCCCGAACTCGTCCGCCCCCGGCGGCCCGCCCATGTCCTCCGGCGGCACGTCGGGCGGCATCTCCGGCGGCATCACGTCGATCTCGATCTCTTGCTCCTCGAGCACCTCCCGCCGATGATACCCCACCCCATAGGCCAGCGAGGCAATCCCCACCGCCAACAGCACCACCGGCAACAACCCCCGCTGGAGAATCCGTCTCATGCCTCCTCACTCCCGTTCCGGCCTCAAAAGCCCCCTCCGCACCGCGGCTCGCCTCCCGCATCCGCCCACGTCACCAACAAAAAAATGGCGGAGGCGAATGGGAATTGAACCCACCCGGGATCGTTTCGGACCCCACACTGGTTTTGAAGACCAGGGGCGCCACCAGGCACCAGTCGCCTCCGCATAAGTCCTCATCGGGATGTTGGGTTGCGGAGCTTGCGTCCCGCGGGGCGGGACAAAGGCGCGATTGCCTCAGTATACCCGGACGGGAGGACCGTGGTCGAGGCTTCCGGCCGGCACGTGCCTCCCGAGAGGGGCTTTGCGGGGCGGACGTCGCGACGGCGACCGGGACCGCTCGTGGCACTGTACCGTTCCCTGGGTCCATCCACGGCGTCGAAGGGGTCGGGACCAATCCTGTTCGGCACGGGATTTGCGCATCGGTACGTACCCCGCGCAAGCGGTATTGCGCGATTGTTTGGGGCGCACATAATGGGCGGGCATGGCAGGCAGGAAGCGGGAGGACGTGCGCGAAGAGGACGTGACGGGCTTGAAGTATTTCGACAAGCTCGCGCCGCTTTTGGCGCGTCTGCGCGAGGTGGGCTGTCAACGCGACAAGGCCGGCAACCGCACGCTGCATTTCGACCAGTGACGAGTTGCTCGCCCACCTGGCGAAGCTCAAGGAACAGGCCGCGTGATCCACCCGACGCCCCGGCGCGCGCCGTCGCGTCGGAGGCCGATCGCCGCCGCGCGGTGGTTGCGATCAACCTGCCGCCCCGTCGCCCCCTCCACCGCCGATTCGTCCCGCACCCTCCCACCCCGCCGCATCACCCGCCCCCCAACCCCGCCCGTGCAACAATCGAGCCGAACAGGATTGGGTCAGGTCCCTTTTCGCTCTGCTCCATCCTACATTTTGCGGCTCGGCGGGAGTCTCGCCCTCCCGGCAGCGGCCCACGCGGCGGCTTCGTCGGCCGGCTAAAGAGACGCGAACTCGGGCCGGCGGTCGGCCAGTTGGGCACGGAGGCGCTCGACGAGGCTGCTGTGCATCTGGCTGACGCGGCTCTCGCTCAGGTCGAGCGTGGCGCCGACTTCCTTCATGGTCAGCTCTTCGTAGTAGTAGAGGATGAGGATGAGCCGTTCCTTGCGGTTAAGGCCTTTGGTGACCAGACGCATCAGGTCGGTCCGCTGCACGCGGCGAGTCGGATCCTCGCCCTTGCGGTCCTCGAGAATGTCGATCTCGCTGACTTCCTTGGCGCTATCCGTTTCGTTCCACTTCTTGTTAAGGCTGATGAGGTTGACCGCCCGGGCGTCGAGCATCATCTTCTCGACCTCGAAGACGCTCATGCTCAGATGCTGAGCCAACTCCTTCTCGGTGGCGCGGCGGCCCAGCTCGTCCTCGAGCGTCTTCGAGGCTTCGTTGAGCTTCCTGGCCCGGGAGCGAACCAGCCGGGGCACCCAATCGGTATTGCGAAGCTCGTCGAGCATGGCGCCGCGGATGCGGGGTACGCAATAGGTCTCGAACTTCACGCCCCGCGCGAGATCAAAGGCGTCGATGGCGTCCATCAGGCCGAACACGCCCGCCGAAACGAGATCGTCCAGCTCGACGCCCTGCGGCAGCCGCGACCAGACGCGCTCGCCGTGGTAGCGGACCAAGGGCATGTAGGCTTCGACGAGAAGGTTGCGCAGGTGTGGATCAGGTTCGTCCGACTTCTTGTAGGTTTCCCAGAGCTTGGCGAGATCCTCGGCGGACGCCATCGCGTTGACCATGCAATCCTCCTTGATTGAACGGTGCGACTTTTGATGAGTACCTGGCAAAATCCTTCGTTTGCCCCCTCTCCCAAGGCGAGAGGGGAGTCGTTGGCCAGTCGTGGTCTGCGCAGAACGCGCAGTTTGCGCACCTTGTTCCTATGCCGTCTATACCGATAGAGCCGTACCCGTATCGACATTTCTAGTCGGGAAGTTGAACGCAAAGGGGCAGAGCCGGTGGGAAAGTGCCCGAGTGCCCCTGGGGCGTGAGCGGATGGACGCCCGTTGGGAGGCAGAAAGAAAGGGTCATCCAACGGGAAAATACGCCACCCCAAGTGGTGATGCTGGTGCGGCTGCGCCACAGGATTTTTTATCGACGTCCCGTCACCCGTGCCATTGGACACCGGAGCTATGCCTCGGAAAATCCCGGGGGTGCGGGGGCGGAGCCCCTGCGCATTCTTATGTCGGATGAACCCAAAAAAGGGGGAGGGCGAAGCGCCTGCTGGTGGGCGCGTCCTGGACGAATCGCGGACGCGCGGCTCGGCGGGAGCCTCGCCCTCCCGGGGGGAAATGACAGGGTGCCATGCCCACGCTTGTCGTGGGCATGTCGTGAAGTGAAGACGCGGCGCATGGCCACGCAAGCGTGGCCATGGCACCCGCCAGATTATTGGATGGACGCGTTACCCTTGGCCGTTACCCTTCTCGGTCTTGGCCAGTTCGGCCATGGCGGCGCGGCGGCTGAGCTTGACGCGGTCCTGCTCATCGACGGCGATGACCTTGACCTTCATCGGGTCGCCGACCTTGCAAACGTCCGCCACACTCGAGACGTACTCGTTGGCCAGCTCGCTGATGTGGCACAACCCGTCCTTGCCGGGCAGGATCTCGATGAACGCGCCGAAGTCCTTGACGCTGGTGACGCGGCCGTCGTAGATGCGGCCCACCTCGACCGCGGCCGTCAGGGCCTCGACTTGGCGCAGGGCCGCCTGGGCCGACTCGAGGTTCGAGGAAGCGATCATCACCGTGCCGTCGTCGTCCACGTCGATCATCGCGCCGGTTGTCTCCTGGATCGCACGGATGGTCTTGCCGCCCGGTCCGATCAACAGCCCGATCTTCTCCGGGTCGATCTTTGTCCGCAACAGGCGTGGCGCCCAGCTTGAGATGTCGTCCTTGGGCCGCGGAATGGCCGTGAGCATGGTGCGGAGGATTTCGATGCGGGCCTCGCGCGACTGTTTCAGGGTCGCGTGGATGATCTCCTCGCTGATGCCGGCGATCTTCAGGTCGAGTTGGATGCCGGTGATGCCGTTTTGCGTGCCGGCGATTTTGAAGTCCATGTCGCCGTAATGGTCTTCCTCGCCGATGATGTCGGTCAGGAGGACCCATTTCTCGTCGCGGGTGACCAGGCCGACGGAGATGCCGGCCACGGGATTCGAGATGGGCACGCCGGCCGCCATCAGTCCCAGCGTGGCGGCGCAGACGCTGGCCATGGAGCTCGATCCGTTCGATTCGAGAATGTCGGAGATGATGCGGATCGTGTAGGGAAATTCCTCCGGGTCGGGCAGCACGGGCTTGACGCTCCGCTCGGCCAGGGCCCCGTGGCCGATCTCGCGGCGTCCGGGTCCGCGGATCGGGCGGCACTCGCCGACCGAGAACGGTGGGAAGTAATAGTCGAGCATGAACTTTTTCGTGTACTCCTCGACCAGCCCATCCACGCGCTGCTCGTCGCGCCCCGTGCCCAACGTCACGGTCACCAGGGCTTGCGTTTCGCCCCGTTGGAACAAGGCGGAGCCGTGCACCCGCGGCAACACGTCCGTCCGGCACGTGATCGGCCGCAGCGTCGTGTAGTCGCGTCCATCCGAACGCCAGCCGGAGAGGATCTGATCGCGAACCACGCCGGATTCCATCTCGTGCCACGTGGAGTTGAAATGGTCGGCCGTCATCGCGCCGTCCGCGGTCGGATCGGGAATCTGCTCGGCCAGGGCCGCCAGACGGAGGTTGTTGCACGCCTCGTTGCGGGCGAGCTTGCCCTCGGTCCGCTTCGCCTGGCTGAGCGGCTCGTAGTACTTCTCCTTGAGCGTCTCCAACAAGCCGTCGGACTCGGGGGCCTCGTATTGGGCCTTTTGAGCGCCGGCCTTCTCGGCCAATTCAACCTGGAGCCGGCAAAGGTCCCTGATGTATCCGTGGGCGGCCATGATCGCCTCGCCCATGCGATCCTCGGACAACTCGCGGGCGAAGCCCTCGATCATGAGGATCGCCTCGGCGCTGCCGGAGACGATCAAGTCGAGATCGCTGGCCTCGAGATCGTCGTGCGTGGGAAAGGGGACGAACTGGTCGTCGATCAGGCCGAGCCGCACCGACGCGATGGGCCCCTGAAAGGGCAGCGGAGAGACCGTCAACGCGGCCGACACGCCGTTCATCGCCAGCACGTCGCCGTCGTGCTGCCGGTCGCTGGCCAGGACGAACGCCTGGCACTGCACTTCGTCGTGATACCAGTCGGGGAACAGCGGGCGGATCGGCCGGTCGATCAGCCGCGAGGTAAGGGTCTCCTTCATCGTGGGGCGGCCCTCCCGCTTGAGGAACCCGCCCGGAAACTTCCCCGCCGCCGCGACGCGCTCGCGGTAGTCGCAATTCAAGGGGAAGAAGTCGATGCCGGGACGCGGCGGACCGGTCGTCGCCGTGCACAGCACCACGGTGTCTCCATACTGCACCAGACAGCTCCCGGCCGCCTGCTTGGCCAACTCGCCGGTCTCCATCGAAAAAACCTTGCCGCCAATTTCTCTTTCTACACGTACTTTCACGGGTTTGATCCTACCTTCCTTCAAAAATGCCGTTCCAGCCGGAACACGGCGCGGGGCGGACCCGGGGCGGGCGATTGATTCGACGGGAACCACCCCTGTCTGACGCGCAGGTCGGTTCCCGAACCGCCGAGAGACTCGACGTTCGCCCATCACGAGCATCATGCCACGGGCGAGGCACACCGCGGGCGGCAGAGAACCGCCGAAACGAATAGGACCGCCGCCACGCCATCCCTGCTGGCACACGTCGTGGTTGCCACCGCGGCCGCAATGGACCGCCACGCGGCGGGCTACTTGCGGATGTTCAGACGGCGGATGATGTCCAGATAACGTTGGGGACCTACCTCCTTGAGGTAGTCCAACAAGCGGCGGCGGCGGCTGACCAACTGCAACAACCCCCGACGACCCGCGAAGTCCTTCCCGTGGGCCCGCAGGTGCTCCGTCAGCCCGTTGATTCGGGTGGTCAAGATCGCGATCTGCACCTCCGGACTGCCGGTGTCGTTCGCGTCAAGCTTGAACTGGCCGATTACTTCCGTCTTCCGCTCTCTGGTAATAGTCATCTGTCCCCGCAAATCCTCCACGTCACCGGCACGAGACGCTTCTCCCGAAGCACGATCCCCTCACCGTGTCAACTAGAACTTCCACCTAACAAAACAGTTTCCAAATGGCACCAAAAACGCCAGTCTAGCACTTCTTGCGGGGATTGCAACGGCTATTCGATCCTGGCCGACCAATTGGCTGAGTTTGCCGACCGCCGTCTCCCCTCTTCCTCTGGGGGAGGGTCCAGAGGTGAGGGTGTGACTAAATGATGGCGTGCCACTGGCTCTGCCAGTGCTCTGTCCGTTGCCGCAGGCACTGGCAGAGCCAGTGGCACACGATATCCTCGGCCTCACCCCAACACTCTCCCGGGGGGAGAGGAGACTGCTTTCTTGCCCTTTGCCCCCATTTTCCCTGTTCTACATCAGTGGCTCCCGCTGATTGAGACCCCCTCCGGTCCCAACCGGACCTGCACGGCCCCGAGCCGGCCGGTGTGCAGGACCTCGGCGCCCGCGCGGCGGTAGGCGGTCTCGGCGGGGGCCGGTCCGCGGGCGACCGACCCGCTGACAATCGCCACCTCGGGGCGGCACCACGCAGCCAGGCCCGGCGGGTCGCTGTTCCGGCTGCCGTGGTGGGGCACCATCACCACGTCGCAGTCCAACGGCTCCTCGGCCAGCAGCTCGTCCAGGCCCGGCGACTCCAGATCGCCCAAAAGCAACAGCCGCCGGCCATGCGCCTCGACCAACAGCACCACGCTCTGGGCATTGTCCTCGCCCAGCGACCCCTGCTCGGGTGGATGGAGCGCCTCCAGCCGGCACCCACCCTCCAGGTCCAGGTGGTCGCCCGCGAGGATCTCCCGTCGGACGATTCCATGCCGGTCGATCGCCTCGCGCAGGGTCCGCAGCGGGTAGCTCTCGTTGTCGAACATCATCGGCGAAACGTAGACCGCGCCCACGGAGAAACGGTCCAATAGTTCGGGCAGGGCGTTGTAGTGGTCGGCGTCGGCGTGGGAGAGCACCACGGCGTCGATGTGGGTGCGTCCGCGCGACCAGAGAAATCCGGCCACGGCCTCGGCCGCCCGGCGCGGCGAGGTCATGCATCCGGCGTCGTAAAGCACGGTCTGCCCGTTGGGCAGCTCCATCACGACCGCGCAGCCGTGGCCCACGGACAAGAACGTGCAGTCCAACGATTCCCGACCGTCCGGCCAGCCGGCCGCGGCCAAGCCGACGCCGGCCCAGCCGCACAATAGCGCCGTGCCCCAGCGCCGCGGAGGACGCAGCCGCGGCAGCGCCGCCCAGGTGCCCAGCGCCCCGTAGAACCCAGCCAGCCACCAACCCGCCGGGCCGGGCGCCCAAAAGTGGCCCAACGGCACGTCGCGGGCCCCATTCACCGTCGCCTCGACCAGCCCAAGGCTGCCGTCGCACACCCGGGCGGCAAGCTGCGCAAGCGGCGGGCACACCCAACCCAGCGCGAGCACCGCAAAGCCCGACCAAAGCACCACGGCAATCGGCGCCCACAAGAGCGTGTTGAGCACCACCGCGATCGGCGTGACCAGGTGGAACCGGGCCATGACCAGCGGCAACGTGATGAGCCAGACAAACGCGCTTACAAGCGTCAGCCGCCAGGCGAACCGGGACAATCCCCAGGTCGCCCGGGCCGGCCATGGGCGGCTCTCGTCGATCAGCCGTTCGATCGGGTCGCCCTGGGTGCCCGTCCTGCCGAACCACGTCGGCGCGTACCACATCAGCACGGCCGTGGCCAGAAACGACAGTTGCGGGCCGACGCGGAAGAGATCGGCGGGGTTGATGGCAAGGATCACCAGCGCGGCGGCGGCCAGCGAGTTGAACGACCACGCGCGGCGTCCCCAAAGGATCGCTCCGCAGGTGACCAGTACCAGGATCATCGCCCGCACGGCCGGCGGTTGCGCGTCGGCCAAAAGCGTATAGAACGCGGCGGTCGCGGCCGTGACCACGGCGGCGCGCCGGCGAGAAAGGCAGGCCACGCGGCACAAACCCCACGCGGCCATCACGATGATGCCCACGTGCAACCCGGACACCGCAAGCAGGTGGATCGTGCCGGTCTCAAAGAACGCCTCGCTCCGCTGCCACGTGAGTTCTTCCCGATCGCCCAACAAGAGCGTGGCGGCCAGGCCAGTCTGTCGATGATCGAGATAGCGCCAGAGCATGGCGCCGGCGCGGGATTTCGCTCGCTCGATCCAATGGCGGGGATTCCAGGGGCTTGCCCGCTGGACGATCGATACGCAATCGGGACACTCCGCGCGGAGCGCGCAGCACCGGCGGTCGGCCCGCATATGCGCGGCGTAGTCCCGCTCGCCGGGATTCTGGGCGCCGCGGGGCCGGGAGAGCTGGCCAAACACGCGGAGCCGGTCGCCGCCGTGGACGCCCGGCAGATGGCCGTCCACGTCGAGCGTGACTCGGCCCGAGGCGGATCGCCAGCTTGCCCCATCGCGAATGCCGTGGACGGACAGGATGAGTCGCGACTTGTCGCCGCGGGGAATCACTTGCATGGGGTCCGGCGGGGGGGCCGGAACTTCGCGCGTGCCGGAGAGGGCAACGACCTCGACGCAGACGGGCCCGGCCTCGTCGCGGGCGAAATGGCCCAGGTCGTCCGCCGGGAAGAGCGACCATCGCTGGTGGTGCCAGCCGCCGGCCAGGGCCGCCACGGCCGTCAAGATGGCCAGCGCCGCGGGCCGATCCCGCCTGGTCCGACGAAGGCCCACCCAAACCAGACACGCTCCCCCGGACAGACACCACCAGACACTCCATTCGAGCCCCCAGATCCCATCCGCGGCGATTCCCGCGGCGGCCGCCGCCAGCACGGCGACCAGCGGCTGGTAGCGGGCGGACGGGCCGCGCGGCGAAGGCTCTCCGACCGGGGTGGTGGTCATGCCCCCGATTGTTGCCGCGCCGGGCGGCCCTGGCAAGCGTCGGCCCCACCCCAACGGCGAATTGCGTCTCGACCGGTCCGCTACTAGGATGGCGGGTATGGAGCCGTCCGGGGGCCGGTTGACTCCAAGATGGCGTCCCGCGCGGCGAATAGAGGCGGGGGAGGATTCTGGATCTCTGGGCAATCCCAGAACCCGACCACCCTCGTCATGCCGAGCGAAGCGAAGCATCTCCATTCCTATCAGATCAACGAGATCCTTCGCTGCGCTCAGGATGACGTGGCGGAGCAGAGCGGGCATGGAACTACGCTCCAAACCTTTGGCAATCTCGGAGAGATCCTGGCCATGATGACCGTCTACGTAATCACGGCGGCCGTGGGCGGAACGATCCTGGTTATCCAGCTCGTCATGACGCTCATCGGCCTAAGCAGCGAGGCGATGGATATCGACGTCGGGCACGACTTCGACGTCGGACACGATTTTGACGCCGGACATGGCATGGACGTGGGCCACGATATGGACGTTGGCCACGATATGGATGCCGGACACGGCGCCGACGTGGGCCACGACGCCGACGTGCACGGGGACCATCACGTCAACTCCACGTGGTTCTTCGGAATCGTCTCGTTCCGCACGGTCGTGGCCGCGCTGGCCTTCTTCGGCGTGGCCGGCATGATCGGCGAGTCGGGCGGCGCGGGAACGCCGATGAGCCTCGGCATGGCCATCGGCGCCGGCGCGGTGGCCATGTACGCGGTCTATCGGGTCATGCAATTACTCAAGTCGCTCCGTGCCGACGGCACCGCGCGGATCGAGAGCGCGATCGGCGAGCACGGCACCGTGTACGTCACCGTGCCGGCCAACGAATCCGGCGCGGGCAAGATCCAGTTGAACGTCCAGGGCCGGACCATGGAATACCTGGCCCTCACCGCCGGCCACGCCCTCGCGCCGGGCACCAAGGTCGTCGTGGCCGACGTGCTCGGCTCCGACACGGTCGCGGTGGAACCATTTTTGGAGTCCGAGGAATAGACCACAATAGACCGTAGCCGCGTGCCTCCCCTCGCCCGCTTGCGGGAGAGGGGCCGGGGGTGAGGGGATGCGGCCATTTGACTTCCTATCACGGAACGCACACAAGGCATTTCGCCACAACGTTCTTTTTTGACGAGACCCTACGATGAACCACCTTTTGCTGGCGGCCGGCCCATCTCCCACCAATGACCCCTTCTACATGTGGCTGGGGATTGGGACCATCCTCGTTGTTGTCCTGCTCTTCTCCATCGTGCTGTTTCTCATGAAGCAGTACAAGCGTTGCCCCAGCAACAAGGTGCTGGTGATCTTCGGCAAGGCGGGCCGGGGCGACACCGCCGCGTGCTGCGTGCACGGCGGCGCCCGGTTCATCGTGCCTTTGGTCCAGGATTACGCCTGGCTGAGCCTCGAGCCGATGCAGATCGCCATTCCGCTGCGCGACGCGCTGTCGAGCGAGAACATCCGGGTGAACGTGCCCAGCGTGTTCACCGTGGCCGTCGGCACCTCGCCCGAGCTGATGCAGAACGCGGCGATTCGCTTGCTGGGCCTGTCGGTGGCCGAAATCGAGAAGCAGGCGGCCGACATCATCTTCGGCCAGCTTCGCCAGGTGATCGCGTCGATGCCCATCGAGGACATCAACCGCGACCGCGACAAATTCCTGGCCAACATCCAGAATTCGCTCGAGCCGGAGCTCCGCAAGATCGGCCTGGTGTTGATCAACGTGAACATCACGGACATCACCGATGAGTCGGGCTACATCGAGGCGATCGGGCGCAAGGCGGCCTCCGAGGCCATCCAGAACGCCCGCGGCGACGTGGCCGACAACGAGCGGATGGGCGAGATCCGCGTGGCCGACGCCCAGCGGGAGAAGGACGTCCAGGTGGCCAACGCCCAGAAGCTCCGCGAGATCGGCACCCGCGAGGCCATGCGCGAGCAGGCGGTTCGCGTGGCGGAACTGGAGAAGGAGCAGCAGGTTGGCGAGCAGACCGCCGGCTTCGAGCGCGAAGCCCAGGTGAAGCAGGCCGAGCGCGACATGCGCATCCAACTGGCCGACGCGGACGCCCGGGCGATCGAGGGCGAGAACCGCGCGAAGGCCGACGTGGCCGCGTCGATGGCCGAGTTGCAGGTGAAAAAAGCCACGGCCTACCAGCTTGGCGAGACGAAGAAGGTGCAGGCCGAGGCCGCGGTGGTCGAGGCCGAGCACCTTGCCCGGGCGAAGGCCGCGCTGGCCGAGGCCACGCGTGTCGAAGCCAAGCGCCGCGCCGAGCTGGAAGCTCCGGCCAAGGCCGAGAAGGCGAAGATCCTGGTCGAGGCCGAGGCCGAGGCGCAGAAACGGCGGATCGAGGCCGAGGGCGAGGCGGCCGCCATCTTCGCCAAGCTCGAGGCCGAAGCCCGCGGACAATTCGAGATTCTCGCCAAGAAGGGCGAAGGTCTCCAGCGGATCATCGACGCCTGCGGCGGCTCGCAGCAGGCGTTCCAGATGCTCATGCTCGAGCATTTCGACAACCTGGTCGAGGCCTCGGCCAAGGCCATCTCGAACATCAAGTTCGACAAGGTCGTCGTCTGGGAAGGCGCGGGCCAAAACGGCACGAGCAGCACGGCCAACTGGCTGCACAACATGGCACGAACGCTGCCCCCGATGATGCAGGTGATGAAGGACATCGGCGGCGTGGAAGTGCCGGAGACCCTGGCCAACCTGGCCGGCAGTGCCGGGCACGGCGCGAAGAGCCACGAAAAAAAGAAGGAAGAGGGGGAAGGAACCACGGATGAACGCGGATAAACACGGATGATGGGGAAGAGAGGAACCGCAGATGAACGCAGATGGAATTGACAGACAACCATCTGCGTCCATCTGCGTTCATCTGCGGTTCTCTCCGCGTATTTCTTTTGAGTGAATTGAGTATCTTCCGCGACGGTCCCCGTTTGGTAGAATAGGGCAGCGACTTTCCGATCTTCACAAGCCGCTATCCCGACGGGCTTGCCATGCCGCGGAAGCGATTAGCCCTGCACTGGCGGATCCTGCTCGGTCTCGTGGTCGGCGCCGCGCTGGGCGTGGGGGCCAATGCCCTGGCCGCCCGGCAGCTTATCCCCGATCTCGACGGCTTCGTCCGCAACGTCGTCGATCCGCTGGGCAAGGTCTTCCTCCGGCTGATCTTCATGGTCGTCATCCCGCTGGTGTTCTCCGCCCTGGCGCTGGGCGTGGCCGAACTGGGGAATGTCCGCAAACTGGGCCGCGTTGGGCTGCGGACGCTGTGGTTCACCATTGGGCTCTCCGCCTGCGCGGTGGTGCTGGGCGTGTCGCTGGTCAACGTGATTCAGCCCGGGCGGTATCTGTCCGAAGAGCAACAAACAGCCCTCAACGAGCAATACGGCGGTGGAGCGCAGCAGGCGGTGCTGGCCGCCAAGCAGGCCAAGCCGCTGGCCAACGTGCTCTTGGACATCATTCCGGAGAACCCGCTGCAGGAGATGGTCGGCGCGGTCGATGGCTCGTCGAAGGGCGACGGGATGCTCGCGGTGATGTTCTTCGCGCTGGCCTTCGGGGTGGCCATGATCGCCGTGCCGGAGAAGACGCAAACACTCAAGAGCGTCTTGGACGGCGTCTTCGCCGTGTGCATGGCGATCATCGGCTTTGCCATGCGGCTGGCGCCCTATGGCGTGGCGTGTCTTGTGTTCGCGATGACCTCGCGACTGGGGCTGGCGCTGGTGCCGCCGCTGGTGGGCTTCATCGCGACGGTGCTGGTGGGCTTGGCGATTCAAATGGCGGTCGTGTATCCGGTCGTGTTGTGGTTGTTCGCCCGGCGGTCGCCCTGGGCGTTTTTTCGCGATATCTCGGACGCGGTGGCGACGGCCTTCGGCACGTCGTCGTCCAACGCCACGTTGCCCACGGCGCTGCGCGTGGCCGAGGAAAACCTTCGCTTGCCGCGCGAGGTGTCGCGTTTCGTGCTCACCATCGGCGCGACGGGCAACCAGAACGGCACCGCGCTGTTCGAGGGCGTCGTCGTGCTCTTCCTCGCCCAGGTGTTCCACGTCGAACTTACAATCACGCAGCAGATCACCGTCGTGCTCATGTCCATGCTGGCTGGGGTGGGCACGGCGGGCGTGCCCGGCGGATCGCTGCCGCTGATCGTCGTGGTGATGCAATCGGTCGGCGTGCCGGGCGAGGGCATCGGCATCATCCTGGGCGTGGACCGCCTTCTGGACATGTGCCGCACCACGCTCAACGTTGCCGGCGACCTGACGATCGCCGCCTGCGTGGCGCCTAGGGAAGCCAGTGTGGTTCGTCAGAATTGAGGGATCGCGTTGAAGGACCGTTCTGAGTGCCACTGGCTCCGCCAGCGCTCGGAAACACAGGCGAATCCGCACTGGCGGAGCCAGTGGCACGCGCTGGATGAGGTCACATCCGCATGACGCCCTACACTAGCGAGGTGACGTGATGTTCTCTACCCGATTGTCGTGGGCGGTTGCGTCCGTGTTGTTTGTGGTCGGCGCTGCCGCGGGGGCGGACGACCTGCTTTGGATCGAGGGCGAAAGCGCAAAGAGCCACACGATGAAGCCGCACGGCTGGTACGATAGCGTCGTGAAGGACAACCTCTCGGGCGGGCAGTGGCTCTCGCATTTCGCCGAGGGCGAGCCGCCCGTGGCCGAGTTCCGGTTCGACGCGGCCACGCCGGGCGCGCATTTCTTCTGGGTCCGGGCGAATTCGGTGGCTGGGCCGCGGTTGTCGTATCAACTGGACGACGGGCCTTGGATCGAGGTGGACACGAGCAAGGCGGTGGGCAATCTGAACATCGCCGCCGACGGCAAGCCCGACATGCGGTTCATCTCGTGGATTAACGCGGGCAAGCTCGACCTGGCGCGGGGGCCGCACGCGATGCGGTTCAAGTTTCATAGTCCCAACAACAACCACGGCGGGCTGGACTGTTTCGTGCTCAGCCGGCGGCCGTTCGTGCCGCGCGGGGCCCTGAAGCCCGGCGTCCGCTCCGGCAAGGCCCGGCCCGGCTATCACGCCTGGGAACCCGACGCGGACGAGTTCCGCGCCGACGCCCTGGTCGATCTGGCCTATCTGAACGAAGACGTGGCCGGCCAGCACGGCTACATCAAGGCCGAGGGTAATGATTTCACGCTGGCCACCGGCGAGAAGGTCCGATTCTGGGGCGTCAACTGTGGGCCGGGCGCGTGGGAACTGGACCACGCCTCGCACGTCCACTTGGCCAAGAGCCTGGCCAAGCGCGGGGTGAACCTCGTGCGGCTGCACGGCGCGCTTTTCGGCCAGCGCGATCCGGCCGTGAATCGAAAACGCCTTGACGATCTGCACCACCTGGCCTTCGCCCTGAAGCAGGAGGGCATCTACGTCGCGCTGAGCTTCTATTTCCCCCTGTGGTTTCATCTCGATGGCGACCAGCCGTCGTTCAGCTTGCTCTTCTTCGACCGGCAGATGCAGGAGCACTACTTCAACTGGGCCGACGCCTTGTTGAACACGCCCAATCCGTACGCGGGCATGCCGCTGGGCAAGGATCCGTGCGTGGCCATGGTCGAAGTGGTCAACGAGGACAGCCATTTCTTCTGGACGTTCGGCAAGAAGAACGTGCCCCAGCCGCGTTGGCAGGAACTCACCCGGCTCTACGGCGACTGGCTCAAGGCCAAGCACGGCTCGCTCGACGGCGCGATTGCCGCCTGGGGCGGCGTCCGCGAGCCCGGCGACGAGCCCGAACGGGGACGCGTGGACCTCTACGACGCGTGGATGATGACCACCGACGGGCTCGCGGCCAATGGCCCCAAGCGGAAGCGGATCGCCGATCAAATCGAGTTTCTCTCCGGCAACATGCGGGACTTCCACCGGCGGGCGATCGATCACTTCCGCGCGCGATGCGGCTACGCCGGGCTGGTATGCTGCGGCAACTGGCACACGGCCGACCCGCGCACGCTCGACGCCCTGGAACGCCACGGCTACACGGCCGGCGACGTGATCGACCATCACGGCTACTTCGACCACGGCCACCAGGGCGAGGCCGCGTCGTGGTCCGTTCGCCCGGGGCAGACGTTCGAGAGCCGCTCGGCGCTCCACCTTCGCGACGCGAATCCGCTGCCCTACGTCGAGACCGACGGCTATCCGCATATCGTTTCGGAGATTGGCTGGCCGCGGCCGAACGCCTATCGGGCGGAAGGCGTCTTCCTCACCGCGGCCTACGGCTCGCTTCAAGGATTGGACGGGATCATGCACTTCGCCATCGACGGGGCGGGCTGGAGCGAGACGGTCGGCAAGTTTTCGCTGAACGACCCCGTGGCCCTGGGCAGCTACCCCGCCGCGGCGCTGGCCTACCGACGGGCGTACATCCAGGAGGCGCCGGCCGTCGTGGTCGAAAACCTCCGGCTGGAAGACCTCTACGCCGGCAAGGGCAGCAAGGCCTACGTGGGGGCGGCGATGGACGCGCTTCGGGTCGTGCAGGTTCCGGAGGGCGACGCGAAGCCAGGCGACCAGAGGCGAGGACCCATCGCGGGCGTCGATCCGCTCACATTCTACGTCGGCCGCGTGGCGCGCCGGTTCGGCCAGAAGCCCGAGGAGTCGATGCAACAGGACGTCCGTCGCCTGGCGGACCGCGAGGCGAAGACCATTACCAGCGTCACGGGCCAGCTCGCGTGGGACTACGGCGCCGGCTGCGCGACGGCCAACGCGCCGAAGTTCCAGGGCGCGGCCGGTTTCCTAGGCAAACGCGGCCCGGTGCAGCTTGCCGACGTTTGCATCGAGATGGCCAACGAGTACGGCGCCGTCATGGTCGTTGCCCTGGACGACCGGCCGCTGGTCCAGTCGAAGCGCCTGCTCATCCAGTGCACGACCATCGACGAGTTGTATGGTTGGACAACCTCCGATGCCGGCGGCAAACGGGGCACGATCCAGAGTCTCGGCTCCGCGCCTTGGAACGTGGAGGACATCAAGACGGTGGTACGCTTGAAATGGGCCGGCCCCCCGCCCGCCCGGGTCGTCGCCTGCGACGAGAACGGCTATGCCACCGATCGCCCCGTGGACGCGCGGACCACCTCCGGCGGCCTTGCGGTCACGATCGACCCGTCGACGGCTTGCACCGTGATCGAGCGATGAGGCAGTTCGTGCCAGGTGCTTTTCTGGCTGTTGCACCCATGCCGCCCAAGGGGGGCCTGCTCCCCCGCTGGTCAGTCGTCCCAAAGGCTGGACCCATGGCCGCGACGCGTGATCCCGCGCATTTTCTTGCGACCTAAATCCGAGGTTGCGTCGTCCAAGACGAATAGAGCGTTGTCGATGCCCCGTTGTATCCCGCGGGGAAAACCGCCTGGGGGGTGCAAGATGCGGGCCCGGGCGGCAACCAATCGGGCATGAGAGGCAACGGCTCGCAGACCACGGTGAGCCTTCTCCCGCGCGATGGCCGGCGATAACCTCCCTTCGGAGATGCCCGGGGCGTCTCCGGCCGGCTGTCGCGGGGGAGTGGCTCGACTCCATTACCCTCGGAACTCCCCATGAGCCCTCACGATTCGGAAGCGGTTGAACTCTACCTGCAACAGATGGGCGGGATCCCGATGCTCGGCCGGGCCGAGGAGATCGCCGCCGCGCGGCGCATCAAGTCCGCCCGCGCTCAATTTCGTCGCGCCTTGCTGGCCACCGACCATGCTCTGGCGTCGGTGGCCGGCCTTTTTCAATCCGTTCTGGACGGCCGCACGCGGTTGGACAGCGTCGTCGAGGTGGCCCTGGGCGACGTGTCCGCCAAACGCCGTATCCACCGCCGGCTCGTGCCCAATCTCCAGACGCTCCGCCATCTTCTGGCGGAGAACCGACGTGACTTCCGCCGCGCGATCGACCGCTCGTTGAACCTGGCCTCGCGTCGCGATGCGTGGCGGCGGATCGCGCGGCGCAGGATCAAGGCCGTCCGCCTCGTCGAGGAACTCAACCCGCGGATGCCGCACCTGTTGGCCATCTGGAAGGACCTGTGGCGGCTTTCCGCGCGGATGGATCGGGCCGAGCGTCGCGGGGGCACGGCGCGGCGGCGCGAACTGGGGCGGCTCGCGCGCCGCGCGGTGGAAAGCCCGGCCACGCTGCGGCGGCGGCTGGCTCGGCTCGAGCGGCGGCACGCCGCCTATGTTGCCGCGCGGCAAACCCTGGCGGCCGGCCATCTGCGGCTGGTCGTGTCCATCGCCAAACGCTACCGCGGCCACGAGATCGGGCTGGCCGATCTCATTCAGGAAGGCAACGCGGGCTTGATGTGGGCGGCCGACAAGTTCGACCACCGCCGCGGGTTCAAATTCGCCACCTACGCGACCTGGTGGATCCGCCAGGCCATCACCCGAGCGATTGCCGACCAGAGCCGCACGATCCGCGTGCCCGCCCACATGTCCGAGCGTATGAACAAAGTTCGCCAAACCCGGGCCGCGCTCGTGCAGGAGCGCGGACGCGACGTGGACGTCGAGGAGACGGCGGCGGCCGCGGGCTTGCCGGTCGAGAAGACGCGCGTCGCGTTGGCCATGTGCCGGCGGCCCTGCTCGCTGGACGAGCGGATCGAGGACCGCGGGCGGAGTCATCTGGGCGAGATCCTGGAGGATCCCAACCCGTACGACCCCTCGATCGAAGCCCACCAATCACTCGTGCAATCGCACATCCGCGACGCGTTGGCCGCGTTGAGCCCTCGCGAGCGGGAACTCATTCGTCTGCGCTACGGTCTGGCGGACGGTTCGGCCCATTCGTTGCGGAGCGTGGGCGAGGCGTTTCAGGTGACGCGGGAGCGGGTGCGCCAGATCGAGGCCGGCGCGATGCGCAAGCTCCGCCAGCCCGGCTGCTTCGACCGGCTGCTCGCTCTCTTGGACCCGCAAACCGCGCGGTTCGACGCCGCGGCAGTTCCCGCCAAGGCGGCGCTGGTGCGTTCGGCATGAGACGGCGCGCTGATATCTTCCCTTTGCGAAGCCGCAAGCGGCATCACGGTTTCTCCTACCACGGCGGCGCCTCGAAGGCATAGGCCAGAACGCCGGCCACGAGAAGCACGGGCACGGCCGTGCCGACGCCGTAGACGAGCGGCAGAACGACCGTCGCGCCCGGAAGGATCGCCTGGGGCAGGATGAGTCCCATCTTCGCCAGGAAGATCGGTCCCAGGGCTGGCGTGGCCATGACGCCAAAACCGACGATCGCGTTGATGTCGGTGATCTTCTCCACGGTGGCCTTGACGCCGGCTTGGGTCACGGCCTCCTCGGCATTGTGCTTGAGCTTTTCGCACTTGGGGCAACCCGGTCCCAACACCTGAATCAGTTTCATGTCTCTTTCTCCGGAAGTCAATGGCGTCTCTCGCGTCATCCTAGGGATACATCCATCCAAAAGCCATCCCCACCGCGGCGCTCATCAGCACCGTCAACAGGCAGAACGTGAACGTCTTCTTGAACCCGATGACGCTGTAGATGACCGCGATGCTCGGCAGCGACAGGGCGGGACCCGCCAGCAGCAGGGCCAGCGCCGGTCCCCGGGCCATGCCCAACCCCCGCAGGGCCTCGATGATCGGAATCTCCGTGAGCGTGGCGAAGTATCACATCGCCCCGATCAACGACGCCACGAGGTTCGACAGAAAACTATTATCGCCGACGAGTCTGGCCACGTACTCCTCGGGTATCAACGCCCCGCGAAGTACCAGCGATGATGGAACACCCAGGCGACCCACCCGTAGCCCTCGGGCGTGAAGTCCTCCTCCGAGGCGATATCGACCCGGTCGAGCATGAGCTTCGCGCCCTTCTTGATGTCGCCCAGCGGCTCCTCGATCTGCACTCGATAAACCTCGGCGGCGCGAATCAGCACGGCCACCCGCATCGTCGTGCCGTCGGTCTTCGTGATCGTGGTCTGGCTGGGGTTGGTCCAGTCGCTGAACGCGAGAAACGCGATCGCGCCCGCGATGAACATGGCCGGCACGACGCAGGCCAGGGTGTGGAACCGGACGTACCACTGGAGCATGTGGAACGCTTCGACGATGGCGTTCCGACAACCGCGGGTTTCCTCCTCTGCGTCTTTGCGGCTCCGCGCGAGATTCGTCTACCTTCATTATTTTCGCGCGGAGGCGCGGAGACGCAGGGGGGTGATTACGGACGAAGCGTCGAACTCGATGATCGGCGGGACGGCTATTCCATCTTCCACCTTCCACGCGCGTCTCGACCGGGCTTCCTCCAACGTAGATCCGTATCGACGCCGAATACTTTGTGGTTTAGCCAAATGCCCAAATAAGTCAAGCCCGATTGTCGGGACAACCCCCGCGCGGTACACTTCGGCCGTTTCCCGACACCCCCCGCGTGGATCGCGCCGCCCGATGCACCTCAAAACGCTCCTTCTCATCTTCCTCGCCGGGGGGTGGCTCCGTGTTGCGATACGCGGTGGCGGGCTGGGCCCAGCGGCTCTGGCCCGGCACGTTTCCCGTCGGCACGCTAACGGTGAACCTCGTCGGCTGCGCGGCCATCGGCTTTCTGGCCATGATCCTTACCGGCCCCGTGCTGGTGCGCGAGGAATACCGGCTCGCCCTCATGATTGGTTTGCTCGGCGGATTCACCACCTTCTCGGCGTACTCGTGATGGGAGATACCCCGGGCATGATGAAAATTCCCGAGCAGGGCCGTTTGCTCCGCATCTTCATCGGCGAGATGGTCGCCGAGGGGCTGGTCACGATGGAGAAGGTCCGCGTCATCAAATACCGGGCCAACGGCGGGTGAGGCGGGAAGAGAGAAGATCACCACGGAGGCACGGAGACGGATTTAGGACGGGCCGCAACGACCCCCTGCCGCAAGTCCGCTCCGTTGTTTTGGCGTGTCACCGCCATCGTCGCCGCGTCAACGCGAAGCCGACCAGGCCCAGCCAACCCAGCCCGCTGAGGGTGGCGCCACACGCGAGGGCCGTCGAGAGCCGAGCCCGAAGCACCGAGTTGTTCGGCAGCGCCGCGGCGGCGCGTGGGTCGTGCGTGGCGTCGCGATACCAGAGCGAGACGTCCTTCGCCTCCTCGCTCACGGGCCGGCCGCCGGGCAGGGTTTCGCCGGGTGGAAGAATGGCGTACTCGGCCCCGGTGGCGGCCATGATCTCGTCGGGCGAGTGCTCGGCCAGAAACCGCCGGTACGCGGCCGGCATCATCGAGCCGTAGACCTCGACGCCGCCGATCCGCTCGGGCAGGTTGTACTTCGGACGCAGCGTGTCGCGGTCCCACGCGACGCTCTCGGCCAGCCGATCGGGCGAACCGGCGGCCTTCCACGACGTTGGGAGCCAAGTGGGATGTCGCCAAACCCGCACGGGGCCGGTCTCGCCCCGGCGGGCCCGGTCGGCGCGGATCGCCTGGACCAACCGCGACGGCGCGCGCCACAGTTCGGCTGGCGCGGCGACCACCATCCAGCCGTTGGCCACTGCCAGATCGACGCACACCAGCGCCAACATCGCCGCCGGAATCCAACGCCGCCGGTTTGCGGGAGCACCGGGCGCCACTGCTGGCTCGTCCAGCAGTGCCGGAGCACAACCGCTCGCCCACCGCAGTGACAAGAGCCACCATGCCAGCCCGCAGACGACCGCCGTTTGCAGCAGACCGAACGACAGATCGGCGGCCGCGCCGGACGCGTCGAGGGGGCCAAACAGGACGTCGGGCTCGGCCGCGGCGAACCAGCCGGGCCACCACGGCCGCGTCGCGAACGCCGCCGCCGCGCCGACCAGACTGATCCCGCCCAGCGCGGCGAAGGCGCGCCTCGGCCGCGGCGAGTCATGCCGAAACGCCGCGTCCCAACCACGGGCGGCCAGCACGCCCAAGGCCAGCGCGGCCACGACCAGCAGCTTGGCCGGGTAGCGAAAATAGACGTAGCCGGGCAGGAGCACCGTCATGAGCCAGTAGAGTCCTCCGACCGGATAGCCCAACGTGCCGCCGTCCGCGGTTATTCCACAAGCCGCCCGGCACTCCGCCGCGAGCCAGCCGAGGCCGTACCATCCCAGCGCCGCGAGCACGGCCAGCACGGCCGTCCAGCTCATCCACGCGACCGCCGGCCGGCCGCGCCGCGGCCGCAGCGCCGACAGGGCTAGCAGCAACGGAACCACGCCCATGTAGAGCGACGGCGTCCACACGCGGCCCTCGGCCGGCACGGCGGCGATCCACCGACGATGGATCGGGAATTGCCGGCCCGAGAAGTTGGGCCAGACGTATTCGGCCCAGCGCCACGGGCCGACGCTGAAGTGATACGCGTGCCGCGCGTGCGACTCGCCGTCGAGCCGCCGGCACAACAGGCCATCGGCGATGCGTTTCGCCGGGTCGTCCAAATGGAACGCCGAGGGGATTTCCCAAACGCTCCGCGGCGCGGTCGCGTCCGCCCGGTTGGATAGACGCGCGAACACGGCGGAGGGAAAGACCTGGATCGCCGAGAGGACCAGGGCCGTCGCGGCGGCAAGGGCGAGGAGGAGTGGGGCGGGGTGTCGGGGACGATGAAACAAACAACGACGGTTATCATGGGCCAAGCCACCGTCATCCTGAGCGCGGCGAAGGATCTCGTCGGGATTTGGGTTCGCCAGATGCTTCGCTTCGCTCGGCATGACGGGCTTGCTATCGGGAGAAAGGGGGATAGTCCCATTTTCGCTGTGCGAAAATCGGGACAGTCCCCGGCGCGTGAATCGGGACAGTCGCCGGCGGCATTGCCAGAGGATCAGGGCGTCCAGGGCGGCCAGGA
>JAFGDS010000079.1 GCA_016931995.1 Pirellulales bacterium
CCTTGCCACTCATGGAATCCTCCTTCGCTTCGGGTTATACTAACCCGCAACAACGAGAATTCCAATTCCGACTGGGGCAGGACAGGGCCGTCCGCTCCTCTTCAGCGGATCTTTTCGCTTGCCCGCGCTTGTGGAGTATCGACTGTCGTCATCGAGGCGCTTTCTGCCGAGAGTGCAGACGATCTTGCACATGAGCAAGAGGATGTCGAGAAGCGCAAGGGAACACCGACAGAGCCAAAGGTCTACCGGCTTAGCTTCTTCGACCACGCCATCATCGCCGAGAGGGAACTCAGCAATCTAGAAGGCACATCCTTTTTGGGATACGCCATCATCAAGAAAGACTCCGTCGGCGGACACGCGGAGCAATTCCGTATCTTTGAGGCGGTGATGCGCATGCCTGAACGTTGCGATGCTTTCATTCGCGGCGCTCAGGAATGGAGGTGCCGGGTTGGCCGCGAGCTGTTTCCCGTACGTGGCTTTCTCTACGCCCAGCAGAACGACTACACCAATGTGTGCGCGCACGTCGCGTGCCGCACAGCAGCCGCACGGTTTCATCGCAATGGCGACATGACCTACCGGGAGATGAACGATCTCTTGGGAATCGACCACATTCAGAAGTTCACCGGGGACGGTAAAGGTGGGCTCTCGACTGCACAGATGAGCATCATCCTTGAGGCCGCTGGAGCGCATTGTGAGGTTGGCGCCTACCCACCTGAAGACTCAACGGTTGTAGGTCCACCTTTCCAACGGCTGATCTATGGGAGCATTGAATCCGGTTATCCAGCGATCGTCTGCTTCGCAACAGGACACGGATCATTCCATGCCGTGCCCGTGTTCGGCCACACCTTTAGCCCGGATCTCTGGGTGCATTGCGCTGAACTAGCTTACAGGATCGGACCAAAAACCAGCTACGTTCCGAGTGATTTGTGGCTCAATACGTACATCTCACACGACGACAATTGGGGCCCCAACTACTGCATCCCGCAGCATTTCCTTCACACACGACGCCTTTGCGGAGAGTGGTCGGATGGCCCACGGAAATGTACCTCGCAGGAAGACTGTGTTGCTTTCGTTCTCGCTACGTTCCCGAGCGAGACACGTGTATACTCGCCAGCAGCAGAGGCAATGGGCATGGATTTCTTGTCCAGCATGTTGCCTAAATTGCCTGAACGGACCGAGTCGTGGAAGCGGAGGTTGGTGGCTTATAGCCAGTCCAATTTGTTGGTGCTTCGTCCGCTTCTGATACGTGGCGATGCCTATCTTGGCCATCTGGAGAAAATGATCGATTGGGAACAACATTCGATCAACAAGCAGTCCATCATTGGCCTCAAAGCCGAACCAGGATTCTCAGACCGGCTGATGTGGATGGTGGAACTTTCGGTTCCCGAATTGTTCTCGACAAATCGACGCAAGGTTGGGGAAATCCTCATTCGCGCGGATCAAGTCCCTTCCGGCGATCGAGATCCCGACAGCTATGTGTTGGCGCGAGTCCCCGGCTATTTCGCAGTCTATTTGGGAGACTCGAATTTCAGGTTCTTGACGTCCGGTGCTCAGGGTCACGTGCCACTTTTTGGTTGTGAATGAGTATCACCGCGCCAAATCTGTTGTTGGCAAGGAGTCCCCTCACACCATCACGTCCCCAAACTCCCGCCGCAGCGCGTCCAGCGCTTTCACGCCCTGGTGGCCGTCGACCACGGCCGTGACGCACATCTCGCTCGTGTTGATCATCTCGACGTTGATGTCCTGCGCCGTGAGCGACTGGAACATCCGGCTGGCCACCTCCGTGTGGCTCCGCATCCCAATGCCCGACACCGACAGCAGCGCCACCTGCGAACAACCCAGCGGCTCGGGACAGTGGAACCGCTCGGCCAGCCGGGCCGTGAGATCCAACCCGCGCCCATAGTCCTCCTTCGGAAGCGTGAAGCTCAGGTCCGCCCGTTCGTGGCCGGAGAATCCCTGGACGATCATGTCCACCACGATCCCCCCGGCGCCGATCTCCTCGAACACTTCGGCGGCCAGCCCCGGCGTGTCCGGCACGCCCAGAATCGTCACGCGGGCTTCCGATTCGTCCAGCGTGATGCCTTCGATGATGAGATCCTCCATGCCCTGCAGCCGGGCGATCATCGCCGCCGCGCTGCGGCCGTTGGTCGGCGCGCGACCCACCGGCCCCGGCACACTTTCCTCCGGTGGTTCCGTCTCGAGCGAAAACGCCGCGTGCAGCGCCGCAAGCGCGGCCGCCACCGATTCGCGAGCCACGAGCACCGAGATCTTGATCGGGCTGGTGGTGATCATCAGGATGTTGATCTCCGACTCGGCCAACGCCCGAAACATCCGGTTCGCCACGCCCGGCTGCGTCGCCATCCCCAGCCCCACCACCGAAATCACCGACACGTCGTCGTCGTAGTTGAACGTCTGGGCGTCCAGCTCCTCGACCGCCTGCTCCACCGCCGTGAGCACGGCCGGCAGGTCCTCGCGAAACACCGTGAACGAAATGTTCGCCAGACCCCCGTCGCCCACGTTCTGCACGATCATGTCCATGGCGATATTGCGGGCGGCGACCTTCGAGAAGAGCGTCATGGCCGCCCCCGGCCGGTCGGGCACCCCCAACACGCTCACCCTGGCCTCGTGCCGCACCACGGCCACCCCGCACACCGGCTGGCTGGCCGACTCCGGCTCCGCCGTGATGATCGTGCCCGGATTGTCCGTAAAACTCCCCCGCACGTGCACGGGCACGGAAAACCGCTTGGCGAACTCGATCGACCGGTTGTGCATCACGCCCGCCCCCGCGCTGGCCAGCTCGAGCATCTCGTCGTAGCTGATCTGCCGCACGCGGCGCGCCTCGGGCAGCAGGCGCGGATCGGTCGTGTAGATGCCGTCCACGTCGGTGTATATCTCGCACGCCTCGGCGCCCAGCGCCGCGGCCAGCGCCACGGCCGTCGTGTCGCTGCCGCCGCGGCCCAGCGTCGTGATGTTGAACCCTCGGTCCACCCCCTGAAAACCCGCCGCGATGACGATCTTGCCCGCGTCCAGCGCGCGGTGGATCCGATCCGTGGCGATCGACTGAATCCGGGCCTTCGTGTGCGTGCTGTCGGTGACAATGCCGATCTGCGCGCCGGTCATGCTGATCGCCTCCTGCCCCAGCGAGTCAATCGCCATCGCCATCAAGGCCACGCTCACTTGCTCGCCGGTCGAGAGCAGCATGTCCATCTCGCGGGCAGGCGGCGATTCGTGGATCCTCCGCGCCAGCGAGACCAGCTTGTCCGTGTTCTTGCCCATCGCGCTGACGACGACCACAACCTGATACCCTTCCTTCCGCGCGAGGATCGCCTTCCGCGCCGCCGCGAGGATCTTGTTGCTGTCGGCCACGCTCGTGCCGCCGAATTTTTGAACGAGGATAGGCATGGGAATGTTAGTGAATAGGCGGTAGACAGTAGATTGTGATTCAAACCGCTTGCGGCTTCGCGCATCCGCCCGCGCCGCTTGCGGCTTCGCATCGTGCCGGCGCCGCGAGCGGGATTACTCGTTCCTTCCCAGGAAAAACCCCATCAGACGCCATCCGGGATCGAACACGAGATCCGACGCCGCGGCCGTCGGCTCGTCGTAGCGGGTGGCCGCGTCCGGCGCGACGTCCGTGCCCGCCATCGCAAAAGGCACGCTCCCGTGCGCGTGCGTCTTCGTGGTCAACGGCGTGGGATGATCCGGCGTGACCAGAATGCGATACGCGCCCCGCGCCCGCAGCGCCTCGTGCACCGGACCGACAATGTGTCGGTCCACGGCCTCGAGCGCCCGCACCTTCCCGGCCGCGTCGCCCTCGTGCGAGGCCTCGTCGGTCGCCTCGACGTGAACGCACACCACGTCCGCCTCGTCCAGCGCGGCTGCCGCGTAACGCCCCTTGGCCGCGTAGTCCGTGTCGGTGTAGCCGGTTGCCCCGGGCACGTCGATCCGCCGCCAGCCCATCAGTTCGGCCAAACCCCGCAACAAGTCGACCGCCGTGATCATCGCGCCCCGCTTGCCGTACGCCTCGACAAACGGCCGAAGCCCCGGCTTGCGGCCCTGGCCCCAAAGCCATGCGTGCGTGGCCGCCGGCTTGCCCGCCCGACGACGGGCCCGATTCACCGGATGGTCGGCCAAAATCGCCGCGCTGTCGCCCATCAGTTGAACCAGCAGATCGCCGCCCGGCCCTCGCGGATAGTCGTCCAGCACCGACTTATCCGTCAGGTCGTGCGGCGGCGTGGTCCGCGTGTCGTCGGAGAAGGGCGTCTCCGCGCCGCCAGCCCGACACACCAGCAGATTCCGGTAGCCCACGCCCGCGTGGAACGCGAGCCGTGGCGAGCCCAACCGCTCCTGAAGCGTCGCCAGCAATGCGGCCACCTCGTCGCTCGAGATGTGCCCCGCGGTGAAGTCCCGCATCACCTGGTCTTCGATGGTGACCAGGTTGCACCGCACGGCCCAGTCGTCCGGTCCCAGGGCGATTCCCCGCGCGACGGCTTCGAGCGGAGCCCGGCCCGTGTAGTGCGCCACGGGATCGTAGCCAAACAGGCTCAGATTCGCCACATCCGAGCCTGGTGGAAGGTTGGCCGGCACGTGATCCGCCCGGCCGATCCGACCCGCCGCCACCACGGCGTCCATCGCCGGCACGTCGGCCGCGGCCAGCGGCGTCCGGCCCCCCAACGTCTCCTGGGGGTCGTCCGCGCACCCATCCGGAATGATAATTGCGTATTTCACGGCGGCCCAAGATAAACGACGGGGTCTCTGCAAAGCCCGCAAGACTATCACGCCCCCGCCCCGCCTGCAAGCGCACATGCTTGACACCGCCTCGCCCAATGCCAAGGATGGAATCAACGCCGACCTGGTTCACACCCCGCGATTGACTGAACGAAAGCCCCCTCACTGCCATGTCTCCCAACCCCCTGCACGGCATCCCTTCGGTCCACGAACTTCTGGAAAACCCGCGGCTAAAGCGGCTCGTCGAACGGATCCACCCCGGCGCGGTCCTCGCCACCGTCCGCGCGGTGCTCGAGGAAGTGACCAGCGAGGTCCACGCCGCGGCAACCGAACGAACGTGGCCCAGCGTCACCGAACTAGCCGAGCGGATCGCCCGGCGGGTAATGGCCTCCGATCCGCCCGGATTGCGGCCCGTCATCAACGCCACGGGTGTCGTCTTCCACCCCGAGCTGGGGCCCCCGCCATTGGCGGATCGGGTGATCGAGGCCATGGACGCCGCCAGCCGCGAGTACCTGACACCGACCGGATCGCCGGCAGACCACGGCGACCTGGCCGGCCGGCTGTTGGCCGAACTCACCGGCGCGGAAGCGGCCCTTGTCGTCTCCAGCCCCTCGGCGGCAACCATGCTCGCCTTGGCTGCCAGCGGCGACGACGGAGAAATCGTCCTCGGCCTCGCCCACATGATCCGCCGCACGGCCGACCACAATCTCCCAGCCCTGTGTCGCGTCACCGCCCGCGTCCTGCGCGAAGTGGGCGCCGTGAACCACACAACCCTCGACGACTACGCCGAGGCGTTGGGCCAGTGGGCCAGCGCCGTTTGGGTGGTCGAGTCGCCCTGGGCCCGCCGAGCGGGCGTCGTCTGTCCGACGCTGGCCGAACTCGTGGAGCTGGCCCGCCAAAAGAACAAAAATCTGCCCGTCGTGCACGATCTCGGTCCCGCGTCGATCCTCGATCTTGCGCCTTTTGGTTTGGCCGACGTTCCGCGGGTGGGCCCGAGCGTGGCGACCGGGGCGAGCGTTGTCCTCTTCGGCGCGGAGATGCTCGGCGGTCCCCCGTGCGGTATTCTCGTCGGCCAACGCGACGCGTTGGCGCGGATGGCCGCCCATCCGATGGCGGCGCCCCTTCGAGCCACATCGGCAGTGTTGGCCGGCTTGGCCGCCGCGCTCCAACTCCATAAGGAGCCGGAACAAGCCCGACTTGCCCTGCCCGCCCTCCAGTTGACGACCACGTCCCCAGACAACCTGGCCGGCCGGGCAAGACGCCTGGCAGAGCAGATGGCCGGCTGCGGGGCCATCGCCGCCGCCGAACCCGTCGAGACCACGGTCGCCTGGGGCGGCGATGTGTTTCCAGGCAGCGAATCCCCCACGTGGGGAATCTCACTTCGCGGGTCCAGTCTTGCCAGTGCCCAATTGGCCGAGGGCCTCCGGAATGCCCAGCCATCCGTCATCGCCCGAGCCGCGCCGGACCACGTGCTCCTGGACCTGCGGAGCGTGCCGCCCCGGCACGATCTGAGCCTGGTCCAAGCCGTGCAGGGCCTCGATTCGGCGGCACGCCCCGAGCGGAGTGAAGAGCCGCGTTCCTAGGGTTCATCCCCGAACCTGTTCGGCTCTAATCCGTTACCACCCGTTGTGCGGGTATCCCGTGGAGTCTCGCCGGCAAATCCGGTATACTGGGTGCCTGGCCGACGCTTTGATCGTCTTAATCAGCACAGGCGGATCCCGCGCGGCTCGACGCCGTTGTCGGAAAGCTACGCTGTTATATCGTCGAAACCGGAGCCCGTTTACCGGACGCAACCATGAACATCGCCAAACCGCAACGCTGACCCAGGTGGACCGGGCCGTGCTGGTACCGGACGCAACCATGAACATCGCCAAACCGCAACGGCTCTGGGCCCCGCTCGTGGCCGCGGTGGGGCTCTGCTTTCTCGTTTTGGCGTCTTCGGTCTCGGCGCAGAACCCGGAGCCCGCCGCGCCCAGCGTGCCGCTGAAGCACCATCCTTGGGCGACGTTCTCGCCGGGCGCGTGGAAATGCGTCCGCGTGGTCACCGAGACGTTCGACGAGGACGGCAGCGTCGCCAACACGGGCGTCACGGAAACCACGACCACGCTCAAGACGATCGACGCCGGCGGCGTCACACTCGAGGAGGAGGTGGCCGTCTGGGTCGCCGGCAAACGGCTCGATCCTCAGACGCAGACCGTCTGGCAAGGTCTCTTCGGCCAGTCCATGGACCAAAAGGTCACGGTCAAAAACCTCCCGCCGGCCGAGGTCGCGATCGAAGGGCGCGCCATTCCTTGTAACGTTCGCCAGTACGAAATCACCGGCCCCGACGGCAAGCGGGTGGAGTTGGTCACGGTCTATTCCAACGACGGTGTGGCGCCGTTCGTGCTCCGCCGCCAAAGCGTCATCACTGGGACCAACGGCTCCGGAACGTCGAATAACCTCGACATGGACGTGGACGCCCTGGACATGCCCACCTCGGTGGACGACCGCGTCCAAACGGCCGCCCACACGCGGACCGTCCATCGCCACGCCAAGGGCACCACGCTCACCTTGGCCTACACCTCCGACGAAGTCCCCGGCGGCGTCATCTCCCACGAGTCGAAAGACCTCGACAAGCAGGGCCGTCTGGTTCGTCGCAGCGTGCTTCAACTGCTCGCCTTCGGCCTCAAACCAGAGGAAGAGCCCGAGGACGACCGCGGCGGCCTCCTCCCCCGCCGCCTTCGCAGCGCACGGCTCCGCAAGACCGTCCGCCAGCCGAGCGAATGAACGCCGGTCTTCGGGTTCCTCACCGTTTGCGAAGCCGCAAGCGGCTCATCGGGCCGTTGCATTCGCCCGCGAAAGGGCAATAATGCGGCATCACTCTCCGACCATCCCTTTCCCGCCGGGAGGAGCACCGATAATGCACGAAAAAATCCTCGCCCAGGCCGTCACCTTCGACGACGTTCTTTTAATACCTCGATATAGTGATGTTATACCCACCCAGGTTGACGTATCCACCCGCCTGACCAACCGCATCCGACTGAACATCCCCCTGCTCAGCTCGCCCATGGACACGGTGACCGAGAGCGCCATGGCCATCGCGTTGGCCCAAGAGGGCGGAATTGGCATCATCCACAAGAACATGTCGATCCCCCAGCAGGCCGAGGAGGTCGTCAAGGTGAAGCGGAGCGCCAACGGGATCATCATCGACCCCGCCACCCTTCCACCCGATGCCACCGTCGCCCAGGCCCGCCAGCTCATGGACCGCTCCAAGGTCTCCGGCATCCCGATCGTCCGAGCCGATGGGCATTTGGAAGGCATTCTCACGCGGCGCGACCTGCGATTTCTCGAGAACAACGAGCTTCGGGTCGGCGAGGTGATGACCTCCGATCACCTTGTGACGGCCACGGGGACCGTAACGCTTGAGGAAGCTGAGAAGATTTTGATGGAAAAAAAGGTGGAGAAGCTTTTGCTGGTTGACGAAGATTTCAGACTGACCGGCCTGATTACGATCAAAGACATCGACATGATGCGCAGTTTCCCCCAGGCCTGCAAAGATGGGCAAGGGAGGCTGCGGGTTGGAGCGGCCGTCGGCGTTCACGACTACGACCGCGTCTCCGCCGTCATCGACAAAGGCGTCGATGTCCTGGTCGTGGACAGCGCCCACGGACATTCAAAAAACGTCATCGACACAGTCCGGCGAATCAAACGGGAATGGGACATTGACGTCGTCGCGGGAAACGTGGCGACCCACGAAGGATGCAAAGACCTTATCGCCGCCGGAGCCGACGCCGTCAAGGTCGGCATCGGTCCGGGGTCGATCTGCACGACGCGCGTGATTTCCGGCGTGGGGGTTCCCCAGGTTAGCGCGATCCAGGAAGCCGCCCGAGCCGCCGACGCGGCCGGCGTGCCCATCGTCGCCGACGGCGGGGTCCGCTACTCGGGCGACGTGACCAAGGCCATCGCCGCCGGGGCGCACGTCGTGATGATCGGAGGACTTTTCGCCGGGCTCGAGGAAAGCCCCGGCGCGCAGATACTTTTCCAAGGCCGTACGTTCAAAGTCTATCGAGGAATGGGCTCCTTGGGAGCCATGGTCAAGGGCTCCAGCGAGCGGTACCGACAAACCGGACGCGCCGCGCCCGACAAACTCGTGCCCGAGGGCGTCGAAGGCCGCGTCCCCTACAAAGGAACCTTAGGGCCCTTTGTGTACCAACTCGTTGGAGGACTTCGGGCGGGAATGGGTTACTGCGGAGCGCGAACCATTGATGCGTTGCGCACCGACGCGCGATTCATCCAAGTCTCCGCCGCCAGTGTACGGGAGAGTCATCCCCATGACATCGTCATCACGCAGGAAGCGCCAAACTACAGCACGGAGCACTCCGACGACGAGGCTCACTGATCCTCGCTCCCGCTCGGCTCGACGCCGCCCGGGGCGACCGACCATCCTGCCGGGCGCGTCATCCGCCCTCCTTCTCGCCGCGTTTCTCCTGGCCAACGCGATGGCCGCCCGGGCCGACGGTGACGCCACGGGTCGGAGGCTCGTCTGGCTTCCGTACCGACCATCGGCCGAGGACGTCGCGCGCGGGCCCGCCGCTCGGCCAAGCCGCGAAATCGCGCCCGCCCAATTCCAACAGCCCGCCGAAACGACGCCCTCCAGCGCCATGCAGGATCCCTTCGGCGACAAGCGGGAAATCCCACAGTCTCCCACGCGGATGCCGACGCTGCCCCTTGCCGAACCCGACACATCGCGGGGCGCGCCCGCCGCGCCGCCGCTTTTGGTCCCTCGTCCTTCGCCTCCCGCCGAGCCAGCCCACCAGCCGCCCAAGACGCAAGGGCCTTCGGGCCCGTTGCCCGGCTTCGGCGCCCCGGCTCCTCCGCGCACCCAGTCGCCCCCGTCGATCAGCGAGGAAATGGGTGCCAAGGCAAGCCTGGATCCCGACGAGTGCCCGCCCAACAATCAATTCAAGTCCATCTCCGAACTGACCCACGACATCCGACCCGCGGCCGGCGAGTTGCCGCGAGACTGCCCCATGGCGCATCAGCCGTACACCCCGCGGGCATGGGGCGCGACGACGTTCACCTGGAAGGCTTCGGGGTTGTGCCACAAGCCGCTGTACTTCGAGGACGTGCAGCTCGAACGGTATGGGCATTCCTGGGGACCGTATCTCCAGCCGATCATCTCCAAGGGCCATTTCTTCCTGACCGTGCCCGCCCTGCCGTACCTGATGGGTGTCAATCCGCCGAACGAATGTATGTACACGCTGGGCTACTACCGGCCCGGCAGTTGCGCGCCCTACATGCTCGATCCGCTACCCATCAGCGTCCGCGGGGCCCTTTGGGAAGCCGCCGCTTGGACCGGCGGCGCGTTCCTCGTGCCGTAACGGCGGGGCGGGACTCGGGGTTCGGGTGCCATGTCCACGCTCGCCATGGACATGCGCGTTGATGGCAGGATTCTGCGTGCCACTGGCTCCGCCAGTGCCGTGCGCGTGTGTGCCACTGGCTCCGCCAGTGTGCGAAACGCGGCCGCGCAGGGCACTGGCAAAGCCAGTGGCACACGCTGAAAACCCTGTCAGCATGAGACACCACGCCAAACGCCCCTATCCGCGTTCATCCGCGTTCATCTGCGGTTCCTGACCGTCTCCTCCCACCTCGCGCCCGTCGCTCAGCTCAAACCGGACCCGATACGCGCGATAACCGTCCGCCAAACGGTCGCCGTACAGCGCGGCCAACTCCGCCCGTAGGGCGTCGGCCGTCCCAAATCCGTCGGGCAGGGCGTCGGCGTCGGTCAGCTCGTCGAGCCGCACCTCGTCGACCGCCGTGACGCGGATGTAGCCCGCCCCGGGTATGTAGCTCCGCTGCCCGACGCGCATCCGCCGGTACGGCCACAGCCGCACCGTTTGCGTTTTCTCCCCCCGCCGGATCGCGTCCAGAAACCGCTTCTTGAACAGCAACATTCAACACTCCCGTCCGCCGTCATCCCGAGCGAAGTTATCCCGAGCGCGGCGAAGTCATCCCGAGCGCGGCGAAGGATCTCCCCGGCCAACGGGATTCTTCGCCGCGCTCGGAATGACCGACTTGCCTCGCACGACCGCTTCGCTCACGACGACCCTTGCGCCCGGAACCACCGCCGCGTTCCGCACGACCGCCGCGCAAGGAACGTCCGTTTTTCCGAAAAAACGGCTTCCGCGCCCAGAATAACCCCCGTGACGGGTTCGTCAAGGACGTGGCATGTCAGTCCTGCGGGTTGAATTGCTGGTCCCGCCTGTAGTGCGAACAGGGGATGCACGGCGCCGGCGCGAATCGCTCAGCGCCCACGCGCGCCGTGGCCGATCGGTGCCAGAGAAAGGCCCGTCACATGGAGCGCGGGCCGTTTCGCCGTCACGTGCAACGGCCACGGATGAGACTGATGGATCGCCTGCACTGGATTCTGCTGCCGCGCCGCGCCGCCCCGCTGGCCACGTTGGGCCTCGCCGGGCTGCTCGCCATCGGCCTTCTCGCCGTGCCGCCGGGCTCGCCGCGGACGGTCGTTTCCCACCCCACGACGCCGCGTCCCCAGTCCGATGCCGCGCCGCGGCCGCCGCGCGTGTTGCCAAGCGTCGAGCCAGCCGCTTTGGTCGAGCGCCCGCCTCGGCGGGACCAGCCGCTCCAACCGGTCGAGTTCCCGTGCGACGAAACGGCCACCGCCGGGCCGCTTCTGGTGGCGCCTTCGTCCCCGCCCACGTCGCCGGTCGAGCCCCCGGCCCCGCTGGTCCCGCCGGCCGACGCCAAACCGGCCCGGCCCTCCGAGCCGTCCCTCGCCGCCACGCCGCCGCCCCCGCCCGCCGCCTCGCCCCTATGGACCGAGTTCGAGCCGCTGGCCCGCTCCGACCAAATGGAGCAGATCGCCCGCGAGGCCGATCGCCATACGCGGCACGGCTTCGAGCTGGCCTCGAAAAAGGCGTTTTTCTCCGCCCGCGCCGAGTTCATCCAGGCCCTGCGCCTGATTGCCCAGGGTCTCGACGTCGAGCGCCGCACCCGCGTCCACGGCCAGTCGCTCGCCGACGCGATTGCCGCCATGGACGAAGCCGACGACTTCCTGCCCACCGGATCCCATCTGGAAGCCCAGCTCGACCTGCCGGGCATCGTCGCCGGCCATCGCACCCCCGCGCTCAAGGACGTCCGCCCCGAGGATCTCAACGCCTGCGAGGCCCTGCGACGCTACTTCCGTTTCGCCCAGGAACAATTCAGCGTCGCGGCCGGGGGCGAGGTGGCCGGATCGATGGCCCTGCACGCCCTGGGCAAACTCAGCGCCGCCCGCGCTGGCCAGATGCCCGCCGCCGAACCCAAAGCGGTCACCTTCTATCAGGCCGCGCTGGTCGTCTGTCCGGAAAACGCGCTGGCGGCCAACGACTTGGGCGTCCTCCTGGCCCGCGCCGGCCGGCTCGCCGACGCCCAGGCCGTGTTCCAGCACAGCCTGGCCATCCAGGACCACCCCACCACGCGCCACAACTTGGCCCTGGTCGCCTCGCGCACGGGCGGCTATCCCCATTTTCGCGCCAGCGATAACGGGACTGTCCCCCTCGATCCCCGCGCGCCCGTCGCCGCGACCTCGCACGCCGCCGGCGGTCCGCCCTCGCCCGACCCAACGCAACTCGTCCGCTGGATACAACCGGACGAGTTCGCCCGATCATACGGCCAGACGCCCGACGCGCGACAACCCCCTCCCCCGGCGCCGCCCGTCGCGACACCATCCCCGCCGCCGTCCGCCCCGGCCTCCCAAGCGGACCGGCCCAGCGGCTTCTGGTCGAAGTTCCTCTTCGGCGGCAAAAAGAAGCCAATGACCTCCCCTCTCCCTTCAGGGAGAGGGGCCGGGGGTGAGGGCGCAGCGCGATTCTGAGAACACCAACCTCTCCCGAGGAAACCCTATCCGTGACGTTCCCGTTCCGTCTGCCCCAACTCGATCGCCGTCACCGCCGGGTGGAAACTGTCCCGATTCTCGCGATGGCGAAAATGGGGCTGTCCCCTTCGACGCACGAACCGACCCCCTCGGCGAATAGGCCCGCGCGGTCCCGCCGGACACTCGTCCTCGCCGCCAGCCTCGCGTGCGCGGCCGCCTGCGCCGCGTGGCTGTGCGCGCCCCATGGCCCCGCGCGGCAGATCGATACGGTCGGCGGCGCCGGCTCGCCAGGCCCCACGGCCGGCTTGTCCAGCAGCGAGGGTTGCCTTGGAGTGCGGCGATTCATCGCCGCTTTCGACCGGCAAACGGGCCATCCTTCCAACGCGTCCAACAAGAAAGCGGCAACAAGTTGCCGCACTCCAAAGTCCCCGGGCGCGACGGATTCCTTCCGTTTCCCCATCCAGCTCTGCCAAGCCCTCGGACCCGCCGCCCCCTGGGCAATCCGCGGCGTGGACTGCGCCGCCGGTTGTGGTTGCGGCTGGGAATCCGCCCGGCTGATCCAATGGCAGCAGTTCGCCCAGGGCGAATACTGCGGCCCCGCGCGGACCGAACACGTCCCGGAATACCGCCTCCGCGTGGACGACGAGCTTGACCTGGTCTACCGCCTCACCCGCGAGGAGCAGCCCAATCCGTACCAGCTCAACGTCGGCGACGAAATCCGCGTCGAATCAGCCACCGACCCCGATCTGGACCGCGACCTGCTGATCCAGCCCGACGGAACCATCACCCTGCGCCTGCTGGGCCAGGTCCGCGCAACCGGCCGAACGATCCCCCAATTGCGCGATGAAATCGAGCAGTTTTATACGAAATACTACAAGGGGCCCGCCATCACCGTCTCGCCGTTGCGGGTGAACAGCAAACTCGACGACCTGCGCAACGCGGTGGACAGCCGCTTCGGCCAAGGCGGCCAGAACCGCTCCGCCCGCGTCACGCCCGAAGGCACCATTTCCCTGCCCGCTATCGGCGTCGTCCAGGCCCAAGGACTCACCCTGCAAGAGCTGCGAGTCGAACTCCGCGAAGCGTACCGCAAGGAAGTCGAAGGGATCGAGGTCATCCCCGTTCTGGTTAGCCGTGCCCCCCGCTACGTCTATGTGCTGGGCGAGGTGAACACGCCCGGCCGCTACGAACTCACCGGCCCCACGACGCTCATGCAAGCCCTGGCCATGGCCGGAAGTTGGCGCGTGGGGGCGCAGCTCCGCCAGGTCGTCGTCTTCCGCCGCGGCGACGATTGGCGTCTCTTGGCAACCATGCTCGACATCCGCCCGGCCCTCTACGCCAAACAACCCTGCCCCCCGGCCGAGATCTGGCTCTCCGACGCCGACGTGATCGTCGTCCCCAAACACCCCATCCTCGTGGCCGACGAGTTCATCGAACTCGTCTTCACCTGCGGCATCTACGGCGTCTTCCCCATGAACGTCGCCGTCAACTTCTCCAAGCTCAGCACGCTATAACGCGCCTCCCCTCGCCCGCCTGCGGGAGAGGGGTCGGGGGTGAGGGGATCTACTCCGTCGCCTTGTCGGCGAACAACAACCGGAAACGCCGCGGATCCCAGGCGTCGGGCACGAGCCAATCAGCGCCAATCCAGCGCGGGGAATGAACCAAGTCGCCCGAGGGGTCAACCACCCGAGGTCCGCCCTTCTCATCAAGAGCTAAACCGCCCAACGCGGCACCCGCAGCGCCAAGCGGAACGTCTCGGGCGTCTCGCACCCGACGAAGTCGGCCCATCCCTATCTTGCCAAACCCCGGCCACCTCCAAATCATCCAGTATGCACACCACGTCCCGCGCCCGCCAGACCCTGTCCGCGCGCCCCCGTTGAGTTGCGGTGATTGGTTGCCCCACTCCACAACATGCGATGTTCTGTCTCCCAACGCCCTCCGCCCGTGGGAAAAGGTGTTATCCACAAGAAACAAAAAAGCCGCCGGGAATCCGACGGCTCGCAATGAAGATTGCCGTTGCCCGTTACGCCCTCCAGCGCCGTCCCACGGCGGCCACCAGGCCGAGCCCCCCGAGCATCGCCCAAATCGCCAGCGTTGCCGGCTCGGGAACCGTGTCCAGGGTACCGAAGTTGTCCGCGTACACGGCCTCTGGATAGCCGTCATTGTTCCACACGGTGAACCAACTGTGGGCGCTACTCCCGCCCATGTCACTGGAAAGAACCAGGTTCCAGGTATCGAGCGACTCGGTATAAAGAAGCGCGCCACCCATGTCGTACACGTTGTAGGTCACGCCCGCCAACGTTTGACTCCGGTCCCACACCTCTTCAAAGGTGTACCACTGACCGGTCGCCAGGGTCACGCCCGGCTCCGTGCTGCCGCCGATCTGGACGTTCCAGCTTCCCTCACCTGTCGTGAATCGGAAGCTGGACTCGGTGAGGTAGGCGCCGCCTGTTGATCGGATCGTGTTCTGCAGCCAAAAGCCGCCCACATCCGCCAATGGTTCGAAGTAGACGTCGCGGAAGACAGTAAAACTGTTTCCCGCCGACGGGAAGTCGTTTCCGGTGGTGCCCACCTTACTGTACGGGGCATTTCGGGCGGCTCCCCCACCGCCGTAAGAGTTCGGCGGACCAGGCGTGATCTTCACGAAGTTGTTGCCCCCGTTGACACTGGCCAAGACCCCATCCGTACCCGACGCAACAACCTGAACACCTCCGTACCAGCCGCTATCGCCGTCGTACCACGCATCTGGCTGCGATCCGATAATGTCGGCCTCAAACGTCTGTGTCGTCCCGAAGGCCACGGCGCCCACAGCCGGAGCCGCCGCCAAGAACACCGCGACCGATGCCAAAAACAACACGTTCTTCATGTAAGGTCCTCCTCGCTTCAAGGTTGTCTCGCATGCCCGTGACGTAGCCCGTTAGCCCCGCTCATCCCGCCAGACCACACATCCTACCCTCCGAGTTTAGCCATACAGTCGCGGAATGCAAGGAATTCCAGCATTCTCCATCTCGAAAGGCACCAATAAACGCGCCACCCGGAACACGGCTCACCCCATTTTCGGGTGCCATCCGTTCCATTCGTGCCCCCTGTATTGGAGCCTCTCACAGGCTGCATCGACGCCCGAATCCTGGCAACCTGTTGGGCGTCAGCGACCACTCCCACCCACGCCGATGCCGTTTCACGTGACACATGTCGCCCCGCCCGTGACGACACCCCCACGATAGCACCCGTTTGCCGAGACTCACGCGGTCTGGCGACCCCGGGAGTGGCCACATGCGGTTAGGGCCCATCGGCCGCCGTGCCCGCTGCCGATGGTCTTCGCGTCTAGCCGGCCAATTGGCAAGAGCCCCCGGTTTCACATGGAACACCGTGGGGTGCCGTTGGGGATCGAAGCCGGCCAAGCCGCCACGGGTGGGAGGTGAGTGATGCTCGCGGGGGTTCCCGGAGTGCGTGGTGACTGGCGCAAAAACTGCCATTTCGCTCTGACCGCCTCGGTTGGTAGAATGCGCGGCGACTGACTGCGCCGTCGGTTGGCCTTCGCGCTTTGACGTGGTGAACGCGGCATTGACGGATCGCGCGGGGTAGCGTGGCGTTCATGATCTGCCACGGGCCGCTGGACGTGGCGGTTACCAGGTCGGAAGCTCGGGACGGGCCATGCGACGAGTCTTTTGCGTAGCCAATCAGAAGGGCGGGGTCGGAAAAACGACCACCGCGATCAATTTGGCCGCGGCGCTGGCCAAAGCGGGCAGCCGGACTCTGTTGGTGGACTTGGATCCGCAGTGCAACGCAACAAGCGGGTTGGGCTGCGAGCCGTGTGTCGGCCACCCACTGGTGACGGGGGCGCCGCTCCGCGAGGCGGTCGTCTCTAGCGGTCCGGGGCGGCTGGACGTGTTGCCGGGCAGCCGCAGCTTCCGCGACATCGAGGCGATGGCTCGCGAGGATAGTGCCGGTTGTGGCCGGCTTAGGGCGTATCTGAAAGGGGGTATTGGCGGGTACGATTTCGTGCTGATCGACTGCCCGCCGTCGCTGGGCCAGCTCACCCAGGCGGCATTGGCCGCGTCAACCGAGGTGATCATGCCCATCCAGTGCGAGTATTTCGCCATGGAGGGATTGGCTCAAATGATCGAGGTGATCCGCCGGGTGATGGATGAACAGGAGCACGAGTTGCAATTCGGCGGGATTGTGTTGACAATGTACGATCACACGCTGGAGCTGACCCGCGAGGTGGACGACGAAGTGCGCGAGTTTTTTGGGGAGATCGTCTTCAGCACGGTGATTCCGCGCGACGTGGCCGTGAGCGAGTCGCCCAGCCATGGGAAATCGGTCATCGACTACGCCCCGCGCTCCCGCGGCGCCAGGGCATACATCGAACTGTGTATGGAGGTGTTGGACGGTGAGTAAGGAAAGACGGCTAGGGCGCGGTCTGGAGGCGCTATTGGGGCGTGCGCCACGGCGGATTGATCCCCCGAGCGAGGGTGCGGATGATTCGTCTCAGCACCGCCGCGTTGACCCGTCGCATGTGGGCGAGGACGAAGCGGCTATCCGGCCGCGACCTGTCTCCCTCGATTTGGAGCCGCGCCCCGGCGCCGTCTTGCCCCGATCCATCGCACGGCAGGCCGCCGACGAGGCAATGACGGCGGAGCGCGAGGCGGTCGTGCAACTGTCGGTAGGGCCGGACCAGGTCAGGGAACCGGACACGGGCGTCGTCCAGGTGGACGTTCACCTCATTGAGGGGAATCCCTATCAACCACGCAAGGAATTCGCGCAGGACGATATCGATGGCCTGGCGGGCAGTATCCGCGAGCATGGGTTACTTCAACCACTTGTGGTCCGGCGGGTGGACGAGTCGTACCAACTGATCGCCGGGGAGCGTCGGCTTCGGGCGGCGCAACAGGCGGGCTGCCGGGAGGTGCCGGTCAAGGTGGTCGAGGCGGACGACCGGCGGATGACCGAACTGGCGTTGGTGGAAAACCTGCAACGCAAGGACCTTGGCCCGCTGGAGAAGGCGGCTTCGTTCCAACGATATCTTCAAACCCACGGCTGCGCCCAGGCGGAGCTGGCCGCGCGGCTGCACCTGGACCGGTCGACCGTGGCCAATTTCATCCGACTTTTGGAGCTGCCGTATCGGGTTCAGGAGATGCTCCGTTCCGGCGATCTCACGCAGGGCCACGCTAGGGCGTTGCTGCCGCTGGGCGAGGAGGATCTTCAAAACGAGATGTGCCAGCGGATTATCCGCGAGGGACTCAACGTCCGCCAGGTCGAGCAGCTCGTTCAGGAGATGATCGCCCAGGCCGACACGGAGCCCTTGGCCGCCGTTGAGCCCACTCGCCCTCGGTCGTCAGCGCCCACGGCGAAGGACGATCAGATCGCGTCGTTGGAGCAGGAGCTTCGCTCGGCGTTGGGCATGAAGGTGCGGCTGTCGCACAACGCCCGTGGTCGGGGGAAGCTGGTGGTCCATTTCTCGAACCACGACGAGTTCGAGCGATTGCGCGAGCGGCTCATCGGCGGCCCACCGAGTTGATGGGGTATCGGATAGCCCGATTGCAGACCAATTGGCGCGCTCGTACAATGGGTTTGCGGTTGGCTTGTCGCGCACCTCTTAAGAGGGCATGCGCGGGGTACCTGCGGGTGTTCTTGGTTGCGAAGCCTTAAGCGGCGGGCGAGTTGTGCGACCTGGACGGTTTTTTGTTGCTTAGCATTGACGGGGCGTGGCGCAGCCTGGCTAGCGCGCCTGCTTTGGGAGCAGGAAGTCGGAGGTTCAAATCCTCTCGCCCCGATTTGCCCTTCGGGCAAATAGAGCAGGAGAGCGGAGAGAGGAGAGAGGAGAGAGGAGAAAGTAGACGAAAGAAGAGTCCTTTCTCCTCTCTGACGTGGCGGCAAGGTGATGCGATGCCTTTCGTCTTCGAGAAACTACTCGTCTACCAGAAGGCCATCTCATTCGCCGACAACATCTGCACGCTCACGCGGGATCTTCCTCGGAGCTACTTCTTCCTGGCAAATCAGCTCAACCGCGCTGCCCTATCGATTGCGGCCAACATCGCCGAGGGCAACGGTCGGTTCACCAAGGCGGACCGGCGGAACTTTTTCGGGATCGCCCGCGGCAGCGTTCAGGAATGCGTCCCCCTGCTGGAATTGGCCGCTCGACAAGGGTTGCTGGAGTCCAAGGGACACGAGCAACTCAAGGCTGACCTTGAGGAGATCGCCAAGATGATTAGTGGCCTCATCAACGGGCTGGAGCGTCGGAAGACCTGATCGCGTCCGTGAGGCTGGCGGTCTTGCCAGCGCCATCTCAAAGGCAACTACGCCAGAACAGGTAAACGGCCAACATTGCCAACAGCGCGCCACGGAGAAGCGGCATGCTGCGGATGGTAACATGTCCGATCCCGTCCGCGAACGCCTCGTACTTGCCGATGATATGGGCAATGCGAGGGCATCGTTTGGCCGTCGGGAGGTCCTTAAACAAGGGGAAATGTTGGGGGTTGTTTCCGGCTTGGTTTATTGCGTGGTTTATCAGGTTGATCTGCGTCTGCACAAGGAAGATGGCGCCAATCAGGTACATGGTAAGGGCACCAATCAGGTAGTTCCGAAATCCTGAGGGGTCGGCTAGTTCGCGGGCGAATAGCAGGAGAAAGAACAGGACGACGGCAATGCTAATCGTCTCCTTGAACTGGGGATTGCTGAGGGCTGCCAAGATGCCTTTGGCATTTGTGTCAGATTCGTCTGCCATTTTCTTCTCCTGCTTTCTGAAAAAGCGATGGGAGGTCCTGTCTCGATGTGTAGAATTGAACAACCGTGGCTGCCGGTAGTATAGTGGGCAAAATAGGGCAGGAGAAAGGGTGCGGGTGCTTGCGGGGTAGTACCACGCAGATGGAATCAAGCGTGACGCCGGCAATCGCGGACCTTCTAAGCCACCCCCCCATCAGAGATGCCCTCTGAGCCCCCTGATCCACTCGTCACAAGCGGTTTTCTTGACGCCGTTCAGATGCCGCGATTCTGCGGCGGGCCCCGTGTTGTACGATTGGGTATTCCCTGCGCGGGGCGCGGACCAGGCTGGTTCAACGGCGGTGGGCGGGGGTTGGAGCCGGCTGCTGGCTCGGGCTGGGGCGTACAATCCACTTGTGCGTGCGCCGAAGGGGCGGATGCAACGAAGGGGACAGTCCCCGTTGGCAAGTCCCGGTTGGCGGTTTTCGTTGGCAGCCCTTAGAGCCTATCCGAGAACCCGGATGAAGTCGTCATGCTGAGCAAAGCGAAGCATCTGAACTCCTTTGACGCCAATGAGATCCTTCGCTGCGCTCAGGATGACGCGCGGTCCAGGCGAGATTCTCGGATAGGCTCTCAGTCTTTCTCGCTTGAACGATGATGCACCTGATTCCTCGAGTTCTGTTTGCGGCGCTCGTCATGGCGGCCCCCTGCGCCGGCGACGATTGGGCCAACAAGCTGTTTGCGACGCGGACGCACGACTTCGGCACCGTCGCGCGGGGGGCCAAGGCGGAGTACGTCTTCGCGATGGTCAATCCGCTCTCCGAGGACGTTCACGTCGCCAGCGTCCAGGTGAATTGCGCCTGCGCGTCGCTGCGGATCGAGAAGCCGACGCTTGGTCCACAGGAGCAGGGCGCGATCGTCGCCAGCGTCAATAGCAAGGTGTTCGTGGGCCCGCTGGGCTCGACCATCACGGTGAAGATCGACAAGCCGAAGCCGGCCGAGGTGCAGTTGTTCATCAAGGTGAATGTGTACGGCGACGTGCTGTTGGACCCGGCCAGCGCGGCGCTGGGCACGGTCGCCCGGGGAACGCCGGCGGAGAAAACGCTCAGCGTAAAATACGGGGGCGGCAGCGACTGGAAGATCCTTGAGGTGAGAAGCGACAGCCCCCATTTGACGGGCACGGTGACGGAAACGGCCCGGCGGGCGACGGGCGTGGCGTACGACCTGAAGGTCGTCCTGGCCAAGGACGCCCCGGTGGGCTACGTGAACCAATACGTCTGGCTGGTGACAAACAACCCCCAGGCGAAGCAACTGCCCGTGCTGGTCGAAGGGCAGGTCCAGGCCGACGTCTCGGTGAGCCCGGCGTCGTTGTTCTGGGGTGTTTTGCAGCCGGGCCAGAACGTGACGAAGCGGATCGTCGTGCGGGGGACCAAGCCGTTTCGGATCAAAGCGATTCGCGCCGACGGCGAGGGTTTTCGGGCCAGTGCGCCCCCCGGCGCGGAGGCCAAACCGCTTTTCGTCGTGCCCGTCACGTACACTGCCGGGCAGAAGACCGGCAGAATCGAGCAGACGATCGAGGTCGAGACGGACTTGGAGGGCACCGTTTTGAAGGTGCCCGCGTACGCGGTCGTCGAGTCGCCGCAGTAGAGAGACCAACACTGGCGGAGCCAGTGGCACACGGTCGGGCCGCCGAAGTAGAGGCTAGTACTGGCGGAGCCAGTGGCACACGCGGGGCGCTACCCCACGACGTGAATTCACGCCAAGAAATCGGAGAACTTGCCGTGGCCGAAGCGCTGGGAATCCACGGAACGTCGCTGGCGCTTCTGACCGACCTGTACCAGTTGACCATGGCCTTTGGCTATTGGCGGCTTGGGCGAGCGGACCGGGAGGCGGCGTTCCACCTGTTCTTCCGCCGTAATCCGTTCGGCGGCGGCTACGCCGTCGCGGCGGGGCTGGGGCCGCTCTTGGCGTTCGTCCGGGAATTCCGCTTCCGGCCGGACGACCTGGCCTACCTGGCCACCTTGCAGGGCAATGACGGGCGGGCGCTGTTCGACCAGGCGTTTCTCGACTATCTGGCCGCCTGGCGGCCGCGGGTGGACGTGGACGCCATGCCGGAGGGAACCGTGGCGTTTCCGCAGGAGCCGCTCGTGCGGGTCAAGGGGCCCATCCTCGATTGCCAGCTTCTGGAAACGCCGCTGTTGAATCTGGTGAACTTCCCCACGCTCGTGGCCACGAAGGCGGCACGGGTGTGCCGGGCGGCGGGCGATGCGCCGGTGCTCGAATTTGGGTTGCGGCGGGCGCAGGGGATCGACGGGAGCCTGTCGGCCAGCCGTGCGGCGTACCTGGGGGGCTGCGCGGCCACGTCGAACGTGTTGGCCGGGCGGATGTTCGGAATTCCCGTGCGGGGGACCCACGCCCACAGTTGGGTCATGTCGTTCGACGACGAGCTGGCGGCCTTCGAGGGCTACGCCGAGGCGATGCCGAACAATTGCGTGTTCCTGGTGGACACGTACGACACGCTCGACGGAGTGCGCCACGCCATTGCGGTGGGCCAGCGGCTCCGCGAACAAGGCCACAAGATGGTCGGGATACGCCTGGACTCGGGCGATCTGGCCTATTTGAGCGCGGAAGCCCGGCGGATGCTCGACGCGGCGGGCCTGACCGACGCGATGATCGTCGCCAGCAACGACCTGGACGAGCATTTGATCGCGAGTTTGAAGGATCAGGGCTCGGCGATTGGCGTTTGGGGCGTGGGCACGAAGCTGGTCACCGCCTACGACGAGCCGGCCCTGGGCGGCGTGTACAAGCTCGGGGCGATGAAGTCGGACGACGGCGCGTGGCAGCCGCGGGTGAAGGTGTCCGAGCAGGCGATCAAGACCACGACGCCGGGCGTTTTGCAGGTGCGACGCTACGGCGGACCAGCCGGGGCCGCGGCGGATATGATCTACAGTGAGCTGGCGCCACCGGTGGGCGAGGCCGTGCTCGTGGATCCGCTCGACCCGACGCGGCGCCGGACAGCCAAGCCGGACGATCCGTGGGAAGACTTGCTCGTGCCGGTGGTCCGCGGCGGGGAGGTAACCTACGATTCGCCGCCGCTAGCGGCGATCCGCGACCACGCGCGGCGGCAGTTGGCCCTGTTTCACCCCGGCGTGCTGCGGTTCGACCATCCGCATCAATACCCCGTGGGCCTGGAAAAGGGGCTTTTCGACTTGAAGACCGATCTGGTGCTCCGCGCCCGCGGCGCGGCGGAGTGAGGCCCTTTGGAGTGCGGCGACTCGTCGCCGCTTTCGGTGGAGTGCCACTGGCTCTACCAGTACCCGTGTGAAAAAGCACTGGCAGAGCCAGTGGCACACTCGGCAAATCCGATGGCACGCGCGCGTCATCCTGAGCGTAGCGAAGGATCCCTTCGGCGTTGCGACAACGGAGATGCTTCGCTTCGCTCAGCATGACGGAGAGCTTCGCTCAGCATGACGGGGTGGCCAAAGCGGCGACAAGTCGCGGCACTCCAAAGGGATGGAGGCGAGGGAAATGAAGGCGTTGGTGCTGGTGGACATCCAAAACGACTTCCTGCCGGGCGGGGCTCTGGTGGTTCGCCAGGGCGACGAGGTCGTGCCCGTGGCCAATCGGCTCATGCGGGCGTTCGAGCTGGTCGTGGCCACGAAGGACTGGCACCCGGCCGATCACTTGAGCTTCGCCAGCCAGCACCCCGGCCGGCGCGTGGGCGACGCGATCGACCTGGAGGGGCTGCCTCAAGTGCTCTGGCCGGACCATTGCGTGGCCGACACGCCCGGGGCCGAACTGGCCGCGGGCCTGGATCGGACGCGGATCCACCGCGTCTTCGAGAAGGGAACCGATCGGACGGTGGACAGCTACAGCGGCTTCTTCGACAACGGCCGCCGCCGGGCCACCGGCCTGGACGCCTACCTGCGCGAGCGCGGCGTGGACGAGGTCTTCGTGATGGGCCTGGCCACGGATTACTGCGTGAAATTCACCGTGCTGGACGCGGTCGGGCTGGACTTGGCCACGCACGTGGTGCTCGACGGCTGCCGCGGCGTGGAGCTGAGGCCGGGCGACGTGGAGCGGGCCGTGGAGGAGATGCTTGCCGCGGGGGCGAGCGTCGTCCAGAGCGCGGCGGCTGGTGGCACGCTCTGAGCGTAGCGAAGGGCGTGGTGTTTCACCTGTGTGCCACTGGCTTTGCCAGTGCCCTGAGGAGGACGCACACGGGCCGCACTGGCGGAGCCAATGGCACACGTTGTTGAGAGCGTACCACCCCATTGCCGCAATTGAGAGCGCTCCGTCCAATCCCCCTCACCCCCGGCCCCTCTCCCGCTCGGCGGGAGAGGGGAGACGTGGGACTCAACCCGCCTCGGTCAGGTACTCCGCCAACGCTTCCTCCCAGCCGGGCATGGGGGGCGCACTGGGGAGGGCGTGGTACTTGGCGGTGTCGAGAACGCTGTAGAGCGGGCGGGGCGCGGGGGTGACGTATTGGGTGGTCGGGATGGGCTGGAGGTTCACGCGGAGGCCGGCCAGGCGGAAGATCTCGCGGGCGAACTCGTACCACGTGGTCGCGCCGCGGTCGACGACGTGGTACGTGCCCCAGGCGGTCGTGCCGGCCAGGTAGCGGATCGCCCGGGCGACGTGGCGGACGTAGCTGGGCGTGCAGTGCTGATCGGCCACCACGCGCAGCGGCTCCGTGCCGCGTGCCCGCCGGAGCATGGTGGCGACGAAGTGATTGTCGCCCCGCCCGTAGAGGCCGCACGTTCGCACGATGAAGTGTTTTTCCCAACCGGCCGCGCGGCGCTCGCCGGCCAGTTTGGTCCAGCCGTAGACGTTCACCGGGCTGGGCGGGTCGGTCTCGCGATAGGGCGCGTCGCGCCGCGGGTCGCCGCCGAAGACGTAGTCGGTGCTCACGTGGACCAGCGGGCAGTCCAAGGCGCGGCACACGTCGGCCAGGTTTTCCACGCCGAGCGCGTTGACGGCCATGGCCGCGTCGGACTCGGTCTCGGCCGCGTCCACCTGGGTGAAGGCGGCCGCGTTGACGATGAGGTCCGGCTCGCTATCCGTCAGCCGCAGGACCACTTCGGCGCGATCGGTCAGGTCGAAGTCGGGCAGGTCGAGGGCGACGACTTCGGGGGGGTTTGCGTCATGGGGCGTGAAGGGGACAGTCCCATTTTCGCTTGGACGAAAATCGGGACAGTCCCCGGCGCGAAAATCGGGACAATCCCCGTGCTGGCGGAAGAGTTCGACGAGTTCGGCGCCGAGTTGGCCGCGGGCGCCGACGACGGCGACTTTCATGGGGTTCTCCCAAGGCCCAGACGCCGGCCGCGGTATTCGCCCGAGAGGATCCGCGCGACCCAATCGGCATGGTCCAGATACCACTGGACGGTTTGGTCCAAACCGACCTCGAAATCCACGGTCGGCCGCCAGCCCAGCTCGCGGCGTAGCTTCGTCGCGTCGACGGCGTAGCGGCGGTCGTGGCCGGGCCGGTCGGGCACGAACTCGATGAGCGACTCGCACGGCGCGAGGGCAAACCCGGGGCACAGCCGGTCGATCGCGCGGCACACCGCGCGGACGACGTCGAGATTGGTCCGCTGGCAGTCGCCGCCGATGACGAATTCGCTGCCGGGAGCGGCGCGCTCGAGAATCATGCGGATTGCCCGGCAGTGGTCCTCGACGAAGATCCAGTCGCGGACGTGCCGTCCATCGCCATAGACGGGCAGGGGCTTGCCGGCCAGGGCATGGAGAATCGCCAGCGGAATCAGCTTCTCGGGGAACTGATACGGTCCGTAGTTGTTCGAGCAGTTGGTCAGCAGGACCGGGAGGCCGTAGGTGCGGAAATACGCCCGGACGAAGTGGTCGGCGGCCGCTTTCGAGGCGGCGTAGGGCGAATGGGGCCGGTAGGGGCTCGTTTCGGTGAACCGGCCGTCGGCGGAGTCGAGCGAGCCAAAAACCTCGTCGGTCGAGACGTGCAGGAAGCGGAACCGCTCGCGCCGGGGCGGGGCGAGGTTGGTCCAATAGTGCCACGCGGCTTCGAGCAGTTGGAACGTGCCCAGCACGTTGGTCTGGACGAACGGCGCCGGCGCGTCGATCGACCGATCGACGTGCGACTCGGCGGCGAAGTGGACGATCGCCTCGGGCTGGTGCTCGGCCAAGAGCCGGCCCACGAGGGGCCCGTCCACGATGTCGCCCTGGATGAAGACGTGGTCGGGGTCGCCGGCCGCGTTGGCCAGGGAGTCGAGGTTGCCGGCGTAGGTGAGCTTGTCGAGGTTGACCACCCGCGCGAAGCGGTCGGCCAGGCACTGCCTGACGAAACAGCTTCCGATGAACCCGGCGCCGCCGGTGACGAGAATGGTCGGCATGACTTGGGATCCAGGCGGTCGGCGGTTGAGGCGGGCACCCTGTGGCACAGCCGCCCTCGGCTGTGCAAACGGCCCAGCACAGCCGAGGGTGGCTGTGTCACAAAGGGACCGTCACCTCATCCGTTCCATCACGCGTTACACAGGGCCCAGTATAGCGGTTGTGGGCTAGCGGGTCTTCAGGAGGCGGCGTTCGAGGGGGCGTTTGAGGCGGGTGAACCAGGGTTCTTGCTCGGGGTGGATGGGCTCGACGAGGATGGTGAACAGCCCGGCCAGGCGGCCCGCCACGACGTCGGCAAAAAGCTGGTCGCCCACCATGGCGGTATGTGTCGGATCGAGAGCGAGTTTGCGGATCGCCCTGCGGCAGCCACGGGGCAGGGGTTTGAGCGATTGGGCCACGTGGGGCAAGTCCAACGACTTGGCAAGCCGCCGGATCCGCGGCCCCCGGCCGTTGGAAACAAGACAAAGGGCAATTCCGGCTTGGCGAAGCCGGGCGAGCCACGCGGCCACCTCGTCGGAGATCGAGGGCGATCGGTAGGCTTTGAGCGTGCAATCCACGTCCAGAAGCAGCGCGGTCAAACCGAACTCCGCCAGTCGCTCCGGCGAGAGCTCGAGGACCGACGCGACGCGCAAGTCTGGCAGGATCCAGCGGAACATGGGGAAAGATGCACGAGAGTTGGGTGATCCGGGAGAACGAAATGTCGTGTGCCACGGGCTCCGCCAGTGCGTCGAACGCAGGCATCGCCAAAGCACTGGCGAAGCCAGTGGCACGCAAAATACCCCCCCTGTGGTGTTATATTGCGGTCTGGTCCAGTTGTTCCGAGCCCCGTAAGTGTCTTTCGTCCGTCGCTTTGGCCCCCTATACTTGCGAGGCGGTCGAGGGGATTCTAGGGGCACGAGACAGCGGAATCCCCCCTTTGGCGGGTCCATCCAAAGCCGAGTGTCCCTGGTTTGGCCAGTGTGATGGAGACTCCTGACTCTGCCAGGGCGATGGACGAGTGCCACTGGCTCTGCCAGTGTGATGGACGAGTGCCACTGGCTCTGCCAGTGTGTGGAGTCGTCGCTAGGGCACTGGCGAAGCAGTGGCACGCGGCGGGTAGTGCGAATCCGCAAGCGGCTTGGGTGGTGGATTGAAGACGCTCGTGGCGTGAACGAAGGAAGGACGCGACGATGACGGTGCAGATGGCGGTGGTGCCGGTGGCGGGACGGGGAACGCGGCTGTTGCCGTTGGCCAAGAGCCAGCCGAAGGAGATGCTGCCGGTTGGGCGCAAGCCGGTCGTGCAGTACGTCGTCGAGGAGTTGGCCCGCTGCGGCGTGAGCCGGCTCTTGTTCGTCACCGGGCCAGGCAAGACGGCCATCGAAAACCATTTCGACATCGACGCCGAGTTGATTGCCCATCTGCGCGAGACGGGCAAGGAAGAGCTGCTCGAGGAGCTGGCCTTTGAGCGGGCGGACATCGAGTATTTCTACACGCGGCAGCGGCGGCAGCTTGGGCTGGGCCACGCCGTGCTCTGCGCCAAGGCGGTGGTGGGACGGGAGCCGTTCGTGGTGGCGTTGGGCGATTCGATGATCGGGCTGCACGCCCAAAGCCGCGTCGTCCGCGTGATGATCGACCAGTTCGAGGAGACCGGCGCGGACGCCGTGGTCGCCCTGGAGGAAGTCCCGCTGGAAGACGTGGTCCGCTACGGGATCGCCGTGCCGCGGGACGGGGCGGCCGAGGTCTTCGAGCTGGCCGATCTGATCGAGAAGCCGGCGATGGGCGAGGTGCCCAGCACGTTGGCCGTGGCCGCGCGGTACGTTTTCAGCCCGCGGATCTTCGATTGTCTCGCGCGGACCGCGCCGGGCAAGAACGGCGAGATCCAGCTTACCGACGCGATCCGGATGCTCATCCAGCAGGGGCGCAAGGTGTTGGGCGTGCGATTGAGCGCGGAGCAGCGGCGGTTCGACATCGGCAACTTCCAGAGCTATTTCGAGGCGTTCGTCGATTTCGCCCTGGCGGATCCGCAATGCGGCCGCGCGCTGCGCGAGCATCTGCGCGAGTGGTTGGCCGCCACCGAGGAGGCCCCGCCGTGCTCCTGATACGCAAAAGGGCTTACGCCCGGGCCGGACTGGTGGGCAATCCGTCGGACGGGTACTTCGGCAAGACGATCGCCCTGATCGTGCGCAACTTCCACGCCGAGGTGACGCTCTACGAGTGGGACCAGGTGGAGTTGGTCTGGGGCGAGAACGACCAGGTGCGGTTCCGATCGGTGGACGACCTGGTGCACGACGTGCGGCTGCACGGCTACTACGGCGGCATTCGGCTGGTCAGGGCGACGATCAAGAAGTTCGTCGAGTATTGCCGCGGCCGGGGCATTCCGCTGCGCGAGCAGCCGTTTTCGATCCGCTATCAGACGAGCATTCCGCGGTTGGTGGGCCTAGCCGGCTCCAGCGCGATCATCGTGGCGACGCTCCGCTGCCTGATGGAGTTCTACGACATCGTGATTTCGAAGGAGGTGCAACCGTCGTTCATTTTGTCGGTCGAGACGGAGGAGCTGGGCATCGCGGCGGGTCTTCAGGACCGCGTGGTGCAGGTGTACGAGGGCGTGGTGTACATGGATTTCGCCCGGGAGAGAATGCGATCGATCGGCGGCTTCTCCTGCGGCGTGTACGAGCCCTTGGACCCGGGGCTGTTGCCTCCGCTTTACGTGGCCTACAACGCCCAGGTGAGCAACCCGACGGAGGCGATCCACAACGATCTGCGGGCGCGGTTCAACCAGGGCGAGCCGAAGGTGCTCGAGGCGATGGCGCGGCTGGGGGCGCTGACCGAGGCCGCGCGCGAGGCGCTCGCGTCGGGCCACCCGGAGCGGCTGGGGCCCTTGATGGACGAGAACTTCAACATCCGGCGTTCGATCCTGCGGCTGCCGACGGGTCAGGTGGACATGGTCGAGCGGGCGCGCCGGGCCGGGGCCACGGCGAAGTTTTCCGGCTCCGGCGGCGCGATCGTCGGCACGTACCCGGACGCGGCCACGCTGGAGCGCCTCCGTGCGGAGCTCGAGCCGGTCGGGTGTAGGGTGATCGAGCCGAAGGTGGTTGGGTGAGGTTCCGCAACATGGCGACAACGACACAGCCGGGGGCGGCTGTGCTACGGGGACAACGACACAGCCGGGGGCGGCTGTGCTACGGGGATTTGTTCTATGGCGAAACGAGCCCTTATCACCGGCATTACGGGGCAGGACGGGGCGTATCTGGCCGAATTCCTGTTGGGCCGGGGGTACGAAGTCCACGGGATGGTCCGCCGGGCGAGCACCGAGAGCTTCGAGCGGATCGCCGGGTTTCGCGACCGGCTCACGTTGCACCAGGCCGATCTGTTGGATCAGCTCTCGATCATCACGCTCCTCAAAGAGGTCGAGCCGGATGAGATCTACAACCTGGCGGCGCAGAGCTTTGTCCCGACCAGTTGGCTGCAGCCGCTTCTGACCAGCGAATTCACCGCCCTGGGCGTGACGCGGATGCTCGAGGCCGTGCGGCTGGTCAACCCGGCCATCCGCTTCTACCAGGCCAGTTCGAGCGAGATGTTCGGAGCCGTGGACCAGGAGCCGCAGAACGAGACCACCCCGTTTTATCCCCGCAGCCCCTACGGCGTCGCCAAGGTGTACGGCCACTGGATCACGGTGAACTACCGGGAGAGCTACGGTATTTTCGCCTGTTCCGGCATCCTCTTCAACCACGAGTCGCCCCTGCGCGGGAAGGAGTTCGTCACGCGGAAGGTGTCGGACGCCGCCGCGCGGATTAAGCTGGGCGTGCAAAACAAGCTCCGGCTGGGCAACCTCGACGCCGCGCGGGACTGGGGCTTCGCCGGCGATTACGTCAAGGCCATGTGGCTCATGCTGCAACAGGACCGGCCGAGCGACTACGTCATCGCCACGGGCCGGAAGCACACCGTTCGCGAGTTGGTCGAAGCGGCCTTCGGCTACGTGGGGCTGGATTGGCAGAAATACGTCGAGATCGACCCGGCGCTCATCCGTCCGGCCGAGGTCAACAAGCTCCGCGGCGACGCCGCGCGGGCGCGGCGGGAGCTAGGTTGGGAGCCGGTCGTCTCGTTCGATGAACTGGTGCGCATGATGGTCGAGGCGGATCTTGCCCGGGTCAAACGAGAAGTGGAGCAGGCGTGAGACGTGGAAGGAAACGGAAGGAACCGCGAATGCACGCGAAGGAACACGAATGATTGAGGGATTAAGAAACCGCAGATGAACGCGGATGAACGCAGATACGCGCGGACAGATTAAGAACTTGTGTCAATACGTCTTCCAGCAAGTCGTTGCGACAGCATCGACGAGCTGTTCGCGGCTTTGCAACGGAATGCTTCGCGTTAATTCGCGTCTATTCGCGGTTCCCTTTCTCTTCGCTCACTATCTGCGTTCATCTGTGTTCATCTGTGGTTTCATCCCCCTTACCGTGAACGGAACGCGTGGTCCAGCCGGGCGCGGTTGGCCAGGTCGCGGACGGTCCAGCGGTATTGGCGGCAGCCGATGAGACGCTCCGGGCGGTGGAAGTACCGGGCAAGCTCGTCCAGGTCCACTTGCTCGATCAGACTGCCTTCGGGGCGATTCGCTTTCGCCGAGACCAGAAGCACGTTGTAACGCCCTCGGTCCGGAAGAACGACCGAAAACGTCCCCTGCCGATCCGCGCGGGCGTAAACCCCGCCCAACTCGCGGATCCGCGCCACGGCGGGTAGATCGCTCGGCGGCGCGGGAGCGTCGGGCCCCAGACCAGCAGTGGAGATCTTCACGTCGGGCCGGCGGGTCTGCGGAAGGAAGACGACCACGGCGCCCCAATCGTCCGTGGCATGGCCGCCGGCGTCGCGGGCGGTGAGCTTGCCCTCGACGAGAACGGGTTGCCGGGCGGAGTCGCGATGGTTGGCGACCAGGTCGACCGAGGCGTCGAACCGGCCCATGAAGTAGCCGGCCAACAGGCCCACCAGACCGACCGCCGCGATCAAGCCGGCCTGCAGGTAGAGCGTGCGGCGTCGGAGGAGGAGCCACTCGGGGCCGATGGGGGTACCCGTGAAGGGAGTGTCGGTGAAGGGGACAGTCCCATTTTCGCTTAGACGAAAATTGGGACAGTCCCCAGGGCGGGGACGCGAAGGGGCGTCCAGAAGCGGCGGGATCTCGTCGTAGACCATGATGGTCTCCGGCTCGGCCGCGTCGTCCTCGGGCGTGGGCAAAGGCGGCGGCACAGCGCCGGCCCCTGGCGGCGCCGCGGGCGGGGGCACGATCTGCTCCTGGCCGCACTTGGGACAGGCCACCTGCGTGCCGGCCTTCCGCCGACCAATCGCCAGGGTCTTGCCGCACCGGAGGCAGCAGAAGCGGATGGGCATGGCTACGGCTCGTCGCGGGGCGGATCGCCGTCGGCCAACGCGTTGACGCCCAGGGCCAAAACGAGACACACCAGATCGGCCAGCCAGAGGAGCCCCACGCCCAGGGCGACCGAATCGAGCACCTGCCGCCCCACCGCGTCGCCCAGCGCCCCGACCACGCGCCCGGCCACCAGGAGCACTGCGAGACACACCGCCAGGACCAGCGCGACCGCGACCAAGGGCGTGAGCACGCGGCGCGAGACGGGCTTACGGTCCATGGCGTCTTCTCCAACTTCCCCAATTTTGCCCGCCCCAGTACTCGGCGTCAATGGGCCCAAACGTCCTTCACCGCAGTGGTAGCTTCTCTCTCACGAGGGCGCGGAACGCCAGCCAGTCGGCGTCGGTCTCGAACATGGAGTGGGCGAAGACCTGTCCAAAGCCAGACGGTTTGTTGAACAAGAGCACAACTACCCCGTTGTTCCACCGCCGGGCGGAAAAGACGCTCCACGGCAACACAGTCACATGCCCGTCTGACCGGAGATGAACCGCGTCAGGACTGATGTACCCCTCGATGTGGAAGAAAGGGCCGCGTCCCAGACGACGGAACCGAGCGGCCAGACGATATCGAGGAAACCAGAGATGGAAGCCAATTGCAGCAACACCAAGGCAAAGAACCGCAACCAACGGCGGAAGCTGGAACGCCAGTTGTCGACCGGTCAGGGCATCAAAAAGGGGAGCCCCGAATGTCAGAAACACCGACACCAGGCAAACGAACAAGATGATGCTGAAGACAACACGGTGCCACGAGGCCCGCATCAACCCCGCGGCATCCCAACACGCGTTCCCCGAGGCCGTGCCGCGAAAGGGGATGGTCCCATCGGGGCGCGTCGTGGGCTCCGGTGCCACAGGTTCGCCGGGAGGAAGGGGCGACTGGTAGGGATTGGGCGGCTCGGACACGTGGGGTTCCGTTGCGTCGAGAGGCATGCGGCAGGTATCCTAGTGCTCTGTCAAGGTGCCCTGCCGAGATTATGGATTGGGGTTGGGTGCCATGTTCACGCTTGCGTGGACATGCCGTAACCTTGGTTAACATGCCCACGCAAGCGTGGGCATGGCACCCCAATTTTCAATTCTAACGAACCACTAGAAAAACCCTTTCGGGGTAATCGCTTTCGGATGCCGCACCGCGCAAAACAACCTCATGGCGGTTAACGCGGTGGCGGCTCGGCGGGAGCCTCGCCCTCCCGGTTGGGCATCGGCTCGCTGAGCCCCTCGCCGTTCGTGCGGCCCAAACCCGCGGTGGTCAGGTGGTCCGTGTTGTCGAAGTCCAGAAGCTCGGCGGTGCCGTGGCCGTTGACGGACAGCCGCGTGATCGAGGCGTTGGCCATGTCGTGGGGCGGCTCGGTCGAGTGCAGACCGAGCAGTTCCTTGAGCCCGGCTAAAAGCAGACCGCCGTGGGCGACGATTGCGACATGGCCATGGCCCGCGCGGCAAACGGCCGTGAAGGATTCCCGTCCGCGGCGGATGACGTCCACGCGCGACTCGCCGCCGGGAAACGCGAAGTCGAGCCGGCCGCTTCGCCAATGGGCAATTGTCCCCGGATACTCGGCGAGGATCTCGTCGCGCACCCGGGCCTCGAACGCGCCGGCGTGGACTTCCTTGAGGAGCGGGTCGTACCGCACGGGCAGGCCCAGCGCGGCGGCGAGGAAGTCGGCCGTTTCGCTCGCGCGGCGCAAGGGGCTGGCGTAGATCGCCTCGATGGGCTCGCGGGCGAGCGAGTCGGCCATCGCTTGGGCCTGGCGCCGCCCCAGCTCCGACAGCGGCACGTCCGATTGGCCCTGGATGCGACCCGTCGCGTTGTAGGTGCTTTCGCCGTGGCGGATGAGGTAGAGGATCATGGCGGGCGTAGGTCGCTGGGTTGTCGCCGAGCCGCTGGCGGCCTCGCAGCCGCGCCGGCCCACGAGCACTGGGGCAAAGCCAGTGGCACACGGGTGGGCCACACTGGCAAAGCCCGTGGCACACAAGACGGCCATAAAACGACTATACCCACCACGGCAGCCGGGTGCAAAGGGTGTCCACCGGCGAGGGGAAGCATTAGGGGACTGTCCCCTTTTGAACAACGGCCGACACAACAAACACGTGCCGGGCCCGGCACTGGCGGAGCCAGTGGCACACGGCCCGCCCCCCGCACGGTTGACCCGGCGGGGGGCGGCGGACAGAATGGAAGGTGGGGCGGAGTGGCTTGTTGGCGCGTCGGGGTTGCGAAACCGCGAGCGGCTCCTTTATTATCCCGCCTGTTAGCCTGCCTTCTTGTTGGAGCCTGCCGATGAAGACTTTCTTCGAGCGATGTTCTTGCCGGGTCTTGCGACTGGCGACGTTCGCGTTCGTTGGCGCCGCGGTTTTTGTTGTGAGCGTATTCGGCACAAACGTATTTGCCGCGGAATTGCGCTGGTACAAGGGCTGCACGCACGCGCATTCGTACTGGAGCGACGGGGACGAGTTCCCCGAGATGGTCGTCGACTGGTTCAAGAGCCACGGCTACGACTTCTTCGCCCTGAGCGACCATAACGTGCTTATGGAAGGCGCACGTTGGGTTCCGCTGAAGACCGACAAGCGGCGGATCCCCGACCGCGTGGTCGAGGCGTGCCAGAAGCGCTTTGGCGACGATTGGGTCGACCTGCGCGGCCAGGGCGACCAGCGCGAGGTCCGGCTAAAGACGTACGACGAAATCCGGAAGCGGCTGGAGGAGCCGGGCCGATTCCTCATGATCCAAGGCGAGGAAATCACCGGCGAATGCAACGACAAACAGGTCCACGTCAACGCGATCAATCTGGTGAAACTCATCGAGCCGCAGCAAGGCAAGACCGTGGCCGAGACGATCCGGGCCGATCTGGCGGCCGTGCGGCGGCAGTCCGAGGAAACGGGCCGGACCATCCTCGCGCACGTGAACCATCCGAACTGGAAACACTACGACATCACGGCCGACGATCTGGCCGAAGTGGTCGAGGCGAAGTTTTTCGAGCTGTGCAACAACAGCGACGTGAACCACCACGGCGACGCAACCCATCCGAGCACCGAGCGGCTTTGGGACCTGGCCAACACGATCCGCCTGGCCAAGCTGAAGGCCGCTCCTCTGTTGGGCGTGGGCACGGACGACTCGCACCACTATCAACACTGGCAGCCCGACAAGCTCAACCCCGGCCGCGCGTGGATCGTCGTCCGCGCCGATTCGCTGGCGATCGCCCCCATCCTGGCGGCGATGGAGCGGGGCGATTTCTACGCCTCGACCGGCGTGGTGCTCAAGGACGTCGCCTTCAGCGCGGAGGCCGGCGCGCTGCGGGTCGAGGTCGATCCCAAGCCGGGCGCGAAGTACACGATCGAGTTCATCGGCACGAAGATCGGCGTGGATCCGAAGACCGATCCGGCGAAGGTCGGCCAGGTGTTCGCCCGGCACGAAGGCACGTCGGCCGAGTATCGCCTGCAGGGCGACGAGCTATACGTTCGCGCGGCGATCCGTTCCGACCGGAAGCTCGAAAACCCCCCGGCCGACGGCGTCACGACCGAGACCGCCTGGACCCAGCCCGTCGGCTGGCAGGGCTGGGTTACGGGGACCAAATAAACAACGATCCGCCAGAGACAGGATTTGGCTCGGGAATTCAAATGGGGAATTCACCACGGAGACACGGAGGAACAAGGGATCGGCCGCACGGGCTTATCCGAGAACCCGCACAACATTGTCATCCTGAGCGCAGCGAAGGATCTCGGTGGCAAGGGAGATTCTTCGCTGCGCTCGGAATGACGGTATCGGTTGCCCCCGAAATGTGGTGCTACTGACCCTGCGGTGCGCGATAGAATCATCTCCGTACTCTCCGTACTCTCCGTGTCCTCCGTGTCTCCGTGGTGATATCCCTTTCTCTCGTTTTCATCATGTCGCGAGTCGTTCTGGCAATGTCGGGCGGGGTGGACAGCAGCGTGGCGGCTTGGCTGCTGGCGCGCGAGGGCCACGATGTCGTGGGACTCTTCATGCGGCACGGCCAGGCCGACGCGCCGGCGCGTTCGCCCGACCAACACACTGGCTGTTGCAGCGCGGCCGACGCCGCCGACGCACGCCGGGTGGCCGACGGGATCGGCATCCCCTTCCACGCCCTGAATTTCGAGCGGGAGTTCGACCGCGTGGTCGATTACTTCGTCGATGAATACGCCGCCGGCCGCACGCCCAATCCGTGCATCGTCTGCAACACCTGGCTGAAGTTCGGCAAGCTGTTCGAGTACGCCGACGCCGTGGGGGCCGAGTTCGTGGCCACCGGCCACTACGCGCGGCTCGCGCCGGGCAAAGACGGCGTCGCGCTTTGCCGCGGCGTGGATACGGAGAAGGACCAGTCGTACGTCCTGTTCGGCATCGACCGCGACGTGCTCGGGCGGCTGCGGTTTCCCGTGGGCGAGTATCGCAAGGAGGCGATTCGCGAGATGGCCCGCGAGCAAGGATTGCTGGTGTCGGACAAGCCGGACAGCCAGGAGATCTGCTTCGTGCCGGATCGGGACCACGCGGGCTTCGTCCGTCGCCGGCGGCCCGGGCGGGACACGGCTGGCGAGATCGTCACCCCCGACGGCGCCGTGGTCGGCCGGCACGACGGCTTCGAGCGATTCACGGTAGGCCAGCGCAAGGGGCTCGGCGTCGCGCTGGGCGAGCCGTATTTCGTCGTGCGGATCGAGCCCGAGTCGCGCCGGGTGGTGCTCGGCCGGCGCGAGGAGCTTGCCCGGCGGACGCTGACTGCCCGGGGGGCCAACTGGTTGGTTCCACCACCCGACGGGCCGTTCCGCGCGGCGGTGAAGATCCGCTACCGCAGCCGCGCGGTCGAGGCCGTGGTCACTCCGCTGGGCGAGGACCGCTTCCGCGTCGATTTTGACGAGCCCCGCCACGGCGTCGCCCCCGGCCAGGCCGCCGTCTGCTACCGGGGTGATCGCGTGCTCGGCGGCGGGTGGATCGAGGCGGAGCCAGTGACACTCTGAGGGGGTGGACCAGACGGTTCGGGTTGGGGTATAATGTTGATGGGCGCACGGAGTCCATCGTTTGGCTTCGCGTGCCCTCACCCTGACCCTCTCCCCGAGGGAGAGGGGACTTGTGTTAGGCCTCTCGGAAGGAGGCCGACTGTTGTTGCAGCCGGGGGCGAACTGGATTCGACCGGGCAGCTAGAAGCGAAGGTGGCGTGCCGTGGTTGGTCAGCAGGCCACGTTAAAAGCCGACCAAATAATCAATTGCCGAGGAAAACCTCGCAATGGCCGCCTAAATAAAGGCGTCCCCGGCCCAGAGCTTTCGCCAGAGAGGCTCGAAGGCCGGCCATCAATTCTGGCTCGTCCCGGGTCGACGCCGGCCACGCCCGAGACTAAACCAAGCTGCCGACTAGCCCGCCGGGGACCCCGTCGGTTGGGGCCCCAAAAGGCGAAGACGCGGAAATGATCCGACTACGCACGTAGAAGCCTTCGTGGAAATGTCGCGGGACGCGGGTTCGATTCCCGCCGCCTCCACTCCCCCCGTTGTGACTATCTGGACAGAACTGGACTGTTTGGACAAGTCGTGACTGGGGAACACGTTAGGGAGACTGAGATTTTCGGGGGGTGTCCAGTTTTTACCCTCCTGTCCGGTGGATTCGGGGTTTGGGCGCGCCGCATTGCGCGCCGCCTTGGAGCCCGTCAAAGGCGTGGCGGCGTCCGGGGATGCGGCGAGGGGAGGCGCGCCAGGGGACACCACGTCGAGGGAAGCGCCGGCCGGGGACGTGTCCCCGGTGGCCGTGCCGGCGGCCCGCCGGAAGTCTTCGTCGGTCACCTGGACGTAGTGCCGGGCGGCAATCGCCACGGTGTTCCCGATCCACTTGCAGACCGTGGTGATCGGGTACTCCCTGGCCAGGTCCGTTTCGCAGGACGCCCTCAGGGCGTGGAAGAGGCGGGGCCAGGGGGTCAGGCCGGCCCGCTTGACGATCTTCTCAAACGTGGTCCGCAGGTTGCAGTTCACCCACCCCCTGGGGCCGAGGGCGGCGGGCAGGTAGCGGTCCTCGGGCACGACGTGCGTCTGGCCCTCGGCGGCCATGGTCCACGCCTCCTCCAGGTAGGGCCGCAGGCGCGGGAACATGGGCACGCCGCGGTGGCCCTGGCCGTGCCGCTCCGTCTTGGGTGAGGTGACGGTCATGGCCCCATGGGCCCAGTCCAGGTCCGCCAGGCGCAAGCTGAGCGTCTCGGAGGGCGTCCGCAGGCCGCCGAATCGGGCCAGGGCGATGATCGTCCGCCAGACCCAATCCGGGGCCGCGTCGATCAGCCGCAGCGTGTCGGCCTCGGTGACGTAGTGCTGGCGTTTCCGCGGGTCGCCCCCGGCGTGGGAAACGTGGTCAAAGGGGTTGCGGTCGAGCCACTCCAGCATGACCGCATGGCCAAAGAACTGCCGGGCGAACTGGAGACGCTTGTGGATGGTCGAATCGGCCAGGCCCTCGCCCTGGAGGTACTGGCGGAAACCCTCCGCCTCGGCCCGGCCGATCGACCGGATCGACCGGCCGGCGCCGAAGTGGGTTTTGAGGCACCGGGCGACCTGGCCCCACACGACGAGCGTGGCGGGCTTGGCCTTGGGCCGGGCGGCCTTGAAGGCGTCGACCAGGGTGGCGACGGTGGCCCGGTGCCGCTCGGGGATCAGACCCGCGGCGGCCAGCTTGCGGGCCAAGGGGTCGGGCAGCTCCACGATCCGCCCGGTGGTCTTGGCCGAAAGGGGCTGGCCCAGCCGGCGGGACTCGAGGATGGATTCGACGAGGAGCTTGACCGAATCGGCCGCGTGCTGGGGCGTCTTGCCCAACCGCACCGCCCGCCGGCGTCCCTCCACGTCGGTAAAGACGATCCTCTTCGCCCCGCGGGCGTCTCTAATCACGCTGGCCATGGTTGGATTTGTCCATGGAGTGGTGGAGTTTGCCCTTCGCCTTCTTAAAAAACCCCCAACTGAAGTCTGGGTCATTCGATTCCGGGACGTTATGACCCTCCTCAATAAGGTCAGTGAGGGTGTGACCGTACTCAAAACCACTTCCTACAAGGTTAATCAGTTCCTGGTTTGAAACGGTTTCCATCCAATCCCTCGCGGCCAGTGCTCCAGCCTTTTTTTGCTCACCCTGATTCATCGCGGTTGACCTCCCAAATTCAATTTGAAAAACTCCCGGGGGCCGGTCTCAGGCCCCGGCCCCCGGGGTGGCGACGCGCGGGCCGGGTGACTACTCCGGCCCCGCGCCCGGCCGGCTTGAGAAACCGGCTCTTGGGCCACTACAACGTCCTTCCTCTTGTTTCAATTCCCCGGGGGCCGGGTGAGTGGTCCGGCCCCCGGGGTTGCGACGCGGGGCCGTTTCTAACCTCGGTCCCGCGCCACGGACATCCGGGCCGAATACAACGTCCTTCCTCTTGGTTCAAACCATCGGCACCGCGTTCATCGCGCCGGCGACCATGTCGGGCCGAACGTAGTGGTTCATGGTCGTGCTGTTGATCGTGTGGCCCAGGGCCATTTGGGCCGCGCCCGGGTCGATCCGCCACAGCTCCGTGCCCAGGGCCTTGCGCAGTGCGTGGAACCCGAACCGGCGCGCCGGCGGAATCCTGGCCAGGCCAACGAGGGCCCGGCGAGGATCCTGCAGAGCCGGCAAACCATAGGGCCAGCCGATTATTGTGTCGCGGCGTCCGATGAGCCGCTCGAACGAGGCCAGGGCCTCCAGGGCGCCCGCGGAGAGGAAAAACCGATGGGGCTGGCCACCCTTGTACAAATCACCCGGAACGACAAGCCAATCATTCCCGAACTCGTCGCGCTCGACCCAATCCCACTTGGCGGCCAGCACGCTGCCAATCCGCAGGCCGGTGTAAAACACAAACCGAATCAGTGCCTGCCACCACGCGCCACGCCTTGCGTCCCATTCCGCGCCGGCCAGGTCGCCCAGCCGCGCCGGGCTGGTCATCCTGTCGCAGGCGTCGATGATCCGGCGGATCTCGTCCACGGTGAAGGCGTCGAGCGTGATCTTCTTGCGGGCGCGGGGCACGCGGATGTAGGGCGCGTCGGGCAGGAGCCCGGCGGCGTCCGGAGAGTAACGGTTCCGCGGCCCGGCGCGGTCGAGGATGAACTGGATATTTCGGCCGTGCCGGCGGATGGTGTTAGGAGAAATGGGTCTGGGTTCGGTCACCAAAATCCCCGGGCCTCGGCGCGAAGTTCTGTGGGAAAGACCCATGATGAACGCCGCGCAGGTCTCGGCGCCGATGTTGGCCAGCGGTGGATTGCCGGTGTATTTGGCCCAAAACTTGAGCGACTCTTCGTATAGGTCGATCGTGCGGGGCTTTGTGCCTGACGGATCGAGAAGGCAAGGCCGGATAAAGGACCGAAAAAACTCGGGCAAGGTCATTGTGACCGAAGGCGGCATTCGGGGTTCCGGCTCGGGCGCCCCGTCGATCGGCTCGAACGCGATATCCTCGACCGCCTCGGCAAGGAGCTTTTGCCATTCCTTTTTGTGGCGCTTGGTCCAATTCTTGACCGCGTCGTGGGTGACGCCCAGCTCGGCGGCCACGTCCCGCAGGACCATGCCCGTGGCGTGCAGCGTCGCGGCCCTGTGCATTTTGAGCCGGGTCAGAAAGCAGATCGTACCCGCCCGCATTGCTCCCTCCCCGCCGCGCCCGGTCAGCTCGAGCGCAGCAAAAAAGCCGCAGGCCCCGACCATCTGTGTTGAGGCACTACGAGGAGTGCCCGCGCGTCTTCGCAGAACGCGCCAGGTGGTCGAGGCTTGCGGCCTTTTTCCGACATGCTGTTACCTCGTATCCGCCGAAGCGGTTTCAACACCCGCATTATCATCCCGTCCTGGAATCCGTCAACCACCCCCGGCCGATTTTCGGGCCGCCTCGGCCCGGCACGCCAGGCAGGGCCAGACCTCCATCCAACGCTGGCAAACTGGGCAACAGTAGGGAACCACGTAAAAATGGCCCGGCGGCGTCCGGCGGTAGTGTTTTTCGACGCAAATGGCCAGGCCGGCGGCCCGGGCCAGCCGGGCCAGCTCGCGACTCCAGCCGGCCATGCCCGCCCGTTGGATCAGGGCGGCCAGTTCACGAAAGGTTGGCAGCCGGCCCACGGTCATGGGTCAGTTTCTCCGGGCCACGATCAGCCGGGTCAACCGCCGGGCATCGTCCACGATCGACTGGATCTCCTCGGCCCAACGCCGGGCCGGGGCCACGGGCTCGTCCAGGGTCCAGGTAAGGACCTTCGCCACGTCGCGGGCCGTCATCGCCATGCAGTGGAGATCCCCGCAGGGCTCGTCCGCCGCGGCCAGCGCGAACTCCATCATGGCGTCCCGCGCCGCCTGGATATCTTCCTCCGGTCGCATGGCAACCCCCGGTCCCCAATCCGCAATACCTTACCAAAACTACTGGAAAATGTCCTCCGGCCGGCGTACCCGCTCGTTGACCGCCGGGGCCACGCTCCGGCCCGGGGCGGCCGGCGTCGACCCGGGCGCGGCGGCCTGGGTCTTGTCGGCCAGCGCGTGGGTGAGCGCTTCGAGCTTGTCCCCGTTTGATTTGAGCTGGTCGATGAGCCGGCGGGTTTCGTCGCTCTGGATGAACGACGATTCCAGGCCCCGTTGCGCTTCGCGGACGGTGGCCAGGGTCTTGCCCGGCGCGGCCAGGCGCTCTTGCTCGACCACCAGCCGCTCTTTCTCGGTGTCGAGCCGCCGCATATTCGCGAGCTGGTCCTCGAGGATTTGCGCTTGCTGGAGCCGGCCGGGGTCGGTGGTCAGGTCGGGCCCCGTGCGGGGATCGGTTCCGCCGATGGGGATTTCGCTCGGCATGGCCCGCCGGCGCGACGGGAACCGCAGCGAGAGCATTTGCTGGCGGAGCCGTTGCTCGAACACGTCGCGGCCCGTCTTGCCGCCGGGGATGTTTTCGGCCAGGGACCAATCCAGGCCCGCTTCGGTGCGTTCCACGTAGCTCGCGCCCGCCTCGGCCAGCAATTCATCCATTTTCTCTTTCGACCAGTCGGCCGACGCGGCCCGCTCCATGCCGGCCTTGGTCGAGCGGAGCTTGCCGAGAGTGGCTTCGTGCTGAATCTGGCTTTCCACCACCTTCGCGCGGAACGTGCCGGCGATTTCCTTCTCGAGGTCCCGCACGCCGCGGGCCAGCTCCTTGGGCGGGCGCTGCATCGCGGGCAACGACTCCTCAAAGTACTTCCGGGCGTAGAGCGGGCGCCCGCCCTCCTCCTGCATCAGCTCTTGCGAGGGCGTCCCGCCGGCCATGCTGATTGCCGCGGCCTTGCCCTTCACGCGCATTTCGAGCCCTTGCGTGAATTCCTCGCGCTCGAGCGGGTGGGCCGAGAGGTACTCTTGGCGCTCCTTGACAGTGCGGAGCCCCGTCCCTTTCCGGAGGAGCCGCCGCTTGCCCTTCTTCACCTCGAAGGTGTCTTTCTCGGGCAGGAACGCGCGGAGCTGCTGTTCGTACTGTTCGGCCGCCTGGGTGGAAATGTTGCCCTCGGGATCCTCCATCGCTTGCGAAAACGCGGTCGCCAGGGCCAGGGCCTCGGGCAGGGCGACGTTCCCGCCGGCGGCCATGCGGACCGCGCCGGGGATCGTGTTCGTGGCGACCTTCTCCGTGGACGTGCTCCGCGATTGGGCGACGGTGGCCATAAGATAGCCGGCGTTGACTCGCGGGTCTTTCGTGCCCGACGCTTTTTCCATGCCCGCGATTGCCTTGGCCACGGCCAAGCGCTCCTCGGGATTGTCGGGGACCAGGCGTTGGGATTCGTGCAGGATGTCCAGGACGCGGTCGTAGCCGGCGCGGTCCTTCGCGCCGGTCGCGCTAATGACCTCGCCCGCCTCGCGACGGAGCTGGTCGAGCCCGCCGGAGCGCGGCGCGCGGGCTTGCATGGCGGCCAGCTCTTTCTCGAACCAGGCACGATCCTCCTTCGTTGCCCCGCCCATCATCCGTTTGAGATTCGCTTCCGACGTGAAGCCGGCGGCAAAGTGTTCCTGAGCCTTCTTGGCCAGCTCGGCGCGCTCTCGCTCGGCGGCCATGACCATGCGGATTGCGGAATGAACGGACAGATAGCCGGCGGCCGTGGCGGCCAGGCCCTTCACCCAGTTGGCCATGCCCTCGACAGCCGAGGTCGATCCGCTCCGGCTCGCCTGTGCCAGCCGTCGATTCTGCTCGATGAGCTTCGTGTTTTCCTTCTCCAGCCGGTGCATGGCCGATTCGACCTGCTCGATCCGGGCGGAAAAGGTGAGATCTACGTTACCCATGGTTCGGGACTCGGGGTTCGGGATTCGGGGCTTGGGGTTCAAAGGGGCCCGCCGCGGCGCTCTTCCAACACCGCGGCGGGCGGGCGCGGCCCGTCGATGCACTCCTTTTGGAGCCGGGCCGCTCGCGACTACTCTTCGCTGCCGGTTCCGTCGTTGCGAACGACGCCTCTGAAATCGTTCATCGCGACCGCAAACCTGCCTTCAACTTGGAAAACCCGGCAGTTATTCTGCGGGCTGAAGTAGGAGCGCTGGCGCATCACCTCGAAACCTTCCTGGTACACGTAGACGATCGAACGTCCGGCACGCGGGGGAGCAAAGCCGTAATAGGCTGTGGCCGAAACCGCGTCCAGGCCCGTTTCGACCACGTAATCGACCTCGCCTCGGAACGGGTTGGCGGCGCCGGCCGACGTGGGCGTCACGTTCAAATCGACTCGCAAGAGCTTTTGCGTCGTGGTCTCCAGCGCGGAGGGAACGAGAAGCAAACTCAGCGGCAGCCCCGCGCGGCGCTTGCCGGCCAGGCCCATTTGCTGCCGAAGAAGAAGCCGCATGGCGTCCAGTTGCGCGACGCTGGGCGGCGCGCCGGGCGTCTGGAGGTTGGTGTGCTCGGCGTCAATAAGCGGATAGCCGTCGATGCATTCTTCGTTGCCGGTTAGGAGCCGGAGGCACAATGAATTGAGTGTGTGGTCGTGCGCGGCCACCTTGTCGGCCAGGGCCTCGGCGAACGCGCCCAGGTTATCGTCGAGGATCATCCGCGGGGTGAGCGCGAACTCGTCCCCATAGCTCTCGACTTGGATCGATTGGTAGCTCTCGGGGAAGGTGGATTGCTCGAAGTCGTGGCCGTCGACGTGCTGGGGCAACTCCCCGAACTCGCCCAGCCGCAGGATCGTGGCCGGCTTGAAATTGGGGACGCTCTTGAGCTGGTGGGCCCAGCGGCGGAACGTCGTGCCGGTGTACTGCATCGCGCCCTCCACGATTTTGTTCGCGGCGGCCGAGAGGATGTTCGGAAAATCGCCCGGCGTGCCGTAGGGCACGTCCGCCCCGTACACCTCGCGGACGGCCTCGGGGTCGCCCAGGCACGCCGCGGCGACGGTGTGCCGGGGAACGGACACGTACCGGCCCGTCTTGGCCTCGGCCAACTCTTTCATCGCGCTTATCGGGCCAATCGCGCGCTCGGCCAGCCGGCCGGCGAAGTGGTCCCGAACCTTTTCCGCCTCGCTCGGGCCGACCGGCCGCGGCGCGTCCGCCTGGAAATTGCGGCGGCCGTGCGGGTAAAGACGATCCTCGCGTTGGATCACGGTTTCGTTCGCCGCGAGATACTCTTGATTCGCGCGCTCGACCTGGGCCGCGCGCTCGGGTGAAATCGTTGTGGACATGTCGGTTTCCTTTCCGCCGGTGGCTGCCGGCGCACGGTGATGGTTGCGACCCGCCGCGCCCATCGCGGAGGTCATGTTTGCTTCGGCGCGGATCGGCTCGACCGAAACGCCCGCCTCGGCCAGCTCGTTTTCGAGCGCGGCGATTTCTTGTTGCCCGCGCAAGCGGGCCCTCGCGCGAATCAATTGGTTAAGGTAGTCCTCCTGGCCGGCTGTCACGATCATCTTCTCGGCGTGCGGTCTCACGTCGGACGATGGGTACTCCTCGCGGATCAGCTCGGTCTCTTGGTTCGTGCTGCTGGTTTGTACCGCGACATTTGGAGCAAGGTAACGGACGTTCGTGGGCGTGCTCATTTGCTATCCCCTCTTTGGGTCAAAACCCAAAAAAACGACCCTGATGATGATGACGCGCGAACCTTCCCCCCCGCGCCTCGGCGACCCACCCCCGTCAAAAAAACGACCATGGTGGTGGTGGCATGGAAAAAACTCGTCGCGCGCCAAAACGGCGCCATCCCGGGGGTCCCGTTCGGCCGCACACCCCCCCGGGTAGGACCCAGGAGGGTCGGGTTGGCGGGCCGGGTCGGGATGGTCGCAAGTGCTTGCATGGCAACGTGTTAAGTGAAATAACAGCCGGCGGGGAAACGATCGGGAAACCCCGCCGGCTGGATCGACGGGGCGCGCGACCGCCCCGGATCAGGGCTGGAGCTGTTGGGCCTCGAGCTGGCGGATCCGATCGGTGAACCCGTCGATGCGCGACTGGAGGCGGTCAATTTCCTGGGCGGCCCGGGCGGCCACGGAGCCGCCGGCCTGGGCCCGGGATAGTTCGTTCTTGGCCAGGTCGATCAGTTGCCGCTGGAGCTTCGACCGGAGGGCGAGGGCACGTTGGCGCCGTTGCTCGACGCCGGCCGGATCGCCCGCTGGCCAGCTTCCGGCGGCCAAGTGGGGATTGGCTTCTCGGATTGCGGGGTGGGGCAAGCGGAGGAATCTTACGAAGTCATCGTCGCTCACCTCGCCGGCCTCCCACCGTGCAAGCCGCGCTCGCCACTCGTCCGCGGTGTCGGCCGCGCCGACTTGGGATTGCCAATACGCGAGTTGCTCGTGGGTCTTTGCGATTTGCCGTTTCAAGTGGTGGATTTCGGCGGCCAACTCGGCCGGGGCCGTGTCGAGCAACTCGCGGCGGGCGCGGTCGATCCGGTCGCGGGCGGCCACCTCGGCCTTTGCCCTCGGCGGAGTCACGTCGGTCTTTCCGCGCTCGATATTGAGCTTGTCGAACAGCTCGAAGAGGTCGTACAGGTGGGCCTCGCCCTTGACCAGGTCGGCCAGCTTTGGGCCGCGGGGCAGCTCGATTCGGTTGGGCAAACTCTCCGCGGCCTCGAGCGCGGCCTCTGCCGCGTGCAGCTCGTCGACCAGCTTTTGCCGGGCCTCTTTGCCGGGCCTCTTTGGCGGGTTTTCCGCGCGTTTCGCGGTCTGGGCTTTGATCGGTGTCGCGGTTGCCATGTTGTCGGGTCCTTTCGTCGTGGGATGGTGGTGACGCGCCCAAAAACTGGGCGGTCATGTTGGTGGTTCGGCCGGCGGTCGGGCGACCCAAACGGTCGCCCACCTGCCGGACTGTGTTTGTCGGCGGCGGCCCGAGTCCACGACCACGCCGGCTTGGACCAGCTCGACCCGCCGGGCACGGCTCGTATCGCTCAGCAGGCCCGTGGTGATCGAAACCTCGGGGTCGGTCATCCCCTCGGCGCCGGCGGCCCGAATCGCGTGGTAAACCACGCTGCGGAGCCGATTGCCTTCGGGGCGGATTCGTCGCTGCGCCTCGGCCCGGCACCCGCCCGGCCCCGCCCGCGCCGGCAACGGCGGCGGTGGCGCCTCGGGCGCGAACGGCAATGTGGTTTGGTGCTCGGTCATACTACGGCCTCCTGCTTCGCGCGGCCGTTCGCGCCGGGCGCGGCCAGCGGTTCGCGCAACTCGATCTGGCTCAAGAGCTGGCCCCAGGAGGTGGGCGGGGAGAGCCGCGTCGCGGACCGCTTGAGAACGCGGGTAAGGTAAGCGATGGGCGCGGCCAGGTCGTCGCCCCGCCGCTTCCGCATGGCCTCCAGGCCGCCGACGAGCCAGCTCTCGGGCGCCACATGCCGAAGATGGATCGCCGCGAGCTTCAGCAGAACCTCCCGGTCCTCGGCCGTTTTGTACGGCACGAGTCCGCAGAACGTCTTGCGCGCGAACTCTCTTACAAGATCCAACTCCTCTCCTGTTATCACATATACATGGTCGACACGACTCGACCCGACCTCGGGCTCGGGCTCGGGCTCGGGCTCGGGTTCGGGCTCGGGTTCGGGCTCGGGATTCGCCATAGTCTTTCGAGAGGCTTCGGCGAAGGCTTTGCCAAAGCCTTCCGCAAAGGCTTTAACCTGTTGTGCCAGTTCATCTTTTAGCCGGCATTCGGGCAGCAAATCCATCAGGCCGGCCCACGATTTCACCACGTTAGGTGACTCGGGCTTGTTGTATTTCAAAAAGTTGGGGACCCCAACGAAACAAGCCCTTTCGTCATGCTTCACCAAACCCTTCGCCAAGCCTTCCATAAAGGCTTCGGCGAAGGCTTCGGGCTGCCACCCCAACTCAGCGGCCAGCCCGGGAAGGGTCGCCCGCATCGCCCCCAGGGACGTGAGATGCGGGTGCGTCAAGACGAACAGGAAGGCGAGCTTTCCGCGATCCGACAGACCGCGGAATTTCTCGTCGTTCCATATTCTGGGATCAATCTTCCTGAAGCGGCCCATGGGTCACTCCGGACGGCGGCGCGGACGCCCGGCGGCGAGCCGCTTGCGGCCATTGGTTTTGCTGGTTGCGGCCGCGGACATGGGCAACTGCCGCCCGACGAACTCTCGGAGATCGACCGCGCGAATCCGAATTCTCGACCGGACGCGGATGCCCGCTAAATCGCCGGTTTCAACGAGGCGATGGACGGTGCGCGGATGAACTCTCAGTTCTTCGGCCGCTTCCCCGACAGTCAAAACATCAAGACCAATCTTCATCAGAATGACCTCCCCTAGAAAAAAAGTGCGAATTGGAACGACGCGACCTAAAATGACGAGGGCGCGGCCGCGATGCAATCCGAATCCGCGCGCGACTTGCGCAACGATGCGCAACGATGCGCGTGGCGCTCGGGGAAAACCCCAGAAAAGTGCGTTGCGCCTGGCGCTAGAATCGTTCCCAATGGAACCGGTCCGGGCCGGTCCGAAAGGAGAACTTCATGCCGGTCAGCGCGCGATTCAGCGCGGACGCCATGCCGCGCAGTTCCTTCGGTCCCTTGAACTCCGCCAGAGGGCTCGGCAGGTCCGCCGGCCAACCGGCGCGCTGGAAGGCGTCCAGCACGGTGAATTGCTCCGGCGCGTCGCGCGGGTACTTCCGGGCCACCTTGCCACGGAAACTCAGCGTGCGGCCCTCGCGATTCCACGCGGGCGTGGAGGCATCGACGGGCGCGGGGCCTCTGGCCAACTCGAATTCCCGCCGGAGCATCGCCTCCACCGGGACTAATTCGTCGTGGCGCAGGCGGTCCAGGGCGCCGCCGGACAGACGTTCCCGCAGGGCCGCCGCGTCCCCGACGTGCCGACGCAAAAGCGCCTGGGCGAGGTACAGCACGTCCCCGGTCAACTCAAAGACCGCTTCGTGCGCCGACGTGCCGGCCTGCCCGCCGAGAACCACGGCCCGGGGCGCCGCGCGAAGAAACCGCCCACGGACCGCCGCGGACACGCTCTGGACCTGGGGCAAGACCTCGACCAACCGATTAAGGCTGTTGCGGACGCGCTGGGCCACCATGGGCGGCACGGCGGGATCGTCTTTGCCCGATCCATCCCGAAGGAACTGAATCCCATCGGCCAGCCAACGGAGGTTCTCCGCACAGACGAGAGCCAGTCGATGAGCCGTTTCCAACTCGTCCGGCTCGGGGCGACGAGACTTTGCCATGATCCTACCCTTTCAAGCGCCGGTCCAGCCGGCGGGCTCGGGAAGGGTAGGCGACCCGAAGCCGCGCCGGCCGGCAAGGGGTAGCTAGCCCCGACCGACAAAATCAGTCTACCGACCGTCCCTCCTCCGTCGATGCCCCGGGGGCAAGAATCCCCAACCGCTGGAGAATCGCGCGGACGTTCTCGGGCACGTTTTCGAGCGCGTGGACCTCCTCCTCCGACAGCCACCTTTGGGGCGCGCCGGATTGCGCGCCGCCTGGACAAGAAAGGTGCCGTTTTCCCGAGGTTTCTTGCGATAATTCGATTCCCGCCGCCTCCACTGAAAACGCCGCCGGCAGGCAGAACGCTTGCAGGCGGTGTTGGGGTTTCTTGGGGCAGGACGTGGCAGAGAAACACCTGCCACGAGCGAGGAGTCTGAGCAAAGTAGGCGTCTTCCCTGCTTGAAGGTGGTACTGCTGCCAGCTATACTAGGGGCGACCTTCACCGCAGTAAAAACGGCCCTGCGGATCCACCCGGTTCTTTGAAACTCCCTACCCTTTTCAAAAACACCTTCCTTCTCGAATGGCACGGGAGGCACACGTCCATGTCCAATGCGCCTTTCGGCCCCGCGCGATATAGGAATCTCGGTCGGAGGTTTTCGTCGCGGCGGTTCGGCGTTGCGACACGCCGGTTGGGGGTTGAGCCGTTGGAGGATCGGCGGTTATTGACGGCCGCGGGCTCAACAACGCTTGACGAGGCGATCCAACTGATGGACGTATCGCCGGCGTTGTTTGTCGAGAACCGGGGCCAGTGGGCCGACGCGTCGGTGCGCTACGCCTTCTTCGGCTCTGGGGCCAACGTGTTGCACACGGACGCAGGCCCGGTCATTCAGCTATTCAAGGAGGAGACAGTCGCCGGACCGGTTGCGAACGACGATCCGATGGCGCCTAGCCGGGGACTGTCCCGGCTTTCGCACAACGAGAATGGAACTGTCCCCTTCGAGGAACCACAGGAGACCGTGACCCGCTCGATCCGTCTCGCAGTCACCTTCGACGGCGCGGCGGCGGTCGAGCCGCTGGGCACCGATCCCGCCGAGACGGTAATGAACTATTTCCTTGGCGAGGAGTCCAACTGGCGCGAGGCCGTCGCCTCGTTCGAGACGGTCACCTACCCCGGCCTGTACGAGGGCATCGACCTGGTGACCTTCGGCCAGCGGCGGAGCCTGAAATATGAGTTTCACGTAGCACCCGGCGCCGACCACCGGCAGATCGAAATCAGCTACGCCGGCGCCGGTGCGCTGTGGCTTGACGAGGAAGGCCAATTGCACGTTCCCACGGAGTTCGGCGACCTGGTGGACGACGCGCCGTACATCTACCAGATGATCGACGGCGAACAAGTTGAGGTCGCCGGGTGTTTCGAGCTTGTCGACGCCGATACGTACACCTTTGCGATCACGGGCACCTTCGATCCAGAGGTCGAATTGGTGGTCGATCCCAACGTCGAATGGGGCACCTACCTGGGCGGATCGGCTATGGACAATTCCTGGGGCGTTGCCACCGACAGCTCGGACGACGTCTACGTTTGTGGATCGACCAAGTCGATTGACTGGGGCATTTCCGATGGGTGGGATGCGTCGCTTGGAGGATCAAGTGACGGTTTCGTTGTCAAATTTTCCAGCTCAACAGGCGATCACCTCTGGAGCACCTACCTGGGCGGCTCGAATGCCGAGACTGCATGGGACGTCGCCACAGACACCTCGGGCAACGTCTACGTCTGCGGGTCAACCGAATCGTCTGACTGGAACATCTCGGGCGGATGGGACACATCGCTTGGAGGGGCCAGTGACGGTTTCGTCGTCAGACTTTCCGGCTCAACGGGTACTCACGTCTGGAGTACGTACCTAGGTGGATCAAGCGCCGAGAGTGCGTGGGGCGTTGCCACAAACAGCTCGGGTGACGTCTACGTCTGTGGACAAACCTATTCGTCCGATTGGGGCTTCTCTGGCGGATGGGACACATTGCATAGTGTGTATGATGACGGATTCTTGGTCAAACTCTCCGGCTCCGAAGGCGCTCACCTCTGGAGCACGTACCTGGGTGGGGACAATCACGACGAAGCCAGCGCGGTGGCCACCGACGGTGAGAACAACGTCTACGTCTGTGGAACCACCTACTCCACTAGCTGGGCCGTTGCCGGTGGGTGGGATACGTCATACGCAGGGTCCAGCGACGGCTTTGTCGTTAAGCTCTCCGACTCCACGGGTGCTCACCTTTGGAGCACGTACCTGGGTGGGGCAAGTGGCGAGTGGGCCCGCTCTGTTTGCACGGACATTCAGAATGACGTCTTCGTCTGTGGATCCAGTTGCTCCGCAGGCTGGGGCATTGCCGGCGGATGGGATACCACGGCGGGTGATCCACAGGGGTGGTCCGATGATGGTTTTGTCATCAAATTGTCTGGCTTGACCGGTGCTCACCTCTGGAGCACGTACCTCGGGGGCACGAGTTCTGAAATTGCGTGGGGCATTGCCACAGATGACGGGGGCAACGTCTTCGCTTGCGGAGAAACCAACTCGACAGGCTGGGGCATCGCCGGCGGCTGGGCCACATCATTTGCCGGGTCTGGCGACGGTTTCGTCGTCAAGCTCTCCGGCTCCACGGGTGCACATCTCTGGAGCACGTATCTGGGCGGATCGAATACGGACCGTGCCTCCTACATTGCCACGGATGGCGCAGGCAACCTTTTCATCTGTGGACTCACATACTCTCCGGACGCGGGTATGTCCGGCGGATGGGCTTCGACGTACGGTGGTATTGCTGATGGCTTCCTAATCAAGGCCAACGACTCGCCCGCCCTCCCCGGCGACGCCAACAGGAGCGGAACAGTCGACGCGGCCGACGCGGCAATCCTGGCGGCGCATTGGTGTATGTCCGGTATGTCGTGGGCTGACGGCGATTTCAACAATGACGGCCTTGTGGACGACCTAGACCTGGCTATTCTCGCGGCGAATTGGGGATCGCAAGTCGGCACGTCGCAAGCCGCTGGTGTCGTCGTCCCAACCGGCAAGCAGGAAACTCCCGAAGCGGACAGGCGTTTCATTGGACCACGACAATTGGCTGCGGGAGCACCGGCCAGGAGAATCGCACTGCGGCGATTGGACACGGAGCAAGAGACGGCAGCAACCGATGCGACAACGCCGACGAGAACGGAACGACCGGCGAACGTAGTCATCGGTCCGATCGCGTGGGCGTACGAATTTGAGCACGCCCGGCGCCAGGGGCGTCCGCCGCGGGCGTTGTGGCCGCGGGTTGTCGATGCGGTTCTGACGCACGATGCCCGGTGAATCGGCGACGGGAGTCGCCTCCTACAGGGGCAGGTTCGCGCCGACTGTGTCGAGATCCCCTCGCCCCCTGCCCCTCTCCCACGCTCGCGGGAGAGGGAAGACGCTTGTCAATGGCCGAGGCGGGACTCGAACCCGCACGGGCGTGTGCCCACGGGATTTTAAATCCCGAGCGTCTGCCGATTCCGCCACTCGGCCGGTCGTTCGTCACCTCAAAAGGTCGAGATCACCACGGAGACGCGGAGGGCACGGAGACGGGCATTGGATGCACGGTGCAACCGTCGGCCGTTTTGGACCATCAATCATTCAACGCTCCGCCAGAGCGCATCTCGTGAAATCGTGGCGGGCGCCATGGCCACGCTTGCGTGGCCATGCATCGGATTCCTCGATGGAACATACCCACGACAAGCGTGGGCATGGCGCCCGGCCAGCAGTGGCACCCTGGCGCCAACGTCTAGCCCGTCTTCCTTCTCCGTGTTCTCCGTGTCTCCGTGGTGAAATCCTCATCGTTATTCCTTCCCCGTGCCCGCCGTTTGGGCCGGGGTTTGGTGGTTTTTGATCGCCACGATGCGGTTGATCGCGTGGAGGAACGCTTTGGCGCTGGCCTCGACGCTGTCGGTTGAGACGCCGCGGCCGCGGTAGAGCTGGCCTTCGTGTTCCAGGACGACTTGCGACTCGCCCTGGGCGTCCTTGCCCACGGTGACGCTGTGGACGTGGAAGTCCTTGCACACCGCCGGTGTTTGGGTGAGTTGCTCGATGGCGAGAAACACCGCGGCGATGGGGCCGTCGCCACCGGACATCGTGGTCGAGACAACCTGCTCGCCGCGGCGCAGCGCCAGCTCCACCTGGGGCGTGCGGCCCGTGCCGGTTTCCACGTGGTACGACTCGAACGACCAACGCTCCGGCACGGTCATCATCTGCTGCTCGATGAGCGAAGCGACGTCGCCGTCGTAGATGTCCTTCTTCTTGTCGGCGAGGACCTTGAACTGGTCGAAGACCGCGTCGAGCTGTTCGGGTGTGAGGTGGTAGCCGAGCGTCCTGGCGCGGTCCATGAGGGCGGCGCGGCCGCTGTGTTTTCCCAGCACGAGGTCCGTCTTGGCGAAGCCGACGTCGTCGGGCCGCATGATTTCGTACGTGGTGCGCTCCTTGAGCATGCCGTCCTGATGGATGCCCGCCTCGTGGGCAAAGGCGTTCTGGCCGACGATGGCCTTGTTCCGCTGGACGTGGATGCCGGTCACACTGGAGACCAGCCGGCTGGTGGGCACGAGCCGCCGGGTTTGGATTTGCGTGTGGGCGTGGTAGTGGTCGTTTCGCGTGCGCAGACCCATCACGACCTCCTCGAGCGAGCAATTGCCGGCCCGCTCGCCGATGCCGTTGATGGTGCATTCGATCTGGCCCGCGCCGGCCTCGACCGCGGCGAGGCTATTGGCCACGGCCAGGCCCAGGTCGTTGTGGCAATGCACGCTCAGGACCGCCCGGTCGATGTTGGGCACGCGCTCGCGGAGGGCGTGGATGACGCGGTACATCTCGGAGGGCGTTGAATAGCCGACCGTGTCCGGGATGTTCACGGTGGTGGCGCCGGCGTCGATGGCGGCCTCGACCACCCGGGTGAGAAAGTCGATTTCGGTGCGCGAGGCGTCCTCGGGCGAGAATTCGACGTCGGCGCAGTAGCCCTTCGCGCGGCGGACGCCGTCGATCGCCCTTTGGATGATCTCGTCCTTGCCCATGCGGAGCTTGTGCTCGCGGTGGATGGCGCTGGTGGCCAGAAAGACGTGGATGCGGTGCTTGGAGGCGTGCTGGACGGCCTCCCAGGCGCGGTCGATGTCGGCCTCGCGGCAACGGGCCAGGCCGCAGATGACCGAGCCCTGGACCGATTGGGCAATCTCGCGGACGGCCTCGAAGTCGCCGGGCGAGGCGATCGGAAAGCCCGCCTCGATCACGTCCACGCCCAGATCGACCAGGGCCTGGGCCACTTCCATTTTTTCGGCCAGATTCATGCTTGCCCCGGGCGATTGCTCGCCGTCGCGGAGCGTGGTGTCGAAGATGACGATCTTTCGGTCGTTGGATTCAGTCATGGTACGCGCGGAATTCTTTGGGAAGTGAGGTTGGGCCACAAAAAAACCCCAACGCCTTCGTTTGGCCTTGGGGTCGCTAGGTTCACGGTTTGTCTGCGACGTATCGCCCCTAAGGCCGGCGTCCGGCTAGCGCTAAAAGCAACGCCAATAGGAGCAAATGCCGCATGGGAATACCACCCGAATTGCTGGGCCCTCGCCTCGACGGGGGACAGGCGCCAGATACTCAAAGGATAGCCGGTTCGCCGGGGCGGGTCAAGACGAGGGGTGGGTGGCCTATACCGTACGCCCACATTTGCCTCCCCCGCGGGGGTATTTTACTGGATATCCCGCCATTCCTTCAGGTCGATCAGGCGACTCAGGAAGGCTTCCGCCTTCGCGACATCGACCAAGCCGCGATAGGAAGGCTCGAAGATGTGGGTGAGATCACCCGTCAACTGAGTCACTCCACGAGAGTCGCGACCAGCCCAATGGGGTTGGACGCGTGTAGCCGAGAGGATCGTGCAGTCAAGCACGGGCACAAGGCGAGTCAGGACGCGCCCGCGATCTATGCCCACGAAGAAGAAGCAAAACACGGTGTTGCCCTTCGCCAGGAGGCGCAGGGCTTTGTCGATGTTGTACGCTTTTGGATTCGACGCCCGGTCCAGCAGTTTGGTTTTGATGTCGATTCGGAGTTTTGTCCCAGAGGCGAGATCTCGTGCGAGATCCTCAAGCGAGTGGAGGTTCTCGGCTTCGGTGATGATTCGCTCGATCTGGTCACCTCGTTCCTTGCCGTTCTTGTTTTGCGCGGCCTGTAAGATCGCGTCGCGCCGTGTCTCCACAATGCTTGACAATTCTCTTTCGAATTCAAGATACTCGGGACTTCCAATCACGGCTTCTGCAAGCCTTGCGGAATCGAGTATTCTACACCGCTCCTCCGCGCTCGGCTCGAATCGGCGTCCTGTCGCAGCTATGGCATGGGTGCACTCAACAATACACGCCAGGTTTTCCTCCCACGTGAACTCCTGATGAATGGCGAAGAGCGTGTCGAAGTTCTCGGGCTTATTCTCGATATCCGAATACTCGCGGAGTATGTCGCTTCCGTTGATGCTGCCACGAATCTTGTTGATTGTGAGTTGTTGGGAATCGTGGCTGACTTTCTTCAGGAAAGTCGCGTTCGCAAGAAGGGCTTCCACACCGTATGGTCGCACCACACATACGATAAACGGCAGATGGTTGTACTGCTTGATCTTGGATAGGGCGACCACTGTGTTCGAAAACGAGGCCCCGCTTGCTTTGGAGAAGCAAACAAAAAAGTCCGTTCCGACATAGACCGACCGCTTCTTCTCCAAGCGGAAACGATCGGCGGTGGCCCTGGCGAGAGCGTCCTTTGTGCATTCAGGATGCTCCCGGCTATACGCGCACAAGAACGCGACAAGTTCGGAAAGTACGTTGGCGCTTGTTTTCTCGCTTTCCATAGCGGCGCGGACTATAGCGAGAAGCACTCTTCGCTACAACGCCGATTTGGAAGGAAACAAGCGGTCTGGTCAAAAAAGGACGCGTTCAGCCAAGCTGGGCTTCGTTTTGTCACGCTGCAATGCGAGCGTGTTACGCTCCCAGAAGACGCCATCGGAGAATCCCTGAATTCCCTTTTCGCTCTCCGCCATCTCAAGTCGCTTGGCTGCAAGCAGGGCGTAGGTTTCGTCGCACTCGATCCCCAGAAACCGCCGTCCCAACTTCTTTGCCACAACGGAAGTTGTCCCACTGCCAAGGAACGGGTCTAGCACAAAGTCGCCTGGATTGGAGCTGGCAAGAATAAGCTTCGCGAGCAGTTTCTCGCTCTTCTGGGTCGGATGGTTCGTGTTCTCCGGCATTGACCAGAACGGAATCGTGATGTCGGTCCATAAATTGGAGGGATGGGTATCACGGTATCCGCCATTGTGAGACCTGACCCAATCCTTCGGGGAACCGCTTGAGTCCGTGTACGGCGCCAGAACCTTTCTCCGCAACTTAACTGCATCGACATTGAACGTATATTCTTCCGACACCGTGCAATACCAGATGTCCTCGCTTGCGTTCTTCCAATTCCGTTTGGCCCCTCGCCCTTTCTCGCGTTCCCACGATATCCGGTTTCTCACAGTCAAATGACGCGAGGCCGCCGAGAAGACGGACACGGATGTCAGCCAGTCACCGCAGATATAGACAGTTGCGGTCGGTTTTAGTAGCGGCAACAGAAGGGCGATGATCCCATCCAGCCACGCTGTATACTCGCCAACGTCTTTCCGGGAGAATCGCCTGCCGTTGAACTCCTTGTCCAGATTGTAGGGTGGGTCCAAAAAGAGCAGGTCAACGTGGTTGCGCGGAAGCAAACCCACCCAGTCGCGGAAGTCGCCAAGAATCGTTCCTTCAGCCGGCGCTGCCAACGGGGTCTTGGGCCGTTGGACGGTCAACTTGGACAGTAGCCACGGGCGTTCATCGGGGCTCACCATGAGCGTGCGGTTCCGCGGCGATCGTTTTCTCGTGTTTGCCATCGTCGGGTCCTTCCTTTGGCTTTTTGGCCGGTGGCTGTTCACCAGGCACCCAAAATAGGCCCGGGAGGATTCGAACCTCCGACCAAGGGATTATGAGTCCCCTGCTCTAACCGCTGAGCTACGGGCCCGCGCCGTTCAAGTCTACCCAAAAGCCGTTTGACGACAAAGCCGGCTAAAGCCCGGGAAGGTGGGTTTGCCGTGCCACGTCCACGTGGCGGAAGGTGGGCCATGACCATTCGAGGCGAGACTTGTCGTTTCGGCGTTCGGGCCGATCCTGCCAGAGTGAGGGCGGTCACACCCTGGTCAACCCCCTCCCGTCGGAGGATCGGGGAGGGAAACCCAACGAATCCGCGCGGCGCAACAGGTCGAGGCAAAAAAAGACCCGCGCCGGATTCGACGCGGGTTTCCGTGTGTAATACAAACGGCACTTGGATCAACCGACCCTGCGCCGCAACCAGCCCAGACCGATGGCCAGCGTGCCGAGCAGCGACCAAATGACGAAGGTGGCAGGCTCAGGAATAGGCGCTCCCACGACATTGTCCATGGCAAACGCTTCCACGGTGCCTGAGATCGTCTTCTGAGGCACGAAGGTGATAGACTCGATCCACTCCATGGGATTGGTCGTGAATCCGAAGAAGAATGGGTCGCTCGGGTTGGGCACGGCAATGGTCTCTTCCGCACCGCCCGCATGCTTCACCACCGCCAGCAGTTCACCCTGAAGCCCCAGGTTGAACTCGGCTCCCCACGCCCAAATGGGAGCGTCGAAGACCATATCGACCGTGGTATCCGTGGCGTCGTGATTCACGAGCACCAGGGCATAGGGCGAAGCGTCAATGTTCACGTAGAAAAACGGCGCGACATCGATGCGATTGTAGCTGGTACCGAAGACATCCGGTCCGTCTTGCTGCAAGGTGAACTCCCCAAGATCGACCGGTCCGGTTCTGAACTCCGTGTCTGTGAGAAAACTGTTGAAGTCCTCCTCCCAGAACCAGCCGCTTCCACCGACAGCGGCTTCCCACGAAGCTCTTGTGTTATACGTTGTGATGGCGCCCTGGGCTTGCGCGAGGCCGATCAGGATCACGACCGCGGCGGATACAGCAATCAAACGCTTCATTTTTGCCACTCCCTCCCGACTACTCCGGTATTCCGGAGAGCGTAATGCCCACCATACCACAGCTACTATTGCTTAGCCGCCCAATGCTGATTCCTGACACAACGGAGCTGGAATTCCGGCGATTTTCCCCGGAGGGGTAAAGGGGTAAAGCAAGAACAGCCCTCGGTTTCACTCCCGTCGATTCGCTCACCCGAACCAGCACTCTCGGGGGGGTGGCGGGGCTGTTGATCTTCTCAAGGCATCTCGACATCTCCAAACGGCGGTGTTCGGCGTCAACGTCCGAGACTTGGGGGCGCGTGTTGTGGGATCGGCGGGCGTGTGACAGAATCGGGCAGCGGGGGACAGGGAACGGCACTGCTGGGCAAGCCAGTAGTGGAACCCCGACCAACGAGGACGCACCGGCGAACGAGATCCTTCGCTTCGCTCAGGATGACGTGGCAACGAATCAGGATGACGTGGCGACAGATCAGGTGTCTTCGGGAGCAAACGGCATGAAGCGGGCGGCCAGCAAGGCGGCGTTTGAGAGGGCAAAGAAGCTCATCCCCGGCGGGGTGAACAGCCCGGCGAGGGCGTTCGGGGCCGTGGGCGGGGAGCCGGTGTTCATCGACCGGGCGGACGGGGCCTATCTGTTCGACCTCGACGGCAACCGCTACATCGACTACATCGGCTCCTGGGGTCCGATGATCCTCGGGCATCGCCATCCGGTCGTTCTGGCCGCGTTGGAAGACGCCCTGGCCCGGGGAACGAGCTTCGGCGCGCCCACCGAGGCCGAAAGCGAGCTGGCCGAACTGTTGATCGAGGCCGTGCCGTCCGTCGAGAAGGTGCGGCTGGTGAGCTCCGGCACCGAGGCCACGATGAGCGCGATCCGGCTGGCCCGGGGGTTCACCGGCCGGGACCTGGTGGTGAAGTTCGCCGGCAACTACCACGGCCACGTGGACAGCCTGCTGGTGGCGGCGGGCAGCTCGGCGGCGACGCTTTCGGTACCGAATTCGCCGGGCGTGACCGCCGGCACCTCGCGCGACACGCTCGTGCTGCGGTACAACGACGTGGACGGCCTCGCCGAGGCATTTTCGCGGCACGGGCAGCGGATCGCGTGCGTGATCTGCGAGCCTATCGTCGGCAACATGGGCTGCGTCCGCGGCTCGGCGGCGTTTGTGGCGGCCCTGCGCGAGCTGTGTTCGCGGTACGGGGCGCTTCTGGCGTTCGACGAGGTGATGACGGGCTTTCGCGTGGCGTACGGGGGGGCGCAGAGCCTCTTGGGCGTGCGGCCGGACCTGACCACGCTGGGCAAAATCGTCGGCGGAGGGCTGCCCGTGGGGGCGTACGGCGGCCGGGCCGACGTGATGGACCACGTGTTGCCGGCGGGCAAAGTGTTTCAGGCGGGCACGCTCAGCGGCAACCCCCTGGCCACCGCCGCCGGCATCGCCACGCTGCGATACCTCCGCGACCAGGACCCCTACCCACGGCTCGAAGAGACCTCGGCCCAATTGGCCGCGGGGTTGGAGTCGGCGGCGGCCCAGGCGGGGATTCCACATTGCCTCCAGCGGTGCGGCTCGATGATGACGCTCTTCTTTCATCCGGGTCCGGTCACCAACTGGGACGCGGCGGCCGCGTGCGACACCGAGGCGTTCGCCCGGCATTTCCACGGCCTTCTGGACCGGGGCGTCTACATGCCGTGCAGCCAATACGAGGCGTTGTTTGTCTCGACGGCCCACGGGCCTGGCGAGATCGAAGCCACGGTGTCGGCCGCGCGAGAGGTATTGCGAGGTAGGGGGGCGTGATCGCGCCGTGACGCCCGAAACGGGCGAAAAACCCGCCGCGCCGGTTGGCGGAGCGGACGCGGCGCGTTACATTCTAGCCAATGGTCAAACCGGAGCGGGGGAGAACGCATGATGACTTCAGCGTCGAGGAGCGTGCCAATGGAGCCTCGGGCCGCCGGCGCCACGCATCCCTTGGACGCCGTTTTCAGTCCGCGGAGCGTGGCGGTTTGCGGGGTCACGCCCACGCCGGACACGGTGCCCTACGATATCTTCCACAACATCTTGACGAGCGGTTTTCAGGGGACGGTGTACCCCATTGCGCCGGGCAAGCGCAGCATCTGCGCCGTGAAGGCGTACCGCTACGTGGTCGATATCCCCGACGACGTCGATCAGGCAGTCATCGTCTTTCCCGCCAACGTCGTCGAGCGGGCTCTCCAGCAGTGCGGGCAGAAGGGAATCAAGTCGGTCATTGTCATTTCGGCCGGATTCCGCGAGGTGGGCCCGCAGGGCGTCGCGCGCGAGGAGCGGCTGAAGGCCATCTGCCGCGAGTACGGCATGGCGATGATCGGTCCGAACTGCCTGGGCGTGATCAACACCGATTCCGCGGTAATGCTCAACGCCTCGTTCGCGCGGAAGATGCCCGACGCGGGGCGGATCGCGTTTTTGAGCCAGTCGGGCGCGCTGTGCACGGCGGTGCTCGATTACGCCAGGGAGAAAGCCATCGGGTTCTCGAAGTTCGTGAGCTTCGGCAACAAGGCGGGCGTCACCGAAATCGAGCTTTTTGACTACCTGCACCACGACCCGCAAACGGACGTGATCCTGCTGTACCTCGAGGAGTTGCGCGACGGGCGTGGGCTGATCGAGGCGGCGCGGCGGGTGACGCGGGGCGCGGGAGCGAAACCGATCCTGGCGATCAAATCGGGCCGGACGCCGCAGGGGGCCGACGCGGCCAGCAGCCATACCGGCTCGCTGGCCGGCGAGGACGCCGTGTGCGACGCCGTGTTCCGCGAGGCGGGCATCATCCGCGTCACCAGCATCGAGCAGATGTTCAACTCGGCCGTGCTCTTGACGTACGAGCCCTTGCCCGCGGGCGACCGGCTGGCGATTGTGACCAACGCGGGCGGTCCCGGCGTGATGGCCACGGACGCGGCGGTGCGGATGGGCCTGTCCATCCCGCGGTTCGAGCCGGCCACCACCGCCCGGCTCCGCGACGCGCTTCCCGCCGCGGCCAACGTGAAGAACCCGGTGGACGTGATCGGCGACGCCCGGTCGGACCGTTACAACGCGGCGCTCGAGGCCGTGCTCGACGACCCGAACGTCGATCAGGCGCTGGTGATCCTGACGCCGCAATCCATGACCGACATCGACGCCATTGCCCGGGGGATTTGCGACGTGCACGAGGGCGCCGCGAAACCCATCGCGTGCTCGTTCATGGGCGCGGCCGACGTGGGTTCGGGCATCCGGCTGTTGCAGGACGCGCGCATTCCGCATTACATCCTGCCGGAATGGGCGTGCGACGCGATGGCCGACGTGCAACGGGTCCGCCGGTGGCGCGAGCAGCCGGTGGCGCGGCCCGCGCCGATCGCCGTCGACCGCGAAGCCGTGGCGGCGATTCTCGACCGCGCGCCGGCGGGTTACCTCAACGAGGATCAGGCGCTGGCGGTGCTGGGCGTGTACGGCCTTCCCGTGCCCTCGTGCCGGCTGTGCGCGTCGGCGGACGAGGCCGTGGCCTTCGCCGACCAGATCGGCTATCCCGTGGTGCTCCGCGTGGTCAGCCCCGAGATCGTGCACAAGTCGGAAGTGAAGGGCATGGCCTTGGACCTCCGCTCGGCCGACGCGGTCCGCGAGGCGTACGCCCGGATCCTCCGGCACGTGGGCCAGATCGCGCCGGAGGCGCGGATCGTCGGCCTTCTGGTCCGCGGGATGATCCCGCAGGGATACGAAATCATTCTCGGGGCCAAGCGGGATCCGTCGTTCGGCCCGACGGTGATGTTCGGGCTGGGTGGGATCTACGTCGAGCTGTTCAAGGACGTGACGTTTGGCCTGGCGCCGCTCGACGAGCACACGGCCGCGCGGATGGTCCAGCAGGTGACGGCGTATCATCTGCTGGAAGGCGCCCGGGGCGGCGCGTGCGCCGATCTGGAGGGCATCAGCCAGTCGTTGGTGCGGGTGGGGCAGTTGATCAGTGATTTCGACCGGATCGTCGAGCTGGACGTTAACCCGATGATCGCCGGCCCGGCCGCGGTGGGCAACATGGTGGCCGACGTGCGGATTCGGTTGAGCGAATAGGAACGTGAATTGACATGGGGCGCCACTGCTGGCTTGTCCAGCAGTGCCCGGCAAATTCAGCGGGAGAACAGGGCGGATTCCGAGGGAGAAACACTGCTGGACAAGCCAGCAGTGGCGCCCGAGAGGTTAGCACAGGAGAAGACCATGGACAAAGCGGAAGTGGAACGACGCGTCCGGAAGGTGATCCGCCACGTGCTGGGCGTGTCGGACGACATGATCTTGCCCGAAAGCCATTTCGTGTTCGATCTGGGCGCGGAGAGCACCCAATCGGTTGAACTCGTGGCCGCCTTCGAGGCCGAATTCGGCATCGAGATGGACGACGAGGCGGCGTTGTCCGTCGATACCGTCGGCGGCGCGGTCGATTTCATCGCTAAATACGTCTCTTAGCAGGTTCGTGCGAAGCCGCGAGCGGTTTTGAATCCCGAATCCCAATCCCCGAGTCCCAACGATGGAAGTCATTGTCACGCAAAACGCCCAGGACATGAGTTTGACGGCCGCGCGGGTCGTGGCCAAGGTTCTCAACACGAAGCCCAACGCCGTATTGGGGCTGGCCACCGGTTCGACCCCGCTAGGGCTCTACCAGGAGCTCGTGCGGATGCACCAGGATGAAGGGCTGGACTTCTCCCAGGTGACCACCTTCAACCTCGACGAATACGTCGGCCTGACGCGGAAACACCCGCAAAGCTACCACTACTTCATGTACGAGAACCTGTTCAAGCACATCAACATCCCGAAGCAGAACATCTTCATCCCCTCCGGCACGACGGACAACTACGAGGCGTTTTGCCAGTGGTACGAGCAGCGTATCGTCGAATGCGGCGGGATCGACCTTCAGATCCTTGGGATCGGGAGCGACGGGCACATCGCCTTCAACGAGCCCTCCAGTTCGCTGGGCTCGCGGACGCGGATCAAGACGCTGGCCAAGCAAACCATCGACGACAACGCCCGGTTCTTCGACGCGCCGGAGCAGGTGCCCATCTACGCGATCACGATGGGCGTGGGCACGATCCTGGAGGCCCGGCGGTTGCTGCTTTTGGCCAACGGCGTGAACAAGGCGGCCGCCATCGCCGCGACGATCGAGGGCCCCGTGACCAGCATGATCACGGCCAGCGCGTTGCAGTTGCACCGCAACGCCATGGTCATCGTCGACCGGGACGCGGCGAGCCAACTGAAGATGCTCGACTACTACGAGTGGATCCAGGCCAAGATGCCCGACGCGCCGTAGGGACCGAGCCGTCATGCTGAGCGCGGCGAAGCATCTCGGCTGGTACCACGCCAACGAGATCCTTCGCCGCGCTCAGGATGACTCATTGCGCGGCGTCAGGATGGAGGAGACTGCTCGATGCGATTGATTCTTATTGATCTTCCCGGCCCAAAACGGTTCCATTTCGATCCGGTCGCCCTGTCGCGGCCGATTTGGGAGCTGCGGTGCGGGATCACGTCGCTGGGCGAGAAGCTCGTGGCGGCCACCAAGCCGGCCAGCGTGGCGTGCTTCTGTCCGCCCTACATGGCCGACGCCTATCGGGCGCGGACGGCGTGGCCGGTGAACGATCCCACAACGCTCGCCGGCGACGACCTGTTCGTGGTTCACGCCCGCGCGAAAGCCGACGCCATCGCCAAACAGGCGACCGGCCCCAGCCGCATCCAGTTGGACGAGGACGGCGAGTGCCTGTTTCTCCGCGTCGGGCGGGAAGACCTGGCCAAGCTCAACGCGGGCTCGATCGACGCCCTGATCGAGTCGGCCAAGAAGACGCTCCAGCCGTGTTCGTGCGACATGCCCACGTGGAACTACACGTGGGAGTTGGTTCTGGAAAACCCGGCGCAATTGACCCGGGACTTTGCCGCGGCCGGTCGAAGCGGCATCGAGGGCGCGGTCGAGGATCCCTGCGCGATTCGCGGGAGCAAGAACGACGTCTTCATCGCCCCGGGCGCGAAAATCCATCCGATGGTCGTCCTCGACGCCGAGCACGGCCCCATCTACCTGGACGAAGGCGTCGAGGCACACCCCTTCACCCGGATCGAAGGGCCCTGCTACGTCGGCCCCAAGTCGATCCTGCTGGGCGCGAAGTGTCGCGAGGGCATGTCCATCGGGCCGGTCTGCCGGGTGGGCGGGGAAGTCGAGGAGTCGATCATCCAGGGCTACTCGAACAAATACCACGACGGATTCCTCGGCCACGCCTACGTCGGCGAATGGGTCAATCTCGGGGCCATGACCACCAACAGCGACCTCAAGAACGATTACTCCAGCGTGTCCGTCATCCTCGACGGTCGCCGGCCCATCGACACCGGCTCGACCAAGGTCGGCTCGCTCATCGGCGATCACACGAAGACGTCCATCGGCGTCCTCTTCAACACTGGCGCGTACGTCGGGGCCATGTCGCTGATCGCCACGACTGGCAAGCTCCTGCCGAAGTTCATCCCGAACTTCGCCTGGTTCGTCGAGGGCGCGGTGACCAAGGGCTTCGGCAAGCGGAAGCTCTACGAGACGGCGGCGGCGGCCATGCCGCGGCGCGGCGGCCGGTGGACCGAGGCCGACGAGGCCATGTGGGACGCCATCCATGACTTGACCGAACCCACCCGCACCCCCGCCGTCGAAAAAGGCCGCCGCCTCCTCGCCGGCGGGTAATCCGCCGTGTGCCACGGGCTTCGTCCGTGCCGGATTCTCGGTGTGCCAGGGCACTGGCTCCGCCAATGCCCTCAAAAGACGCGTCACGTCCCGCCGTTGGCTCACCACGGAGGCGCGGCGTGGCTTGTCGGAGCGTTCGCACTGGCGGAGCCAGTGGCACACCCCGGCTCCTACTTCTTCGCTTCCGGCTCCAGCGGCGTCCACTCGCCAAAGCGCTCCGTGACGATCTTGCACGGGCCCTTCGATTTCCACGTCGCCGAGGAGTTGTAGTCCCACTGGAGATAGTCGGAGGGGCCGCCGCCGTGCGTGGTAATCAGGTAGCCGTTGCGGCGGTTGCCGATGGCGGCCGCCACGTCGGCCGGCGTCTTGAAGACGCCGCGGCCCGTGGACGGATCCATGGGTACCCAGCCGTAGCCGGGTAGATAGACCTCGGGCCAGCGGTGGAACACGCCGTAGTCGGTCGAGGCGTCGTCGCCGCGGACCACGATCGAGCCGACGTATCGGGCGGGCAGTCCCGCCGCGCGGCACAGCGCGATGAACGCGAACGAATACTCCGAGCACGAGCCCGTCCCGCGCCGCAGCACCTCGGGAGCCACCTCCCAACTGTCGTCCAGAACGTACCGCGTGTTCTTGATGACGTGGTCGAAGATGTCCATCGCGATCTCGTGACAGTTGGTCTTGGAGCCCGCGATCTGCCGGGCCGTTTTCGCAATCCGCTCGTCGGTGATGCGGAACTTCGTGCCGTCGCCGAGGTACTGCTTCTTGATCTCCTCGGGCACGTCGTCCAGCGCGCCCACCTTCTCCGGCACGAGGAAAAACTGGGTCTGGAAAAGCCGGACGTCGAGCTTCATCGACGTGGTGACGACCTGCCCGGCCGGCACGTCTTGGAAGTGGAATTGGGCGATCCGCTGCCCCCAACGGTCCGTGACAAACTTGGCCGGCTTGGGTTCGAACACCGGCTGGCCCAGCAGCTTCTGCGCGTCCGAGTCGGTCGGCACGGCCATGTACACGTCCAGCGACGTGAGTTCGCCGGGCCCATAGTTGCGGATCTGGTGGACGTACTGGACGGTCCGGTCCTTCGGATCGGTGGCCGCCATCGGGGTCGCGTCGTGCGGAACGAGGCGGTAGATCGTGTCGCTCTGGTAGTCCACGTTCCAGAGGGCCTCGCCGTCGAAGGCCAGTCCCCGGGCGTATTTCGACGGGGCGCGAACCCACAGGAGCACGCGGCCGGTTTGGGGGCAGACCATGTAGAGCACGTCGTCGGTGCGGTCCGAGACCCAAAGGTGGTTGCCTTCGAAGGCCAGCCCTTGCGAATCGCCCGAGGGCGCCGCGAAGCTTTGGATGGTGCTGCCGTCGTCGATGGAAAGCCGGTAGATCCGATCGCCTTCGGAGTCGGCCGCCCAGAGATCGCGTCCGTCGAAGGCCAAACCCTGGGGCAACCGGCCGGGGATTTCGATCGTTCGCTCCGTGACGCCCGTTTCGGGATTCACCTTGAACGCGAGCTTCTCCTTGGAGTCGAGCGCCCACAGATACTTGCCTTCGGCGGCCAGGCTCTCGATCTGGTAGCTTGGGGCGGGCATATGCCGGATCACGCGGCCGTCGGTCGGGTCGATCTCGTAGAGGAGATCGGTCATGCGGTCGGCCAGCCAAAGGGACGTCCCGTCGAAGGCCAGTCCGGTGGGACATGGCCCCGGCGAGGGCAGCCGTCGTAGAATATCGCCGGCCGCGCCCTCGACGCGGCCGGCCGCGACCGTCAGGAGCAAGGTGGTCAGGATCCAGGCGGATGATTTCATGGGATAATCTCCGTTGGCGTGGAAGAACAAAGCCCCCTCTGTCAGGTGAGTTCTATTTTACCCAGCGGGCGACGGAGGATGCAACCCGCGGGGGAGCCGGGTGGGAGAATCCTCATGTCTGGCAAAGCCCTGGGTCGATGAACGAAGCGGGGCCGCCGGGCGAGGGGATCCGCGCCCGGGCTGGGTTCGAAGCCGCCCGCGATTTCGCCCGATGAAGCCAAACAAGACCTTTCGCCACCAGTCGTACACGGCCGCGCGGCCCAGCGCGCCGCACCACGTGTTCAAGCCGGGCGCGCATCCGCCCGTGGGGTCGGAGGAGTTCGCGCGGCGGATGGGTCGGGTGGGCGACGCCCTGGAGGCGGCGGGCGTCGAGGCCGTGTATCTCGCCCACGGCACGTTCGTCGGTTCCGACGCGATGGGCGTGGTGGCCGAATTGGCGCGGCTTTCGCCCAAGGCCGGCGGCGCCGTGCGGCGGGTGATCAAACGGATCGTGGATCGCATCACCAGCGAGGTGGGCAACTACACCGGCCACTACGCGCAGCGATTCGAGACGGCCATCAACCGGCCCGACCGGCGTCACATCCCCGTCCGACGGTTCCATTGGTCGAGCGAGAACCATCATCTTGGCCGCGCCGACGGCGCGGTGCGGCTGATCGACGAATTGGTCTCGCGGAAGCCGCCGTCCGGGCGGCGGTTTCTGCTTTGGGGCCACAGCCACGCGGGCAACGTGTTCGCCCTGGCCACGCATCTGTTGTCCGGCGATCGCGAGGCGATCGACGAGTTCTTCCAGGCCGCGGAAATCTACTACTCGTGGCCGCTGGTGCATTGCGTGGACGTGCCTATCTGGAGGCGAACCCGGCGGCTGCTGGGCGAGGCGGCTTCGCCATTGGCGAACGTGGCCCTCGACGTGGTCACGTTTGGCACGCCGATACGCTATGGGTGGAATCAGGCGGGCCACGAGAAGCTGCTGCACTTCGTGAACCACCGTCCGGCCGAAGGGCTGCCCGAATACCGCGCGCCCTTCCCGCCCAAGTTGGATCGCGTGCTCTCGGCGGCGGACGGCGACTACGTGCAGCAGTTGGGCATTGCGGGCACGAACATCATGCCCAGCGTGCTCGCGTGGCGGAGTTGGCTGGCCGACCACCGGCTGGACGATCTCTTGCAGAGCGACCTGCCAAAAGCCCGACCGCTGGAGCGGTTCGAGGCCGGGGCCATCGTGCCCGACGCGGGGACGACCTTGCTGGTGGATTACGGCCCGCTGCCCGGCGGCATCGGCGACCATCTGGCCGGCCACGCCGTGTACACCAGCTCGCAATGGCTTCTCTTCCACGCCGAGGAAGTGGTCCGCCGGTTCTACGGCGGCGCGTGACTCGCCGCGACTTTCGCGCGTGCCACGGGGCTTTGCTTTTTTGCCACTGGCTTCATGTGCGCCACCGGCTTCATGTGCGCCACTGGCTTCATGTGTGCCACTGGCTTTGCCAGTGCCGTTGGCGCCGAGCGTTTCCATGACCGATCCGTCCCCTCACCCCCGGCCCCTCTCCCGCGAGCGGGAGAGGGGAGGAACGTCATGGACTGGCTTGTGGGCCGCGGACGTGGTACGATGGTAGTTTGGCGTATTTCTGCCCGCGGCCGGGTGAGGCAACCATGGGCGTCGAACATCGGATTTCCTTGCGGGGCGTGGAGGTGCACAACCTCGACGCGATCGACCTGGACCTCCCGCATCAGAAACTGATCGTGCTTTGCGGCGTGAGTGGAAGCGGCAAGAGCAGTCTGGCCCTGGACACGCTCTACGCGGAAGGCCAGCGGCGCTACATCGAAAGCTTCTCGGCGTACACCCGCCAATTCCTCCAGCGGCTGGAACGGCCGGAGTGCGAGCGGATCGACGGCATCCCGCCCGCCATCGCCGTGACCGGGCGACATGCAAGCCGCTCCAGCCGGGCCACCGTCGGCACGGCCACCGAAACGGCCGATTACTTGCGGCTGCTGTTCGCCAAAATTGGCCGCGTCTATTGCCAGGGCTGCGGGCGCGAGGTCCGCCGCGATTCGCCGCAGAGCGCCGCCCGAATGCTGGCCGACCTGCCGCCCGAGTGCCGCCTGCTTGTGGCCTTTCCGCTTCCCATCGCCGACGCCGAGGCGGCCGCGGCGCAAAGCCGTCGGCTGCGCGAACAGGGGTTCGTCCGAGCCGTGGCCGGCGGCCGTATCATCGACCTCGCCAACGATGCCATTCCCGATCCGACCGGCGGGAACGTCTCGGGCGACGCCGCGACGTACGTCGTGGTCGATCGGCTCCGCGCGGGTGGGATGTCCGACCAGCGCGCGCGCGATTCGTTCGAAACCGCCTTTGCCAAGGGCGAGGGCAAGTGCTGCGTGTTCGTGGAAGATCAGACGGACCTCGGCGTGGCGCATCCGTTGGACGGCCGCGCGTGGCGGCGGGTCGACCTGAGCGCGAGCTTGTCGTGCGCGGCGTGCGGGATCGATTACCCCGCGCCGGAGCCGCGGCTATTCAGCTTCAACAGCCCGCTGGGCGCCTGCCCGGAGTGCGAGGGTTTCGGCAACGTCATCGACCTGGACATGGACCTGGTGGTGCCGGACCGGACGAAGTCGATCCGCGAGGGGGCGATTGTCCCGTGGAACAGCCCGGCGTACATGCACGAGCTGGACGCGCTGATGGAGCTGGCCGACGAATTCGACATCCCCGTGGACGAGCCGTTTTCCACGCTGGACGAGCGGCAGGCGCGGTTGATTGTCGAGGGGATACCCGAGCGGCGGTTCGGCGGGCTGGCCGGTTTCTTCGCGTGGTTGCAGCGGCGCAAATACAAGATGCACATCCGCGTCTTCCTGAGCCGCTGGCGGAGCTACCGCCCTTGTCCGGCCTGCGGCGGAGCGAGACTACATCCAAAGGCTCTTGCCGCGCGGATCGGCGGGCTGAACATCGCGGAGATCTTCGCCATGAAGATCCGCGATAGCGCCGTCTTCTTCCGCGAGCTAACCTTGAACGATTTCGAGCGGGCGGTGGGCCGGACCATGTTGGAGCAGGTCCAGGCGCGGCTGGCCTATCTCGAGACGGTGGGGCTGGGCTACCTGACGCTCGATCGAACGCTGCGGACGCTTAGCGGCGGCGAGGTCCGGCGCGTGGCCCTGACGGCGTCGCTCGGGTCGAACCTGGTCAACATGCTCTACGTGCTCGACGAGCCCTCGATCGGGTTGCATCCCCACGATATCGACCGGCTCATCGGCGCCATCGTGGCGCTCCGCGACCGGCGGAACACCGTGGTGGTGGTCGAGCACGAAGAGGCGATTCTCCGCGCGGCCGATCAGGTGATCGAGATCGGGCCCGGCGCGGGCGAACGGGGCGGCCGGATCGTGTTCCAGGGCACGCCCAAGGAGATGGAAAGCGCCCCGGAGAGCCTGACGGGCGACTACCTCTCCGGCCGGCGGGGGATTCATCCAAGCGGCAGGCGGCGCAGCCCGGCGCACGGCTGGATCCGTCTGACCGGCGCGCGGGGCCACAATCTCCAGAACCTCACCATCGAGATTCCGCTGGGACTGCTGTGTCTGGTGACGGGGGTCAGCGGGTCGGGTAAAAGCACCCTGGTGCAGGGCACGCTCTACCCGGCTCTATGCCGCCGGCTTCGCAAGGACGCGCCCAAGCCGTACGAGCACGACGACGTGTTTGGCGACGGGCAGCTCGACGACGTGATCCTGGTCGACCAGAGCCCGATCGGCCGCTCCCCGCGGAGCAACCCCGTGACGTATTTGAAGGCCTTCGACGAAATCCGGGCGGTTTTCGCGGAAACCGTCGAGGCCAAGACGCGAGGTTATTCGGCCAGCCATTTCAGCTTCAACGTGGACGGCGGGCGGTGTCCGGTGTGTCAGGGCGACGGCCACACGCTCATCGACATGCAGTTTCTGGCCGACGTGTACATGCGCTGCGCGGAATGCGGCGGCACGCGCTACCGCAAGGAGATTCTCGACGTGAAATACCGCGGCCGGAACATCGCCGAAGTGCTCGACATGACGGTCCGCGAGGCGTTCACCTTCTTCCGCGGCCGGACCAAGGTCCAGGCGCGCCTGAAGCGGCTCATCGACGTCGGGCTGGACTACGTGCGGCTGGGCCAACCGGCCAACACGCTCTCCGGCGGCGAAGCCCAACGGCTGAAATTGGCCGCGTACATGTCCAGCGCCAAGCGGGGTCGGTGCCTGTTCATCTTGGACGAGCCGACCACCGGGCTGCACTTCGCCGACATCGTCCAACTGCTGGACTGCTTCGACGCCCTATTGTCGGTTGGGCATTCGCTCCTCGTCGTGGAGCACAACCTGCAAATGATGAAAACGGCGGACTACATTATCGATTTGGGCCCCGGCGCGGCGGACGAGGGGGGTCGTTTGGTGGCCGCCGGAACGCCTGAACGGATCGCCCGAACGGAGGGCTCGACCACCGGCCGCTTTCTGGCCGAGGCTCTGGGCCAACCGGAGGAAGTCGGTGAAGAGGAGTAGAGGGCTGGGGTCGGAGATCGGGGGTCGGGGGTCGAGGGTCGGGAAAAGGAGCTGTTATCGGCTTTCCGCTTTCGCAAGCCGCTTGCGGCTTCGCAAAAAAACAGCCCCGCGCGGGCTGGCCGCGCGGGGCCGGTGTGACTTCCTAGCTTAGATTGCCGGGCGAGGCGAACGAGGCCACGGCGTCACGGAGTAATCTTGGTGCTGGACTTACTGGCGCTTTCCGCGGCGAGTCACTCGAAGAACTCGGTGTTGTTCGGCCAGATGCCGCCGGTGGTGGCGTTGTATTGCCAGCCGGCGCCGCCGGCGACAACAGCCAACCCAGTGCCCGCCACGACCTCGTTGCTGTCGTTGAAGGGGTTCTTGGGCAGTTCGCCGACGACGTACGGACCGTACGGGAACCCGGTGCCGGTACCGGCCGTGCCCGCCGCGTTGGTCGTGGTGAGCAACTGCGGCAGTGAGGTGCCCGTGAGGGCCGGATAGCTGCCAAGGTGGTGCATGCGGTACATTTCAATCTGCGAGCGGAGCGAATGGAGGTTGAAGTCCAGCGCGCTCTGCTTGGCGTCCTTGGTGGACGCGGCAAATTGAGGTATGATGGTCGCCGCGAGGACGGCCATAATCACGACGACAATGAGCACCTCGATCAACGTGAAGCCGCTGCAACGATTCCTTCTCATGATGGACCATTCCTCTGCTAATGAGTTTGTTCCGAAAACCCGAGGTCTAGCCCGCAGGTTTCGCCTCGCCCCAAACGCGCGCCGCCGCAACCCCCGGGCCCGGCGGCAAACACTAAGGTTACTTAGGTCGCGAATCGGGGAGCGTCAAGCTACGGGCAACGGCACTCGGCGCGAAACCACCGGAAACGCCGCGACCCGCAGCAACCACCTCCTCGGAGGGGGCTGTCGGCATGTTTTATGGGCCGGGCGGCGTGTCGGGCACGCATGGCGCGCAATCGGCAGGTCGCGCCGCGAACGTCTTTTCAACGCGGGCAGCCGAACTTCCGCAGGGGTTGTGTTCGCCGCAACGCTTTTGACCGAAAAGAAAGGCTCCGCACCCGCTATCGGCGTATATTACCCATAAAATGTATACGTCCCTACTCATCCATATCAAGCACACCGCCCAGAATGACGATATTACCTGCAATTCGTCCCGGATTGCCGGCACATTGGATCGTCTACGTAGGCGGCCGCAGCCGTCTCGAAAAGACAAAACAGCGAAGAGAGTTAATGTGCATCGGCTGGGGTATCCGAAGAAGCAAAAGACGGACTACGTTCGTCGGACCAGGCCCTGTGCGTTGAACGTCGCTTTAGGAGGCAAGACATGAAGAGGATGTTGGGGTTGTCGCTCGCGGCCGCGATGCTGGCGGCGCTGGCGGCCAGCACGGCAGACGCCTGCTACTGCGGTGTGGCACGATACCGCTGCGTCCAGCGGGATTGCTGCGTGGACAATGCGTGCTGCAAAGTGCAGTGCCATACCGTCATGAAGACGTGCAAGCAGGTGGTGTACGAGAAGCAGCAGCATACGTGCTACAAGACCTGCTACGAGCGGGTCTGCGAGCAGAAGCAGGTCAACTGCACGAAGTACGTGCCGGAAACCTGCCACCGGCCATGCACGTACACGGTGTGCAAGCCGGTGTGGGAGACCCGGATGCGGACGGTCAACTACACGGTGTGCAAGCCGGTGTGGGAGACCTGCGTGAAGGAAATCCCGTACACGGTGTGCAAGCCGGTATGGGAAACCCGCACGAAGGAATGCCACTACACGGTGTGCAAGCCGGTGTGGGAGACCCGGACGAAGGAGATCTGCTACACGGTGTGCAAGCCGGTGTGGGAGAC